>JAWKVJ010000013.1:0-77748 GCA_041398085.1 Parvularculaceae bacterium
CTTTCTTTATGGCGACGCCGACCTAAATGGGATCATTGCGCGTCTTAATGCATTTGAAGAAGCCGGCGTTGACGTTCTCTTTGCGCCCGGCCTTCCCGATCTCGACGCGGTTCGCGCCGTTTGCTCCTCCGTCTCCGCGCCAGTCAATGTCCTCATCCACGGCAAGCTCGCGAAATGTTCGCGCGAGGAACTCGCCGAGGCCGGGGCGGCCCGCATATCTCTCGGCGGCGCGCTCGCCTTTGACGCCTATGCCGCAATGCTTGAAACTGCACGCGCCATCAAGGAGGGCGGGAGCTTTGACGCCCTGAAAACACGGGGGTCCGCGCGTAAGGAAATAAGTTCGTTCTTGCCTGGCTAGAACGGGATGGCGACCGGCAACTTCCTGAGCGCAGGTATCAGTGTTCGAAGGCTATTCCTCGTTCACAAGCAAGACTGAAAATACGAAGGGTCCCATGTTGAAATATATCGCCCCGCTTTTTTCACTCCTTGCGCTTTCAGCTTGCGCTTCGAATCCCAAAGCCTGGCGAACGCTTGACGGACGCAACCTCAAGCCGGCTGTGATCGACGCAACCACGGAAAGACTGATCGCCGCTAACGATGTCAAAGGTCTCGCCGTCGCGCTGATTGCTGGAGGCCGCGTCTCTTATCTCAACGCTTACGGGTATCGGGATTTCGGAAAGGCGCTTCCCCTGGAGACCAACACTGTCATGTATGGAGCGTCACTGACGAAAGCGACATTCGCCTATTTCGTCATGCAGCTCGTCGATGAAGGCGTCGTTGATCTTGATCGATCCATCGGGGACTATCTCCCGAAACCCTTGCCCGAATACGAAAAATATATGGATCTCGCCGGGGACGAACGCTGGCGCAAACTCACTTTCCGCATTTTGCTCAGCCATATGACGGGCTTTTCGAATTTCAGATTTTTTGACCGTAACGGCGACTACGACCCGGATGGAAAACTGGCGTTCTATTTCGAGCCGGGCGCGCGTTACGCTTATTCGGGAGAAGGGTTAAACCTCGCCCAATTCGTTCTCGAAAAGGGTCTCGAACTTGACGTTGGCGCCGAGATGCAAAAGCGCATATTCGACCGTTTCGCCATGAATAATACTTCGCTGGTCTGGCGGGAAGATTTCCGAAATAATCTCGCCCACAATTATGATACGGAGGGAAAAGATCTTCGCCATAATATGCGCTCAAAGGTTCGCGCCGCCGGCTCAATGGATACGACACTGGCTGACTGGTCGAATTTCCTCGCCGCCGCGGTGCGCGGCGACGGTCTCAGCAAGAATTCCAAAGCGGAAATGATCCGGCAGCAGATCCGGATTCATTCAGCGCAGCAATTCCCGACATTGTGGGAACAGACGACTGACGCCAATGACGATATCGATCTCGGCTATGGTCTCGGCTGGGGCGAATTTGAATCGCCCTTTGGGCACGCTTTCTTTAAAGAAGGTCACGACGACGGAACGGCGAATTATGCGCTTTGCATCGATCCAAAGAAAACCTGCATACTCCTGTTATCGAACAGCGTTCGCGCCGAAGGCGTCTTCAAGGAGCTTGTTGAAACGTTTCTCGGCGATGTAAAGCTGCCATGGAAATGGGAAAATTATATTCCTTATGACCTTGACGACGACGCTCGTTAGAACGGCGCGCCCATGGCCTTGCAGAGAAATTTCATCAACGGTGCGGCGTCGGCAAAGGCGGCTGCGACGTCATCAACAAACGCTGGCGCCATCGCCGCTTTCTGGTTTCCGTGATCCATCGCGAAAAAGCTCTTCCGTTTGATGTCCTCAATATTGGAATCATCGGCATCAAACCCGCGCGGGGGTCGCGTGAGTTTGTCGCCTCTCACCTCGTTAAACCGCTTTTTAAAAGCCGGCGCATTAACCGCCTTACGCCACGCAGCCGCATCGTCGCGGATGCTCTTTCGAACCGCCAGCAGCGCCGGCGAAGGCGGCATCCAGACGCCGCCGCCATACATCACCTCACGCGGCGCGAGATGAACGTAAAAGCCCGGCGCATGTGCATCTTTCCCGAGCGCATGGCGGAACTGAACTGCGCCATGAATCTTGTATGGAGATTTATCCTTTGAAAAGCGAACATCCTTGTAAATGCGGAAAACCGAGCCGCCGACCGGGCGGGGGTCTGCAACAATGTGTTTTGAAATCTTCTTGAGCCACGGCGCCATTGCTTCAACAAAATCGAGCAATGGCGTCTGAACATTTTGTTTGTAACGCGCTTTGTTGTCTTCAAACCAGGCGCGGTTGTTGTTGTCGGCTAGCTCCTTGAAGAAGGCGAAATAATCTTTCGGCAGGCCGGAAAACGCCATCTTGCTGCTCACAGTCCAATTGCTTTGCGCCGCCAATCGGCAACATCTTTTGACTCTTTCAAGCCGAGTCCCGAAGCCTTACGTATTTCCTTGATGGCGTTAATGAGCTTTTTCTCGCGCAGCAGACGGTCAATGTCAGCCTGGGTTTCCGGCGAAAGCGCGGCAAACGCTTCTTCCGGAGGCCTGCCGGGGGCTGGCGACGGCGAGCCGCTTCCGGAAGCTCCGCGGCGTCCCGAAATCCGGCCTAACATGAAGCCGATGAAGGCCGCTGCGGCGACGATCATTTTCCACTGTTCGGCGTTCATTTGATCCATCGTCCACTCTTCTATTTGAATCAAGGCGACGCAACAATCAGTGAAGAATTATGACGCAGCGGCAAATCAGTCAAACGCCGAATCGTTGTTAATTAGCGGCGTTTGGAAAGTCATACGCGCCCCATTGGTAATAATGGCGCCGCACCGGATCGTAAGTTACCTCGACATAGGCGCCTTGATAACCTTCCTTGAATTCCTCCGGCAGCAGGAAACGCCATTTCCCGATCGTTTTCCTGGCCGAACGGCCGAAGACAAAATTGAGATTGTCCGGCCCCTTATAGACAAGCTCGATATTTTGCGCGGCGCCGTCAGCGTCAATATCGAATTTAAAAAAGAGGCAGACATGCGGGCGTTGCGGTGCGCCGCGCGGATAGCTGAGAGCCTCGCGCGGTTCAGCGGTTTGCGGCAACGGGAATTGCGGCGCCGGCAGCGTTTTTGCGAATGCCGCGCAGCCGGCCTTAATCTCGGCTGCGGAATCGCTCCATTCCTTGCTGAATTTAGCGCTGGCGCCCGGCGGCGTTGCTGCAACCGTTGCAGCAATGACAGCAAATACTCTAACTCGCATAAACGCTCCTGCGCTATTGCGCCCAACAAGGAAAGACTAGTCCCATCACCAGCAAAGACAAGCGTCAGCCTGTCGCGTCCTAACCGGCAAAAAGCGCGAGGACATCGCGCGCCGCGATAATCATTAGAACGATCGACCCAAAGGCGAAAAAGGTGAAACGCACAGGGACCTGTTTCAACACGATCTGCGCAATTGAATGTGCGACGCGCAGCGCGACATAGCCCCAGGCGAGCGAAACGTTGAACTGGTCTGAGACGCCGACAAGGTGGGAGTAAATCGCCAGAGCGTAGAAAATCGTCGGCTGCTCATGAAGGTGATTGTAATTATCGGCAACGACGCGGACCGACGCCGGAAGGCCGCTGAGCGAGCCGGGATGGATGGCGTCATTCGGCTTTATGCCGGCTTTCGTCATCGCCGGAAGGCGCGTTGCATACATCCATATCCAGACAATCAACGTCCAGACGACGAGAGCGAGAACAGGCGTTAGCATTGTCATGGCGTATTTAACGCCGGGTTAGCCGGCGCATCCCTGCAAAAAGAGCGGATCCGAACGCAACAGAGGCGAGAAAAAGCATCTCAGCCGCGCCGTCAGGCAGCCGCGGCGCAAAACCATAGAAAAGGTTGAAATAGAGCGCCAGCCCTGACGCCGCCAGGAATGGCGCGCCGATCAAATATCCGGGAACGGACGGCTTTCTTCCTGCGCGTTCCCACATGAAGAACACCGCCGCCATCAGAGCGTAGACCGGCCAGACGGAAATTGTGAACGCCTCATAGGCGATGCTGGTCGCCGGAACGGAAAGAATTGGTTCGATATTCAGAACTGCGCCGATCGCACTGTAAGAAATGAGAGCGCCAGCCGCCGCGACAATCATCGGGATTAGAAATTTAGCGGCGCTCCCCACAACCCTTCCTATTGTGCGACGTTCGAGTGTTTCTTGAATTCCAGACGCGAAATAGCGCGGCAGTGAACTTCATCCGGCCCGTCGGCGAGGCGTAGCGTCCTGATTCCGGAATAAATCTTGGCAAGACCGAAATCCGACGTGACGCCTGCGCCGCCATGGGCCTGGATAGCGTCATCGATAATTTTGAGCGCCATGCGCGGCGCGGCGACCTTGATCATGGCGATTTCACCCTGCGCGGCCTTGTTGCCGACAGTGTCCATCATCCAGGCGGCTTTCAGCGTCAGAAGGCGCGATGTTTCAATGTCGATGCGCGCTTCTGCGACGCGCTGCTCCCAGATTGAATGTTTATAGATTGGCTTGCCGAAAGCCTCGCGCGTCAAAAGCCGCTTCACCATTTTTTCAAGCGCGACTTCCGCTGCGCCGATCGTGCGCATGCAATGGTGTATGCGGCCCGGCCCAAGGCGGCCTTGAGCAATTTCAAAACCGCGCCCTTCGCCGAGCAAGATATTTTCTTTGGGCACGCGCACATTGTCGAGCACGACTTCCATATGCCCGTGCGGCGCATCGTCGTAACCAAAGACCGGCAGATGCCGGATGATTTTCACGCCTTCAGCATTCGCAGGCACGAGAATCATCGATTGTTGCACATGACGCTCGGCGTTCTTGTCGGTCTTGCCCATGACGATGAAGATCTTGCAGCGCGGATCGCCGGCGCCTGACGACCACCATTTGCGGCCATTGATGACATAATCGTCACCGTCACGCTTGATGTCGGTTTCAATATTCGTCGCATCGGACGACGCGACAGCGGGCTCGGTCATCAAGAAGGCGGAGCGGATCTTGCCGTCAAGAAGCGGGGCCAGCCACTCTTCCTGCTGCGCGGACGAGCCGTATTTCATCAGCACTTCCATATTGCCGGTATCGGGCGCGGCGCAGTTGAAGACTTCCGGCGCGATGTGACAGCGCCCGGTCAGTTCGGCGACCGGCGCATAATCGGCGTTGGAAAGACCCGGGCCGAATCGCTTGTCGGGATGGAACATGTTCCAGAGCCCCTCAGCCTTCGCCTTTTCTTTGAGCTCCTCAATGATTGGCGGCACTTTCCAGCGCCCTTCGCCGGGACCGAACGCCTCATGCTGGCGGTCATAGATTTCAGCGCCCTCATAGACGTATTTTTCCATGAAGGCGGCGACGCGGCCCATATAATCCTGACAACGGGGCGAATAAGCGAAATCCATGGGTAATGTCCTCTATGACGGTATTGCGCATGATAGCCGCCAGCGTGAGCGTTGGAAGGGCCGAGCGCAGCGATGCGTAAAATGGCTATACCGATGACGAACAAAACGCCCGAGGCTGCCGGCGCCGTCGCTGATTTCCTGAAGCAGCGGATGGAAAGCGCTGCGCCGCGCCCATTGATTACGGGGCTTGCGGGCGCGCAAGGCTCCGGCAAAACGACAATCGCCGCCACAATCGAAAAGCGTTTTAAGAATGAAGGCTTGGATGTCGCGCGTTTTTCCCTTGACGATCTTTATCTCGGCCGCAGTGAGCGGCTGCGCCTTGCAAAGGAAATACACCCGCTATTTACAACGCGCGGGCCGCCGGGAACGCACGATGTCGAGCTTGGGGTAAAGGTCCTGGCGGCTCTAAAGTCAGGCAATCCTGCAATAATCCCGCGTTTTGATAAAGCTGCCGATGCGCATCGCGCTTTAGACGATGAACCGCGCATTGAAGGGCGCACCGACCTGGTTATTTTTGAGGGCTGGTGTGTCGGCGCGCGCGCGGAATCCGATGACGCATTGATTGAGCCCATCAACATGCTCGAACGCGTCTTTGATGAAAACGGTCAGTGGCGGCGTTATGCGAATAATCAACTGATGACGCGTTACGCGCGCCTCTTCGCTTTTCTTGACTGCCTCATCTTTATTGCTGCTCCCTCTTTTGGCGTCGTCAAAAAATGGCGCACAGAGCAGGAGCATGAACTGGCGCACCGCAGGACTGTCGGCGGGGGCCTCATGCAGGATGATGAAATCGCCTGGTTCATCCAGCACTATGAGCGCATCACACGGCGCATGCTTGCCGAAACGCCATCATATGCAGATATGACCGCGCGACTCAACGAAGAGCGGGGCGTCATCGACATTATCCGAAAGATCGAAGGCGACTAGGCGGATTTTTCAAGGTCGCCGATTTCGAGGATAATATCTCCGCTGGCGATCTGCGCGCCCGTTTCCGCGTGAATAGATGCGACAGGACCCGCTTTCGGCGCGGCAATCTCGTGACGCATTTTCATCGCTTCGAGGATACAAAGCCGATCGCCCTCCGCGACCTTGTCGCCTTCCGCTACACAGATCTCACTGACGACGCCATGCATCGGCGCAGTAACAAGTCCGCTGGCGGCCTCCGCCGCTGACGCTTTTGCAAGCGAAGTCATCGCCGTAAAGATGCGGGTTTCAGAGGCGATGTATAGCGCACTCTCGGTGCGTGTGAAAAATACGCTTTGCGCCTCGCCATCAATGACAAGCAAAGCCTCTTCATCAGAACAGAACGCAACTTCAATTTCGTGACCGTCAATCATCACGCCGCCGTCGTGAAGCGGCGTCAGCGAGACGGTGCGCCGTTCATTCTCGATCTCAAAGTCGAAAGCGCTTGCGAGCGGCGCGCCGCTCGACCAGTTGAGAAGATCGACTGCAATGCCGGTTGATCTCTGAAATGCGTCGTCGCGTTCAAGCACGAAGAGGATCGTAGAGGCGAGCAAGAATTCATCGCCCGATATAGACGAAGGTTCATACACGCCGCGCGCTTCGACATAACGTGTTGTCATCCGCCCCGCTGCGAATGCATCAGACGTCAACAACTCGAGAAGAAAGTCGCGGTTCGTCGCAAGGCCGAGCACAACAGTTTTTCGAAGAGCGCTGACGAGCTTATTGCGCGCATCTTCGCGATCGGCCCCATAAGCGGTGATCTTCGCGATCATCGGATCGTAATAGGGAGAGACCGCATCGCCCGTTCGAACGCCGCTATCGACTCGCACGCTTTCGTCTGTCTCAAATAAAAGAATATCGCCAGACGCCGGCAAAAACCCGGCCGCCGGGTCTTCTGCATAGAGCCGCGCTTCGATCGCATGGCAATTGAGCTCAATATCCGACTGCGCCGCCGGTAGATTGACGCCTTCAGCGACGCGTAATTGCCATTCGACGAGATCAAAACCCGTTACGCATTCGGTCACGGGGTGCTCGACCTGGATACGCGTATTCATTTCGAGGAAATAAAACTCGTCTTCAGGACCAAGCAGGAATTCGACCGTGCCGGCGCCGGCGTAATCAACCGCGCGCGCTGCATTAATTGCCGCCGCGCCCATCGCCGAGCGCAGCTTTTCATTGACGCCTGGCGAAGGCGCTTCCTCGATTATCTTCTGGCTGCGACGCTGTGCGGAACAATCCCGCTCGCCAAGGTGAACGTAATTTCCCGCTTCGTCGCCGAAAATCTGGATTTCGACATGACGCGCATCGCTGATCGCTTTTTCAAGCAGCAAGACGGACGACCCGAATGCGGCCTGCGCCTCGGCGCGGGCGGCGGCGAGCGCGTCATTTAATTTCACAGCGTCATCGACAAGACGCATTCCTTTGCCGCCGCCCCCAGCTGCGGCTTTCACTATCAGCGGAAATCCAATCTTCCCCGCTTCGCGACACAACGCTTCATCAGTTTGATCATCGTCCTGATAGCCCGGGATGACCGGAACGCCCGCCGCGATCATGGCGCGTTTGGCGCGCGCCTTGTCGCCCATGATCTCAATCGCCTCCGCTGAAGGACCGACGAAAATAAGGCCGGCGTCTCGCACCGCTCTTGCAAACGACGCATTTTCCGACAGAAAGCCATAACCCGGATGAATGGCGTCGGCGCCGGCGCTTTTCGCAGCCTCGATTATGCGTTCAGCAACTAGATAGGACTCGCTCGCCGCTGCGCCGCCAATGGCGACCGCCCGGTCCGCCATCTCGACATGCATAGCGCCCGCATCGATATCCGAATAGACAGCGATCGTCTTTATCCCGAGGCGTTTTGCCGTCTCGAATATGCGAACAGCGATTTCACCGCGATTGGCGACAAGCAGCGAATTGATTTTCTTTGCCATCAGCGCGCCCTTTACATTCTCGAGACGCCAAAAGCATTTGGACAGGGCGCCCGGCGCTTTCCTTCATCCACCGTCTCCAGAAGGAAGCCCAGCACATTGCGCGTGTCGCGCGGATCGATAACGCCGTCGTCGAGCAGATGGCCGGAAACATAAAAAGCGCTTGATTGCCGGTCAAAGAGATGCGTCAGCATCTTACCCTGCATGTCGAGACGCTTTTGGGCTTCTTCATCGAGCGCGTCTTTGGCTTGCGCGCGCGCGACAATCTCCATCACAGTCGCCGCCTGCTCGCCGCCCATGACGCCAACCGATGCATTCGGCCACGCGTAACAGAAATCAGGATCGTATCCGCGCCCGCACATGCCGTAATTGCCAGCGCCATAGCTTGCGCCAATCATAAATGTAAGGCGCGGCACGCGGATATTGGTCACCGCCTGGATCATCTTCGACCCATGCTTGATCATGCCGCCGCGTTCATATTGCTTGCCGACGAGATAACCAGTGGTGTTCTGCATAAAGACGACTGGCGTTCCCGCCTGATCCTGCAATTGCAGGAATTGCGCGGCCTTGGTGGCGCCATCAGGATCAATCGGACCATTATTACCGATAAAGGAGACAGCGCGGCCGAAAACTTCAGCCTGCAGACAGATTGTCGAGACGCCATAACGCGGCTTGAAGTCAAGAAGATCCGATCCATCGGCGACGCGTGCAGCAATCTCACGGAAATCATAGGGCGTTCTGTAATCAACCGGCGTTATGCCGGCGATCTCATCGGGGTCGTAAGCAGGCGGCGCGAATTCGCGCTCGCGCGCCGGCGCCGCATGATCGTTCCAGCCGAGCCGTGCGACAACCTCCCTCAAGATCGCGCAGGCTTCCGCGTCATTATCGGCAAGATAGTCGGCAAGCCCTGAAACGCTTGCATGCATTTCTGCGCCGCCAAGCTCATCGTCGCGTGCGATTTCGCCGGTTGCTGCTTTCAAAAGCGGCGGCCCTGCGAGGAACGCCTTGCCGTTGCCTTTAACGGCGATGACGTAATCGGAAAGCCCCGGCATATAGGCGCCGCCGGCGGTTGAAGATCCATGGAGAATGGAAATGACCGGCAGTCCCGCTGCTGACAATCGGGCCAGATTGGCGAAGAGGCCGCCGCCAACCACAAAACCGCCGACCGTGTAACCAAGCAAATTGGCGCCGGCGCTTTCAACGAGATGAATGAAAGGCAGTTTTTGCTGAAGCGCGACTTCCTGCGCGCGGCGCAAGCGATAACCGCCTGCTTCTGTCATGGCGCCGGCTTGAATGCCGCTATCGTCAACAACGACAGCACATCGGGCGCCGCCGATAAAACCAATCCCTGAAATTATCGTGCCGCCGGGGATGGATTTCGATTCATCGTCGGTGTCGAGGAGGTATCCTGCCACATTACCGATCGCCAGAAACGGCATGCCGGGATCCAGTATGCGTGCAAGGCGCTCACGGGGCATTAATTGCCCGCGCTTTTGAAACCGTTCCGCTTTTGACGCTGAAAGCGCCGGCGCGCGCGCATTCAATTCATTGAGCTTGTCAATCAGCGCCAGCATGTCGGCGCGGTTCTTCTTGAATGAAGCTGAACCTGTTTTCAGTTTCGAAGCAAAGCGCGTCATTTAAGCCCCTCGGCCATTTTCACAGGCACATGAACCGGCGCCTGCAACAGCAATTGCGCATAGCCTTTCCCTTGCGGATCATTTCGAAGGCTTGCAACCCCGCCGCCGCCAAGCACTTTGTCGAGCACGAAATTAAACGCGCCTGTTCCGGGCATGTAATAGCGCGAAACTTCGCCCCGAAGAAAATGAGCAAAACGCTTCTCGACTTCCCTTTCAGTCAATACCGCGCCGATATAGGGTGCATATTCCTTGCGGCGCGGCAGCACGCCGATATTTGCCTTATCGCCCTTGTCGCCCGAGCGCGCGAAAGCAAGTTTGGCAAGGGGAACGCTCACCATCTCGCCGCTAATATCGGAAATCGGCGCTGCGGCGCGCGGGGTTGAGCGTGCATCGAGTGGCGCGCCTTCATCAACGCCATACGCGATCACGGCATCATCGATTTCGATCTCAATCGGCGCGCCGCTTTTCGGCGCGAGGAAAGAGAACAGCCTGACGACCGGCGAGGGCTTCGGCCTTCCGCCGGCGAAACCGCAAAGCCCGGGCGGCGCAGACAATCCAACGCCAACGAGGTCTTTAAGAAGGAGCCCGACTGCGCGCGCATCGGCGTGACGCGCAGCAACCTTTACTGCGACTTCACGCGTTTCGGATGTCTGACGATAATCGCCATAATGACTTTCGTCGCCGACAATCTCAACCAGCGTCTCCTCGTAATCGGGCGCGTTCAACGCTCCAAGCCGCGCGCGTGCGCGATCAATGCCGGCTTGCGCGAAGGCGCGGCCGCGATTTGCTGCATCTTCACCATAATAAAAAAAGACGGCGCCGCCACGCCAACCATCCTCAAAGGTCGCAGACACCTTGTAGGCGTCAGGCGCCGGACGTCCTTTAGCGCCGCTGACGCACACCGCGCCATTGCGCGTCTCTTTAATGGTCACATCCGTAAAGTCGCAAACGACATCGGGAAGAATATAGGCCGCCGGATCACCGATTTCGTAGAGCATCTGTTCGCCGACCGAGCCAAACGACACAACGCCGCCTGTATTGTCGGGCTTGGAAATTTCAAAAGCGCCGTCAGGATCAATTTTCGCAATGGGATAACCAACCGCCGCGATTGATCCGGCAATCGCGTCCCAATCGGTGAAATTGCCGCCGGTCGCCTGCGCGCCGCATTCGATAATATGCCCGGCGAGGCTGCCGCCTGCCAGCCTGTCCCAATCATCGCGCGCCCAGTCGAATTCGTGAATCGCAGCTGCGAGTGTTAGAGCGCTGTCGACAACGCGCCCCGTTATGACGATATCGGCGCCCTCACCGAGCGTCCGGGCAATCGGAAAGGCGCCGAGGTAGGCGTTGATGGATGCTATCTTTTGCGACACGGGAAACGGCGCGCCGGAAAACATTTCCGTTACGCTGCGCGATGAAAATTCATCTGCCTTGTTTAGAAGATCATCGCCTGTAACAACCCCAACTTTAAGCGACAATCCTTGCGCCTTAATTGCTTCACGTAACTTCTCCGCACAGGCCTTCGGATTGACGCCGCCTGCATTCGACAAAATCTTGACGCCCTTGTCGGCGATCTTTTTGAGCGACGGCCCCATGACGGTGCTAATAAAATCGCTCGCATATCCGCCGGACGCATCTTTCGAGCGCGCACGCGCCATGATCGAAAGCGTAATCTCGGCGAGATAGTCATAGACGAGATAGTCAACGTCGTCGCCATCAAGCAATTGTGCGGTCGCATAATCCGCCGCATCGCCCCAATAGCCGCACGCGCCGCCTATCCTGATTTTTTTCGTCATGGCGCCCTGACGCCTGCCAAATCGAGCGTTGAAAGATCGATGATCGCGCCGTTCTTGATGACCGCCGAGATGCGTTTTGCGTTGTTGATATCTTTCGCCGGATCCGCTTCGAGCAGAACGAGATCCGCTTTCATGCCAGGCGCGACAAGGCCGAGTTCCTTTTCCTTGCCAAGGAAGAGCGCAGCGTTATGCGTTGCAATTGTAATAACATCGAGCGGCGCGATCCCGGCATCAACGAGCAATTCCATCTCGCGATGCACGGCCGGACCGATCGTCTGGTCGGTGCCGAGCGCGACAACGCCGCCAGCGTCATGAATTTTGCGGATATTCTCTTCGGCGGTCGGCGTCATAATTTTCATCCACCAGGTCCAGCTCCGCTCCTGATAGGTTTTCCGCGTTTCTGTTTTCAACTTTTCGATTTCAGCTGGCGAATAAGCGGCGCGATAAAGCGGCTGGTCGAGAAATTCAGGATGTTCTGCGAGCCTTGAATAGTTTTCCCCGATTGTCAGCGTCGACGCCATCGGCGTTTTTTTTGCACCCATCAGCCGCGCGAAATCGTCTGTGATCGGCCCTTGAATATCGGGATGGGCGAGCGTGTCGACGCCGGCGAATATCGCCTGGCGCGCGCGGCGCTCGCTCGACACATGCGCCGTCGAGCGAATTCCCTTGTCATTGTAAAATTCGACAAGCGTCTGCAGAAGATCGACCGGCAGGATCGGGATCATCGGACGCGCGCCCCAACCCCGTTCCTCCAGCGTAAATTTTACAAGATCGGGGTTTCGCGCTGCATGCGCTTCGGCAAGCTTTTTGTCGGCTGGCCATTCGTCAATCAGCGTTGCATATTTACTGGCGCCGTGGCTGCCGGGATAGGTGACGATACCGCCGGTTGCAAAAATGCGCGGCGACTGGATCTTGCCGGCGCGCTCTTCCGCACGAAGACCCAGAATGTAATCTGGATCATTGCCAGCATCATAGACCGACGTAACGCCGGAATAAAGATAACTCGCAAGCGCGCGCATACCCGCGCCGCGGTCGCGTCTCGACTTTGGATCGGATGGATCGGCGGCGCCGCGCAGATGGATATGCACGTCGATGAGACCGGGAATTAGATACTTGCCCGTCGCGTCGATTTTTTCCGCGCTAACTACGTCAAGCGCATGATCGGCGATGCGTTCGATCTTTCCGTTCGAGATCGCAACGGACATTCCCGGCTGCGGCGGGGCGCCTGACCCGTCGATAATGGAAATGTTTTCAATGACGATATCGGCGGCCTCAGCGGCGGTAATCCCATAGGCCGCAGCCAACGCTGCAAAAAACAAACCCAATTTCATTGCGACCTCCGCAGATTTTGGAGCCGCAGACTGATCAGTTTTCACCCGCACGGCAAGCCGGGTGTGCAGGAGGCAGTGATTCTATCAACGATCGTCGCGATACATAACTTCGCACGCATGATGAATATGCTGCGCAAAGTGGCGAATTCCCAGCCCTGCCGGAACCGGTAATATTTGGGCTGAATCAGCAAAAATTCCGCTGGTCGGAGAATATTTAGCAAGCGAGGTTCAGTTCAGTTTCGGAACAATTTTCATCAGGACCTACTGCAGTTTCAGCCATCATCCGCCACGGCGCGCACGCAACACATTTACGACTTGCGCCAACGAACTATTCCGCGCCGCGAGAAGTAGGAGCAGATGAAAAAGCAGATCGGCTGCTTCCTCGTTCAGCTCGTTCAGTTCACCCGATGCGCCTGCGAGCGCTGTCTCGACCCCTTCTTCGCCAACCTTTTTCGCTATCCGAGCCGGTCCTTCCGCAAATAATCCTGCGGTGTAACTTCTTGACCCGTCTTTTCCCTTTCGGCCGAGGATAACATCTTCAAGACGCGCCAACCATCCAAGGCCAGGCGCGTCTTGCCCCGAGAAGCAACTCGTTGACCCCAAATGACAGGTCGGCCCTTCCGGGGCGACCGATACGAGAAGCGCGTCATTATCGCAGTCTCGGCGGACTGATTTCAGCCGCAGCCGATTCCCCGATGTTTCTCCCTTTTGCCAGAGGCTTTTACGTGTGCGGCTGTAAAAGGTCGTCCAACCTGTTTCAAGCGTCGCCCGCAAGGCAGCCGGATTCATATAGCCGAGCATCAAAACTTGCAGCGTGCGCTCATCCTGTATGATCGCTGGTAAAAGTCCGTCGCTTTTTTCCCAGTCAAGAAAGTCAACATCCGCCAGCGTTATCACCGTATCTCCAATCCTGTTTGGCGGAGGTATTTCTTCAAATCCGGTATCGAGAAAAGACCTTTATGAAATACGCTTGCCGCGAGAGCTCCGCTGACATCAGCCTCCGAAAAGACATCAAAGAAATGCTCCATTTCGCCAGCGCCGCCCGAAGCAATCAACGGAACGTTTAGAATTGAGCGAGCCTTTGCGAGTTGGCGCAGATCATAACCGGCACGCATGCCGTCGCGGTTCATACAATTCAGGACGACCTCGCCAGCGCCGCGGTCTTCAATTTCGCGTAACCACTCAAATGTGGCTCGGCCGGAGCATCGCGACTTTGTTTCGTCTCCGGTATATTGATACACGTAATATTCGCCTTCCTCTTCGAAGCTATCGACGCCGACAACTACACATTGCGCGCCAGCGATGCGCGCCAGTTCGTCAATAAATTCCGGACGCTCCAACGCTGGCGAATTAATCGATATTTTGTCTGCGCCGTTCTCTAGACAGCTTATCGCCTGCTCAACCGTGCGAAGCCCTCCGGCGACGGCGAAAGGAACATCAATCCGGCGCGCAATCTCTCTGATAGTGGATGGATCGAGGCTACGTCCTTCGGTGCTAGCAGCGATATCATACAGAACGAGTTCATCTGCGCCTTCACGCGCATAGAGCAAGGCGCATTCAAGGACATCTCCGACAATTTCATACCCACGGAACTGGACGCCTTTGACGACGCGTCCATCTTTGACGTCAAGACAGGGAATGATTCTACGCGCCGGCACGAATCGCCTCAGCAAGATCGACTCTCGCTTCATAAATCGCCTTGCCGATGATTGCCGCGTCAGCGCCAGCGCTACGCAAGGCTGCAACATCCTCAAGCGAACCAACTCCGCCCGACGCCTGAAGTTTTATCGCCGGCCACCGGCAGACTATTTCCTCAACAAGCGCGACGTTCGGGCCTGACAGCATTCCATCACGGCTGATATCCGTCACCAGAATATGCTCCAATCCGCTATCTGCGTATGCGTCGAGCAAACTCCAAAGCGTTTTGGTTGAGGCGCGTCGCCATCCATGCGTTGCAACCATCGGCTCACCGGGTTCGACTATCTGGACATCAAAGGCGAGGACAATTTGAGATGGGCCAAATTTTTTGATCCAGCCATTGACGCGCTCGGATTTCGTCACAGCCAGCGATCCGATGACAACTCTTGAAACACCCGCTTCAAAAAGCATTTCAACATGAGAAGCATCGCGGATACCGCCTGACGCCTGGATTGAAACCGGCGCTTCCTTCGCGAGTGCGGCTACGAGATTGTGCTGTACCGGCAAGCCTTTTTCAGCGCCATCAAGATCAACGATATGCGCCCACGACGCGCCAGACGCCGCAAAACGCGACAATAGTTCGGCTGGAGTCTCCACATAGCGCGTAACACGACCCCTATCGCCTTGCGAAAGGCGAACGCAACATCCGCCCATTAGGTCTATCGCCGGATAAATCAGCATGGCGCGGCAAGAAAGTTTGAGAGCACCGCCGCGCCAACTTCGCCGGAACGTTCAGGATGAAACTGACAACCAAAAAAATTACCACTTTGACAAAGCGCTGCAAACGCGCCGCCATAATCGACCATTGCAACTGTAGTATCGCCGGCCTCGCATGCATAGCTGTGCGCAAAATAGACATAAGCGCCATTTTCAAGCCCGAACGCAAGAGTTGATTTTTCTTGCAATATGTTTAGCCGACTCCAACCCATATGCGGCGTTGGTCTGTCAGGCGCGCCGTCAATCTTACGCACCTCGCCCTTCACTATGCCAAGACATCTGACACGGCCTTCTTCCGATTGTTCAAAGAACAGCTGCATACCGAGACATATGCCGAGCGTCGGCTGGCGCAGAGTGCAAATAGTTTCACGTAAGCCAAGTGAATCAATTTTCGCCATAGCGTATCCAGCAGCGCTGACGCCTGGAAGAATTACGCGCGGCGATTTAGCGATGCGCCTAGCATCGTTTGAAATTTCAACAAACGCCCCCAGACGCTCGAACGCAAAAGCCACTGATGCAATATTTCCGCATCCAATGTCGACAATCGTCACCCTCACGCCAAAACGCCTTTCGTGCTAGGCAGCTCGTCGCCTTTGCGGGCAATAGCTTGGCGCAATGCGCGTCCAAAAGCCTTGAAACAGGCTTCAGTTTTGTGGTGATCATTCACGCCAGAGACGCTCAAATGAATTGTCGCCCGCAAACTGTCGGCGAACGAACGGAAGACGTGATCGGTCATTTCAGTCGGGTACGCGCCAATATGCGTTGCAGCAAATTCACCGGAAAAGACCGAGAGTGGGCGTCCGCTGAAGTCGATCAAGATCTGCGCGCCCGCTTCATCCATTGGCAATGCAAATCCAAAACGCGCAACACCGCGCAAATCGCCCAGCGCTATACGCAACGCAGAACCGAAAGCCAACGCGCAATCCTCTATCGTATGGTGGGGATCGACCTCTAAATCGCCTTCACAAGCAAGCCGCAGAGAAAAACCGCCATGCTTGGCCGCCTGTTCCAGCATATGGTCATAGAAAGCAATGCCAGTATCGACGCGAATGTCGCCGGCGTCATCAAGGTCAATCGAGACCGCTATGCGCGTTTCGTTTGTATCGCGAACAAATTCACCCAAACGCCGCTTTTCCGGAGTCAAATCAGCACCAAGAGCGGCAAGCGCCAAATCATTTTCTTCCCGCGTTCCAATTGAGAAACGAACGCCGTTCGGCGAAGCATCCGGACGAAACCGAAGACGCACCCCACGAGCGCGCAACCTTTGTGCAAATCGCTCAATGTCGCGCGCTTCGAAATAAATGAAATTCGCCTGGCTCGGAAAAACCTCTGAAACTTCCGGAACGCGGCGCAAGCAATCCAGAATGCGTGCGCGCTCAGTTTTTATTGTCTCGATTCTTTTCTCTATTATTGGCAAGCGCGAAGGCGATAATATGGATAGCGCCGCGTAGATTGTCGGTGACGGCAATGGATATGGCGCAATAAGCCGCCTGAGGAAGTTGATCGTAGCTTTTTCAGCAATCGCAGCGCCGCACCGCGCACCAGCCAGGCCATATGCCTTGGAAAGCGTGCGCAACACAACGAGATTTTCCCTGTCTGCGGCGTCTCGCGCAAGACTGCGCTGATCTGAAAATTCATGATACGCCTCATCGACAACGACCAGGGAATTCGAAGCCGCCTCGCAAAGATCAAGAATTTCATTTCGCTCAATGACTCCCCCGGTTGGATTCATCGGCGTGCATATGTAAATCAACTTTACGGAACCAGGCGCCTTTATCGCGGATAGGGCATGCGCGAGGTTAAATTGAAATCGGCGTTCCAAGTTTACTGCGATAACGTTTACGCCGTGAAGGCGCGCTGCAGTTTCATAAAAGCCAAAGGTTGGAGGAAAAGTAATAACCGCATCTTTTCCCGGTTCACAAAAACCTCTCGTCAACAGATCAATCGCCTCGTCAGCGCCGCGCGAGACAAGAATATTTTCGGGCCCAACGCCATAGAGCGCAGCCATGCGCTGGATCAAAGCAAGAGGTTGCGGTTCAGGGTAGCGATTGAGCTCTTTAAACACCTCGCCATCAATCAATGGGCCATACGGATTTTCATTGGCGTCAAGACTTATGCCGTCGGTCCAGGCCGCTTGCCTGAACGCTGAACCGTAAGGCGTAAAATTGCGCAGGTCCGGTCGCGCCAATCTTGGCGTTTCGACGCTCACTTTATTGCTCCGCTATACACGCGCGATCGCAGTTCGGCTGCACGCGCATGGGCTTCCAAACCCTCAAGGCGCGCAAGTCGCGCCGCAGCGCCCGCTAGTTCTACAGCGCCGTCAAGAGTAATCTCTTGCACGCTCATGGAGCGCAGAAAAGTGAAAACCGAAACGCCGCTCCACGCCCGCGCCGCGCCATCTGTCGGAAGGACATGGCTCGGTCCCGCAGTGTAATCGCCAAAAGATTCGGCCGCCCATTTTCCGACGAAAACAGCGCCGGCGCGCGATACTTTGTCTACTGCAGCCGCAGCATCACCAAGATGCAACGCCAAATGCTCTGGCGCATAAGCGTTTGCAATTTCAATTGCCTCGGAAACGCCGCCAGCAACAATAGTGCGTGCGTGCTCAAGTGCGGCTTGTGCAATGGCCCGCCGAGGCAGACCCTCAAGCTGATTTTTGACTTCACGTTCGACGAGGTCCGCAATCTGCTCGTTGGTGGCGATAAGAACGACCTGAGCAAGCGGGTCGTGTTCCGCCTGGCTCAACAGGTCGGCCGCTACCAGCTGCACATCGGCGTATTCATCGACAATAACGAGCAGCTCGCTCGGGCCTGCAGGCATATCGATCGCGGGTCCGCTCGGCATGCTGGAAACATAAGTCTTGGCCTCACTAACAAACGCATTTCCCGGACCGCAGATCTTGTCGGCGCGTTCTATATAGGCGCCGCCGCGAGCCATAGCTGCAATCGCTTGTGCGCCGCCAATCAGCAAAATTTCATCAATGCCGCACATCTGTGCAGCAAGCGCAATCACCGGCGATAATCCGCCACCGGGTTGAGGCGGAGTTGCGACGGTCAATTTTTTGACGCCCGCCACCCGCGCCGGAATTGCAAGCATCAAAAGCGTAGAAAAGAGCGGCGCAGAACCGCCCGGAATATACAAACCGACATTTTCTATCGCACGCCACACGCGGCGGCAGCGAAGGCCCGGTGATATATGTCGAATGTCGTCGCCCGGAACAGAACCGGCATGATATTGTTCAATATTTCCGAATGCGAGCGACAGCGCATTCAGATCCTTGGCGCTCAGCGTGGCTCGCGCTTCCCGCGCTGCAGCTGCAACGGAGATGAGCGCCGGCTCACGTCCATCGAGACGCAGCGCATGTTCCCTCACTGCAACATCGCCGCGCTGAAAGACATCATCGACAATAAAACGAGCCTCGGCGATGATCTCTTCATCGAAGCGGCGGAGCGGGCGCAAAAGCGCAAGACTGCGCTCCTCATCGTTGATTTTATTCCAGTAAACTCGCTTCACGCCCGGCCCCTACAACATCATTTTTTCGATTGGCAGAACCAAAATCGCAGAGGCGCCGGCGGCCTTCAGCCGCTCAAGCGTTTCCCAGAAGACTGATTCCTTGCAGACAGCGTGAACAGCGTATCGGTCCGCATCGCCAGCGAGCGGAACAACCGTCGGCGCCTCGGCGCCCGGCAAAATTTCAGTTATTTTTTTAAGCGCCGCCGCAGGCGCATTCAACATCACATATTTTGTTTCCTCAGTAGCAAGAACGCCGTTAAATCGTAGGCGTAATTTTTCCGCGACCGACTCAAGTGAAGGATCGAATTTCCCCCCAGATCTCACAAGCAAGGCTTCACTCTCAAGAACAATGTCCGCAGCCTTCAGACCATTTGCCTCAAGCGTCTGTCCGGTCGATACGAGATCGCAAATAGCAGCGGCTATATTGAGCCTTGGCGCAAGCTCCACTGCACCGCTCATGCGCACTATAAACGCTTCAACATTATTGGCGTCTAAAAAGGCTTTTAAAAGCCTCGGATAAGACGTTGCGATGCGCATGCCTGATAGTGATTGGGGGCCGCGATAATTAGCGCCATCAGGAACAGCGATTCGCAAACTGCATTTGCCAAAGCCGGTCGGTTTTAAAACCTCGATTTGCCGGTCATCGCCGCCAAGACACCATTCCTCAAGGACATTGCGCCCGACAATTCCGAATTCACAGACTCCGCTGTTAACAAAAGTCGGAATGTCGTCATCCCGCACCATTAGAAAATCAGCGGGAAAATTTTCCGCCTTGAAGAATAAATCATTTTTGCCGTTTGATAGACGCAGACCCGCGCGCCGAAACAGATCGAGGCTTTTATCGGCTAGCCGTCCCTTTTTTTGAATCGCGACGCGTAGCCGTCCTTTTCTTTGATCCATCTCGCAAATTCCTTATGCGATCGAGCACAAGGCGGTAGCCTTGATGAGGCTCGTCGCGAAGAAACCGCGCAACGCGAGCGACTGTCGTCGTGCTGACGCCGGTCTTGTCATGGATATCGCGATAAGAAAGACGCGTTCCGTCGAGCAAACGCGCCACCTGCCAGCGCTCTGAAAAGGAACGGAGTTCTGCAGGCGTAAATAAATCGACGAAGAATCGGCGGCATTCTTCCTCATCCCGCAAGCTGAGCACCGCCTGACAAAGATTTTCGATATCCGGCGCCCGCGCCGAAACGCTGTCATACCGGCCGGCATGATCGTCCTCCTTTTGTTCGGCGCGAATTGGCATGTCAGCCCCAGGTTTACATCGGTTCATTATAATAATGTATTATCGTGTTAATACAGAGTCTATCACTCAAAGTCAATATAGCGTTCAAAATACCGGGGGCGCTGCTTTAATTGCCTGAAATGTCCATGCGCGGCTGCCTCACCGGGCGTCATTTTCAATGCGCCGTGAGAGCGCCGCGCAGTTAAAAGGCGCCGCCGGAGTCATCGCGATCCGCAGTGCAGGCACATGCAAACTGTTACGTAAAATCCTGGCGGACAGGGTGGGATTCGAACCCACGAGACGGTTGCCCGCCTACACGCGTTCCAGGCGTGCGCCTTCGACCACTCGGCCACCTGTCCTTCGCGCCGAAACGAGCCAGACGCGAGAGCGCCGCTTCTATAGCGGGCGAATGGCGTTAGGCAAGCGCCGCCCCCGGTTGCGCGCATTTGCGCGCTTCTCCGGCCTCCGGTATTCTAATGATAGTTCAAGCGCCAAAGAGGGGTTGGCATGGCTGCTTTCAGGTTAGTTTCTTGGGTCTTGGTGGCGATTGCGATCGCCCTTTTGGGGGCGGACGCGATTTCCTCGATGGAGGCGGGCGAACCGGTCATCCGCACTTCGGGCGAAGTGCTGGGGCTGATTGGGATTAATGGCCCGGCTATCGCCGCCAATGCGCCGGGCGGCGTCGCCAAGGCGATCACCACTTTGTTGAATTTGCCGCTTTGGGCGGTCGTCGGCCTTATCGGCGTTATCATGACGCTCATTTTCCGGCCGATGGAATAGAGAGAAGATGAAAAAACTTGCCGCGGGGGCGACGCTCGCGATCGTTGCAGCGGGCGCTCTTTTCGTCGCGCTCTACGCCAATCCGGCTGCCGGCGTCGGCGCAGGTTATATTGCAAAAGTCGCCTGCTCGGAAATCTTTCTCGCCGGTCGCAACAAAGACGCCGTGCTGAAGCTGGATTTCAACGGCATTTCCCCGCTTCTTGATTACGTGAACGTTGAGGTCGACGAGCAGTCGCGCCAAGTGAAGGCTTCCCTGTTCGGTCTTGGCCGGTCCCGCGCAATTTATCGCGACGGCTATGGCTGCACGCTCGTTCGCGGCGGCGCGCCGGCGCCGTTACCATCGAGGGATCTCGCAAGCGAACAAGCTCAGGAAAAAGGCGATTTCACTCTACGATATGCGAATTACGACGTCGACCGTGACGCCATTAATACAGCGCTGGACAAAGCATTTGCAGATCCGCTCCAACAAACGCGCGCCATTCTGGTCATGAAAGACGGCGCGATTATCGCCGAGCGTTACGCGCCGGGATTTTCCGCCGAAACGCCGCTTCTTTCCTGGTCGATGGCAAAAAGCGTCACGGCGACGATGATCGGCGCGGCTGTTAAAAAAGGGCTTGTCGATATTAATTCTCCCGCCGCCGCGGAAGAGTGGAAAGGCGACGCCAAACGACCTGAGATCACCTGGAACGATCTCATGCAGATGCAAAGCGGTCTCGCCTTCGATGAGGACTATGGCGACCCGCGCTCTGATGTTAACCGCATGTTGTTCCGCTCACGCTCGGCTGGAAGCGTTGCAGCGGCGAAACCGCTCACCCATCCTCCGGGAACATTCTGGTCGTATTCGTCGGGGACAACAAATCTTTTACAGCGGCTATTGCGTCGAGCGCTCGACGAATCAGGCGTCAATTATCACCGCTTCGCCTATGAAGAGGTTTTCGGCCCAATCGGCGCATCGTCATTTACGCTTGAACCCGACGCAAGCGGCACGTTTATCGGTTCGTCTTTCGTTTACGCAACAGCACGCGACTGGGCGAAACTTGGCCAATTGTATCTAAGTGGCGGCGTTGTCGACGGTGTTGAAATTCTTCCCGCGGGCTGGACGAATTATGTCACGGTCGCAGCTTCCGCGTCAGATAATTTTTACGGCGCGCAATTCTGGCTCAATCGGCCAGGTAAAGACGGCAGACCCCAATATATTCCAGGCGTTCCGGACGACGCCTATTTGATGGCCGGCCATGAAGGACAATATGTCCTCATTATCCCGGACAGGAATATAGTGATCGTGCGGGCTGGAATGACCCGCGGCGTTGAACCGATGCCGCTTGTCGCTCCGGTTTTCTCGGCGATCTATGCAGCCGTTCAGTAATGTCAATCGACGGCGACTGTGCCGCGCCCGACCTTGCAGAGTTCGACCGCCTCGCCCGCGAAGCCTATGATGAATTGCCTAGGCCGTTTCGAAAACTCTGCGGAAATATCGTCATTCATGTCGCGGAAGTCGCCGAAAGTGAGATATTGCATGATCTCGGCATAGACGACCCTCTTGATCTAAGCGGCCTCTTTGAAGGCGTCGCCCTCACCGAACAATCAATTGACGATATAGCCTTAACGCCAAACCATGTGCACCTATATCGTCAGGCGATCCTCGCCGAGTGGCGCGCACGCGGGGGCATCTCGCTTGGCGCTCTAATCCGGCATGTTTTAGTGCACGAAATCGGGCATCATTTCGGCCTTTCAGACGAAGAAATGCTTCGCATTGAAGGCGCCGAACAATAAAAAAGGGCCGCAACGAACCGTTGCAGCCCAGTCGATCTGGAGGTCTCCTCGAATGGCTCAACCGGACTTGCCGGCGCCCTGCTTTGGCGCGAATTCCGCGTCATAGGCGGAGATGACGATTGAATCCTCAATCGCTTTCAACGCCAGATTGGCTTCGTAGAATTGCTTTTCGCCAAGCAGTTTCACAGCGGTTTCCGCGTGCTTGAGACTTTCATTCGCCGGCAGCAACGCGGTTGTAAGCGACACATCGATATTACCGGCCTTCAGCGTTTCGATTGCTTTTTGCTGTTCGCCCTTGGCGAGATGCTCATTTGCTTTCTTGATTGTCGCGGTTTTTTGTTCGGTTGGCGTAAACCCTTCAGCTAACGCAAGCGATGAATCGAAAGGAACAAAGGCGTCGCCTGCCTCAGGCTTCTTCGTCGTTTCGATTGAATAATCTTTCGCCAATGTTTTTGTTTTCGTCAGCGCTGCAACCGCACGATTGGCGTAAGTCTTTGCTTCATTGGGAGCGCCATTGAAAATAGCCAGCCGCGCAAGGTGAATATCGCGGACCGCGTCATAGGCCTCATCAACAGTTTTGATGGTTTGCTTATCCGCCTTCGACATCGACGGCTTCGATGCCGCGACCGGCGGTTTTTGGGTCGGCGCCGCTGCATAGGCGAACGTGCCGCCAGCCAGGGCGAGCGCGCTAGCGCCGAGAAATCCGGCCGCTGCGCGTTTATAAAATGGGGCTGTTCTGGTCATTGTCGGCTCCTTGTCTGAGTAGCGTCCTCAGCCGGGCGCGAGCCTCACCTAGACGGTAAAGCTGTCACGCCGATGAAGCCGTAATGAATCTTATTTCATTTACGAAGAAGGCGCGTTCAATCTTCCAGAATGCCCATAAATTCAGGCAATCCAAGTGTGATATTAAGATTCTGGATCGCCTGCACAGCGGCGCCTTTTAGGAGATTGTCTTCCGCAGCAACGACAACGGCGCTTTTTCTATCAGCGCCGACATCAAAGCCGCCGATAATGACGCCGGAATGGTCCGCACCGTCTTTCAGTTCCGGCGCCTCCTCACGGATCTCAATGAGCGGCTCGCCGGCATAAGCATCGCGATAGCGCGTAATCAGCGCATCCTTGTCGAGCGCTTCAGCAAGAGGAATATGCGCTGTCACGAGCAGGCCGCGAAACGCCGAATGAACATGCGGAAAGAAACGCACCGCATGACCCAGATGACGCGTTGCTTCCTTTTCATGATTGTGGCCGGAAAGCTTGTAGGGCATCAAATTGTCTTTAAGGCGATTGACATCGTTGCGCAGACTGGGCGTCGTGCCCGCGCCGGAATAACCCGACACGCCGAATATCGCCGGGACGCCGCCAAGCATTGGCGACAACGGTGCAACAGCGAGCTGCATCGCCGTCGCATAACAGCCAGGATTAGCGATGCGTGTTTTTCTCTTGATGTTCTCCCGATTGAGCTCGGGCAATCCGTAAGCCCAACCGTCAAAGCGGTGGTCCGCAGATAGATCGACAATGACCTTTTCCCTGGCGGCGTTATCAAACGCCTCGACGAATGGGGCGCCGGCGCCGTCAGGCAGAGCGAGGATTACAGCATCAACGCGGCGGCGCGCTGCTTCCGCGGGATCGAGCGCCTCAAATATGCATTCATCGGTATCCTCAGGCGCAATCTCGGCGACCTTGCGGCCCGCCCATTCGCGGCTGACGGCGTAAGCGAGCATCATTTCCGGATGGCCGGAAATGAGGCGTATGAGCTCGCGGCCCGTGTGGCCGCGAGCCCCGACAAGACCGATAAGATAAGGCTCGCTCATAATTAGCTCTCAAACGAAGCCGGAAGCGCAGCGATGCGCTCCACCGTTTTCGCGATCTTGCCGAAATCCGTTTCGCCTATCCAGAAGATTGTCCATTCCCCTTTCTTGACGGAGCCTGAACACATCTCGGCATAGAAAGAATTAAACCCGTTCGCCGTTCGCGAGCGCCACCAGAAAACCGGATTCTTTTTGGTGAATTCCCGCCAAACGGTACGAGAAATACCTTCGCCGCGGGCTTCTTCGATGACCGCAAATTTATCGAGATAGGTGAAGTCATCGACCCTGGTGAGGATGGCGCCGGCGCGATAGCTGTCGGACATATAAACTTCGCGGATATCGAGACCATTCCACCAATCGCTTTTCAGTTTCCGGCCAAACGCCGCTTCGACGAGCGCTTCGGCCCGCGCGCGGTCGACTTTCGACTTGTCGGTGAATGTCGCGATCTTTTCGCCCATTCGAATGAGCGTGCCGGAACCGCCATGGGTGAATAGCTCACGGATGAGGCCCGCCGGCGTCGTAATCGAGACTGACGATGTTAACGGCAACGCCTCAAGCAAACGGTGAATTTCTTGCAGTTTGAGGCGCATCCCCCCCTGCACCCACTCAGCCTGTATCAGCCGCTCATAATCGGCGGCCAGGTTGATGGAATGCATAAGCTTGCCCTTCTTGTCGAGAAGGCCGCCAGTTCCAGTAAGGAAAATAACTTTCATCGGCTGCAGAGCTTGCACGAGCGCGCGTGTCGCAGAATCGCCATTGATATTCAAAAGCTGGCCGCCCGGCGCAACGCCGAGACAAGTGAGGATCGGCACAGCGCCCGATTTCACGATCGACTTCAGCATGCCGAGACGAACATTAGTCGGCTCGCCGACAAAACCGTATTTTTCCTTGTCGAGATAATCGGCCTCAATGACCCCGGCGATGAGGCCATCCGCCTCTACGCCTTCCGCTCTCACCGCCTCGACAAGCTTGATATTCTCGCCAATGAAAACGTCGCGGGCCGCATCCATTGTCGCCGCATCCGTAACGCGGAGGCCGTCAATCTTCGGCGTATCGATGGCGCGCTCTTTCAACGTCGCATCAAGCTGCGGTCCCCCGCCATGCAAAACGATCGGCGTCAAGCCGACCGTGTGCAGGAAAGCGAGCGCGTCGGCCGTCTCGCGCAATTGCTCAGCCAAGATCGCCCCGCCGATCTTGATGACCGCAAAACGCGACTGATCGATTGAAGAAAAGCGCTGGAGATAGGAACGAATCTCCTTGCCGTCCTGCATGTTCGACAGGAGCTGAACGATTGTCTGGCGCGTATTAAGAGATGGAGCGGTCATTGTCCGATGAGCGCCTTCATGATCGCTTTTTGCACATGGAGGCGATTTTCGGCTTCCTCGTATGCGATACAGGCAGGGCTGTCGAAGACGGCGTCGGTCATTTTCACATTGCGCCGCATCGGCAAGCAGTGCGAGACGAGCGCTGAATTGGTGAGCGCCATTTTGGCCTCATCAACGATGAAATGCTTATGCGCGTCGCGGATCGGCTTTTCCGGCGCCCAATTGCCGAAATAAGGAAGCGCGCCCCAGCTTTTAGCGTAGACGACATCAGCGCCTTTGTATGCGCCTTCAATGTCGTGGCTGATCGTCAGGCTGCGGCCATTGGCGGCGCAGTCTTTCCTCGCCTGCTCCATGTAGCGTTCATCGAGAACGTAGTCCGGCGTCGGGCAAAGGAGCGTCACGTCAAAGCCGAATTTGGCGGCAATCATCAGCGAGGAATTGGCGACAGCGGTGTTCAAGGGTTTCGGGTGATAGGTCCAGGTGAGGACATATTTCTTGCCGTCAGTTCCCGCACGCCCTTCAAGCGCCAATTGATCCTCGACCGCCATCATATGGGCCAGTTCCTGACAGGGATGGGTGATCGTCTCCATGTTGATGACCGGCGCCCTCGAATATTTCGCAAACGCATTGAGAATCTTGTCCTTGCGGTCTTCGTTCCAATCGACGAATTTCGGAAAAGCCCTGACGCCGATAAGGTCGCAATAACGCGAGAGAACGCTCGCCGCTTCCTTCACGTGCTCTTCGGCCTCACCATCCATGACAACGCCATCCTCGAACTCCAATGGCCACATGCCGCCCGACGGCGAGAGCACAACCGCATGCCCGCAAAGCTGGTTGGCGCCGACATCGAAAGAAGTCCGCGTTCTGAGCGAATTATTAAGGAACAAAAGCGCAATCGTCTTGTTCTTCATGGCCTCGCCGATCGGCGAGGCGCGCATCGCCCGCGCGTCCTCAAGCATCGCGGCGAGTTCAGCGCGGCTCCAGTCGGCGGTATTCAGAAAATGTCTCATTCCAGGCCCCGTTTCGGACCGGCTGTTTAGCAGCGTCAGCGAGGGTTTCCAAGAAAACCGCGCGCTCATATAGTGACGCGCCCGCATCTTTGGCGGCGCGCGGCTTGGGGGAGCCCCCATTGCAGACGCTCTTGTCGATTCAATATTTGCGCGGCGTCGCCGCCCTTATGGTTGTCCTTTTCCATGCGACCAACAGGGATTGGAGGGTCGGCCAGGCGGGCGTCGACATTTTCTTCTTCATCTCCGGCTTCATCATGTGGACGACGACCGTCGCGCCGCGCACGATCACGCCACAGAAATTCATCACCCGGCGGTTGATACGCATCGTGCCGCTTTATTGGGCGATGACCTTATTCACCGCTTGGGTCGCGCTTACGCCGACATTCCGGATCTCGCTTGGTTTCAATCCGGAATGGTTGCTGCGCTCGCTGCTGTTCCTTCCATCCGCCGGCGTCAGCGACGGACAGGTGCAGCAACCCCCGACCTATCCGGTATTACCGGTCGGATGGACGCTCAATCTTGAGATGTTTTTCTATGTCATCTTCACGCTGGCGCTGTTCCTGCCGGAAGCGCGGCGGCTTTTAACAATCGTCATTTTAGTGAGCGCGCCCGTCATCGCCGGCTGGGTGTTCCGCGACGGGATCTCCGAGAATGCAGCCTTCTATGGCTCGCCGCTGATGCTCGAATTCGCCGGCGGTGTTATTATTGGCGCTATCTATTCAGGGGCGCGCGTTTCAAAGGGCGTTTTGGTCGCAGCGGGAATTCTAGGGCTTATCCTGATCGCCTTCTTGATCGCCGAACATCCGCCAGCCGGATTCAAACGCATCTTCCGCTACGGGCTGCCCGCGGCGACGCTCGTCGCAGGCGCCGTCATGATAGAGCCCTTCTTGCAAAAGAGGCCAATCGCCATTCTCAAAATACTCGGCGATGCGTCCTATTCCGTTTACCTTGCACACATTCCGGCGATGGCGCTCGTCCGCAAGCTGATCGGCGTATCGAACCGAACGGCGCCGCCTTGGTCCACCGCTCTATTCATCACCTTGGCTGCGGCCCTTTTATGTGTCGGCCTTTATTATGCTTTCGAGCGACCGCTTGGCGCGGCGATCAGACGCGCATTGGGCCTTTCAAGACACAAGCCCGCGCCTTAAGAGACCCGGCAAGAACTGTTGAGACAAAGGCCGCTTTGACCATTCGACCGGGCGGCGGCTAGCATCGCTCGTTTCACCGCCCAAATTCGGAAAACCGCTCCTGTGAACACTGCACCCGCAACAATCCGTCTCGCCGATTACCGCCAGCCCGATTACTGGGTCGACAATGTGCGGCTTGATTTCGCCCTCGATGCCACACGAACGACAGTGAAAGCGCGGCTCGACATCAGGCGTTCGATTTCCGCTGCGCCCGGCGCGCCTCTTGTCCTAAATGGCGAGAGCCTCGAACTTCTTTCGATAAAGCTCGATGGCGAGCCGCTGGCCAAACCGCGATATCGAACTGAGAACGATCTTCTCATCATCGACGATATGCCAGCGGCAGCGATCCTCGAGACTGTAGTAATAATCAATCCGGAAGCGAACACGGCGCTTTCAGGTCTTTACCTTTCGAGCGGCATGTTCTGCACCCAATGTGAGGCGGAAGGCTTTCGCCGCATCACCTTTTACCCTGACAGGCCGGATATTCTTGCAAAATTTGACGTCCGTATCGAGGCCGACAAGGCGCTTTATCCGGTTCTTCTCGCCAATGGGAACAAAACCGGCGCCGGCGATCTCGACGGCGGGCGCCATTATGTCGAATGGTCCGACCCTCATCCAAAACCATCCTATCTTTTCGCGCTCGTTGGCGGAGACCTAGCCGCCGCCGAAAATGAATTTACAACGCGATCAGGACGCAAGGTCGACTTAAAGGTTTTCGTACAGCCTAAAAATATCAATCAATGCGCCTATACGCTCGACTCTTTAAAACGCGCGATGCGGTGGGATGAAGAGACGTTCGGGCGCGAATATGATCTCGACATATTCATGATCGTCGCTGTCGATCACTTTAATTTTGGCGCGATGGAGAACAAGGGCCTGAACATATTCAATTCAGCGTATGTGCTAGCCTCTCCTGAGACGGCGACTGACGCCGACTACGAAGCGATTGAGTCAATCGTCGCGCATGAATATTTTCACAACTGGTCAGGCAATCGCGTTACCTGCCGCGACTGGTTCCAGCTCTGCCTGAAAGAAGGCTTTACTGTTTTTCGCGATCAGGAATTTTCTGCCGACATGCGCTCGCGCGCCGTGCAACGCATAAAGGACGTTCGCCGCTTATGGGCGCAACAATTCCCCGAAGACGCTGGGCCGCTGGCTCATCCGGTGCGTCCTGAAAGCTACATAACGATCGACAATTTCTACACGGCGACGGTCTATGAAAAGGGTGCGGAACTCTGCCGCATGATCAAGACAATTCTCGGTGCTGAGAATTTCCGCAAAGGAACAGATCTATATTTCGCGCGCCATGACGGCGAGGCGGCGACCGTTGAGGATTTCATCACCGCGATGGAGGATGCTAGCGGAGAAGACCTGAAGCATTTTCGTCGATGGTATTCGGACGCGGGCACGCCTAATATCGAAGTTAAAGAGAAATTTGACAGCGCAGGCGGCTATTCGCTGAGCCTGAAGCAACACACAAAACCGACACCCGGGCAATCAGAAAAACCGCCGCGCGATCTGCCTGTTCGTTTCGCCCTTCTCGGATCCAGCTCAGGCGTCATTTTGGAAGAGGGGCTCGTGCGGCTCGACCAGGCTGAATCAACCGAGCGCTTCGGTCCCTTCCGGGAAAGGCCGATCGCCTCTGTCCTGAGGAGCTATTCCGCGCCGGCGACAATCACTCAATCATTGGGACTTGATGACCGACTTGCGATTGCGAGGTCAGAAACCGACCTTTTCGCTCGCTGGAACGCAACTGAGAAACTTTGGCGCGATCTCTGCCTCGCATTCGCTGGCGCTGCCGAGATTGAAGGCCGTGACCGCGTCCTCGCACGGTTTGCCGAGGCGCTCGGCGCAAGTCTTGAAAGCGTTGGCGATGATCATGCCTTTGCTGCGGAATTATTGAGGGCGCCGAGCGAGAGTGAATTGGCGCAAAATGCAGACATCATTGACCCGGACCGGATTGCCGCCGCGCGCAAGAAGGTCCGGCAAACCGTCGCAGCGACCCTGAAGGATCAACTCACAAATACCTATCAGTCTTTGGCTACGAACCGCGGATTTGTTCCGACCGCCAGCGAGGCTGGGCGTCGCGCCTTTCGCAATGCGGCGCTTTCTTTCCTCGTAGCCGCCGGTGAGTTTGACCGCGCCGAAGCGCAGGCGGCCAATGCTGGCAATATGACTGACGAAGCCGCCGCGGTTGCCGCGCTCGCCATGTCTGACGCGCCGATGCGCGAAGATGTTCTCGGCAAGTTCTACGATAAGTGGCGAAACGAAACGCTCGTCGTAAACAAGTGGCTCGGCTGGCGCGCCATGGGGCCGGCCAGCGGCGCTCTCACGGAAGTTAAAACGCTGACCGGGCACGAAGCCTTTGACATCAAAAACCCCAACAAGGTGCGGGCGCTGATTGGCGTATTCGCGAACCAGAACCTTGCCGGTTTCAACCGGGAAGATGGCGCGGGTTACGCCTTTTTCACCGAACAGCTTCTGACGATCGACAAGTTAAATCCGCAGCTCGCGGCGCGCCTTACCACAGCGCTGGAAAGCTGGCGCAAGCTCACACCCTCCCGCAAGCACAAGGCCGAGGCGGCCCTCAGCCAAATCCTCGCCGCTCCCGGCCTCTCACCCAACCTCTTCGAGATGGCCTCGCGCCTCACCGCAGAATGACTTTCCACAGGTGATTCGCTGGTGACAGAGACAGGCAAATGGGAATAGTTTCCAAAAGGTAAACATCACGGCGTCCGCTGGGCGCCCTCCTCCCGGAATCAAAACCACTTCAAGGCGGATGAATAGGCGGCAATGGGGGCGCTAGAGCAGAAAAAAGGCGGTCTTTCCGCTAAGGCCGACGCGCTTTCGCCGCGGCGGCTGATGTTCTTGACGGGTCTGCTCGTAATCGCTCTGGCTGTCCTTTTCTTTGGAAAGGTCCAGGAAGAGAGCGCCGCCCGGCGTGAGGAAACAGCGCTGCGCGTCGACAAGGCGGCGGGAGACTGCATCGCGAGCGCCAATCTGGCGCTGATGACCGGCGCGCCGATCGCCAAATCCATTGCGTCATGCAAGACGCCGGGACAATCAGCCCTCTATTATCTTTCGGCCGATGGCGACGTGATCGCCTCGGCTGGCGATGTGGAAGCCGCCCATGTTGAAAGCCTCGACACGCGCTCGCTTTCCCTCGGCGCGCGCGGCGCGGCGCCGTTGCCGTTAAAATCGGGCGCCGCGTTTGTCGCGTGGCGTCCTCTCGATAATGGCGAGGTCATTCTTGCCGCGGCGCCTGCGAACGATATTTTTGGCCGCTCGCCGGCCGGGCTGTTCTATATTCTGGTCCTTGGCGCAATGTCGCTCGGCGTCGCCTCTCTTATGGCCGGCTTTATTCGCCAGAGCCGCGCCGCCGCCATGGCGGCGGCGGCAGTCGAAACGCTCCAGCAGACCAATGATGCGCTCAATGCAGGTCGCGCCGGGTGGTGGACCTTCGACCCGAAATCAAGAACCGTTCGTTTTTCGCGCGCCTTTCTTGACGCCGTAGGGCTTGGCGCGCGCGACCGCGCCTTCACCATGCGCGAATTGACCGCCCTCATTCATCCTGAAGATTTAAGAGCGGCGCTCGCGATCGTTTCCGGCGACACGTCAGGCGTTACGGAAGGTTCTGTGAGGCTTCGACGCGCGAGCGGCGGATGGAGCCGCGCTTATATCCGCACGGCGCCCGACGCTACGCGTTTTAATCGATCGGGTGTTGCGTTTGATTTCTCCGCCACGAAAACCGCAGCGCCCGGTGCGGCGATTGCTGATTTGCGGCTTAAAGATGCGATCGAAAGCATCCCCGAAGCGTTCGTTCTCTGGGACGGACAGGGAAGGCTGGCGGCGTGGAACCGCCGGTTCGCCGCCATTTTCAGAATTGACGCAAAAGCATTGCGTCCGGGGCTCACGCCGACGGAAACCATCTCACTTGCGAAGGCGGGCAGCAGCGCGCTTGAAAAATATTTCGCGCCTAAATCGACGATTGATGATCAAAGCATCGAAATAGACATGGGTAATGACCGCTGGCTCAATCTTTCACGGCGGCGGACTGCGGAAGGCGGCGTCGTCTGCATCGCATCGAATGTCACCGACATGAAGCGCCGCGCCCGCGCGCAAAAGAAGAAGGAACGCGAACTCGAAGCGACGGTCAACGATCTTGAAAACTCAAGGCGCGATTTGACATCGACCATGCAGAAATATGAATTTGAAAAGCGCCGCGCTGAAGATGCGAACCGTTCAAAGAGCGAATTCCTCGCCAATATGAGTCATGAACTCAGAACGCCGCTTAACGCCATTAACGGCTTTTCCGAGATCATGCAGTCTGAACTCTACGGGCCGCTCGGCGACCTGAAATATCGCGAATATGTCGGCGACATCCTGTCAAGCGGTCAGCATCTGCTCGAGCTTATCGATGATATTCTCGATATGTCGCGTATCGAAGCCGGTAAGTTGCAGCTTGAACCTAAGCGCGTTGAATTGGAGCGTATCCTTGAAGAATGCTCAAGGCTCATCGCCAAGCGCGCGCGAGACGCCGACATTACGCTCACAGTATCCGTCGCTCACGCCCCGGCTGTTTTCGCCGATGCGCGTGCAATCAAGCAGGTTACGCTGAACCTCTTGTCAAACGCGGTAAAGTTCACCCCGGCAGGCGGCGAAGTAACGCTCACGGCGGAAGCCGACCTCGACGGGGTTACGGTTATCGTCGCCGACAATGGCGCTGGAATCACACCGGAAAGCATGAAAAAGCTCGGCGCCCCGTTCGAGGTGTTCGAAGATCACGCCTCTCGTTCGTTAAAAGGTTCAGGGCTTGGCCTTGCCCTGTCAAAATCCCTTATGGAAATGCAGGGTGGGCTTCTCGCCCTCGCTAGTCAGCAAGATCGCGGCACAGTTGCTTGCGCAACATTCCCGCGTCGAAGAGATGCGCGGGTGCGCCTGCCGTCCTTCGTTCGCGCTGACGCGTATCTTTTGACCGCTCAGACAGCTTCGATCTCACCCGAAAGCCGGATAGAAGCCGCCGAATAGTTTTACTGATCGGCTTCGCCGCCATCAGGCGCAACAGGCGCGAGGTCCGGCCGCGACCGGGCGCGTTTCCATTTTAACCGGCGATGATGAGAACGGCGCTGTCCGAATTGCCGTTCAGCAAAGGACGCAGCCAACGCCTTACGGTCTTCAAGCGACATGCCGTCGACCGTCTCTATGATGAGCTTGGTGAATTGTGCGCGTCTTTCACCTTCGTAAGCCGCAAGCTTTTCCGCTACGTCTTCAGCTGCAGCGCGGTCAAAAGTCTCAGCCGTCAACACTTTTGTGAATTCAGCATGCAGCGCCTTGGCCTCGATCATCGACTGCCGAAATTCTGGCCGATGCGCCTTGAACGCCGCCCGCATCTTGTCGCGCGCCGCATCCGAAAGCTCGGGCCCGCGCTCGCCTTTTTCGCCGCGATAATCGCCAACAGGCGGGCGATCACCCGAAACGCCATGCAGCATGCGTCCAGCGACAAACCCGCCGAGAAAGATATTGGCGCCAAGCGAAAGCGCCAGTGCGATGGCTATTCCTCTACCCATGACGGCGTCTCCGGAGCAATTGAAAAAGTTTGATCATAGGCGTCTGCGACATAGGCGTATGCTTCATCGTCAGTCATACGCGCGCTTGCTGACGCGGCGCCCGATAAAAAGCCAAGGGCAATGAGCAGACTTGCAATTCCGGCTGGCGCCCAGGGACGCCCGAGCGGGCGCCAGCCAATTGCTTCAGCGAATCCCGCGAACCCGCCGCGCTTTTTCCGCCTGTGGAATTCATCATAGGACGTAAGAAGCTGCGCCCGAAATGCGTCTCCAGCTACAATAGGGCCAGCAGCATCAAGCATGGATGCAAGCGTCTTGTCTTCAAATTCTTCATTTTTCATGCGATCATCGTCATTCATCATCGCACTCCTTCCAAAAGTTCCCCGCGCAAGGGCTCAAGCCGCACTTTCAGCGACCGCCTCGCGCGCGCAAGCAGGGATTCAAGCGCCTCAACGCTTGTTTCCATTATTTCCGCCGCCTCGATATTTGAAAGATCCTGATAGTGGCACAACGCGATCGCCTGCCTTTGCCGATCGGGAAGCGCCGCAATCGCGTCTTCTACTGTGCGCCGCCGATCATCTGCCGCGATGCCGTCAAAGGCGCTTGGCGCACCATCTTCAATCTCCGGCGTTTCATCCGTTGGACGTTCGCGTCCGCGTTTTCTCAATCGGTCAAGACAGGCGTTTGAGGCGACGCGGTAGAGCCAGGCCTGAAATGAAACCCCTTGGGGCTTCCAGCGGGATGCATGTTCCCAAAGTTTCATAAAAGTCTCCTGACTGACATCTTCGGCCGCCGCCCTTTCGCCGAGCATTCGAACGGACAGCGCAAGCACTTTCGAAGAATGACGGTCGATCAGCATCGCCGCGGCGAGGCGGTCGCCTCGTCCAGCGCGAAAAACGAGATCTTCGTCGCTTTCTTCCTCCCCGGACAAATTTTGGTCCTTCGTGCTTTGCGCGCCCTTATGAAGGCCGGCGCCACGGCGCCGGCCCTGTTACCGCCTAGCGGCGATGATGGCGATGACGGCCCTTCTTTTCCATCTCGTCTTGCGAGATGACGCCATCGCCGTTCTTGTCGAGTTTCGTGAAACGCTCCTGCATGGCGGCGTTCCATTCGCTGGCGTCAACGACGCCGTCGCCATTGCCATCCGGGAAACGGCGGGCCTGCATTTCGGCGCGGCGCGCTTCACGGAAAGTCTTCATTTCGTCTTTCGTTATGAAGCCGTCGCCATCGGCATCGGCCTTGGCGATAAATTCTTTCTGGCGCGCATCAAGCTCTTCGACGGAGATTTTGCCGTCGCCATCCTTGTCAAAGCGCATACCATCCTTGGGGCTTTTGGCGACCGCGGCGCCGCCAGCGACAGCAGCCGCCAATACAAGTGTTGAAACCAAGAAAGTCCGTTTCATGAATAGCTCCTTTCGGGGGGTTGCCCAGCCTTCCTATTCATAACGGTCACAGGCATTGATTCCGTCGCGCCTCAACAAAGGCCATTTTGTGGCTAATTAAGGCAAATCAGCCGCTTTTCGCGACTTTCAAGACGAGTTGCTCATAAATCGCCCGCACCTCCTTCTGAAGCGATAACAAGCGCTGTTGCGCCTCGCCGATAGTCTCGGCGTCGAGGTGTTCCGCCATCGCCCTCTGCATGGCCTCACCCGCACCGCCAAGCGCAAAAACGCCGCCCGCCGCCGCCCGGCTAAGCTGGATAACTGCTTCAAACACATCCTGCGCCGCCGCGAGCATTTCACCAGCCTCTCCTCCTAATTCGTCAGACATTTTCAATGCACGGAGCATCTCCGCACTGGACGGCGAAAGACCCAGCAATGGTTTATTGGGGGCGGCGGTCAACGTTAAATACTGTATGATAAAATCAAGGTCGGTAATCCCTCCTAATGCATATTTCAAATCCCAGACGTTCAATGCCGGTTTTGCAGATCGCAAACGCTCGCGCATTTCATCTACATCGCGCGCAGCTGCAGCTACGTCTCTTGGTGTGCGAATTATCTCCTCAACCTTATTTCCAATACACGCCGAAAGCGTCAGTTCACCAGCCACGACCCGTGCTTTAGTAAGCGCCATTTTTTCCCAGGTCCACGCAGCCTCGTAGTAACGGGTGAAGGCGGGCAGTGAGACAGCAACGGGGCTCTTCGCGCCGGATGGGCGCAGTTTCATATCCACTTCATAGACGACGCCCTCTTCGGTCGGCGTCGTCACCGCAGCAAGGAACCGGCGCACGAGCTGTCCGAAATAGGTCGCAGCATCCAGTTTTGTATCATCTGTTGAGTGTGCGCCGTCTTCTGCCTCATAGATAAACATGAGATCAATGTCTGACGTCGCCGTCATCGAACGTGCGCCAAGACGGCCAAGCGCAACGATAGCCAAGGCTCCCGCAATGGATCCATATTGGCGTTCGGTCTCTCTTGGCGATTTCGAGGAGCGCTGCGATTGCGACGTCAGCGATATCACTGAAACGCCGTGCAGCTTCTTCTGCCGGAAGCACGCCGACAACAGCAGCTGCGCGGCAATCGTGAAGCGCTGCTCGGAATTCCACCGTCTGACGACATTCATCGCCGATTCAAACTCTGAATTGCCTTCGAGGCGCGTGGCGAGGCGTTGTTGAAGCACATCATGATCCATCGCCGGTTCCGGCCAGCGATTCTCCAAAAGCGCTTCCACGAGCGTCGGCCGGCGCGCGGCGACGCCCGCGAGATATGGCGACACGGTCATGATGCGTATCAGACGATCGAAGACAACCGGCCGGTTGAGGAAAAGCGAAAAAATCTGAATGCCGGCAGGCAGGCCGCGCAGAAAACTGTCGAAAGCGGCAAACGCAACGTCAGGCGCGCTTGCGCGCGCCAACGCGTCTAGCAAGGGCCCGGTCATCTGTTGTAGCAGCGCGCGCGCGCGCGGCGTCCTTGTTGCGCGGGTCTCGCCAGCGCTCCATCTCCGGATCGTGTTAGCCACCTGTTCCGGCCGTTCAAATCCCATTTTCTTGAGTGCGGCGATTGTCGCCGGATCATTGTCAATGCCAGCGAATACCAACGCCGGCGAGTCAGCGGCTGCCGGCTCTGGCTCGAATAGAGCTGACGTTAACGACCGCACTTCTCCGATTGCTGAAAATAGCCGCTCGTGAAAGGCGCCCGCATCTTCTTCCCCGAGAAACGCCGCGAGACGCGTGATTTCACCTGCATCACCCGGAATACGATGCGTCTGCTCATCCGCAATCATTTGCAGCCGGTTCTCGACCTTCCGAAGATAACGGTAATGCCGATCCAGCGCCTCGTGATCAGCGGCGCTCACCGCACCGCTTTCCCGTAGCGCGCCAAGCGCATCGAGAGTCGCCCGCTGGCGCAAGTCCGGGTTTTTTCCGCCGCCCAACAATTGTTGGGCCTGCGCGAAAAACTCGATCGAACGAATGCCGCCCGCCCCGCGTTTCAGGTCAAACCCTTTAAACTCCAGACCATCTCCCCCACGCTGTTCATTGATCTGGCGGAGAAGCGAATGCACGTCCTCAATTGCCGCGAAGTCGAGCGAACGCCTCCAGATGAAAGGCGAAAGGCGTGAAATGAACTCCTCCCCAAGCGCCATATCGCCAGCGCAAGCGCGCGCTTTGATATAGGCCGCGCGCTCCCAATTTTGACCGTAGGCTTCGTAATAAGACTCTGCCGCATTGACTGAGACAGCGGCGGCTGAAACGCCGGGATCCGGTCGCAATCTCAAATCCGTGCGGAAGACATAGCCATCGGCCGTTTGATCATTGAGGCGGGACACAATAGTGCGCGCCGCCGCGACGGCTGCGCGCTTCGGATCATCGCCGCCAAGGCGCTCATTTGCGCTATCGAATAAGATGACAAGATCAATGTCGCTCGAGTAGTTGAGTTCGAAAGCGCCATGTTTGCCCATGGCGATGATGGCGAGCCCGCATTCCTTTTCAGGATCTGCATTGTCGATCGTTTTGAAGCCAAGGCGGCGAATATCGCCGAGCGCCATACGCGCTGCGCTTGAAACCGCAGAATCGGCGAAGCGCGAATAATACGCTGCCGATTCCATCACCGGCCATGCGCCGGCGATTTCGCCGAGCGCAGAGGCGAGCGCGGCGCGGCGCTTGGCGGCGCGGAGCGCCTTCATCTGATCGGCTGCGCCTTCTTCAGCCGCTGCCGCAAGCGCTTCGTTCGCCGCGCGAGCAAGACTCGCTTCCGGCGAGGATGCAAGCACTTCGCTTGCCAGGTCAGGCGTCCGCTCCATAAGTCGCGCCAAAAAAGGCGATGAACCCGCAGCAGCGATGACGAGCGCCCGCGACGGCCCATGTTCCAGACCCAACGCGTCAGCGGTCCGGCGGCCCGCAACGCGATCATACGGGTCAGGCAACGCACCCATTCGGTCCAGTAAAGCTGGCGACGATTTTTCCATGCCCCTCATCTACGCGCTTTTGCGCCCGAATGCAGGCGCGCAAATCAGGCTTTTTCAAATGCAGGAAATGCGATCGTCACTTTTAGCCCTTTGCGGTCAGAGCTGTTCGACGAATCGCCAAGGGATATCGAGGCGCGATGAGCGCGCGCTATTGCGGTGACCAAGCTGAGTCCGAGCCCTGAACCAGGCGATGAACGGCTTTGCTCAAGACGAACGAAACGCTTCGTTACCTTATCGCGGTCAGTCTCAGGAATGCCCGGTCCATCGTCGAGCACCGAGAGCAGCACGCGATTTTCAGAACCCTTGCGCACATCAATTCGAATTGTGGTTCCGCCGGCCGCATATTTGAGCGAATTATCGAGGAGATTGGCGAGCGCCTGACTAATGAGCGCGCGGCTGCCGCGCACCGGGGGCGCGGCCTGTGTTTTCAGTTGCAGCGTAAAACCTTCATCCTGCGCCGCAGGCTCGTAAAGTTCGGCCATTTCTTCAGCGATCGCCACCAAATCGACGGCCTCCATTGACCCCGCGCCTTCACCCGACTCAATACGCGCGATCGACAAGAGCGCATTAAAAGTAGCAATCAAATTTTCGGCGTCTTCAAGCGTCGAACGAAGGGCTTCTTCTTTTTCTTCAGGCCCGCTTTTCAGCGCATCATTGAGGCGGCCTCGAATGCGATTTAGTGGCGAACGCAAATCATGCGCGATGTTATCTGAAACCTCCTTCATGCCCGTCATTAGCCGTTCGATTTGATCGAGCATTGCATTCAGATTGATCGCGAGATTTTCAAGTTCGTCGCCTGAGCCGGTAAGTGCGATACGTTTTGAAAGATCGCCATCGCGAATGAGACGCGCCGTCTTGTTGACATTATCGACCCGGCGCAAGAGGGCACGCGAGAACATCAATCCGATAATGATGCCGAACCCGATCGTCACCGCACCGATCCGAGCCATTTGGCGCTGCGTGTTCGTTCGCAGCATCTCGCGTGTTGAAATATCGCGTGCGACAAAAACGAGAAATGATGTTTCTGCATCGGGCGTGGCCTTAAATCGGCGAATTTTTCCGCGCGCCTCGCGCGTTTGTGCGCCAATTTCCCGGCCGGCTGCATCAACCTGCGGGCGCTCAAACGTAAAATTGAAAAAACCCTCGCCCGCTGTAAGCGCTTCTGGCGGCAGCGCCGTGAGGTTGCCGGACAACACCGCCCCGGAAGGCTGGCCAATCAGCATGTAAAGGCCGTCATCGCGCCAGGCTGCGCGTTCGCGCACGACGCGCCGCAAGACGCCGGCGCCCTCAGTTGAAAAAACTTCCGAGAGAACCGTAATTTCCTGATCGATCGTTGCATCCGTCTGACGCGACATCACACCGAAAGTAGCGCTGTAGAAAAAGTATCCGAGCAGCGCCACGGCAGCGGCGAAGGCGACGACATAGATTATCGTGAAACGGAAAGTTGTTGTCCGAAGGAGGCGGAAATTCATTTTCCGCGCATCCCAATTGTCAGGCGCACGCTATTGGAACGCCGCAAGCCAGTGCGGCGCAGCGCCTCCCCATGGGCGGCGATGGAAGCGTTGTCGCGCCGCAAGCTCCAATTCCTCCGCGGTCAATCCTCGCAGGTGATCGTATAGCCCGCGCCGCGAATTGTCTTCAGCAGTGGAGTGTCAAAATCCTTGTCGATTTTCGATCGCAGCCGGGAAATATGAACGTCAATGACATTCGTCTGCGGATCGAAATGATATTCCCAGACATTTTCAAGCAGCATCGTCCGGGTCACGACCTGCCCCGCATGACGCATCAGATATTCAAGAAGCCGAAACTCGCGCGGCTGCAGCTCGATTTTGCGACCGGCGCGACGGACTGTCCGGGTAATGACGTCTATCTCTAAATCGCCGACATTGTGACGTGTCGTAACATTGGCTGGCTGAACCCGCCGACGCCCGAGCGCTTCGACCCGCGCAAGAAGTTCCGGGAATGCATAAGGCTTTACCAGATAGTCATCGCCGCCAGCCTTGAAGCCGATAACGCGGTCATCAACTTCGCCAAGCGCCGACAAAAATAGCGCAGGCGTTTCATCGCCTTCCGAACGGCGCTGATGTAACAGGGAAACGCCGTCGAGCTTCGGCAACATGCGGTCGATGACATAGGCGTCATAGTCGCCCGCATCGGCCATATTGAGCCCGGCTTCGCCATCCATGGCGTGATCGACTACATGACCAGCTTCGCGCAAGCCCTTGGAGACATGCGCAGCGGCTTCTGTATCGTCTTCGATCACCAGGATTCTCATATATCACCTCTTTCGGAGAACGCCGTCAGGCGCTCTTCATTCCTTGGTCAGCTTCAACGCGCTGAACTGTTTGGCTTCCCCTGCTTGAAGACGCAAAAGCATAGCATCTTTACCCGCCGCCTTGGCGTCGGCTACGCGTTTTGAAAACGCCGCCGCCGAAGCGACGGGTTTTTGATCGGCCTCGATAATGACGAGCCCCGGCTGCAATCCGGCGCGCGCCGCCGCGCTTCCGGGTTTTACAGCCGTCACGACGGCGCCTTTGACGCCTGCGGGAACGCGAAGTTTTTCCCGAAGCGAATCGGTGAGATCAGCGATCTTAAGTCCCGATTCTTCCACAACTGACTCTTCATTTTTTGACGGCGTATCATTCGACGCGACTTCCGGTTCTTCATCGCGTAGGCCGAGCGTAACCGTAAGAGACTTCAAGGCGCCGTTACGGAGCACCGACACCTTGGCCTTGTCGCCCGGCGGCAGCGCCGAGATAGAACGCGTCAGATCGCGCGGATCTTCAATGTCGCGCCCGTTCAAAGACGTAATGAGATCGCCATTCTCAATGCCTGACTTTGCGGCGGGCGTGCCGTCGAGAACTTCCGCGACAAGCGCGCCCTTCGTGTTCTTGCGTCCGAGCGCCGCGGCGATTTCGTCGCTGACCGGCTGGATCGATACGCCGAGCCAGCCCCGCGTCACCGACCCGTTGGCGATCAGCGAGGCCACAGTTTCCTTCGCTGACTTTGCAGGTATCGCAAAACCAATGCCGACGCTGCCGCCATTCGGCGAAAAGATCGCCGTATTGACGCCAACAACGCGGCCCTTGAGATCGAAAGTCGGGCCGCCGGAATTGCCGCGATTGATCGGCGCGTCAATCTGGATGAAATCGAGGAACTGGCCTTGCCGGTTTTCACCGCCGATCGCCGAAACGATGCCGGAAGTCACCGAACCGCCGAGGCCGAACGGATTGCCGACAGCCAGCACCCAGTCGCCGACGCGCAAATTCACATCGTCGGCAAACTGAACAAAGGCCTGACCTTTGGGGGGCGACACTTTCAGGACAGCGAGATCGGTGAGAGAGTCGGCGCCGACAAGCGTCGCATCAAGCTCCTTGCCGTTCGAGAGACGAACCTTGATCTCGGTTGCGTCTTCGATGACGTGATTATTGGTGACGATATGGCCTTGCCCATCGATAAAGAAACCCGAGCCTTGCGCCTCTGACGTTTCCTCGTCGTTTTCATCCTCATCGCCGAAACCATTGTCAGGCTGGCCGCGAAATCGAAACTGGAAGAACTGGCGCAACTCGTCCGGCACTTCTGGATGCTCAACGCGCTTTTCAACAAGGACGCTGACAACAGACGGCGCGACGCGTTCAACTAGATCGGCAAAAGAAAAAGGCTCTCCGCCCTGTACGGCGGAAGGAGCAATGAGGCGCGGCGCCTGCGCATTGCCGGCGCTCGAAAAAGCGAGCATCGCGGCCCCTGCGCTCAGCGCAATTAAACCCGGAACTGTCTTGCGTCTCGTCGTCATCATTTTCCCTTGCTTTCGAACCTGATCGTCAAAGCCCGGCGGCCGCCATGGTTTCGCATGGCAATCGGGTCATTTGGCGGCGTCGTGGAATTAAAATTTATCAAGGATTCAAGACCTTTATAAGGCGGTTCGCCTTCAATTTGAGACGATATAGCGCGAAGCCCAGGCTGCGAGGACACGCGCCGCATAGGGAGCGTCCCCCGCGCCGGTCAGCAGATGGTCGCCCTTATCGAGGCTGATGAAACTCTTGGGGTGCCTGGCGGCGGCGAAGATCCTGCCGGCATTTTCAATACCGACTGTCTGATCAAGCGGGGCATGCATGATAACGAGCGGGCGCGCCAGCCGGGACGCGGCGCCCAGAACATCGGCGCGCTCGATATCCTCCAGAAACTGCCGGCGGATAATGAAAGGCCGTCCGGCGAGCGACACTTCAGCTTCGCCCTCGGTCACAATCTCGCTGCGCTTATCGCCAAAATGATCAGCGACATGGGCGGCCGACGCCGGCGCGCCGATTGTTGCAACCGCGCGCACCTCCTCAATCCGCGCCACTGCAGCAAGAGCCGCCGCGCCGCCAAGCGAATGGCCGACAAGCAACGCCGGCGCTGAATATTCCGCCCGCAGAAAATCAGCAGCAGCGACGAGATCGTCTACGTTGGAGGAGAAATTGGTATCAGCAAATTCGCCTTCCGACATGCCAAGCCCGGCAAAATCAAACCGCAAGGCTGCAACGCCTTCGGCGCACAGGCTGCGGGCGATTTCTCTCGCCGCACGAATATCTTTCGAACAGGAAAAACAATGCGCGAATAACGCAAAGGCGCGCGGCGGCGCTTCAGGAAGCTCAAGCACGCCGGCAAGCCTGTCGCCGCGCGCGTTCTCGAAACTTACGTTTTCACTTTCTTTCGTCATTGTTTCGCCCGCCATCAGGCGCAAACGCCCGCGGCGGCGGCGCGTTCTTTAAAAAGCGCGACTTCGCTTGCCGGAAGCAGCGCCGCGGCAATTGTCATGGTTGCGCCGAAGGCATGACGCGCGCGGCGGCGCTCTTCTCCGAGCGCGGCTCTGATTTCTGAAACAAGATCGTCGGCGTAATGCCGTGTCTCGACGACAGCTTCGTCCTTGAGCGAATTGATCGCCGAGGATCGCCCGAGGCGCCCGGCAATATCGTTCGCATTCACCAAAAACCTCGCCGCCGCGGCGGCCCGCTCTGCGTTTGAAGCGTTCGCCGCTTCACGGATATCAGGGCGCAGGCCCGTCAGCGCGCCCGACCCGCCGGCATGGATCAAAGGTTCCGCCGCGCGAATGGCGCCAATCGCGCTTTCAGAATACAGCGACAACGCCGCAGCTGCGATATCCCGGCTCGCTTCGGTCCGGTTGACGCGCACGGCGTCGCCCTCCTTGCGCGCCTCATCGATCGCGTTTTGGGTTGTGCTTGCAAACTCCGAAAAGCGCAGCATCGCAGAATCGAAATCGACCGCATCGGATGCATCCAGCTCCAGATGGCGCGCTTCGCTTTCAATGTCGTCAAAGAGCGCATTCGCGACAAGGCCTGCATCTTCGCGCGCCTGATCGCCGGCGAATTCGGTATTAAAGAAATAGGTGATGCGCAGCGCCTCGGCGGGCGCTGAAAGCCGGCCGGCAAGGCATAATGGAATATAAAGCGCCGCGTCCGGGTCATCCGCGACGGCGCGTTTGTAAATGCCGGCGAGCTTTTCAAGATCGGCGCGCGTCAGCCCCGCCAAGGGACGCGCAAAAGCCGATTGAACTTCTTTAAGATAATGAACGACCGGCAGAAGGAAATTGATCTCGGCGAGATCACGGAGCGCCGCCGCGCCGAACGCATCGCCTTTTTTCCCGGCAAGACGCGAGACGAGCCCGGCGCGATAGGCCCGATCATTTTCCGCATGCAACATAATGCGTCTGGCGCCCTCGCGCGCCGCATCGAAAAGCGCGGTTTCTTCGGCCTCACCATTATTGCCAGCCGCCAGCGCGGCCGCGAGCGCGCGCGCCGCCCGGCCCGCTTCTGCGCAAGCGGGATCGCACGACAACAAGCGCCATATGGGCGCCAGCGAAGAGCGTGCAATGCGCGCCCGGCGCTTGGAGCCGCGGCGCGACGTCACCAGAAAGTCTTCAAATGGCGCGAAGAAAATACGCTCAGCCGTCATTGGTCGGCCCGGAAAGATCGCATGCCGGCTGATAAGGCGTGCACGGAGCGTTTCCAGCATTTGCGGCGCCGGCAACCGCGTGTCGCCGCTGGCGGCGCCTTGCTCGATCGTCTCGAACAGGCGCGCGGCGGAGCCCGGCGGCAGGCTTTCCAGAAACGCTTCAAGCCGCGCCCATTTTTCAGCGCCGACCGGCGGCGTAACGCCCTTATCAATTGAACTTATCATCACCGGCTGCGATTGTAGGGGCGTGAAAAATCAAACGCCAGCAAAATGCTTGGCCCGCGCATCCGCTTCGCCGCCGGACCATCCGCGCACGAAATTCTCAAGTTCTTCATCGCCGCCTTCCGGCAACACTATCTTGAGTTTCACATATTGATCGCCGGCGGGTTTGCCGTCGCGTTTGACGCCGCGGCCCTTGAGGCGAAGAACGGCGCCGGAGGAGGAATTTTTCGGCACGGTGATCGCAACATCGCCGCCGATTGTCGGCGCGGTGATCTTGCCGCCGAGCACGGCTTCTTTCAGCGTGATCGGCGCTTCGATGTGAATATCGTCGCCGTCGCGCTCGAAAATCGGGTGCGGCTTCACGGTGACCTCGACATAGACATCGCCGGTAGGGCCGCCGCCAACGCCGGCCTCGCCCTGTCCTTTAAGACGGAGCGACTGGCCGTCTTCAACGCCCGCGGGAATATTGATGTCGAGCGAGCGGCCGTCAGGCATGGTGACGCGCTTTTTCGCGCCCTTCGCCGCATCGAGAAAATCGACCTCAAGCCGGTAGCGGACATCGCGCCCGCGCATCGCCGGCCCCGCGCCCGGTTGATAGGCGCCGCCCGCCGCGCCGGCGCGGCCGCCGCGCCCGAAGAGATCGGCGAAGATATCGCCGAGATCGTCGAAATCGCCCTTGTTGGCGAAGCCGCCCGTATAGCCCTGCTGGGCGCCGGGCCCCTGTTCGGCGCCGCCGGTCCACTGGCGATACTGATATTGCGGACGTTCGCGGCCCTCTTCGTCGATTTCGCCGCGGTCGAATTTCTTGCGCCGGTCGGCGTCGCCGACAACGTCAAAAGCGGCTGAGACTTCCTTGAACTTGTCCTCGGCGCGCTCGTCATCCTTGTTGCGGTCGGGGTGATAGCGCTTGGCGAGCTTGCGGAACGCGGCGCGGATTTCAGCATCCGTCGCAGCCGGTTCAACGCCAAGCACGGTGTAGGGATTGCGCGCCACGCCTTTTTAATTCCTTTCGCCTTCAAAACGGCAATACTATTGGGCCGTCCCGAAAGCGGCTCCCGGGCAATAGATAGGTGATTTTGCCCCAAAAAGAAGGAGGCGCGGTTAATTTCGGGACCGGAACTCGCGCTTTCAAGGGGCGCCCCCCGGGGAGGCGGCGGCATTCAGATAGCTCTTGCAGGCTTCATCGAGACGCAGCGTCTGCCAGCGCGCGGCGAGGAATCGCACAACCTCTCCCTCTGCTGCGAGGTAGGCATGCGCCTCGTCTGCGTTACGTTTTTCGATTCCCAAGATCGTCGCGCGCACACCAGCCTTCGCACCGCTGGATTCTTCCGGAGAATTCAACAGCTTTTCATAACGATTGATCACCGCCCTGTAGCTGTCTGAAAGGCAATGGAGTTCTGCGCCGTCAAAGATCGCTGTCGATAAATCGACCGTGAAGCGCCTAACTCTATCATCTCTTGATAAGAATGCGGAGGCAGTGAGCAATGCGCCCGAAAAGTCTGTTCCGTCGAGTTTTGCGTCGCCAAAAGCGCGCCCAAGAAAGTACCAGTCCGCGGCGACAACCGGAAGAATTGAGGCATTACGGAACGACGCGTGCGAAAGATCCGCACCGCTGAAATATGCGATTCCTTCGGTATCTGAAAAGTCGGCACCGGCGAGGTTGGCGTTTTGAAATGCAGCGTCAAAGAAGTCGCCACCGCTAAAATCGGCGCTCGCAAGATTAAAGCCTTGGACGTTCAGCATTCGCCGCCACTTGATCTTCGAAAAATCGCGGGATTGCTTCTTGCCGCCGCAAACGGCCTGCTCCGGAATTACGCCAGAGCCTTTTAGAACAAATCCACGCGGCAATTTCGTCTTACAGTCGATAACACCGCCCCTGAGGTCAGCTCCATCGAATTTCGCGCGCCGCATATCGACGCCCCGCCAGGAGACATTAACAACTTCTGCGTTAGAAAAATCCGCCGTGCCGAGCGATGCGTTATCCATGCTCGTTGAATAAAACTTCGTACCCGAAAAGCGCGAGCCGCTTAATCTTGCGCCCGCAAATGTAGCCTTTTCAATTGTGGACGTGGTGAAATCAGCATTGGAGAGGTCAGCGCCGTCAAAATCAGCCGATGAAAATTCGGCTTTTGAAAAGGACGCGCGTCTCAAGTCAGCTTTCGAAAAATCAGCGGCGAACCCATGTACCCTCTTACTGGATGCAAATTCGGAATACTTCCCTGCCTCGTCAAAACGCGCGCCTGAAAGATGGGCGCCGCGGAATGAGGTTTTTCCAGAAACGAGGCCGCGAAACCGGTTGCTTTCAAGACGTGCGCCGGAAAAGTCCGCCTCGCCGAAAGCGCTGTCGGAGAAATCCGCTCTTGGCGCCACGCAATTGGGCGCGCTCAGCTTCTTGGCGTAAAGATTTCGATAGTCGCGGCGCCCTGGCGTCGCCTCGCCGCGCACAAGAAAACGAAGTCTTTCAAACTCATCGACGGCGTCGACCGAGATAGGATCCAGAGCAGCGGCCTGAACCGCCGCATCAAGCGCCTCAGCAAGTTTTCCTTCTTCATGCAGGGCTTTTGCAAGCATTAAATGCGCGTCTGATTCGCCGCTGAATCGGGCGACAGCGCGGCGGGCGATGTTTTCCGCTCGCTCCAAATCTCTCGCGTTGAACGCTGTCTCGAAAGCGCCGTTCAACTGGTTGAAATCAGTGTCGTCGCCAACTTCAACCTTCTTTAAATAGGCGCGAATGAAGTATTCGTCGTCGATTTCCGAACGAATGCGATCAGGCAGCCAATGCGCGAGCGGATCGTCAGGATTGGCCTTGGCGTAGTTTTCAGCGCTTATGACGGCGCGATTTTTTCGGTTGTCCGGCGCAAGCAACAATTCGGTCGTAAACGAGCAAGAACTCGTACCCCAGCGCCCTTCATATTCGTAGGCGAAAACGCGATAGCGCTTTCCTTTTTCGAAAGACATGCCGCAATTGCCACCGGTTTCGATGTTGTAATCGATAATGCGCGTTAGCTCACCGACTCCCTTTATTTCGCGCTCTACGCGAAATGTCGCTGTCCTTCCTACAACGTCAAAATCATCTTCCTCATCCTGGCCTCCAGGCCGGACCGAAATGCTTTCGATAACGCCATCGAAGATCAGACCGGCACCGCGAAACGCTTCTTCACGTGTCCGGCCAACGCAAGAGCAGGCGAGCGCAGCGCTTGACCCTAGCGCCGCGATCATTCCGATTATGCTGACAATTATGCGCATTCTAATTCCCCCATTTATGGGAGAAACCTAGACCAGAAATGCCGGCGCCGGCAAACATCACACCACTGCCTCCGCCCACTCCCCCGGGCCGACGACGTCGGAAAGCTGCGCGACACGGAATGTGAGCGCCGGGCGCCCCGCCGGATATTGAGAGGGCGGGTATTGCGCCGGGGGAAAATCAGCGGCGATCATCGCGGCGTCATAGAGAAAGGCGGGGGTCGCCGTCTCCCCGGTGCGAACAAGATCGCCGCCATCATAAATCTCGATTCTGTAGCGTTCGGACTGTTCGCCGAGCGGCGCTTCCTCGCTGTCGAAATTGTCGCCGCCGATCCGCGTGCGCCGCACCCATGAAAGCGAAACGCCGGAGGCGCTTTCTGCGGCGCGCAAATGCACTGGCGACAGCGGCAGGGCGCCGCGCGCCGTCGCAGTAAAGTTCCGCTTACGGAATGTGTCGCCGGTCGGAAGATCGTCAGCGGGCCCGGCGGACCATTCAAAGTCAATATTCAACAAACCGGCCGGTAAGGCGGCCTGTTCAACCGCGCCTGTCAACAAGACGAAACGCGCGCCGATTGCAGCGCCGCTCGCCGCCGCCTTTTCCGTACCGCCCTGCCCGCGCAAAAGCGCAGACAACGTCCACTTGCCGTCGGTTTCCAGAACCCCGGTTTTGAATTGCAGGACTTCCCAGCCTGCCGTGGTTTCAATCGCCGCCGCATTGGCGCCGGCGAAAATTTCCTCTTCGCTGCGCGCGGCGAGCGTTCCGAAGGAAAGGCCGACGCTGATGCTTCGGTCATCCCAGCGGCCGGAAACGCCGGGCGGCAGCGCTGACTGCAAGCGCCCCATGACGGCGCGCGCCGACGCGGTCGCGGCGAGCGCTGCGCCGTCGCGGTAAAGCGCAACCGCGCCCGGCCAGGGATCGCAATAGCAGGCGAAATAGGGAAGCGCGGGATCATCGCCGTCGCGCAGCAGCGGCAAATTCATCAGCTCGAAAATCGGCGCTGCAAATTGCGGCGTTGTCGCCGGAAGGCGGAATGTCGCCTCGCCAAGCGGGGCTTCATAGACGGCGGGCGCAACGCGCACCGCCTCGATCTTGCGCGTGGCGCCTTCGTCGATTTTGGTGATGCGGAAATTTCGGTCGAAGCCGGAAAAATCAATCGTCACCGTGTCGCCCGGTTCAATTGCAAGGCGCGAGGGCGGCAGCGCGAAGGAGATCGTCTCGCGCATGACGCTGGCGTCCGCAAGGAGCGCCCTCACCCGCGCAACGGCGTTCGCCTCGTCCATCACCGCCGGCAATTCAAACGAGGCTTCGCGAATATCGCTCGCATAGGGAAAGCGCGCTTCGGCGACGGCGGGAAGGTAATCGCCGCCTTCGTCGATGAAGCCGAGGCGAACCGCGCTCGGCGCCTCGCTTTTTTGCGCGCCCGTCAAAATGAATGGCGCGTCGTCCGCCACAAGATCGGCGATTGCAAATGTTGCAACCGGCTCGGCGCCGCGCTGGAAAAAGCGAAGACCGCTAGCGGTTTCGATCATGTCAAACTGGAAGATGTCGGCGAGCGGCTCAATCGTCTGGCGCGGGGATAGCGGCCGGTCGAGAATATAACCGCCGATTGAGCCGGTCAGCGCCGACGCGTCGACGCCGTCGATATCGCCTTCCTCGCAAAGCGCGTTCACCAGCGCGTCAAGCGCCGGGCGTGATAGTCTTCCGTTCAGCCAATGGCCGCGCGCCCAGTTTTCCGCATCGCCCCAGATGTCGCCGCGCGCGGGAAAGAACGGAAAGGGGCGCGCGTCATAAGCGTAAACGTAGAAGCGATTGGTCTCGACCATGGCGCCGCCATAAAGGGGCGAGGTCTCATTATGCGTCTTCCAATAGTCATGCAGCGCTTCCAGCGCCCGGCGCTGGATGAGATCGTCGCGCGCGCCATTCGAATAAGGCGGCAGCGCGGATTCAGCGCTTTTCGGATCGACGAAAACATTGGGCGCGTTGGCGCCCTTGTCGACCGCCGGAACGCCAATTTCCGTAAAGCGGATCGGCTTTGATTTCGGAACCCACGCTGTCGCCTGCGCATTGCGGATGAAATTCGGCCGATCGCGATGGGCATTCAGCCACCAGCCGCGCAAATCCTTGGCGCGAAAGACGAAGGGCTCGTTATAGGCGCCGTCGGTGATGAGCGTTCGGGCCTGCGCGTCGCGGTCGGCCTCGCTTGCGTAATACCAGTCGAAATTTTCTCCGCCCTCGATGTTCGCTGCGATATAGGCGCGGTCGTAAGTCGATTGGGCGCCGGCTTTAAGATCGAGATGATCGAAGCCGTCGCGCCAGTCGGCGAGCGGCGGGTAATAATCGATGCCGATGAAGTCGACCGACGACGACGACCAGAAGGGATCGAGATGAAAATACTTGCCGTCGGCGAGCGTTGCGCCTGAATATTCCGACCAGTCCGCGCCATAGGAGATATTCGCCGCCGGCAGGATCGTCTTTACCTCGCTTGCAAGCGCGACGAGCGCCGCGACGGCGCTGAAATTTCCACTCGCATCGCGCGTTTTCATCAGCGCAACAAGTTCCGACCCGATCAGGAACGCCTCAACGCCGCCCGCCGCCGCGCATAAATGCGCATAATGGAGGATCATGCGGCGGAACGACCATTCGGCGGGCCCGGAATAAACGATCGCGCCATTCTGATTTGAAAAATGCGAAGACAGAGCGCCGCCAAAAAACGCAGCGACGTCATTTGCAGCGGCGGCGGTTCCGTCATTGGCGCCGGTGGTGATGCGCCCGCGCCATGGATAAGCGCCTTGTTCCACAGCGCCATAAGGATCGGCAAGCGCATTGCCGGTCGGGATATCCATCGAGATGAAGGGATGGAACATGACGGCGAGGCCTTTCGCCTTCATCGCCGCAATTGCTTCGATGACGCCTTGATCCTCCGGCGTGCCGCCATAGGCCGCGCGGCCCGAGATCTGGCTGACAAGGTGGGCTTCGCTGCGCGATGCGCCGCCGCCGCGCCAGTCGCGCGGCACTGTCGTCTTGTCGCCGACTTCAATGCCGGGGCGGAGTTCGCATTGTCCGGCGCGAAGATCGGTTCCGAACCAGGAAACGACAAGCGAAGCGGCTTTCAGATTCGGCGCGGCGCTTTGCAACGCGTCGAGCGAGGCGGAAAAATCCGTCACGCCGTCATTATTGTGAATGTTTTCAGAGGAGGTGACGCCTTCTTCGATCTCGCGCGTTATTTTCGTGACGCCGTAAACGAACTCGCCCGACGCCGGGATGATCGACACAGCTTCAAGCGCGTTTTCGAACACCAGCGGATCGTCGGCCCCGAGTTTCTTTTCAATCTCAAAGGAAAGCTGCGGAATGCGATTGCCGAATTCCTTCAGCGGCAAATCCTCAAACACGATATAAGCGAGACCGCGAAAGGCCGGCGCGCCCGCTTCAATCGAGTTGATGAGATCGTCGGGCGTTTGCGTTTCGCTTCCGGTGTAAACGCGGAAATTGACCTTCGAGAGATCGAACGGTTTTCCATCCGCCCAGACGCGCGCCACGCGGTCGATCTCGCCTTCACAAAGCCCGACCGCGAAAGAAAGCGAATAGAGATATTCGCGCGTCGTCGTTTTCGACGTTGCCAGTCTTCCGCCCTTGCCGCCCGAACTTTCCGTCGTCTCGGCGACCGTTTCCTTGAAATTCGCCGCCCAAATGAGTTGCCCGGCGAGACGCGCGCGGCCGAAAACGCGCGGCACGCCGGCGCCTTCGGTCGAGGCTTGAATTTGCAAGCCTTCAAGACGCGGGCCTTCAATCGTTCGCTTTTTCGGCCCGAAAATCAGCCGCTCGGCGACGCCGGCCGCATAGGCCGCCGCCGTTGAGGCGATTGAACGCGCGATGATATTGCCAAGCCCGGCGCGCGCGCCGGCGCGCGCAACACTTCCCGCCGCTGAAAGAATTAGCTGGGCCATCAGAAATTCTCCCTGACGGCGCTAGCCCCGCCTCCCCCTTGGGGGGAGGCCGAAAATACATTTATGGATTTTCGGGTGGGGGGCTTTCGATCAATTTTCAGTTTCGTCGAGAATCGCAATGATGCGGTCTGCAATCCCACCAGGATCCCTGAGGACATCCGCATTCCAGTATCGCAAGATTGTGAATCCTTCGCGCCGCAGCCACATGTCCCGACGATAATCATGCGCGGCTTGCTCGCCATCGCCATGATGACCGCCATCAACTTCGACAATGAGTTTTTTTTCAAGGCAAACGAAATCCGCATAATACTGACCAAGCGGATGTTGCCGACGAAAGCGATAGCTGTGGTCGCGTTTGCGCCGCAGAAATCGCCAAAGCGCGCGCTCTGCCGGCGCATTCTTTCGTAATGATCTTGCCCGTTCGTCTGCCATTGGCTGATGCCCGAAGGTTTACCCCCACCCGAAACTGCTATTGCAGTTTCGGCCTCCCCCCAAGGGGGAGGCGTATCAACGCACGAAACATTAAAACTCATTACTCAACTCCCGGGAATTCAAAAACGCCGGCGACGCGTTCAAGCCACCAGCGCGCCAGCCAACTTTCGATGACGCCGCGTCCGGCATAAGCGTGAATGAATTCGTCATGGCCGGATGCGACGCCGCAATGTTTGGCGGGACCCGATTTCACGATACGGAAGATCAACACCTGTCCGGGACGAACAAGATGCGGCTCGACTTCGACAAGGTGACGGCGCGCCGCCGACAAGAGCGGCTCTTCATTGCCGCGCTTTTCGTTCCAGTCCGGCGTATAAGGCGGCGGCGTTTCCGGCGCGGCGCCGAGCATTTCAGCATAAAGTCCGCGCACAAGGCCGAGACAATCGCACCCGGCGTCTTTGGCGCTCGCCTGATGCACATAAGGCGTGCCGAGCCAGCCGCGCGCCGCACGGACGATGCGGCCGCGAGACAAGGCGGATTTTGTTTCAAAGAAACAATTCTTCACATCCTTCGAGACGCAAAAATCCTCATCTTGAGGAGCGCTGTAAGCGCGTCTCGAATGACAAAGATTTTTGCTCCTCAGGATGAGGGGCGGGCACGCATCGGAATTCAACATGGTCGCATTCATCGTTTCCCCCCGTCATTTGTTTCCGATTTCACCGGATAGGAGACGGCGAAGTCGTTGCCGGGCATCAGATGAAATCCGCGGAAATTGATGAGGTTTGAAAATTTCGACGCGCAGGTCTCGTTGCGCTTGTCGCAGCCGGCGGTGATCGTGAATTGATCGCCAACATTGACTGCAACGCCCGGCGGCAGCCAGAGCGAAATCGCCGCGCCATTGGCGCCTGTGTCATGCGCCTTAACGGCAAAAGGAAGGCCGGCATTCTCGCCGCTCGTCCAGGTGAGCGCGCCTTCTGAAAACCAACCCGCTTGAAAGCCGCCAAGTCCGGATGCGAGAAAGCGCTGATCGTCGAGAATCGCCGTAACGGCGCCGGCGCCTTTGAATGAAGCCGATTGAAGATCAACCTTGCAGCGCGCATCGCCGAGCACCGCGTCGCAGCGGCGCTGATAGACGCGGCCTCTTACGCGGTCGAGCGCTTCAGAAAGGCCTCTGATTTCAGCGCGGAACTTTGGACCTTCGCGCACGACCTCGCCGATGACGCCGCGCTTTAAAAGAACGCGCTCGGCGACGTTTTCCCAATTGACGCGCCAGATTTCGACCGCGGCGCCGTCATAACGCCCCGCGGCGAGGTCGTCGGCCGACAAGGCCGCCGATGAAAGCGCGCCTTCGATTTCCGCATTATCGACGCCAAGATCGCTCGTCGATTGCAGCGCCGACCCGTCGGCGCCCGTTTCGGGCGCGAAGGTGCAATTGTCGAAATTGAGCGGCCGGTCATGATCGGTGAAACCGATGACGGCGCCGTCCGCGCGCGTCACCTTCCAGCAGGTCGCGAGCGTTGTCGCGCCCGAGGCGAGGTGCGCCGCGAGACTGGTTCCAAGCGCGCGCATCAGGTGAGCACCTCGATGAGCGGGATGGAGGGAATATCGCCGGCCCGAAAGGCGGCGAGATTGATGCGCAAGGCGTCAGTATCGAACCGCGCCGGACAATCGAAAAGAAAACCGGCGCTGATGATTGCGCCCGCCGATGGGGCGACCGCGAAGGTAATCGTTCCGGTGGTTTCGTCGGCCGTGAAGGCGGATGTTTCAACCCCGTCAATTGCAACCCGCACCGAGCCCGCAACGGGTTTTGCGATGCGCCTTGAATAGTGCGCGCCGCCATTTTCATAAGACTTCGCCAGATCAAACGCGATTTGTGCGCCGTCGCCGACGCCGATTGGTTGATCGGCCGGCGTCACGCCTTTGCCGTAAGACGCCGATTGAAAATCGAATGGGTCGCGAAAACGAAATCCGTATAATCTGCCGCGGCGCGCTTCGAAAAAGGCGGTGACTTTCTCGATATCGGCCATCGATTTGACGCCATAGCCGGCGTTCCAGCTGCGGCGCGAATTCGCCCATTGCGCGTTCCGTTCCTCATGGCCGGAAGTGAGCGACACGATTTCCGTGCGCCGGGTCGGACCGCCTTCGGAATTCAACGAAATGTCGAGCGGAAAAAGCGTTTCATGAAAATTGGTCACTGGTTTCTGGCCCCTTTTGCGAGAACGCGGGCGAGGCTTGCGGCGATCTGCGTTTCGGAGGCGCGAAAACTTTCCGCATTGGCGACGCCGGCAAGATTGATGGAGACGTTGACGGGCGCCGAACCAGCTTCGCCGATACGGCCCGTTGAAAGCGGCGTGAAAAGTTCGGGCCCCCGCTCGCCAACGAGATAGGACTGGCCGGGAACGGCAAGGCCGCCGCCAGCGCGACCGCCGCCAAATCCGCCGGTGAGCGCGCCATAGATAAGATTCTGGATCGGCTTGCGGATGAAACTGTCGATGGCGACGCGTTTCAGATCGCGAAGCAGCGCATTGGCGAGGCCTTGCAGCGACAGCGAGCCGGAACGCGCCGCGCGCGCAAGATCGCGTTCGATAACCCGCGCCGCGCCGGAGAAAGCGTCTTCGATGAGCGCAGCGGCGGGCGCTATTTCCTCGCGCGCAACACGTGAGATTTCAGCGCCCGCAGAGGCGAAGCCGTCAGAAAGCCCCGTTGCATTGAGATTGAGAGAAACGGTGTCAGTCATGATGTTTGTCCGGATAAAGAGCAATGAGCGCATCAAGCCCGGCGCGGTTGAGGCTTTCGCCGCCCGCGCTGACAAGCCAGCGCCATTCAGTGACGGTCAGCCGCCAGAAGGCATGCGGCGTGAGGCCAAGCGTTGTGACCGCGAAGGAAAACCAGTCGCGCCAGGGAATGAAGGGGATGATTTGCCGGATCATCTGCCGCTCCTTTTTTCGGGGATCGGCGCTAGCGATTTGAACGCCTCGCCAACGGCGCGCGCCGCAGCGGCGAGATCGATGTCGCTCGCCTTCAGCGCCTCAAGCGAAATGATGAAACCGCCGCCGCGCAACAAAGCCTGAAGGATGACGAGTAGGTCGGCGATGCGCGGCGTTTCAAGCCGCGCCTGCATGGCGGAAAACTCTCCGCCGCCGAGGCGCTCTTCAAGTTCTGCGAGCGCGCCGAGCGTCAACCGCAAGGTGCGCGGCGCGCCGTTGATGTCGATCGAGGCGTCGCCTTTTTTATAGGTCGTTGTCATTCTTCCCTCACGGCGCTGGCGTGAAAGAAACGGCGCCCGCCGAGGCGAGCGCGATCGAGAACGTCGCCTCGCCGTCATGCTCGCCGGCGAAATCGAGATTGGCGATCAGGAAGGGCCCGGAAAATGTTCCAAGCCCCGGCGCCGTCAATTCGAAATTGGGCGCTATCCCGGCGAAGAACGCGGCGCGAATCTGGTCGCCCGCCGCATCGTTCAGAAAAACGCCGGAGCCCGCGAGCGAGACCTGGCGGACGCCGGCGCCGGCGAGCAATTCCCGCCAGCCATTTGATTCAGAATGCGTGATGTCGACTTCGCGCGCATTCAGCGAAATCGTGCGCGTGCGCAATCCGGCGACGGTCGTGAAATTTTCCGGCGTTGCTCCATCGCCGATCTTGACGAGCATGTCCTTTCCGCGTTGGGCGGTCATGAGAATTCTCCAGTCTGGAATTTCTTGTTGGGTCCGCCCATCACGCTTTCTCCGTTATGGCGCGAAAGCGGATAACGCCCTGAAAGGCGTCAGCGTCCGGGCGGTGAATGATGTCGGCGAAACGGGCGCGAATGGCGATCAGCGTAAAACCGGCGAGCAGCAAGGCCTGATCGTCAAGCGCGGAAAGAATAGCGGTGACGATATCGCGCACTTCGCGACGGCCTTCGTAGCGTGAATGGACCGCGATCCGGAAATCATGTTCGACGAGATCGTCAGCGCCAGCGACGCGCGTTTCGCGCCAGTCGCTAAAGGTCACAAAAGGAAACGGCCCTTTTAAAGGCGGCGCATCGTGAACGCGCGGCGGATCGCTAATCAGCGTCTTTAAAACGCTGTCATTGATAAGCGCGTTGAATATTGCTTTTTGAAGCTCCAGCCCTGCATCGCTCATGACAGCGCCTCCTCACATATGAGGAAAAGCCGGCGGCCGCGTTCGTCATCGCTTTCAATCGAAGAAATTTCAAAATCAGCGCCCTGAAATCTGACGCGGGCGCCAATGGCGAGATCGGAGCGGGCGCGAACGAGCGCTTTTATGCGTTTCAGCCGCGCGCGCGCATCGCCCGAAACGCCATTGACGGAGGGGAGATATTCAACGCCCGCCCAGATTGTCGATTGCGGCTGGAAGCTCCGCGCGACGCCGCCCGCGCCGTCGGGCGCGTTTGTCTCAGCAAGAAGATCAAGCTCATATCGGAAGACGCCGCTCATAACCGCACCTGCCGATACCGCGCGAGCAAGGACGCAATCGCCGGCGGCGCGCCCTCGCCTTCGCGATGCTCATAAAAATGCGCGGCGAGCGTTTTGACCGCGAGCTTTAATTCATCGGGAACCGACGCCGCATCCGGCCAGCCGGCGGTGAAGGCGATGACCACGACGCCGAGTTTTTGATCAGTAACAAGCGGCGTATTGATGAGAAGGCGCCCGACCGGGCCGGTTTGCGTTTCATATCCGCCAGCGCTCACCAATTCGGTGACGCCGTTTTTTTTGACGCCAACGGAATCGACCGAGGCGACCGGCGACAGCGGCAGCGTCAAGGCGCAGCGCGGCGGCGCGTCAAGCGACAAGCGCCAGCCCTGCGCGATAATCGCGATTCCGAAACGCGCCTCGATCATCTGGCGCGCAGCAACGCCAAAACCGGCGATTGCGGCGTCTTCAGCCGCGCCATTGATGCGCATGTGGTCTTTCAGCTCGGCGAGGCTGACCGGCTCTTCTATTGGCGGAGCAATTAGGGTGAGGGACATTACTGCACGCGTCCTTTTATTGTTCTAGCGATTGCGAAGATCACCCCCACCCGAAGCCGCTTTGCGTCTTCGGGTGGGGGTGATCAGCTTTAAGCGACCGAGAATTTCAGCGTTTTCACGGCCTCGAAATTCTGCACGCCGCCGCCAACGCGTTTGGTCGTGTAGAAAAGGACGTAAGGTTTGGCTGAATAGGGATCGCGCAGGATGCGAACGCCCTGGCGATCGACAATCAGATAGAAGCGCGAGAAATCGCCAAAGGCGATAGCGTGGGCGCCCGCCGCAATGTCCGGCATCTCCTCGACTTCGGAGACGGGATAGCCGAATAGCGTTGAGGGCGAGCCCGATTGCACCGAAGGTTGCCAGAGATAATTGCCGTCGGCGTCCTTGAACTTCCGAACGACAGACAAGGTCTTACGGTTCATCACAAAACGCGCATTGCCGCGAAACGCCTGTTTCGGCGCATAGATAAGATCGAGAAGAATGTCGGAAGGATTGCTTGGCGCAAATCCGCCATCGGCGCCCGTTGCGACATAACCGATCTCGCCCGCCGCGCGGACGCTGTCATCGGCAATCGAATAGGAAAGAAAACCCTTCGGCATGTTGACGCCGTCGCCATTGACAAAGGCGTTCGTTTCCTGGCTGGCGAACTCGCCCTGCACTTCATCGGCGAGCCATTGCTCGATATCGACAACCGCGTCATCGAGGAGCGTCTGCGAGGCCGCCGGCATCGCGTAAAGCTCCATGGTCGGAAAATCGATCGAGGAGAGCGACGGCGTCGTCGATTCAACGCGCCCGCCCGTTTCGCCGACCCAGCCGGCGCCGGCGCCGCCGAGCGACACCGGCTTCTTGAAAGTCGTCGTTCCAATCTCGCGCACGCTGGCGATCTGACGGATCGGCGAGATGTCGCGAACAGCCGCGTTGATGATGCGCTCAGTCGGCTCCGGCGCGAGATAGCCGCCTTCGGCGTCAACGCCGGCGTTCAAACCTTTTTGCTGAAGCGCGATAACGCCGGAAGCGTCGCCCTGGCGCATATAGCGGCGGATTGCGGCTTTGCGCTCATCAGCCTCGGCGCTCTCGCCGAGAAAGGGCCGCCTTGCGGAAAGCTGCAGCCGGTCGAGCGCCGCTTTTTGCTCATCGAGCGCCTTGTCGAGACGCGCGACTTTTTCAGAATTGAGAACATCGTCTCTTTTCGCCTCAAGCGCGGCGAGGCGTTCGTCATTCGCTTCTTTGAAATTTTCAAACGCCGAGAGGAAATCACGCATGGCGCCCTTGATCTCGCTCGCGGAATTTTCGGTTTTTACTTCCATGTCGTTACTGCTCCTTACGCTGACAGGATTTTTGCAGCCCGGCGGACGTGATCCGCGAAGGCAAGCACATTGTCGGTTTCGGTGTTGGCTTCGTTCGTGGTTTTGGCGGCCGCCGCCGGCCGGGTGATGAGCCGCGCCTTCGGCGCCATCGGGAACGTGACGACGGAAACTTCCCAGAGATCGGCTTCGAGAATGAGGCGCGCGGCGCCCTGGCGGCGCGACTTCCGCGTTCGAAAGCCGATTGAAAGTCCGTCGATGATGTTTGCGTCAATCAGCGCCGTGACTTCGCGCGCCGTTTGCGTCGCCAAGAGAAGCTCGCCTTCTGCGTATAGTCCGCGCGCGCGCTCCTCGAATTTCAGCCAGCGGCCGATCGGCGTTTCCGCCGTGTGCTGATAAAGAAGTTTGACCGCGCCGGCGCCGTTTTTGGCGAGGCTTTGCCGGAAAGCGCCGTGCGCAACGATGTCGCCATTGAGGTCCGCCTCGTCATAAATCGCGGCCCAGCCGGAGATCGGAAAAAACTCAGCCATCGGCGCGCTCCCTTCGCGAAAAACCGGCGGAAATGCTCAGATTTGCAATTGTGAGAACAGAAATCTTGACGGCGCCGCGATTGGCGTGGGAACATTCCTGCGGGGAATTACAGGGGTGATGGGAGAGCGCATGATTACGCTCAATCCGTTTGCGCGCCGCAGCATGGCGGATGATGCTTCGCGTCAATTGTGGGCGCGCATTCGCAACCGGCGTCTCGACGGTCTTCTGTTCCAGAAGGACAAACGGATCGGAAAATACGGCGTTGATTTCGTCTGCCCGAAAGCGCGGCTCGTCATCGAAGTCGACGGCGGCAAAAAGGCGGACAGTCCGGTGCCGGTTCGCGATACCGACCGCGATCATTTTTTCGAACGAAAAGGTTATTTCGTTCTTCGCTATTGGGATGAAATCCTGCTTGAGAATATCGACGGCGTTATCGAAAACGTCCAGTCGATCGCCGCCGAGCGGCTGGCGGCGCGCAAACGCCGGAAATAACCGCGCCTTTTCGCTAAAAGACATCGCCGGGCTCATCGCTCGTCCCTTTCGTCGAGTTTTTTCTCGATGCGGGTGAGCTGGCCCTTGATGGCCGACATCTGTTCTTCAAGGCGCGCGGTGCGGATGATGACTTCCGTCGTCGCGTCGCTGCGACGCTCCAGAAAATCGATGCGTTGCGCGGCGGCGCCCCACCAAAGAAGCGCCAGCGCAAACTGAACGACGATCGCAGCGCCGATGGCGACGGATATTTTAAGCTCGGGGAACTTCAAAACGCTCTCACTCATCGAAGCCTCCATCGGGGAGGCCAAGGAGCCGGCGCTTTTCGCTGTCGGTGAGAAATCCAGCGGCGGAGATGCGCGCCCATTCCGCATCGCGATCGGCGCTAAGCGCTTCAAAGCGCCCGGCGTCGCATTCGATGGTCGCGCCAGCGAATTTCGGTCCGAGCCAGGTTGATAGCGAGGCCGCCGTTTTCTTGACGAGCGGTAAGACCGTCTGTTTCCAGAAAGCGAGATTGGCTTCGCGGTAATTGGCGTAAGTGTTGTCGCCCGGAATGCCCAAAAGCATCGGCGGCACGCCGAAAGCGAGCGCGATTTCCCGCGCCGCGCCGTTTTTCGCCTCGATGAAATCCATGTCGCGCGCGGTCATCGACATTGAGCGCCAGTCGAGCCCGCCATCGAGGACGAGCGGGCGGCCGGCGTTTTGCGCGCCGGAATAAGCGTCGGCGAGTTCCTCTTTCAGCCGCTCGAATTGTTCGGCGGTTAAATTCTCGGCGCCGTCAGGCCCCTTATAGACGAGCGCGCCGGACGGCCGCGCCGCGTTGTCGAGCAGCGCCTTGTTCCAGGCGAGCGCCGAATTGTGCAGATCGACCGCGCCCGACGCCGCTTCAAGCGGCGACAACCCATAATGATCGTTCGTCGGATGGAAGAGCTTTAATTGAAGGACCGGCGAAAAGCCGTCTGCGCGGGCGCGAAACTGGGTCTTTCGTCCGCTGACGGAATATTCCCAACCTTCCGCCCAGCCCGACGCGCCGATGAGCGCTTTCATCCGGTCGGGGCGAAGCGCGTAAAGCTCCCTCACCTCGCCGTCGAGGTCAGCCGCTTCAATGTAAGCGTTGCCGGCGGTCTGCAAAAACCCGTACACGCCTTCAAGAAGCGCCGCGCCGGATTGTTCCGGATTTGGATGACGAAGGAGCGCCGCCAAGGGGTGCTCCTCCATCACCGCGCCGCCCTCGACAATGCGCAAGGGCGCGGACGCCGCCGCTTCCGCAACGAGGCGAATGCAGCGATAGGCGACAACGTTTTTCTCAAAGCCGGCGCGCGCCAGCGCTTCGTAATTTCTGGGCGTCCAGACCGGCTGGCCGGGCGCCGACAAGGCGATCAGCGCGCGCGCCTTCGATTGCTTCTTTTCGAACAGGGAGAGGAGGTTCATTGGAGATTTCCTCCAGACCATTTTCCGTCATTCCGGCGCGGCGCGGAACGCGTCGAACCCGGAATGACAGCTGTAGGGAATACGCAACTCAACACTTCTTGCTCCTCATGAAATTCTTCTGACGCCGGGCGCTGATTGCGGCCGCAGCAAGAGATCGCTCACCGCCCAGACAAGCGCGTCCAAACGGTCAGGACTCTTCGGGCCGGCGCCGGTGAAATGGATCATCTGGTCTTCAAGCGCGGCGAAGGCGCCGGCGTGGCGCACGCGCCCCTGCTCATAAAGCGCCGCGACAGGTTCGGCGCGCATGCGTTTGCCGCGCGAGGCGAAAACCTCGCGCACCGGCGCGCCGGCATCGATCGAGGAAACGATGGCGCGCACCATGTCGCCGCCCTGGTTCGTTTCAACAACGATGCGGTCGGCGGAAAATTCATGGTATGCCGCGACGGCGCGCGAGGCCCATTCTTTCGGCGACAATCCGCCTGCGGAGCGATCAGCGAGCACGTAAGCCGTCTCGCCCATAACCCCGGCGGCGATGACGCCGCATTCATCGGCGTTCTCGCCCGCCGTCGCCGGCGGATCGACCGCAATGACGATGCGGTCCATCGAAAAATGAAAGCCCTGCGGCGCGGAAATGCGGGAGGCTTCGATCATTTCCGGCGTCCACAGGGCGCCCGCCACCGTCTCGACAAGCTCGCCTAGGAGTTCCTGGCGGCCGAGGCTTGTCCCTTCATAAGCCGCCGCGATTTCGTCGAGAAAGGCGCGGGAAAGATGTTGCGCATTGTCGTAAGTTGTCGCGCGCGAAATGACGGTGCGCTTCGCCGCCATCAGCCGTTTTAACAGCGCCGTCGGGCGCGGCGTCGTCGTCACGACCTGACGCGGACGCGCGCCAAGGCGGAGCGCCAATTGCAGATTGCTCCATGTTTCTTCCGAGCGGCGCCATTTGCAAAGCTCGTCGCACCAGGCGGCGTGAAACTGAAAACCGCGCAAGCCTTCGGGATCTTCTGAAGAAAAGACATGGCCGACCGACCCGTTCGGCCATGACAGCCGGCGCCGCGAGGGCTCGTATTTCGGGCGCTCAAATCGGGGGCCGATATGGGCAAGGCCGGATTCGCCGTCGATCATGACTTCCCGCCCGTCCGCATAGGTTTCAGAAACAAGCGCAATGCGGCGCGGGGCGTCGGCGCCGCGAATGAAATGGCGCAGCCATTCCGCTCCGGCTCTTGTTTTCCCCGCGCCGCGCCCGCCAAGCAGCAGCCAGACCGTCCAGTCGTCTTCAGCAGGCCAACGCTGATGGTCGTGGGCGTAGAAGGACCAGTCATGACGCGGTCCGCCCGCTTTTCTGATCTGCGCCGCCATCTCCTTGATTGCTTCTGGATCCGACCGCAGAAGCGCCACTTGCGCGTCCGTCAAAGTGTCGAGCCAATCTTCCAACAATCTCTGCTTCGTATCGCTGGTATTCAGCGCCGGCTTCGCCGCCGTCTTTGTCATTCGCTTCCAGTTCCTTGCGTTTGCGCGCGGTGAGCGCGTCGACCCCGGCGGCGACATGGACAAGCGTCAACGCCGTCCGCGCCGCGCGGTCGAATTCAACTGTTTGTTCGATTTCATCCTTGCCGATCGATTTGAGTCGCCGGCGCGCCAGCGCGAGCGAGCATTCGAAGATGTCGATGGCGAGCCTTTCAGCTTCCACGGTCAATTCGATTTTCGTTTCTTCGCTCATCGGCTTTCGCCCTCGCTGAAATAAATTCTCGAGGCGTATCGTAAGGCCGCTGCAAAGGGGTGGGATAAAGTGGGGGATAAACCGGGGGATAAGGTGGAGGATAACCCGGGGGATAACTTGTCGGATAAGTTTTTTTTCGGGCGCGATTTCAGCGCCTTATATGGTTAATAAAAAAATTTCGTCCGGCGCGGTTTTTTGAGGCCTGTTTTGCGCGTTTCAGCGCGCGATCAGAAAATATTTTCGGCCCGGATGCGATATTTCTGGTGTCTTGCAAGACCGGCAAGAGCCGCCCTGCCGCCGCCCCGTCAAAACCGGTCTTTTACTCTGCCTACTGATTATCTTGCCGGAGCACGGATCCAATTCCCTTTGGCGCGCCGCCCAAAAGGCGCACCAGTTTCGCACTTTTAATTCGGCGACCGTCCTTACGCCAACTAAGGCCTTATGATTGCTGGCTTTCATTTCGCTCTTGCCAGCGCCCATTCAACAGCTACACTCAAACCCGGTTGCGTATCTGAGGGGATCAGCGCCAGGAGGGATTAATGCGCAAGATTTTGCTTGTCAGTGCTGTTGCGTTCTCGATTGCGGCCGGGTCGGCGTCAGCCAATTCCGGCAAGGGCTATGGCGGTTACAATTGCGGCCAGCTTGTCGATGATTATTCCGCCGCGAGCAGCTATGACCAGTCATCGATGCGCCGGCGGCTCGCCGACTGGGTATTCGGCTATTACACCGGCATGAACCGTCATCAACAGCGCGGTCAACAAAGAGACTTAGAAGCGCTAACCTCCGACAATCTCGCCTCGACGCTCATCTATCGCTGCCGGTCGCGGCGCAGCACGCGCGTCGGGCTCGTCGCCTATGATTATTATTTCGAGCTGCCCTATTGGCGCGTCGGGGTCTGATCACACACCTCTTGCGAACAGGCTTTTTTTTGCAAATAGGCGGCGCAGTTCCGACGCCGGGCTTTGCGCCGCCCTTTTTTCAGGAATCCATATCTGACGTGCAGCCGCGGCGTATCCCTCAATTTTTCCTGAAATACATGACGCCCCAATAAAGAAGGCCCTTTTGGGCGCCATCAACCCAATGGCCAAGCCCGTCTAGCATGCGATCGATATAATCTTCGGAAACCTCTTCGGAGAGCCGGTCGCGCCGCGCCTTCAACTCCGAACGAACACGCGCATAATGGGTTTGCAATTCATTCGTCATTTCCTCGATACGGACCGGCGTAAAGCCAAGCTTTTCAAGTTCGCGTCTGTAAAATTGCGGCGAGGCGAGCGATTCCAGATGAATGCGGTCATAGATCGGCTGCAAGACCGCCACGTCGCCAAGCCCGTCAGCCTGCATCGGGTCGGTGAAGATAAACTCGCCGCCTCGCTTTAGAACGCGCGCCACTTCCTTCAGCACCGCCTTGCGGTCAGGGGCGTGCAATATCGCATCCTGCGACCAGACGATGTCAAAGACCCCGTCGGCGGCGGGAATGTCATCGAAACTGCCGTCGATGACATCGATCAGCCCGGAAAGGCCTTGCGTCTCATTAAGCTGGCGATTGCGTTCATTTTCGACCGACGACAGGTTCAAACAGGTCACTTCAGCGCCGAACCGTTCAGCGAGAACGCGCGCCGCGCCGCCATAACCTGAGCCGAGATCGAGAACCCTTGCGCCCGGCGACGCCAGCCCCGCCAGCACCCTTGCCATATGAAGCACCGTCTTGCGGCTCGCATCCTTGATGGAAATGTCATCGCTTCCGTAAAGGCCGATATGAATGTCTTCCCCGCCCCAGACGCCCGAATAAAAATTATCGGCGTCCTCGCTGTCATAATAGTCGCGGGCGATCGCCGTCGCGTCAGTCATTTTTTTCACCCCTGAATTCATCGCCATCGTCTACCGTTTTTTCCGCCAGATGGATGAAAAAATCAGGCTCGTGATCCGCATAGGCGTCCTGAAAATCGCCATAGGTCGTGACCTTTTCAAACGAGACTTCCGAAAGCAGTTTTCTCACATAGGATTTTCTGAGCGGGAACATGTTCAAGTGAAAGACCGACTGGTCGGGAAATTCATAGCGGAATCGCGCCAGCGACGAATCCACATATTCCGGCGCTGCCGTAACCTTGTCGCCGCAATAATAATATTTGTGCTTGGTGTTGAAACCGACATCGAGAATGGCGTCATAGTTTCGCTGGTCAAGGATGAGCACGCCGTCATGCTTCAGCGCTGCATAGAACTCGGCCAACGCGCGGCGGCGATCGGTTTCCTTAAACAGATGCGTGAATGAATTGCCAAGGCAAATAAGCGCGTCGAATTTCCCGTTGACGTCCCGGTTCAGCCAGCGCCAGTCGGCCTGCGCCGTCTTCAGCATGAGCCCGCGGCGGCGGGCGTTTTCAAACGCTTTCGTCAACATTTCGGGCGATCCGTCAGCGCTGACGACATCGAACCCCGCTTTCAGGAGCTGAATCGAATGAAAGCCGGTGCCGGTCGCAACATCGAGAATTCGCTGCTTGCCTCTCGCCTTCAAGATGTCGATAAAAAATCGCCCTTCGCTTTCGGCCCGGGCGTCCCAATCGATCAATTCGTCCCACTTATCGACAAAACTTTCGATATACTCTTTCTGGTAATGATCCGTTTCACGCACGGCGCGCGGATTATCGCCATATTGCTGACCTCGGTCAGACTTCACCAACTCCATCATGTCTCTCCCGGGCAAACTTCGAGTGGGCCGCCGCATGGCGGGCGCTGTAGGCGCAGCCGCCGAGCAAAAGGGGGCGGCGCGGGAGCCGCAAATGCTCTGTATAGGGATTAAAGCGACTCTTTCAGGTTAGCAGGCGCAGCATCATTCGCAACCCGTTTGCGGAAAAAACACGCCGAATTTGCAATATCGTCACAAATTGAACTGAAAACCGCATAGTTCCGCCGAAAATCATTAACGATTGAAAACGCGGCGCGGCGCGGTTTTCCTCATCAAACGGCGGCATTCTCTCATAGATCGCGCAAAACACCGAAATGCGCTCCATTTCACGCCGAGAATTAATTTTGCCCGGCCCGACAATTGTTTGACCACATATATCGCCCGAAATTCATGGGCTTACAGTCAGTATGCATTTTACATGATTTATTGTTCTGTATACGAATATATATTCACGGTTGCGGGGAACGCTCTGCATAATTACATGTTTGTCGTATGAGATCGCGCCCGACCCGACGGGCGCAGAACAGCTATTGTGCGCAATAACGCGCCGCAGGCGGCCTTGCGGCGTTCTTACCTGAAAGGAGCCGACATGCCCGTATCAGATGTAATGTCAAAAAATCTCTTTGTCGTCGCGCCGCAATCAACGCTGGCGACCGCCGCACTGCTCATGAAAGAGCGCGACATCGGCGCGATGCCGGTCGCCGACGGCAACCAACTTGTCGGCATCGTTACAGACCGCGACATTGCCTTGCGATGCGGCGCCGAGGGCTGTGTTCCGGCCGAAGCGCGCGTATCACAGGCGATGACAAAAGATGTTTATTATTGCCGCGTCAGCGACCCGCTGGAGAAAGTCGCGGCGTTTATGGGAGAAATGCAGGTGCGCCGCCTTCCCGTTATCGACGAGGAAACCCGCATCGTGGGGATGGTCACTATTGGCGACATTGCGCGCAAAAGCAAAGCTGACGCCGCATCGGCATTCCGTCTGATCTCGCAATCATCCGCGCGTCCGAGCTGAGGACGCGCCGTCTCTGCAAAAATCCAGGGCGCATGATGACTGCGCTCAAAAACAGGAGACCCGCCGATGACAGACAAATCAGCAGGCGACAAGATCGCCAATCCGGACGCCTATTTTGAGAATCCGTCAGACGTGCTGGCGGACGATGCGCTGACCGTCGATCAAAAACGGCAGGCGCTGATTTCAATGGAAGCCGATGCAATCGAACTTGACGCCGCCGCCTCGGAAAACATGGCCGGCGGCGAGCGGGGCCCGAAGATCGGAGCAATCCAAAAAGCCTTGCGAATGCTGGAAAAGCATGGCGGTCGAACTTCAACGCCGCTCGCTGTAATGAATCGCGCCGCCAGATCGCGTGCGCCGCTTTTTAGCAAGGTGCTGGCGGCGCTCGATTTTCAGGATGAGCTGGCCGAACCCGTGGCGCGCATGGCCGCCGCCGTCTCGGCGGGCGGCGAGTTGAAGCTGGTTACCGTCGCGCCGCCGCGCCTGGCTCAAACCGCAGCGACCTCTGTCGCGTTCAGCACGCCGGACGCAGTCACCGTGATGGAACAGGAGCCGCTGAAGCGGCGCATTGCGGCGCGCGAGGAATTTTTACGGCGATTAAGCGCCTCTGCAGGGCTCAGCGAGGCCGTGAACCACGAGGTTCGCCTCGGCACGCCCGCTGCGGAAATCGCTGATTGCGCTGAGGAATATGGCGCCGACCTCATCGTCATCGGCGCGCATCATCGCGGATTTCTTGAGCGGTTGTTCCAGCCTTCAGTCTCTGAAAAAGTAGCGCGAACAGCGACCTGCGCAGTGCTTGTCGCGCCCGAAGCAATCGCTCTCGGCAAAGCTGGCCAATGAGGGCGGCTGATGCGCAATTGCCGCATTTCCAATTCTTCACAAGAAAGCGCGCCCTTGCCTCTAGCCAGCCGCAATCTCAACAATTTATGAACGTTTCTAAATGACATTTCGCTAAGGGAGCGGAAGAAAGAAGTCGCGTATGCCTCGGGGGTCGAAAAAGACGCCGGCGAAACCGGCGCCGAAATTAACCAAAGCCCAGCACGCCATGATCAAGGACGCCCTGCCCGCCCATGCCGGCGAGGAGACCGTCATGGCGCCGCGCGGCGATTACGAGATCGAGGATTGCGGCCATTGCGTCGGGCTTTGCCATTGCGCCACGAAAAACCGCTTCACGCTTTCCTTTGACGCATTCCTGCAGCACCTCTCCGAAGGCCGCATCGCCGTCGCACGCTGATTGGTGCGGCGCAGCGTTCGCGCGAGACTGAATTACGCTTTATCGTCTATCGCGCTCATTAGCGAGAATCCGGACCGGCGGACGATCAGTCACAAAAAGGCCGATGGAAGGCGCGCGCCATGGCATCAATCATCGAAGAAAAACTCAAAAGCCTCGGCCTCGCCCTGCCGGCGCCGCATGCGCCGGTCGGCAATTATCTCGGTGCCAAACGCTCGGGCGATCTTCTGTTTGTTTCGGCGCGCGTCAGCGATTTGCGCGGCGTCGTCGGCGCCGATGTCACGGCGGATGAAGCGCGCATCGCCGCGCGCGACACGACGCTGCAAATACTTGCGATCATCAAAAAGGAAATCGGCGATCTCGGCCTTATCGCCTCAGTCGAGAGCCTGCGCGGCTTCGTCAGGAGCGCATCTGATTTTACCGAACAGCCGCGCGTCATTGACGGCGCGTCGGAGCTGTTGATTGCGCTCTGGGGCGAGGCCGGGCGCCACGCCAGAAGCGCCACCGGCGTCAACGCGCTCCCCTTCGGGGCGGCGGTGCAGATCGACATGGTGATGCGGCTCGGGTGAGAGGCGCTAGTCCAGCTTCTCCGTCGTGATTGTCGGCGTTCCTTCCAGCGTTCGCTGCACCGGGCATTTGGCGGCGATTTCAACGAGCTTTTTGCGCTGTTCGGCGGTCAGATCCGCGCCTTCGATCTTGATGTGCTTGGTAAAGACGTCGCGCTTTCCCTGTTTTTCGTGCGTCAGTTCAACCTCGACATGATCGAGCGGCCATTTCTCGCGGAGCGCATACCAACGGATGGTCATCGCCGTGCATTCGCCAAGCGCCGCAGCGAGTAAATCGTAAGGCGCGGGGCCGGTTCCGCCGCCGCCGAAACTTTCCGGCTCATCGCCGGCGAGTTCATAGCCCGACACCTCAATATCGACCGCGTATGCGCTCTTTTTGTTTTCGCGCACCATCGCGCGCGTCAGATCATTGTCGCTCATCACTAGCCTCCGGAATTTTCGGATTATCTTCTATCAAACCAGCTGCGGGCGCCGTCGCGTCGGACGCGCTCAAATCCGTCGGTGACTTCGTCGTAAAAACTCAAAAGCGGCGCGGTCGCGGAATAGGAAATCGCGAGGTATGCGCCGTCGAGCGGTTCGATCGGCAGATCGGTATGCGCGGCGATCATGAACGCTTTCCAGATGCGCGCCGGGATAGAGCCGCCGGTCACCTTGTCCATCGGCTGGAAATCATCATTGCCGACCCAGACGCCCGCCGTCATTTGCGCGGTGTAGCCGATGAACCAGGCGTCGCGCCAATCGTTCGTCGTGCCGGTCTTGCCAGCGGAGGGTCGGCCGCCGAGCGAGGCGCCGCGGCCGGTGCCGGTCGTCATCACCTGATAGAGGACATGGGTGATTTCCTTCGCGACTTCTTCAGAGATGACGCGCGCTCTTTGCGGCGTCTTGCGCTCGTAAAGAATTTTGCCTTGGCCGTCGGCGATCGAAATGACGCCATAGGGGTGAACGCCCATGCCGCCATTGGCGAAGGGAATATAGGCGGCGGCGAGTTCATCGAGCGAGGTTGAAAAACCGCCAAGCGCGATGCCGGCCTCCTTTGAGGGAATATCCGCCGTCATGCCGAGCCGTCGCGCCATGGCGATCACCTTGTCGCGGCCGGTTTTCTCCGACACCTGAACGGCGATCGTGTTGATCGATTTGGCGACCGCTTCGGCGAGCGTCATCACGCCGCGATAAGTGTTGTCGTAATTGGTCGGCTTCCAGCCGGCGATGTCGATCGGCTGATCGACCATCAAGGTGCGCGGCGTCATGCCGTTTTCAAAGGCGGCCGCATAAATAATCGGCTTGAAGGAAGAGCCCGGCTGGCGTTTCGATTGCGTGGCGCGATTGAACTGGCTTTCAAGATAGGAGCGGCCGCCGACCATGGCGCGGATGGCGCCGTCATTATCATAGGCGATGAGCGCGCCCTGCAGCGCGCCCTTCACTTTTGCATCGACATTGAGCACGCCGTCGACGGCGTGCTCCGCATCGCGCTGCAATTTCTGGTCAAGCGTCGTCCTGACGACGATGTCGTAATTGGCGGGGCCGGCGAGAACGCGCGCTTTCTCCGCGACATAATCGAAGAACCAGCCCGTGTCGCGGTCTTCGCCGCCCGCATCGACGACCGGGGGATGGCGCAGCGCCTCGCGCGCATCGAACTCGGTGATGGCGCCCGTCTCGCGCAAATTCTTGATAACGTCCTTGGCGCGGTCCTGCGCACCCAACGGATTGAGCGTCGGCGCCAGCGTTGACGGCGCTTTCGGCAACCCGGCAAGCATCGCCGCTTCGGCGAGCGTCACCTCGCGCGCCGATTTGTTGAAATAGGTTTTCGCGGCGCTGTCGATGCCATAAGCGCCGGCGCCGAGATAGATGCGGTTCAAGTAAAGCGAGAGGATTTCGTCTTTCGTGTAACGCCCTTCAAGCCAAAGGGCGAGCATCGCCTCTTTCGCCTTGCGCACGTAATTCTGGTCGGCGCTCAAAAAGAGATTGCGCGCCAATTGCTGCGTGATGGTCGAGCCGCCCTCGACAATGCCGCCATGGCGGATATTGGCGAGAAGCGCGCGGAAGGTGCCGCGAATATCGACGCCGCGATGCTCGTAAAAGCGCCGGTCCTCGGTCGATAAAAACGCCTTGACGAGATAGGGCGGCAAATCGGCGACGGAAACTTTCTCGCCATAACGCGAGCCGCGCGCGGCGATCTCGCGCCCATTGCGGTCTTCAATAACGATCGCTGGCGTTCGGTTGACCGCCCAGAGGTCGACCTTATCATCCGGCCACGGAGCAATGACGAGAAAGCCCGCCCACAAACCGGCGAAGGCGGCGACGAAGCCGAGCGATACGGCGAGGCCTGCAAAATCGCGGATCAGAGCTTTGCGCGCATCCGGATTTTTCGCCGGTCTTTTTTCTTTGGGCGGTTTTAACAGATGACGGCTTTTCGCCCGCGCCGCAGCATCCGGGCGCTTGCCGGCTTCTTCCTTATTGTCGCCCTTCGCCATATCGTCCTTCAATAGCGGAACGCCATCGGCGCCGATCCGCCTTGCCGGCGCTGCAAGCGGCGGTTCAACCGCACCGGCGCCCGCGGGCTTTTGTCCTTTATTTTCGTTGCCAGCGGGCGACTGGTTTTCCACCGGGCTTTCGGCGGGCGTTTCATCGGGCGTTGCAGCAGAAGTTTCAGGGGCGGGCGCCTCAAGAGCCGGTTTCTTCGGCGGCGGGCGCCGCGCCTCGACGCGCAGCGGCGGCGGCAGGATCGGACCCGCCGTTTTCGGCCGCCGGGCAAGCTGCTTTTCAAAAGCGTCGGCCGCCGCCTTGAACTCGTCCGCGGCGGTATCCTTTAAAGGCGTCTCATCGGGCGCAGCGCTTGCCCCCTCTTCGCCAGCCTCAAGCCCGCCGGACGCCCCATCGCCGGCGGCGGGCTTTTCAGCATCGCCTTCCGGCTTTGGCGGATCGTCATTGTCGGTCGGCTCACTCAAGGCGGAACTCTCTCAATTACGCTGGCGAACGGGGCCCTTACACCGCGCCGCGGCCTAGCCCCATAGCATGTCCCGATTGAGGCCGGAACGCGGCGCAGGAGAGGCCCGCCCGGCGGCGATCGGCCCTTGCAGCGCAGGCGCGTTGAAGACTAGGCTCACCGGCGCAGACGCAAAAAGGGGAATTGCGTGACGCGGCTCATGATCTTCACAGCTTCCGCAATGGCGCTTCTCGCAGCCTGCGGCAAGAGCGAGGCCGGCGCGCCGGCGAATACGCCAAATGCATTAGCGCAAGCGGCGGCCGCCAGCGCGGCGGCGAAAAAAACATCCGGCGATTATTTGCGCTTTGAGCCGACGGTAGTTGTCGATTCGACCGGCTTTGAACGCCCGATGGGCGCTTTCACGCTTTTCATGCCGGCCGGCTGGCGCGCCGAAGGCGGCGTTCAATGGGGCCAGCAGTTTGACTGCACAAACGGCTATAATGTCAGCTGGCGCGCAGTTTCGCCCGATGGCGCAAAAACCATCGAAATCCTGCCGCAAGCGAAATGGGAGCAGAACACATACGCGCAGTCCGGCGCGGGCCGGGCCGGACCTTGCGGCCTGCCGCCATCGCAGAACGTCAAAGACTACTTGCAAATTCTCGTTCAGCAATGGCGCCCGGGCGCGCGCATTATCGATTTTCGACGCCGCACGGATCTTGAACAAAAGCTTGCACAACTAAACTCCAGAACGCCGACGGCGATGGGTGAAATGCGAAGCTGGGTCGAAGCCGGCGAAGTGCTTGTCGCATTTAACCAGAACGGCGTCGACATGCGCGGTTCAATCGCCGCGGCGGTCGGATTTACCTATACGTCAACATCGGCGCCCGGCCTGCAACCGATTGAGTCATTCGCCGGATTTGCACTGCCCGCCTATGCGGCGACAGCGCCGAACGGGCAATTGAATTTCGCGCTCAATGAGGCGATCCGCCGGTCGATCAAGGAAAACCCTGTTTGGTCCCAGCGCATCGCCGGCCACAATAACAAGATGGCGCAGATCAATATCGACGGCGCGCGCAAACGCGCTGAGATCACCCGGCAATATAACAATGATATTTCACGCATCCGCGAAGAGACGTGGAAGTCATATAATGAGAGCAGCGACAAGCGCGCCCGCGAATTCAGCGAATATATTCGCGACGTTGAAACCTATAACGACCCTGACGGGCCGGGCGGCACGGTCGAGCTTTCGAGCTTTTACGAGCACGCCTACAAGATGAATGACGGCAGCTATGTGCTGACGAATGATCCGAATTTCGAACCCTATCGCGAACTCGGCATGGACGGCACGAGACTGGAGGTTACGCAATGAGACCCTTGTTCCTTTTTGCCGGAATTGCACTGGCGTTCGCGCCGATTGGCGCATCAGCCCAAGACAGTTTCGGCGGCGGCCAGCAACAGCAGCAAAATTCTCAACAACAGCAGCAACAACCACAGCCACAACAATATCCCCAGCAGCAACAATTGCCGCAACAACAGCAATACCCCCAACAACAATACCCTCGGCAACAGCAATTTCCGCAACAGCAACAACAACAGCAAGGCGCCAATCTCGATCAGATGATGCAGGTCGAAAAACAGGATTTCGGCGTCGCGCCGACGTCATCGCTTCATGGCGGGGCCATGCATGCGCCGACGCCGGCGAGCATCCCTGGCGGCCAGGTCGTAACGACAAAAGGCCTTGTCAGCCTCGTTCAGGGAAACGCCGCGCCCTATGTGATCGTCGACGTGCTCGGCGGGCCGCAGACTTTGCCGGGCGCCATTCCGGCCGCATGGGCCGCACAGCCCGGCTCGTTCAACGATCAAGTGCAGCAGCAATTCGCTTCGATGCTGCAACAGGCGACGCAAGGCCGCAAAGACATGCCGCTCGTTCTTTATTGTCTCTCCAGCCATTGCTGGATGTCCTACAACGCCTCGCTTCGCGCGATAAAAGCGGGGTACACGAATGTTTTGTGGTATCGCGGCGGCGTTGAAGCCTGGCAGGCGGCGGGCCTGCCGCTCGCCGGCGGCCAGCAAGCCTATGGCCAACAAGGATATGGACCGCAGGGCGGCCAGCCGCAGCAACCGCAATACCCTCAGCCGCAGGGTTACCCCCAGCAATAATAGCGCTGCCCGCAACAAGGCGCGCATTGCGCCCGGCGCCTTGACCCTTTGTGCAATCAGCACCCAAACCGCTAAAGGAAAAGGACCGCCTCCTTGCGGATGCGGCCCCCAAGCTCAATCTGGTTTGTCGCCGGCTTGTTTACCCCGGATAGCGTGGATCAGGCCTTGCGGCGCCGGCGCGCGGCGTAGCCGAGACCAAGGAGACCGCTCACTAGAAGCGGCAGCGCGCCCGGAAGCGGCGTTTCGATCACATCGAAAACGACATCGTCATAATCCAGATCGGAAACCCGCTTGCTGAGATCTTCAAAGCCGACGCGGATCGAGCCGTCGGCATTGAGCGAAAGCAGCGCATGGACCATGAGGTCGAAATTGAGCGAGGCGAGGCCGGTAAAATAAGACCGACGGCTTCTTAGATCGTCCATCCGGAAGGCGATCAATTCGCCAGGCGAGAAAGCGCCGATATTGAAGATCGCGCCGGGCGCTGCGGTCTGGTTATTGAGAACCACCGAATTATCGCGCAGCGAAACGATATTGTCTGAATGGGACGCAGTCTTGGAGACGAAGCGAACAGAAACATTGCCGCCACGGGCGAAAATCTGGTTTGTCGCCGGGTCAATATAGGCTGCATTGGCCTGCGAGGCGGCCAAAAACGACAATCCGCCGATCAGGGCAGCGAGAGGTAACGAACGCATACATCTCTCCATAAATCTTTTACTTCCCTCAGGGATGAGCATTTGGAGAAAATTTGTCAACTAAACATTAAGGTAAACGCCCGAATTTATTAATCAAACGGGGCGCCGGAAGGAGACGCGCGCCAAATGCGTGTAACGCGCGACCCGTCTCCATCTTGGCCTTGTGCAATCAACGCCCAAACCGTCAAAAACGAAAAGGCCGCCTCCTTGCGGGGGCGGCCTTAAATTCAATCATTGCTGGTCGCCGGCCTGCTTAGCGCCGATTGGCGCATCAGCCCAAGACAGTTTCGGCGGCGGCCAGCAGCAGCAAAATTCTCAACAACAGCAGCAACAACCACAGCCACAACAATATCCTCAGCCGCAGGGTTACCCCCAGCAATAATAGCGCTGCCCACAACAAGGCGCGCATTGCGCCCGGCGCCTTGACCTCGCCGTCGCGCCCGGTCAGGAAGCGCGGCGCATTTCTTTCCAGACAGCCGCCCCATGACCGACGCTTTTCAAAATCGCCGCACCTTCGCGATCATCTCGCACCCGGATGCGGGCAAGACGACGCTGACCGAGAAGCTTCTCTATTTCTCCGGCGCCATTCGTCTTGCCGGCGAGGTGAAGGCGCGCGGCGAGCGCCGGCGCGCGCGCTCCGACTGGCTGGCGATCGAGCAAAAGCGCGGCATCTCGGTGACGACCTCGGCCATGATGTTCGAGCATGAAGGCTGCGTCTTCAATCTGCTCGACACGCCGGGTCACGAGGATTTTTCCGAAGACACCTACAGAACGCTGACCGCGGTCGATTCCGCGGTGATGGTCATCGACGCGGCGAAGGGCATCGAGACGCAGACGCGCAAGCTCTTTGAAGTCTGCCGCCTCCGCGACATTCCGATCATGACCTTCGTCAACAAGGTCGACCGCGAAGGGCGTGACCCGTTCGATCTGATTGACGAGATCGCCGACCAGTTGGCGCTCGACGTCACCCCGCGCCTCTGGCCGGTCGGCACGGGCGGACGCTTCAAGGGCTGCTACGATATGGGCGCTGACCGCCTGCTCCTTGAAACGACACAAGACGACAGCGGCAAATATGCAAAAGCGGTCCAGCTTTCAGGGCCCGACGATCCGAAATTCGACGAAATCGTCGGCGCGGATGCGGCGAGCGAAGCGCGCGGTGAGATGGAACTGGCGCGCGAAGGCTATGCGCCATTCGATATCGAGCAATACCGCCATGGCGCGCTGACGCCGATTTATTTCGGGTCGGCCTTGAAGGAGTTTTCCGTCGCCGAACTATTGCGCGACATCGGCAAATTTGCGCCGCCGCCGCGCGCCCAACATGGCGCTTTGAACGGCGGAGAGATTGATATTGATCCGGCGGAAAATTCCGTTTCGGGATTCATCTTCAAGGTTCAGGCGAATATGGACCCCAACCATCGCGACCGCATCGCCTTCATGCGCATTTGTTCCGGCGAATTCAAACGCGGCATGAAACTGAAAGTCTCGCGCACGGAAAAAGCGCTCGCCGTCAACGCGCCGATCTTTTTTCTCGCACAGGAGCGAAACCTCGCCGAAGAAGCCGTCGCCGGCGACATTGTCGGCATTCCGAACCATGGCGCGCTCGGCGTCGGCGACACGTTGTCGGAAAAGGATGGGCTTCGTTTCTCCGGCCTGCCCGATTTTGCGCCCGAGATCATCCGCCGCGTAAGGCTCGACGATCCGATGAAGTCAAAACAGATGAAACGCGCCATGACGGCGCTCGCCGAGGAAGGCGCGGCGCAGGTTTTCACGCCGCTTTTGGGCGCTGATTTTTACGTCGGCGTTGTCGGCTCGTTGCAACTCGACGTCATCGAGGAGCGGTTGAAAGCCGAATATGGCGTCGCCGCCGCCATGGAAGTTTGCGGCTTTGACGCGGTCCGGTGGATTTCAGGGCCGGAAAGCGCGGTGAAGAAATTCACCTCGGTCAATGAGGGCGCGCTCGCCCATGACCGCTACGGCTCGCCGGTTTATCTCGCCCGTTCCGCCTGGGAAGCAGGCTATGCGGAAGAGAAAAACCCCGACGTCAAATTCTCCAAGACCCGCGAACGGGCCTGATCGGGGGCGCGCGCCGATGGCGCAGAGGCGACAGGCGGCGTAAAGTGCTCGTTGTATGAGTAATAGCGCTCTTTATCACTGCGCCCGGCAGCACCGCACCGGCAAGACAGGCGTCGAGGCCGCGTCGATTACCTCCAATCGCCATTTTCCGCGCCATGCTCATGACGGTTACGGCCTCGGTTTGCTCGACAAGGGCGCACACCGGACTTGGAGTTCTTTCGGCGACGTTCAATCAGAGGCCGGCGATATCGTCACCGTCAATCCGGAAGAGATGCATGACGGCGTGCCAATCGCCAATTCGGTGCGATCATGGCGCATGATCTATTTCGAGCGCGACCTTATCAACAGCGTGATCGGCGAGGAAACGCGTCGCCCGCTTGAATTCGCGCGGCCGGTGCTGCGCGACAAATCCCTGAATGGGCGGTTCGCAAAAACATTCTCGCTCCTCATTGCGGATGATGGAGAGCCGCTCGCTGTCGATGAAGCGATCGCACGCCTTCTGGCGATCATACGGGAACGCTACAGCACGAAGCCGCCGCCGGTGCGCCGGGGCGTTTCATCGGTAAGGCGCGCGCGCGAAATGATCGACGACAACCCTTCCACTGCATTGACGCTCGAAGAGCTTGCAAAAGCCTCGGGCGTTAGCCGTTTCCAGCTTATCCGCAGCTTTGCAAAGGAGACGGGGATCACCCCTTACGCTTATCAGATGCAGCGGCGCGTCAGCGCCGCGCGCAGGTTCATTGCTGAAGGCGTGGCGCTCGCCGATACCTCCTGCATCGCGGGATTCGCGGATCAAAGTCATATGACGCGCGCTTTTGTTCGCCAGTTTGGCGTGACCCCCGCCCGGTATCAGGCCGCGCTTGGCGTTGCGCCGGAACGAAGCCGCAATATCGTTCAAGACCGCGGGGCCGCGCCCCTTTAGAGTTGAGGTCCCCGACGCGGCGAAGAGCGCGAAACACGCGGAAAGGATTACTCCAGGTCGATGACCAACCTTATCAACCGGCGAATTTTATTGGCGTCCTCGCTGGGCGTCCTCGCAGCTTCTTGCGCGCATGCGCAAAACCGCGCCCTCCCCGCCGCGGGGGCGATAGACGATGAAGAGCTCAGCCGCATGCTGGATTTTCGCATCTCCCGTCAGCGCGCTGCGAACGCCGCAATCGTCGCAACGCTATCCTCCTCATCGCGCCATTTTCAGACGGCGCGCTTTTCCGGCGTGAAAGGCAATTATCCGTTAGGCGGCGATACGATTTTTGAAATCGCATCGCTGACCAAGATTTTCACCGCGTTGTTGCTAGGCGTTGAAGTCGTTGAAGGACGAATGAAGGTTAAAGATCCGCTACAGGATTATCTCCCTTACGGCGTAACGGCGCCGTCATTTGAAGGCCGCCCCATCACGCTTCTCGATCTAGCAACGCACGGCTCGGCCCTGCCTTTACGGCCCAATAATCTCGTCAACCCCGCCGCTGACGCGCCCGATAAATATGCAGGCTATACGCTCGATCAGCTTTATCGCGGTTTGCCGGACTACCAGCTTTCCTATGCGCCGGGATCGCGCTTCCAATATTCCAATCTCGCTTTTGCACTGCTTGGCCAGGCGATCGCCCGGCGCGAAAACATGAATTATGCTGACGTGCTGCAAAAGCGCGTCATAAACCCTCTTGGCCTTTCCGACACATCGCTTGTCGAAGACCCGAACAAGGCCGCCCGCCGCGCGCAAGGCTATGGTCTTTATCTGGAACCGGTCAGCCCCGGCGGCGAGAGCGCCTTGTCGCCAGCCTATGGCTTGCGCTCAACAGCCGATGACCTCCTCACTTTCCTCGACCTGTTTTTAAACGATCGCGGCCCCATCGATCTCGTCAAAGCCGCGCATCTGATGCTGACAATTGATCGACCGGGAGAGAATGACACGACGCGCATGGCGCTCGGATGGCGGCGCACGGTTGTTCACGGCGAAACATTTTACTGGTCGAATGGCAGCGCTGACGACGCGCGAACCTTTATGGGGTTCAATTCGACGCGGCGGCTCGGCGTTGTCGCGCTCGCCGATGCGGCAAGCGGCGGCGGCCTTGATGATATCGGCATGAAGGTTCTCGATCCGCAACAGGAATTCGACGCGAAGATTGTTCCAGCGCCGCAATTCATCGACCTGCCTGAAGAAATCTTGCTGCGGGCGAC
>JAWKVJ010000014.1:0-73139 GCA_041398085.1 Parvularculaceae bacterium
GTCCGATGCCCGCCCCTCCGTCCGTGCAGCGAATTTGGCTTTCAGGGCGGCCACACGTCAACGAAAGGAATGGGCTTGGGAAATGATCGATGTTGAGGTGTTGCGATAATGTCGCATTTCCGGGCTCCACCTCTTAAGGGATGGTTAAAAGCGTCCTGATTTCGGGGTTTTGTTCAGTTTTGGTTAAGGACTATGACGCTCTCGAAACGGATCGTTTAAGACCCGTTGCACGTTCAGCGAGAAACGCGAATCCGGTGATCGACTAATGCAGGACGATTCCCTCCAGACCCTGTTTTCGGCGACGGCGAATCTTGAAGCGGCGGGGCGCGCCAGCGATGCGATCGGCCGCTGTCGCGCCTTCCTCGCCCGCGACCCGAAAAACCCCGAGGCCTGGTGCGAACTCGGGCGATTGCTGCGCGGCGCCGGCGCTGGCGAGGAAGCCTTAACCGCTTATGGGGAGGCGCTTCGTTTCGGGATCGATAAGCCAGAGGAAATTCATCTCATTCGGGCTGTGATCCTGACGGATCAACTTCGCCGCGACGATGAGGCGGAGGCCGAATTCAGAAAATGCCTGATCGCCAGGCCGGACTACCCGCCGGCCCTGCTTAATCTCGGCAATCTTGCTGAAGAGCGCGGCCGCCGCGAAGACGCCATGGATTACTACCGCAAGCTGTCGCCGGACGGGTCGAAAAACGGGTTGGCGAACGACGCCTATCGCGACCTGAGATTGTTGGCGTTGGCCCGTCTTGTGCGCCTGTCGCGCCCTGAAAGTGTCGACGATCCGCTGATTGAGACGCTCGAAGTAGTGCTTGAACGCGAAAAGATCGATGAGGAGACATGCGCCGCGCTCAATTATTCCCTTGGCGAAACATTCGATAGAATAGGCGAGTATGGCCGCGCTTTCTCGGCCTTTGAGGCCGCCAATCGCGCCCAGAGTAGTGCCCGGCGGCCTTTCCGGCGCGGCGCATTGCATGGCGCATTCGATCGAATTCGACGAGCGTTTCCCTCGGCCATACCTGGCGGCGACGGCGGCGCGAATTCAGGAGGGGCGGCGCCGATATTTGTCTGCGGCATGCTGCGCTCGGGCTCGACTCTCGTCGAACAGGTGCTGGCGGCGCATCCTGAAATCGAGGCCGGAGGGGAATTGAACGCCCTGTTCCGTTTGACTTCACGCATGATCGTTCCGTTCCCGGAAGCGGCCTTGTCTTTAAAAGCGGATAAGGTCGAAGCGCTCAGAAAGGCCTATTTCGCAGAAATCGATCAGGCGTTTCCCGGCGCGCGCGCCGTCGGAAAGCGGATAACCGACAAACGTCCCGACAATTTCATGCGCATCGGGCTCATCAAGCGCCTCTTCCCCGAGGCGAAAATCGTTCACACTATCCGCGATGCGCGCGATACTTGCCTTTCGAACTATTTTCAGCATCTCGAACCGTCGCTCGTCCCCTATGCGAACGATCTCGGCGATCTCGGCGCTTACTACCGCGAATACCAAGGGCTGATGGATCATTGGAAAAACCTTTTGGGCGGGTCGATCCATGATTTCGACTATGACGCTTTTGTCGCCGATCCGCGCGGCGAGCTTGAAAAGCTGCTGGCGTTTCTCGATTTGCCGTGGTGCGAGGAATGCCTTTCCTTTCACTGCCTGGAAAACAGCGTGAAGACGGCGAGTTACTGGCAGGTGCGCGAGCCGCTCTATGCGCGCTCATCCGGCCGCTGGCGCCATTATGAAGACCGTTTGGCGCCGCTTCTTGCGGAACTCTCGAAAGCTGAAACCCAATGACCGCAGATAAAGCCGGCAATGGCGGTCCCGGATGGGAAAGCTTCTGGGCGGCCGCGCCGGCTGCCGACGCCTCGTTTGAAAGTCCGGCGGTTCGCGAACGCCTGTCCGCCTGGTGGCGGGAGGAATTCAACGCCATTCCGGGCGGGGGCCCGCTCAGCGGCGCTGATCTTTGTTGCGGCGCCGGCGTGGTGTCGAAGTGGGCGGTCGATTTTTTGAACGAGCGCGGGCACGCATTTGAAAAGCTTTATTGCGTTGATGCATCGGCGTCAGCAGCGCGCGCTGCTGCAAATCTGTCAAATGGCGAAGCACTGATCGCCGATCTCGCCGCGCTGCCGCTTGAAGACGGGTCAATCGATCTCGCTTTCAGCCAGTTCGGCGTTGAATATGCTGGTGAGAAAGGCTTCCTTGAAGTCGCGCGCATCATGGCGCCCGGCGGCGCTTTTATCGCCGTGGTCCACAAGGCCGATGGCGGGCTCGCTCGTGAATGCCGGAATAATCTGGCGTTGTTCAATGATCTTGTCGCAACAGAAATCTTTGAGAACGCCGAGGGCTTTTTTCAACAATCTTACGGTGCGGCCCACGCTCGAGCCGTAAAGGGTTCGCTCGCCGCGTGCGAGAAAATCATCAGTAGGCAGAGTGAAACGATTGCGATGAATTTCGCGCGCCAGACTCTTGGCGATCTCGTCGTTATGCTGAACCGGCGTCGCGCCTATGCCGAAAAAGACGTCATCGGTTGGATTGGTAATGTTAGAGGCGAACTTACCCGCTCGCGCCGCCGTTATGAAGCGATGCTGAGTGCGGCGCAGAGCGAGGATGATATTCGCAAAACCATTTCAGCCTGGCGCGATGCAGGGATTGAGCCTCGTGAGCCGCAAACAATATTAATGCCGTCAGGGGCTGAATTGGCTTGGGGGTTGGCGGCGAGCCGGGCTTAAGCGGCGCTGCTAGATTTTTCTTCCGTCTGCAAAGCATTGAGAATGCGCAACGCGTCTTTTGCGTCGGGCCCGACGCCGAGATTATTCACGCTTGCATGCTGGATGATATTGTCTGGGTCGACAATGAAAAGCGCCCGTAAGGCGACGCCTTCAATCGCGCGAACGCCAAGCCCGTCGATCAGGGAGCCATTCGTATCTGCAAACTGCCATGCCGGAAAACTTGCGAGGTCCGGGTGAGTCTTACGCCAGGCGAGTTTGCAAAATTCGTTATCTGACGAGCCGGCGAGGACGACCGCATTCCTCGCGAGGAACTCTGCCGCAAGGCGGCCGAACTCGATCAGTTCAGCGGGGCACTCCGGCGCCAGATCCTTCGGGTAGAAATAGACAAGCTTCCAGTTGCCCGGAAAATTGCCCGGTGTGATTTCAGCGAAAGCTGACTGGCCGCTTTCGTCCGGATTGTTAAATTTCGGTTTGACGCCCGTAACGCTGAAATCCGGCAGTCGATCTCCAACTCCGAGCATGCATCCCTCCTTGTGGCCCCCATCGCTGCGCGGGTCCATGAGCTTTAGGCTTGCTTTATAAATTAATCAATTCGATAATATTCAATCCAAACATCAATTTCTCCGATAGAGAGGCTGGGATGACGCCGCTCCCGACTTTACGGCAATTGCAATTCTTCATGGCGCTGGTGCGCCGCCAGTCCTTTTCAAGGGCCGCTGCAGACTGTCTTGTTTCGCAATCGACGCTGTCATCGGCGATCAAGGAGCTTGAAGGACAGTTGGCGAGGCAATTGGTTGATCGTTCAACGCGCCGCTTCGCCCTGACGCCTGCTGGAAAGGAAGTCGCTGATCGCGCTTCTGAAATCCTGGCGCTTGCCGAAGACATGACACGGACCCTCGCAGCGCGCGAGCCGCTCGAAGGCCCGTTCAATCTCGGCGTCATTCCGACAATTGCGCCCTTCGTGCTGCCGCGCGCGGCGCCGCTGCTGAGCAAGGCTTATCCCAAGCTTGAATTATTCCTGCGCGAAGACCTGACCGCCTCGCTCGTTGATCGTCTCTCTGCCGGCGCCCTTGATGCGGCGCTGATCGCGCTCCCTTACGATCTTCCGGGTCTTGACTGGATCGAACTTGCTGAAGACCCCTTCTATTTTGCTGCGGGTCCTGACAATCCGCTGGCCGCGAAAAAAACGGTGAGCACGGAAGATCTGAAATCGGCCCATCTTATTCTGCTTGAGGACGGTCACTGTCTTCGCGAGCATGCGCTTGACGTATGCCAGATGCGCGATGCCGACATGTCGGGATCATTCGGCGCGACGAGCCTCTTCACGCTCGCCCAGATGGTGCGCTCCGGGCTTGGTGCGACCTTGATGCCGAAAATGGCGATTGATGCAGGTCTTGCGACGAATGCCGGGCTTATTGTGCGCCCGCTTGATGGCGCCGCGCCGGCGCGCAAGATCGGCCTTGCCTGGCGGAAAGGCTCAGGCCGAAGCGATGATTGCGCGCGGCTTGCTGAAATATTGAAGGAAGCGTTGGCCGCCGGTCCTGCGCGCGGTCCGTCCGCGTTCAAACGGGCTGGCGGAGAGCGGGCGTCTCGATCGGGGCATGTTTAAGCGGGGCGATCTCGCCATTTTCCGATAGCAGGATTGCAATCGGACGCGTTGACCGAAATTGCGTCAGAATGATCATGATCGTCACCGTGAAGGGGACGGCGAGCAAGAGGCCGGCAAACCCCCAAAGGGTGCCCCATACCGCCAGGGACAATAGAATAACGAGCGGGCTCAAATTCAGCGTCTTGCCGATAATGCGGGGTTCAATCGCCGAACTCATCGTTTGTTCGGCGCCGACGAGCAGGACGAGAGCGATAATGGCGGTCTGGACGCCGCCGCCTTCCGGCTGCACGAGCGCCAGCAGGACCGGCAGCGAGATGGCGCTTACGGCTCCAACGATTGGAATAAAATTCAGTACAAAGATTAATAAAGCCCAGAAGCCGGCGAAGTCGACGCCGACAAAGCTCAGGATCGCATAGCTGACGCCGGCGGTGATGAGGTTGGAGACGGTCTTGACGGTCACATATTGGCGGACCAGCCTGCCGATATCGGCAATCGTTTCGTTGACTGCGGCCTGCGTTTCCGGGTCGGTGTTGAGCAGGTCGATCTTGCGAAAGATGCGGCCGCGCTCAAGCAGCATGAAGACGGTGTAAAGAAATATCGTCACTGAATTTCCGGTGAGCGACCTGACGCTGTCGCCGAACTGGCCGAGCATCGGCCGGAAGAGGGCGAGGCCTTGCGCGCGCAATTGTTCAACGCCGCCAATGAAGTCTTCGCCGAGCACGCCGGTTTCTCGCAATTTCATGATGCCGGTTTCGGTGACCGAACGCAGCCTTTCCTCATACAGCGGCGCCGCGCTGATCAGCGCATCGACATTGTCGCGGATGATCTCGATCAGAAGAACGAAGACGGAAAGAATGACCGCGAAGGCCAGGAGGTAGCAAAGCCAGTTCGGCATGAAGCGGCCAATGAGAGGGCCCTTCCGGATCGTTTCCTTCATGGTGTGCATGAGGAAGCTCAAAAAGCCGGCGACGACGAGCGGCACGAAGACGCCGCGCCCGAAATAGGCAATGGTTGCGATCAACGTCGCCAGGGCGAGACCGTAGAACATGCGTTGTGCGCCGAGGCTGTCCCCGTGGTCGCCGAAATTCCCGTCGCCGTGGTGCGGCCCGCCACCGGGCGCTGCAGCTTCTTGCCTGTCGGCGACGCCCGCCATAACCGTCTCCTTGCGCGCGAGAGTGGCGCAAATTTCGGGTAAGGCGATTTGCACAATGGCGCCAGAAGCGGCAGGTTCGGTAAAAAGCGCGGCGGTGGGCGGCGCGAGGCGGCGGCGTGATATTCGAGCGTGAAATTGATTGGCGTTCGCCGATAGACGCGTTTCGTCCGCTTTGGCGCAGCGATGGCTCGGCGCTTCTTCACGGCGGTGAATGCGCTGAGGCTGCTGACTGGTCGTATCTGCTCGCCAATCCGGTTTCGATTGACGATTTCGAGGCTCGCAGCGTTCGATCGCCCTTCGATCATGCCCGAGCGTTGTTGGCGGGGCGCAGTCGCGATCGGCGTGCGCTCGAATGCGGCGCGCGCTTCGCCAGCGGTCTCTTCTTGGTGGCGGGCTATGAGACGGCCGCGTTTGTCGAGCCCGGCGTTACGTTTCCCAGGCCCCCCTATTCAATCCCGGATTGCCGTATCGCGGCCTATGACGCCGTCGCCGCCTTCGACCGCCGCCGCCGCCGCGCTTTTCTGCTCGGCGTTAATGAAGAGGCGGTCGATGCGCTCGAAAGAATGATCGGCGAAGAGGCGAGCCTTGCGCCGTCGCCGCTCGACCTCACATTCATAGGCGCCGCGATCTCGCCGGATCAGTATTGCGTCCGCGTTGCCTGCATCATGGAGCGAATTCGCAATGGCGATCTTTACCAGGCGAATATTTCCCAGCGCCTCAATTTTGAAATCGGAGCGGAAACCGACAGCTTTTCGATTTTCGAGGCTGCCGCCGCTAAATCTGTTTCAGCCTTCGGCGCATTCGCCAGATTCAAAGACGCCACGTTGTTATCGCTTTCGCCGGAACGGTTTTTCAGGATCGATTTGGGTGAAGACGGCCCTCGAATTCTCGCCGAGCCGATCAAGGGAACGCGGCCGCGCGGCGTTAACGTGGATGAAGATGCGCGCCTGGCCGCAGAGTTGATCGCCAGCGCCAAGGATCGCGCCGAAAATATCATGATCGCCGATCTGACGCGCAATGACCTGTCAAAATTCTGCAAGGACGGATCGATCCGCGAGGATGCTATTTGCGCGCTTGAGACTTTTGAAACGGTTCATCATCTCGTCTCGCGCATCTCCGGCGCCCTTATGGTGGGTAAGACCGCGATCGACGCGCTTGAGGCGATGTTTCCCTGCGGGTCCATAACGGGCGCGCCGAAGGTAGAGGCGATGAAGGTGATCGCCGAGATCGAGGGCGAGGGGCGAGGCCCGTATTGCGGCGCAATCGGTTATATCGATGATGGAGGCGCCGCCGATTTCTCGGTCGGAATCCGCCTTGCGATTGCGCAGGGCGCCAATCTATCCGCGCCGGTCGGCGGCGGCGTTACATTGCAGTCCGACCCACATGCGGAATATTTGGAAACAATCGACAAGGCGCGCTGGCTGTTGGCCCTTGCCGGCGAGGATGTCGCTTCATGATCCTCGTTATCGACAATTACGACTCATTTGTCGGAACGCTGGCCCGTTATATGCGCGAGGCTGGTCATGAAACGACGATCATCCGCAATGACGCCGCGAGCGTTGACGCGCTTTTGGCCTTGCAGCCAGAAGCGGTGGTGATCTCGCCGGGGCCAAAAGCGCCGGTCTCCGCCGGCCTGTCGCTCGATCTCATCAGGCGGCTGCCGCGAACGACGCCTTTTCTTGGTGTTTGTCTCGGCTGTCAGTGCCTTATCGAGGTCTTTGGCGGCGTAACGCGACGGGCGATCACGCCCATGCATGGGGCGGCGGATCTCGCGGGGCATGACGGCGGGGGGCTGTTCAAGGGACTGAGCAATCCGCTGCTTGTCGGGCGTTATAATTCGCTTGCCTGCGATCTCGGGAGCCAAGGCCCCTTGAAAGCGAACGCCTTTGCCGCTGACGGCGATATCATGGCTGTCCGCCTTGAAGATGCGCCATGGTTCGGCGTGCAATTTCACCCGGAATCGGTTTTGACGCCGGAAGGACGAAAATTGATCCGGAACTTTCTCGCCTATGTCGAATCGGGATCCGGCCATTGAGCAGTGAAATCAACCTTGTCTGGCGCAATGGTTCGCTTGTCGATGCGGCGACCGCGATTGATGCGACCGACCGCGCCTATCTCATTGGCGAAGGCGCATTCGAGACGATGCTCATTCTTGATGGGGCGCCGGTGTTTCTTCGCGAACACCTTGTCCGTCTCAATGACGGATTGTCAGTTCTTGGGCTCGGCGCCTCGATCGATGCGGAGACTATAGCGGCCGGCGTTAAAACGCTCTTTGAAAATTCCGCGCGTCCCACCCGCGCCGTCTGCCGTTTGACGGTCTCACGTTACGGCAAGGGAAGAGGGCTTGCGCCGCCTCAGGATGAAGGGACTTCCGTGGTGATGTCGATGACGCCGGCGCCGCCGCGTCCGCAATTATTGCGATTGGTTATCGCGGAAAATGTCCGATATTCGGCAAGTCTGCTGAGCGGCTTTAAATGCACCGGCGCTTATGCGGAAAATGCTTTGGCGCGCGCTGCAGCGGGAGCGGTCGGCGCCGATGAGGCGTTGATGCTCAACGAAAAAGGCCGCCTCGCCTCCGCATCGGCGGCGAATGTGTTTATCGTATCGGGAAATGATCTCCTGACGCCGCCGGTTGAAGAAGGCGCCATGCCGGGCGTGATGCGCGCAAAAGTCATGAAGGCGGCCAAAGGGCTTGGCATAAAATGTCGGCAGGAAGCGATTGAAATCTCCACGATGAACAGCGCGAGAATTCTTCTGACGAATAGCCTTATAGGCGTCGCGCTCTCTTTTCTGGGGGATAGGGGCGCTGATGCGGACGCGCCGGCCTTTTTATTTGCGCTGCGAAAGGCGGTTGAAAGAGTGGAGCGCGCCGATGCTGCGGCGTTCAATAAGGGGCAGGGATGAAGGCGTTTTCACTTAGCGCTGAACAAGTGACAGCGATCTGCGCCGCACTCATCGTCGATGAGCTCGGCGTCCAGTTTGCGCGCGACATCGACCTTGCAACCGGTGCTGAATGGAACGCCGACACGCCGCTATTCGAGGGCGGCGCCGCCTTGTCGGAAGAAGAAATGAAGGCCGTCGCCGCGCGCATCGCGCGGTTTTTCTCCCACCCGGAGCTTGCCGCCGGCATTGAAAAGCAAACCGCCTCGGCGAAGATCGGAGATCTCGCCGGATATGCGCATAGCGCCATCAGCGCTGAGCTTTTGGACTTTTCGTTTGCGCCGGCTGGCGGCGGCGAGGAAGCCGTGCATTCGGCGGATCAGGTTTTTACAGACGCCGCCGCCGCCGCCAATCTCCTATACGGGCGCCGCCGCGTCATTTCATTGATTGCGCCGCATAGCCTGATGGGGTTCGCTCTGACTGTGCTGGCGCCAAATCTTTTGAGCGCGCCGTCGCTTGATGCGCGCGGCATGGCGCCCAGCGAGCTTTCCCGCGCGCTTGCCTTTGGCGATGCAGTTGTCGCAACGCCGAGCTTGTGGCGTTATCTCGTCGCGCAAAAGGTTTCGCCGCCTGACAATGCGATGGCGGTGATGTTTGGCGAGCCTTTGACGGCCGAGCTGTCGTCGGAAATCCGCAAGTCGGGCTTCGGGGCGCAACGAGAAGTCTACGGGTCAACGGAAACAGGCCTCATCGCCTGGCGCGATTCTCCCTCCGACGCCTTTACCCTGTTCGATCACTGGCGCCGGAATGACGAGACGATAGCGCGCGCCGCGCCGCTTGGCGGCGAAAGCGAAATCGAGCCGATGGACGTTTTTCAGTGGGAGAGCGATCGCCGTTTTCGGCTCGGCGGACGGCGCGACGGCGCAGTGCAGATCGGCGCAGTCAACGTATTCCCGGCGCGCATCGCTGCGCTGATCGCAGAGCATCCCTCAATTGAATGCTGCACGATCAAGGCCTCGCGCCACGCCAATGGCGGCGACCGGCTCGTTGCGGAAATTACGTTGAAGAATGGCGCGGTGAGCGAAACGCTTGCACGTTCGATCGATCAGTGGTGCCGAACAAAATTGCGGCCGCAAGAGCGGCCGCGGGTTTATAATTACATCGGGACTGCGCCGGCGAAACCGGCGCGCCGAGCATAAGGCGGTTCTATTCTTCAGCGGTCGGAGCGGAGCCCGAGCCTGAGGCCTGCTGGTATTTCTGCTGAACCTGCGTCCTGACGCTCTGGAAAACGTCTTTGCTGTCTCCGACGGTCAATGTCGGTTCGCAAACGCTTGTGCAGTTATATGTCGCGCGATCCGAACCGCGCTGCACGGTCAGCATCTCAGCGTTCGATGCGCGAACGCGCACGAGAATATTGTCGAGCGGGTTTCCATCATCGTCAAAAAGAAAGAGGTTCGTGAGGCCCGGGGCTTTGCCGAAAAGAAGGACATGCGATTTGTCGCGCACGCTGACATCGGCGATGCCCGGATTGCCGACGACGATCTGGCCGACTTCCTTTTTGAAATCGTAAGGGCGAACCTGATCCATCGTCAGCCAGATCTGTTCGGCATGCGCCGTCGAGATTGCAACAGCTGAAAACGCAAGACCGATAATAAACGAACGCATGGGTCGCGACCCTTCTTTGACTCTTCGCAGGTTTTCTAGCGGTCACCAGTCAAAAAAGCCTTAAATTTAGGGTTTCAATGCGCCCGCTCCGGTTGCTTCAAATTTTAGATTTTACCACGCCTTAATTGGCTAGCGGTATCGAGCTGGAAATTACTAGTCAGGCGCCGGGGCGATATGACCGACTTATCAAATGCAAAACCTGCAATTCTCGGCGCAGCCGCCTTTAGCGGCCTTCCCGACGGCGTGATTGACGCCATTGCGGCGCATGCGAGCCTGCGGGTATTTGCGCCCGGTGAAACAATCCTCTCAATCGGTCAGTTCGACGGGTCGGAATTCCTTGTTGTTCAATCCGGCGTCCTGCAGGTTGCTCGTTCCGACCAGGCGAATGGCGCCGTGATCATTGAAAAAGTCGTCGCCGGCGAGGCCTTTGCGATGGCGCTCGCCGTCGTCGGCGGCGATCCGGCCAATCTCGCGTCGGCGACAGTCTCTGCCGAGGAAGAATGCATCGTCGCCTTTGTCGATGCGGAAGCGTTCCGGCGCCTCGCCAAGCAAAAAACGACGCTAACGCGCCGTTTGGTAATTTATTTTGCAAGCGCGCTTGCCGGCCAGACCCGCGCCGGCGCGGCGGAATCCTCGCCGGAGCAAAGAATTTATTCAGCGCTTGCAAAGTTTGTCGAGCGCGATGCCGTGACTTCTCAGTGGCGTATTCCAAGAATGCCGAAGCACCGTGAGCTGGCTGACCGCGCCAATGTTGATGAAGCAGATGCGGCGAACGCGGTTGCAAAGCTCATTCAGAGCGGTGTCGCCCGGCGCGATTACCCCGGCCTCGTTGTCGATGATATCGGGGAACTCAACAAGTTGGCAAGCTGACGCGAGCTGCAATCGTTGCTGACTAGGCGCTTGGTATCGAACTGTTAACCATAATGATCAGTAAACAAACAAAATACTCAAACAATTGCGTTTGTTGACTATTTTTTTACGTCTGGGCGCAATGATCGCAGAAGTCTGAGGGGGGAAACCCAATCAGCGGTGCAAGCAAGCAGGAGTCGACTCATGAAGACGCTTATCAACAAGTTCCTCACTGATGAGGACGGCGCTACGGCCATCGAATACGGCCTGATCGCTGCTCTTATCGCGGTTGCGATCATCACGGCGGTCAAGGCCGTTGGATCGAGCCTTTCGAATACCTTCAACAACGTTGCGGCCAACCTCTAAGGTTCGCCAATCGCGCCTCGGCGCGAAACGTTAGGAATGAAAAAGGAGGCTTCGGCCTCCTTTTTTGTTTATTCTGAAACAGATGGCTAACGCTATCTTAAGCCGTGCGCAGTTAGGTTTTTCTCCTGTTTGTTACTGGAGCGGCGTGTGGCATCTCTCATCCTTCTTTCGGCGTTTCCGGCGGCCCTGATCATTGCCGCGCTTAATGACGTTTACGAGTTCAAAATTCCAAACTGGACGTCGATTACGCTCATTGTTTCCTACATTGTCGCGGGCGTTAGTCTGGGTGCGTCTTTTCATATCATGTCGGAAGGCTTGTTGCTTGGCTGCGCTGCGCTTGCAGTCGGGTTTGCGCTTTTTGCGCTTAAATATCTTGGCGGGGGAGATGCGAAATTGCTGGCCGCCGCCGCGCCGTGGATCGGTCTTTCAGGGCTCGGATCATTTATCATTTACGTCGCCTTTTCGGGGGCGGCGCTTGCAGCGTTCCTGCTTGTTTTTCGCAATATGCCGGCCCTTCCGTTCTACGCCTCGCATCCCTGGTTGATGCGCTTGCACGAACGTCCGCGCGACATGCCTTACGGCGTTGCGATCGCCGCCGGCGCACTTCTTAGTTTTCCGCAAACGCCGTTCTTTCAATTGGCCTTTGGCGGTTAATGAACTCAGTTAATAGAGTTTTGAGGACTTTTTCCTAAAAAATGACAGGCGAGTTTTCGGCGATGAGCGCCGCGTAACCAGGTGATGGCGACCATGAATGTCAGACAAATTGCAGTTCTAGGCGTTGCGCTTCTGGCGGGCCTTGGCGCTTTCGTCATGATGATGACGAACAAGAAAGCGAGTCCCGTTCAGATAGTTCAACCCGTCCAGGAAAAAACAGTTCGCATACTTGTCGCGGATGCGCCGTTGAATCGCGGTCAGCGATTAACGGCGGATGTGATGAAATGGGTCGAGTGGCCGGAAAAAGCGCTTTCCGAATCCTATATCACCGAAGCGTCGGGCAAGGACTCATCAGATCTTGAAGGCGCTGTTGCGCGCACGTCGATCGTCGCTGGCGAGCCGATCATTGAATCAAAGATCGTCCGGGTCGGCTCATCGGGACTTATGGCGGCGGTGCTGGATCCCGGCATGCGCGCCGTGACGATGCGCATTTCCCCGGAAACCGGCGTTGCTGGTTTTGTGCTGCCTGGCGATCGCGTCGATATCTATTACTCGCAAGGCGGCGGCGGCAAAGCCGATACCGAGCTTTTGTTTGCCGATGTTCGCGTGCTGGCGATCAATACGGTTTTCAATGAAAACCCTGAAGCGCCGGTGATCGAAGGCGGCACGGCCACCGTGCAGATGACGCCGCAGGATGCGGAATATTTCATCAACACGCGCGCATCGCGCGGTCAGATGAGCTTCGCGCTGCGCAGTGTTTTCACGCCATCAGAAGAAAATGGTTCAACCAAAAAGAACCAGGGCGTCAGGGTGATCCGTTATGGCCGGTCGTAAGAGCAAGTTCGAGGGGACTGGAATGGTCAACTTCAAATCAACCGCGATTGGTGCTCTTGCCGCCTTGGCGGCGGCTGCAATAGCCTCGCCGGCGTCAGCCGCCGCATCGGCCAAGATCGATTTTGGCGGAACGAGCAATGTTTCGAAATCAATCGTGCTGCCGCTTGGCAAGGCGGCGATCGTTGAATTGCCGACGCCGGCTTCGGATGTGCTTGTCGCGCAACCGAATGTCGTTGATGCCGTTATACGGTCGTCTCAGCGCGTCTATCTGCTCGGCCAGCAAGTCGGTCAGACAAACGCCTTCTTTTTTGACGGCAATGGCCGCCAGATCCTTAATCTCGAAATCCGCGTCGAACGCGACCTCGATGCGCTGACTGATCTCATCCAGCGTCTGATGCCGGATTCGCGCGTTACCGCCGAGGCCGTTAATGACAACGTCATTTTGCGCGGCTCGGTTCCAACCGGCGTGCAGGCGGCGAATGCGGTCGATATCGCACAGCGTTTCATCGGCAGCAAAGACAAAGTCGTTTCGATGGTGTCGATCCGCGAGCGCGAACAAGTCATGCTGAAAGTGCGCGTCGTCGAGATGCAGCGCTCGTTGATAAAGCAGCTCGGCCTTGATTTGAATGGCGTTGCATCGCTGTCAAACTCAACGCTTGAAGCGACGGCGTCTACGATCGCCTCTGGCGCAACGGCCGGTCTGGCCGGAACGTTTACGCGCCTTCTCGGATCGAACAATCAGTCGAATGTCGGCGTTTCGTTTCAGGCGCTTGAAAGCGTCGGGCTCATCAAAACGCTCGCGGAACCGACGCTGACCGCGGTTTCCGGCGAGTCGGCGAGCTTCCTCGCCGGCGGCGAATTCCCGATCCCCGTCGGTCAGGCTGACGGCGTCGTGTCGCTCGAATTCAAGGAATTCGGCGTTGGCCTTGGCTTCACGCCGCTCGTTCTCGACAAGGGGCGCATCAATATCAAGGTGCAAACCGAAGTCAGCGAAATTTCCTCGCTCAACAATTTCTCGATCGGCGGATCTTCGGTGACGCTGCCCGGCACGCCGCCGCCGCCTGACCAGATTATTCCGATCGACACCAATGGCGACGGCGTCCCGGATTCAGCGTTCAACGTCACGGCCGCCGCCGGCGTCGTCAATCAGGGCACGCCCTCGACGACGATAACCACGAATGGTTTGACGATCCCGTCGCTGACGAAGCGTCGCGCCAAGACGACTGTCGAACTTCCGTCAGGCGGCAGCCTCGTCATGGCCGGTCTCCTCCAGGAGAATATGCGTCAGACCGTGCAGGGCATTCCTTATCTTAAGGACATTGCGGTGCTCGGCCAGCTGTTCCGCAGCCGTGACTATGAGAACAACGAAACCGAACTCGTCATTATCGTCACGCCCTATCTTGTCGATCCGACGTCGCCTGACAAGCTGACAGACCCGGCGAAGGGGTTTGTCTCGGCAAGCGACATGCAGACAATTCTTCTCGGAAATCTTGCATCGACCTACGGCCTCGCTGGCGCGGGCGTCGAAGAAAAGACGCTGCAGGGTCCGATGGGTTTTATCCTCGATTAAGGGCGCGTTGAAATGAGCATGATCATGAAAAGAACTGCAATCATCGTCTTCGCCGCGCTCGCGTCAGGTTGCGCAGGCGCAAGTTTCAATGGCCGCGAACAGGCGCTCTCGATTGCCGAGCAGCACCCGATTTCGGTCGATAGCCAGATTGTCACCATGACGCTCAGCGTTGCTGACGCACAGGGTGATTTCTCCGACCTTGACCGCGCGCGTATTCGCGCATTTGCAGATTCCTATCTGAAAAACGGTCACGGCGACCTTTCGATCACGACGCCTTCGGGCGGTCTTGTTGGCGATCGTGACGTCTCTTCGAGCGTGCGTGAGGCTCTTTACCAGCAAGGCGTGCCGCTCGGCGCCATTACGAATGCGCGTTACGGGCTCGGCGAAGGCTCGACGACGGACATCATCTTGTCCTTTACGCGTTATGTCGCCACGCCGAGCGCCTGCGGCGTTTGGGAAGGCATGCGCGAGCGCGATTATCGCAACATGAACAGCCCGAATTTCGGCTGCGCCTCACAGAACAATCTTGCGGCGATGATTGGCGATCCGCACGATCTGATCGCACCCGCCGATATGACGGATCCTGATTCGGCGCTACGCGTCCGCGCCGTTCAGAAATATCGCGAAGGCGAAAAGACGTCGACGCAAACCGACAGTGAAATCAACACCAACGTCGCCAACTAAGAAGCGAATGGGGAGCGGGCCAGCGCCTGCAAGGAGTTTGAAATGAGGAAGGCTGCAGCAGAGGAAGCCATCAACTTCGCCGACGACGAAGAGGGCGTCGCGGCGGGGGCGGCGAGCCTCGGTCCGGACGGAGGCCCGCTGAAAGAGGCCAAAGTTCGTTATCAGGTTTCCGAAGATCCCGATGACGAGACGTGGCTCGAAGACGAGTTGTCCGATGAAGAGCTGGCCGCGCTCGGCGAAGAGGATTTCGACGAAGGGCTGCTCGCCGAAGAGCTCGGCGTTGATTTCGATGACGCAGAGAATTTCGACCTCGAAGAAGACGCCCCGCCGGTCGCGGAGGAGCCGCAGCCTGAGCCGCGCGCTGAGCCGCGCCGCGCCGGGAAGGCGGCGTCCAAGGAAGCCCCGCCGGTCGTGTCGACTTCCGTCGCGGTCGCTTCAGCCAGCCAGGATATCGCGGTTCTTCCCGATGGCGGCGAGGTAAGCGATTTTGACGGGGGCGAGGATGATCACCGTCCGGTCCCGCGCATTTCAATCCACGCCTTTTGCGAGTCGCCTGAAACGACCTCGTTGCTAGAACGTGCGGCCGTTGATCGCCGTCTTTCGAAAACGCACCTCACCATGCATATGGGCGGCCTTCACAAGGCGGTCGACCATTTCCAGAATGCGGCGACGCCGAATCTCATCATCGTTGAGACGCTGGACGCGGCCGACACGCTGTTCGCCCAGCTTGGCGAGCTTGCCGAGGTTTGCGATCCGTCGACCAAGGTCATCATCATCGGCCGCGCTAACGATATCGGCCTTTATCGCGAGCTGATGAAGCAGGGCGTCAGCGACTATATCGTGCGCCCGCGCTCGCCGCTGCAAGTGATCAAGTCAATTGCGACGCTATATGTCGATCCGTCCGCGCCGCCGATCGGCAAGACGATCGCCTTTGTCGGCGCGCGCGGCGGCGCCGGTTCGTCGACGCTCGCTCACAATGTCGCCTGGTGTGCAGCCGAAGAAATGTCGAGTGACACGGTTATCCTCGATCTTGATTTGCCGTTCGGCACGGCGAGCCTTGATTTCGAACAGGACCCGACCTCGGGCCTTATCGAAGCGTTGGGATCTCCGGAGCGCCTCGACGACGTGCTGCTTGATCGCTTGTTGCAGAAACACACCGATCATTTGAGCCTTTTCACAGCGCCGAACCTTCTCGACCGCGACTATGACATTGACGATCAGGCGTTTGAAACGGTTATCGACGTTGTCAGAAACGCGGCGCCGACGATCATTGTCGACGTGCCGCATTTATGGACCGGCTGGTCGAAGCGTTTGTTGCAGACGGCCGATCATATCATCATCACGGCGACGGCGGACCTTGCGTCCTTCCGCAACACGAAGAACCTCGTTGACGTCATTTCAGGCGCGCGGCCGAATGATTCCCCGCCGCTTCTTGTCGTCAACCAGTTTGACCAGAAACTTTCGTCGGTGCAGCCGCAGCAATATGCCGAACATGTGGGGTTGAAGCCCGCCGCAATTTTCGGCTGGGAGCCGCAGCTTTTCCATACGGCGGCGACAAACGCTTCGCCGATTGTCGAGGTCGGCGCTAAAACGAAAACGGCGCAAACGATCCGTGATCTGACGGCGCTCATTCTCGGTCGCACGCCAAATGGCGCAAAACGCAGCAAGTTCAATCTCGCCGGATTGTTCAAGAAGAAGTAGGCTAAGCGATGTTCGGACGCAGAACGGCAGAAGTCGACGCGCGCCCAGAAGCGGCAAGCGCCCCAAAACCAAAAGCGGCGGCGGAAAAGCCCGTGAAGTCAGCGGCGCCGCCGGCGGCCCCGGCGCGCAAGGGCGGCGGAGCCTCTGCGCCGCCGCGCGTCTCGCAGCCCGCGGCGCCAAAAGTTCAGCCGGTTGAGATTGGCGGCCGTTCGGACGAATATTTCCAGACCAAGACGACGATCTTCAATGCGCTGATCGACACAATCGACCTCTCCCAGCTCGCCCAGCTCGACACCGCGGCGGCGGCGGAGGAAATCCGCGACATCGTCAATGAGATCATCTCGATCAAGAACGTCCAGATGTCGATCGCCGAGCAGGAATCGCTGTTGCAGGACATTTGCAACGACGTTCTCGGTTATGGCCCGCTCGAGCCGCTTCTCGCGCGCGACGACATCGCCGATATTATGGTCAATGGCGCGAACCGCACCTTCATCGAAGTTGGCGGCAAGATCCAGCTGACCAATGTACGCTTCCGCGACAATGCGCAGTTGATGAACATCTGCCAGCGCATCGTCAGCCAGGTCGGCCGCCGCGTCGATGAAGCCTCGCCGATATGCGACGCGCGCCTGCCGGACGGCTCGCGCGTCAACGTTATCGCGCCGCCGCTTTCAATCGACGGCGCGGCGCTCACCATTCGTAAGTTCAAAAAGGACAAGCTCCGCATCCAGGACCTTGTCAATTTCGGATCAATATCGCCGGAAGGCGCGAAGGTTCTGGAAGTCATCGGCGCCTGCCGGATCAACACGCTGATTTCCGGCGGTACAGGCTCCGGTAAAACGACGCTGCTTAACTGTATGACCAGCTTCATCGAACTCGATGAGCGCGTCATTACCTGCGAAGACGCCGCCGAACTGCAGCTTCAGCAGCCTCACGTCGTCCGTCTTGAAACGCGTCCGCCAAATCTTGAAGGCCAGGGCGAAGTGACGATGCGCGATCTCGTCAAGAACTGTCTGCGCATGCGGCCTGAGCGCATCATCGTCGGCGAGGTTCGCGGACCTGAAGCCTTCGACCTTCTCCAGGCGATGAACACCGGCCATGACGGCTCGATGGGCACGCTTCACGCCAACAGCCCTCGCGAAGCCCTGCAGCGGGTTGAATCGATGATCACCATGGGCGGCTACAACTTGCCGTCAAAAACCATCCGCGAAATGATCGTCGGCTCGATCGACGTCATCATCCAGGCCGCCCGTCTTCGCGACGGTTCGCGCCGCATCACGCACGTCACCGAAGTGCTCGGCACTGAGGGCGACACGATTATCACCCAGGATCTCTTCGTCTACGACGTTTCCGGCGAAGGTGAGGGCGGCAAGCTTGTCGGCCGTCACCGTTCGACCGGCATTGCGCGCCCGGCTTTCTATGACCGCGCGAAATATTACGGCAAGGATCAAGAACTCGCAGAAGCCCTTGACGCTGCGGCGGAGTAAAAGACGTTGAGTCCGCAAATTCTCATATCGATCATTCTTGGCGTCATCGGTTTCGCAGCGCTCGCGTTTGTTTTTGTAACGCCGACGCAAAGCGATAAGACGAAAAAGCGGATTTCCACGCTTGAAAGCAAGAAGAACGCAAAACGCGCAAGCGTCACGGCGCAAAGCGATGCGCAGAGCAAAGACCGCCGGCGCAAGGTCACCGAAGCGCTTTCCAAGGTCGAAGAGAAGAACAAGGAATTCAAGAAAAAGCAGAAGCGGATCACGCTTCAGCAAAAACTCGATCGCGCCGGACTCTCATTCGGGCCGCGTGAATTTTATATCGGCGCCGTTGTCGCAGCGTTTGTATTCGCTCTGATTGGTTTTATATCCGGTCAGAAGCCGATCATCACACTCGCGCTGTTCTTTATCGGCGGTTTTGGCCTGCCGAACTGGTTCGTCAATTTTGCGATCAAGCGCCGGCAGAAGAAATTCACCGATGAATTTTCAAACGCGATCGACGTCATTGTGCGCGGCGTGAAATCGGGTTTGCCCGTCAATGAGTGCCTTAAGATTATTGCGTCCGAAGCGCCAAAACCCGTATGCGAAGAATTTCGCGAACTTGTTGAAGGTTTCCGGATCGGTCTTTCGCTAGAGCAGGGCATGACGCGCATGTATGAACGCATGCCGCTGCAAGAAGTTTCGTTCTTCGGCATCGTCTTGATGATCCAGCAAAAGACGGGCGGCAACCTCGCCGAAGCGCTGAACAACCTGGCTGGCGTTTTGCGAGGCCGTAAGTTGATGGAAGGCAAGATCAAGGCGCTCTCAGCCGAAGCGAAAGCATCGGCCATGATCATTGGCGCTTTGCCGTTTCTCGTCATGGGCGCGGTCAAGCTTTCTTCGCCGGATTATTTGACGCCTCTCTTCGAAACGAAGGTCGGAAATTTCATTCTGCTTGGCGCCGGCGTTTGGATGGCGACAGGCATCTTCGTGATGAAGAAGATGATGCAGATCAAGGTCTGAGGAGCGGTTTGTGGACGCCTTTATCACCCTTGTCACCGACAGGCAGTTTCAGATCTCCTTGCTGGTTGCGCTCGCCGCAATTGGCACGATCTATACAATCGCCGAACCGTTTTTCGTAAAAGACAAGCTCAAGGAGCGGATGAAATCCGTTTCCGAGCATCGCGAAAAACTGCGCGCGGCTCAGCGCGAATCTTTTGCAAAGAAATCAGGCGGATCGCTTCGTTCGGCGTCCGCACAGGGCGCTCTCAAAGAGATCGTCGAAAATCTCAAGCTTCTTGAGGTGTTTGACGCCAATGAGGCGCGCAAGAAACTGATGATGGCTGGTTTTCGCGGCCAGCGCCCGGTATTCGTCTTCATGGCGGCGCGCATTGGCATGCCCTTCGTCGCAGCCATTGCAGTCGGCGTATATGTCTACGTGCTTGAAGGCGTCGAGCTCGACAGTTTCGGCCGTCTTTGCGCCGTTATGATGGGCTTTTTCAGCGGCTTTTATCTTCCGAACCTCTGGGTCAACAACGCTATCGGCAAGCGCCAGCAGCTAATCCAGCTTGCCTGGCCTGATGCGCTCGACCTGTTGCTGATCTGCGTCGAAGCGGGGATGTCGATCGAAGTGGCGCTGCAAAAGGTCGGTCAGGAAGTCGGTTCGGGCGCGCCTGAGCTTGCAGAAGAATTGGGCCTTACGGTTGCTGAACTTTCCTATCTTCAGGAGAGAAAACAGGCCTATGTCAATCTTGCCGACCGAACCGGTCTTGATGGCGTCAAAGGCGTTACGACGGCGCTCATCCAGTCTGAAAAATATGGGACGCCCTTGGGTCAGTCCTTGCGCGTTATGGCGCAGGAAAATCGCGAACACCGCATGCAGGAAGCGGAAAGAAAAGCCGCCGCGCTGCCGCCGAAGCTGACCGTGCCGATGATCGGCTTCTTCCTGCCGGTTCTGTTCGCCGTCATTCTCGGCCCGGCGATCATGGGCGTGATGGGCGTCGACGGCTAGACTGGGAAGCCGGGCGCGCCTTAATTGCGGGCATGACCTCAAATTTTCGATGGGCTGTCGCAGCCGATTATGACGAGTTGGGCCGCGTCATGTTTGATGCGGTGCGCTCAGGAGACAGCCCCTATAGCGAGTTTGAGCGCGCCGCCTGGGTCGCCGCGCCGCGGTCAGGCGACGAGTGGAACCGGCGTTTATCCCGGCAAGACATTATTGTCGCTGAGGAGAACGGCGCCTGTCGCGGGCTTTATGAGCCTTGCGGCGGGCGGTTATGTCGATTTCGCCTATATCCGTCCTGCTGCGCGAGGGCGCGGCCTGTTCCGCGCGCTTTATCAAAGCATTGAAGAAAAGGCGCGCCAAGGCGGTGTTCGCCGATTGTGGGTCCATGCCAGCCTCATGGCGGCGCCGGCGTTCAAAGCGGTTGGTTTCACCGTGCTCCGGGCCGAAGAAGTAACCGTCAATGGCGCCAGTCTACGCCGCTTTGAAATGGAAAAGCCGCTTTAGCTGCAAATGCTCTGCCGGCCTTGCGCCGGCAATCATTCTTCGACGGAATTCTCACCGCCCGCTTCGGCGACTTCGTCCCCGTCGATATTCTCGCCAGCCCTAATTGCGCCGCCGGAAATCTGGTCGATCGCTTCATAGAGCGGCAATTCGCCTGCTGCGACGCGGTCTCTGCTGGTCGGCGGCTGGCCGAGGCGCTGGCGATAGATCCAGAAATTGGTCAGCACTTTTTCGACAAAGTCGCGGCTTTCCGAATTCGGAATGCTCTCGATAAAGAGCAAGGGATCGTCGCCGTCGAAATCGCGTTTCCATCGGCGAAGATTACCGGGCCCGCCATTATAGGCGACGGCCATGTCGAAGAGATCGCCTTCCGCCGCCGTCGTGATCAGGTGATTCACGTAATCCTGACCGATTGAGAGATTGACGGCTGGGTCGTAAAGTTTGTCGCGGCCCTTGCCGCGGCGAAGATTGCGGTCGCCGGCGACATAGCTCGCGGTGCGCGGCATGAGCTGCATCAGGCCGCGCGCGCCAACCCGGCTTGTCGCCTCAACCTTGAATTTCGATTCCTGACGCATAAGCGCATAAAGGAGCGCGCGATCGGTGGTAAAGCCGTTTTGCGGCGCATAGTCCGGAACCGGGAAGAGCGCTGCTTCAAGCTTGCGGCCGGTCTCGCCGCTATGGCGCGAGAGCGCGAGATCCAGCTCAGCAGCGGCCATGCCGAGTTCGTCTTCAAGCGCGACAAGGTCGACAGCGAGCGCGTCGCTGACAAGGCCATTGATCCAACGAAATTCAATATCAGCATCGATGTCGCGGCCGACTTCTTTCAATGCAATAGCGCGCTTGATGGCGGGCGCCGCGGCAACGAGCCGTTCATAGCCTGCCTCTGTCAGCGCCGGCGCTGTCCAGTTGTAATCGTAATTGCGGCCAAGCTGGGCGAGGGCGAGCTGGCCGTAAAAGGTGAAGGGAAACTCGGCCGCGATTTCGAGATTGGGCGCGACGTCCTTCGGCTTTCCTGACGCGAGCGCTGCGCGCGCCGCCCAGAAGCCGGCGGCGGAGCGCAGGGCGTCTTCCTGTTCTTTTACCCTCGCCATCGCCGAGAAGCGGCCATAGGCGCGGTCCATGTCCCCGTCGCCAAAATCGATAAGGCCGCCGATCCAATAAGCGAGCACGGCGACGTCGCCATTTCTATCGGCAACGCTTGTCGCAATCTCGCCGGCGCGCGCATCGTATCCCTGATAAAAAAGGCTCGCCGCAATCCATGAGCGCATGCGGTCAAACTGGCGTTCAGTGATCTTGCCGCGCTTGAAGTGAGTTTCAATTTCGCGCAAGGCGTCGGTCGCGCGTTCTCGACGCGTGAGGTATCGGACGCGGCCTTCGATCTGGCGGAGAAGCGGTCTGCTGGTGCGTTTATAGTCGGCGGCGAGCGCCGGCGGCAGCGGCGCGGCCGGGTCGGAGCGCCATTTGCGGCCGACAGGCGAAACGGGCGGCGTTGAGCTTCTAGGGCGCCGCTTTAGCGCAAGCCGGTAAATTCTATCCGCGTCCGGATGATCGGCGTAATAGGCCATCCATTTCTTGAGTTCGGAAAAGCTTGACCGATAGCCCTTGGGCGCCATGTAGCGGTCAAACTCGACATAACCGAGCAGAACAGGATCAGTGATGTCCTTGACGAGTTTATTCGTCTCGGCCCAGCGCTGTTCGTCCTGAAGGTCGAAGATCTGACGGTAAAGCGCTTCGTCCTTGGCGCTCAGAACGCGCGGCGCAAAATTTTCAGCGCGCGCAAACCCGAGGCCCGCGCTCGTCATTACGGCCAATAAAACAAGAATTCTCAGCACCCACACACCCCGAATTGGACGGCCAGCATTACATGAAAAGTCGAATACCCCGTGAATTTACGGCCCGCGCCGTTAATCCTTTCTTAACCTGCCGGCGAGGGATTTCAGGTCCCGCCAGGCGAGGCGTTTATTGCCAGGCTGACGCAAAAGAAAGGCCGGGTGGAACATTGGCAATGCGGGAATTTTCTGTCCCGATTTAAGCTCGATTTCGCGCCAATGGCCGCGCGCGCGCATAATGCCGGTAACGCCCAGAAGCGCCTGCATCGGCGCATTGCCGGCGAGCATGATCGCTTTCGGCGAAGAGAGTTCGATCAACCGTTCAACGAAGGGACGGCAGATGGCGACCTCGTCCTGCGTCGGCGTTCGATTGCCCGGCGGGCGCCAATAGATGACGTTGGAGATGAGAACGTTTTCATCCCGCGAATAGCCGATCGCCGCGAGCATGCGGTCGAGCAATTGGCCGGCGCGCCCGACAAAAGGCTTGCCGATCCGGTCCTCGTCGCGCCCCGGCGCTTCGCCGATCACCAGCAGCGGGGCTCCGAACGCGCCGTCCGCAAATACGGTGTTTCGCGCGCCGGATTTTAGGGCGCAGCCGTCAAAGGCGGCGACAGCGGCGGCAAGGGCCTCAAAACTGTCTGCGGCGCTGGCGGCTGATTGCGCCGATGCGGCGGCTTCATCGGCGCTGGGCGTGCTGGAAGCGGCAATATGCGTAACGGGCGCAGGCGTGATCGCAGATTTATTGGAGCGCATTGCGTGGCGGGCCGGCTCCGCCGCCTCAAAGAAGTTCACCGGCGCGTCGGCGACAGCCTCATCGACACCGGCGTCGACATACCAGCGGAGCAGCGCCCTTGCTGCATTATTGGCGGCGTCATTGGCGGGAGTTTCAGCCATCGCTTTTCGCAGCACACTATCGGCGGGGCGTCAAACGAAGCTTTCTAGAGGTTCGCCGCGAAGAGGAGCTGCGCCCCATAATATAGCGGCAAGCCGAAAAGGCGGTTTGCAAAGGCGCGTTGTTGAAACTGGTCGCGGGCGACGAAAATGTCCGAGGCGGCGAAGATGAGGGCCGCGGCGGCGAGGCGCGCCGATTTTATCGCACCATCGTGCAGATAATGGGCGACGGCGAGCGCCATCATGGCGGCGATGATCAGGGAATAGGCGGCGACCGGAATGCGGAAATCACCGAGTTTTTTCCAAAGCGTTCCAAGGATCGCCGCCGCGAAGACCAGGCTCGCTGCAGCGCCGGCGAGCGCAAAAGGGCCGAAATCAACGCCGCCAGCGATGAAGCCCGCTGAATAACAAAGATGAGCGATCGCAAATGCGCCCATGCCGGCGAGAAAAAATCCCTCGCGGCGCGGGATCAGCAAAACGTCGCCAAGGGCTGAAAATACGAGACCAGCCAGAATTGCCGCGCCCATCGTTGCGCCGCCGACGCCAGTGACAAGCGCGAGGGCGATGAATGACAACGAGGCGAGCGGCTTGAAAAGGGCCCGCCCTTTTGCGCTGTCGCGCTGCTCCGCGGCCAGCAGCAAAATAACGAAAAGCGCGCATGCCGCCGCCGTTACTGTCGCCATTTTTCCCTCCCTTGCGGCGCGCCGCAGTCGAATTTGCCCGCATTGGACATGGGACTTGTCATGGCAATAGAGGGTGAATTAGGCCAGAAGCAAAGCCCGCACGCACCCTCGAGCGACAAGGAAGGACCGCAAATGGCCGAAGAGGCTCCCGAAAGAGAGAGCATGGAATTCGACGTCGTTATCGTCGGGGCGGGACCCGCAGGGCTGTCGGCGGCGATCCGTTTAAAGCAGCGCGCCGACGCGGCGGGCTCTGACCTTAATGTCGTTGTTGTAGAAAAGGGATCGGAAGTTGGCGCGCATATTCTTTCGGGCGCGGTGCTCGATCCCGTCGGGATCGACGCGCTTATTCCCGACTGGAAGGAAAAAGGCGCGCCGCTGAGCGTTCCTGTTTCCTCGGAAAGCTTCAAAATTTTCGGCCCGTCCGGTTCGTTCGATCTCCCCATTTTTGCGATGCCGCCAATGGTGAAAAACCACGGCAATTACATCGTGTCGATGGGCAATCTCTGCCGTTGGCTTGCAGAGCAAGCCGAAGCCCTGGGCGTTGAAGTTTATCCAGGCATGGCGGCGTCAAAACCCTTATGGCGCGAGGACGGATCGCTTAAAGGCGTCATCGTCGGCGAGGTCGGCATCGGCAAGGATGGCGCGCCGACCGATCATTATGAGCCCGGCATGGAGCTGCTCGGCAAATATGTGCTGCTCGCCGAGGGCGCGCGCGGCTCGCTTTCAAAAATCGCGATTGAAAAATTCTCGCTGGAGCGCCCCGGCAATCCGCAGAAATACGGTATCGGCCTTAAAGAATTGTGGGAGATCAGTCCGGAAAAGGCGCGGCCCGGCCACATCCAGCACTCCTTCGGCTGGCCGCTCGACAATCAGACCGGCGGCGGCTCTTTTCTCTATCATTATGACGACAACACGATCGCGCTCGGCTTTGTCGTCCATCTGAATTATAAAAATCCGTATATCTATCCGTATGCTGAATTCCAGAAATTCAAGACTCATCCCGAGATCGCGGCCCTTCTGGAAGGCGGCAAGCGTCTCGCCTATGGCGCGCGCGCCATCACCGAGGGCGGTTATCAGTCAGTGCCTGAACTGGCCTTTCCGGGCGGCGCGCTCATCGGTTGCGCGGCGGGATTTGTTAATGTGCCGCGCATCAAGGGCAATCATAACGCTATGCTGACCGGCATGATGGCGGCTGACGCCGCCTTCGATGCAATCGCCGCGGGACGGGAAGGCGACATTCTCACCTCCTATATGGACGCCTATCGCGCCTCGCCCGTCGCGCGCGAGCTTAAAAAGGCGCGTAACGCCAAGCCCTTATGGTCGAAATTCGGCACGCTTCTCGGCGGCGTCGCGCTTGCCGGCCTTGATCTGTGGTCGAATACGCTTCTCTCCGGATTTTCCATATTCGGAACGTTAAAACATGGAAAATCGGATGCAGAGGCCACCGAGCCTGCGGCGAAATTCAAGCCGATCAACTATCCGCGACCGGACGGCGATCTCACTTTCGACCGCCTTACCAATGTCTCATTTTCGGGCGTCAATCACGAAGAAAACCAGCCGTCGCATTTGAAGCTTAAAGACCCGTCAATCCCCATTGCTGTAAACCTGCCAGTCTATGCAGAACCCGCGCAGCGCTATTGCCCGGCGGGAGTCTATGAAGTGATCGCGGAAGGCGGCGATGAGAAGTTTCAGATCAACGCGCAAAACTGCGTTCATTGTAAGACATGCGACATCAAGGACCCTTCGAAGAATATTGTCTGGACAACGCCCGAGGGCGGCGGCGGACCGAATTATCCGAATATGTAACGCGTTAAGTCGGGGATCGAGTTTGAATAATCAATTCCGTGCTGCGGCGCTAGGCGTCGTTCTTCTCACCGCCGGTTGCGTGACTATGCCCGCCGAACGGTCGACTGTCGGCGACTATCTCGCCGGACGCTTTGCTGCTGGCGAAAACGATGTCGCCGCTGCGGCGCGTTTTTATGACGCCGCCGCAAAAGCGCGCCCTGGCGAAGACGACCTGAAACGCGAAGCGTTTCTTTATGCGCTCGCCGCCGGCGATGTCGACGCCGCCGCGCGTCAGGCCGCTGTCCTCGCTGACGATAAAGAGACGGGCGGCCTCGCGCGCACGGTTCTTTCCGCATCGGCGATCAAGAATGGCGCGCTTGCATCAGCGAAGGCGGCGCTCAAGGACGAAACGGAAGAGCCCTTTACGCGGACGATTTCCTATTTGATGCGCGCCTGGATCGATAAGGGCCTTGAAGGGCCGGACAAGGCGATCGCCGATCTTTCATCGGGCCCTGACGATCTTTTCAAAGGCTTCAATCCGACTTTCATCGCCATTCTTGAAGAGGAAAAGGGCGATATAAATTCAGCGCGCGCCGCCTACGCCGTTTGGCTGCAAGCTCATTCAGGGCCCTCATTCGGCGATCCGGTCGGGCAGTCCTCCTACGGCGCCTTCCTTGAGCGCAATGGAACCGCTGAGGAGGCAAAGGCTTATTACGCCATTCTTGCGCAAAGCCCCGGCGCTATGCGCAGCGCGGCGGAAGCGGCGCTGGCGCGTGTAGAAGAAGGCCGTCCGAGTGCGGAATACCTCAACGTTTCTCCAGCTGAAGGCTCGGCCCTCGCCTTTTATCTTTTCGCCGGCAACATTCTCCAGCAAACGGCGGGCGAACGTCAGCGCGCAGCCGCGGCTGGGTTTAATGTCGGCGCGCCTGAATACACATTGCCGCTCGCTCTTGGTCAGTTGGCGGTCTATCTCGACCCAGACAATTCAGGCGCGCGCCGTCTGGTCGGATCAATCCTCAATATTTACGGCGATCACACCGCGGCGCGACGAGCGCTGGATCCCATTCCGCCGACATCGCCTGATTATGAGCAGTCGCGCATCGATATTTCGACGAGCCTCGCAGCGGAAAAACATGTTGGCGAAGCGATCTCCTATCTTGAGCGCGCCGTTCGCGCCGATCCGGATGCGCAGGAAGCAAGGCTCACGCTCGCCAATATGTATATGCGCGAGGGGCGTTCGGACGAGGCGATCGTTACCATGACGACGGCGATTGGCCGGCTTTCACAAACGCCCGAGGAGGGCGACTGGCGCTATTTCGTGACGCGCGCCGCGGCGCAGATCGAATTGAACCGTTGGCCAGGCGCTGAAAAAGATCTGAAGCGCGCCGTCGAGATTGCGCCCGAAGAGCCGGTCGCGCTCAATTATCTTGGCTATAGCTGGGCCGAGCGCGGCGAAAATCTTGATGAGGCGTTCAAGCTCATTGAGAAAGCGGTCGAACTTGCTCCGGAATCGGGAGCGATTACGGATAGTCTCGGCTGGGCGCATTATCAGCGGGGCGATTACGAAGAAGCGCGAGTAAGTCTTGAAAAGGCCGCCGCGCTTGAGCCGGCCGATCCAACGATCACCGATCATCTCGGCGACGCCTATTGGCGCCTCGGCCGTAAGAAGGAAGCGCGTTTCCAGTGGGAGCGCGCGCTTGAACTCAATCCGACCGAGACGCTCAAAAAATCTCTCATGAACAAGATCGAAAACGGCCCTGATGCGGCTGCGCCGAAAACACAGCGTTCGGAAGATGAAAAAGCCGGTGCGCCGGCGCCGACCAAAACGTCCAAATGATCCGCGAAACGGCGCCGGCGAAGGTCAATCTTTTTCTTCATGTCGGCGCGCGCCGTCCGGACGGATTGCATGACCTTGCGAGCCTTTTTGTATTCGCCGGCGCGGGCGATGAAATCATCGTTGAACCTGCGGCCGCTCTCTCGCTGGAGATAACGGGGCCTTTCAAAGCGCCATTGTTGAGCGAAGACCCCGCGCGCAACCTTGTCATGCGCGCTGCGCGCGCGTTGAAGGAATTTGCCGGCGTAAATTCAGGCGCGCGCGTTGTACTTGAAAAAAACCTTCCGATCGCGTCGGGAATTGGCGGCGGATCCGCCGACGCCGCCGCCGCCTTGCGCGCTTTAACGCGTCTATGGCGTCTCGAAATCGGGCCGCAGGAAATTCGCGCTTTGGCGTTTGCGCTTGGCGCCGACGTTCCGGCCTGTCTTGAGGGCGCGCCGACGTTTGTTTCGGGGGCGGGAGAAAAGCTCGATCCGGCCCCGCAACTGCAGCCGGCATGGATCCTGTTGGTCAATCCCGGCGTCGCTATGCCAACGGGGCCGATCTTTGCTGATTTCGACGCGGAATTCCCTGATCCGCCGAAGCCCGAAAGCCCCGCCTTTAAAGCCCATGCGGACGGCGCCGATCTCTCTGAAATCTTTGCAAAAACGCGCAATGATCTCGAACCATTTGCGATCCGGCGCCAATCTGTGATCCAAGGGCTCCTCAATCGCCTTAGCGCTTGTCAGGGCGCGATCGGCGCGCGCATGTCCGGAAGCGGCGCAACCGTTTTCGCTCTTTTTTCTTCTGAGGAAGAAGCGCGGCGCGCCGACGCGTCGATGGCGGATAGAGGATACTGGACTTTATGTGCGCCGATGCTCGGCGCTTCCGGCCCGGCTTAATTCAGCGCCGGCCCATGACCGAAGACAGACTGAAGACGGACTGAAGACGGACTGAAGAGACGAACGAATGTCGAGCGCAATCGCCGCCATGTTTCTCGCCGCCGCGATTTTTGCCGCGGCCCTCGCCTATGGAGCGGGGCGATTCCTGGCGACGCAATCATTTCTCGCCGACCTTCCCAACCATCGCTCGGCGCATTCGCGACCGACGCCGCGTTCAGGCGGTGTTGCGATATTCATCGGCTGGATGACGGCGATGATTATGCTGTCCGTTTTTTTTGAATTCACTGGGGTCGCCTCGCCCTGGCCACGATTTATGGGACTCGCCGCCGCGGCTTTTGTTATCGGTCTGATTGATGATTGGAAAACGCTGCCGGCGCTTTTGAAGCTCGCGCTTGAAGTCGCTCTCGCCGTCTCTTTTGTCATTCTCACCGGCGCGGTCGCCTCGCTCGGGCTGCCGTTCATCGTCGAGGCGGCGATCTCCGTTTTTTGGATCGTCTCCTTTATGAACGCTTATAATTTCATGGACGGGATAAACGGCATTGCCGCAGCGGCGGCGATTTTTGTCCTTGCCGCCGTCAGCGTCGCTTCCGCCGGCGCCGGTCTCGTCTTGTGGGCCGCCGCTGCGCTCGTCCTTGCATTCGCGATATTGGGTTTTCTGCCGCTCAACATTCCAAAGGCGCGCCTTTTCATGGGCGACGGCGGCAGCCTGTTTATCGGTTTTGTCGTCTCAGCCTTTGCCGTCATTTTGTCAGCAGAAGCCGGCGGCGCCGTTTCGGGTCTCTTCGTGCCGACCGCCTTCATGGCGTTTTTGTTCGATGTCGCCTTCACGCTCGGTCATCGGGCGATGCGCCGCCGCAATCTCCTCGCGGCCCACCATGAACATCTCTACCAGTTGATGGCCCGTCAGGGGCGCAGCCATGTTTCGGTCTCCGCGATCTATCTGATGCTGACGGCGTTTTCGACCATCATCGCAATATTTGCGAACGACCTTGGCGGCTTGTGGCCCTATTTCGCGCCGGCCTTTTTGTTCGCCGTCTTTATGGCGCCGGCGCTGCGGATTTATCAACAATCGAAAAAATCCGGTTTTTTTGACGCAAAGAAAACTCGCCGCAATCCCATTCTCGACGTCGCAACGCCAGAGGCGGCGGAATAATCAACGAAAATTTGTCAGGAAATGCGCGCGACGGAGCTTGCCGCAAGCTCGCGCAAGCATTGCGAATAACTATTGTCGGGAAGCGCCGCGATATCGTCGAGCGCCCGCGCCGCATAGCGTTTTGCGCAAGCGTAGCTGTCATCAAGCGCCCGCGTTGAAATGATGAGGTCGCGCGCCTTTTCAAAATCTTCCGGCTCCTGACGGCCTTCGCCGATCGTGCGCCGCCAGAAGTCCCGCTCGGCGCCCTTGGCGCGATCAAGCGCATAGACAACCGGCAACGTCATCTTGCCTTCGCGGAAATCATCGCCGACGCTCTTGCCGAGCGCGGCGTCATGGCCGGAATAATCGAGCGCGTCGTCGACAAGCTGGTAAGCGATGCCGAGATTGCGGCCGAAACTTCTGAGCGCTTCTTCGGCTTCGGGTTCAGCGCCGGCGATAACGGCGCCCGACTGAGAGGCGGCGGCGAAAAGCGCGGCTGTCTTTGATTCAACGACGGCAAGATACATCTCGAAGGTCGCTTCGAGATTTTTCTGCGTTGCCAGCTGCAGCACTTCGCCTTCGGAGATGACGCCGGCGGCGCGCGAGAGAATTTCAAGGACCTTCAGATCGCCTGCATCGACCATCAACTGGAAGGCGCGCGAGAAAAGGAAGTCGCCGACAAGGACGCTTTCCTTGTTGCCCCAGATCATATTGGCGGTCGACGCGCCGCGGCGCATCGCCGAGGCGTCGACAACATCGTCATGAAGAAGCGTCGCGCCGTGAATGAGTTCAACCGCCGAGGCGAGGAGAACATGATCGTCGCCCTCATAGCCGCAAAGCCGCGCGGCAGAGAGCGTCAACAAGGGGCGCAAACGCTTGCCGCCGGCATTGACAAGATGACCGGCGATATCGGCGATCATGTCGCTTTGCGATCGCATCGAGGCGATAATCGTTTCATTGACCGCGTCAAGATCCGTTTGGCAAAGGGCGCGCAAATGAACGACCGCGGCTGAAAAGCTCGCAGCCGCCTTTTCCTTCCTCGCAATCGATAAAACGGCGGTGTCCAACTGTCCTCGCTTGGCGCGCCGCCGCCTTCCGCAAAAATGATGCGATGCGAGGCGGGCCCCTTGGTCCGGGCGAGATTGAAGCCCCGCCGCGCAGGGGTCAAGCAGCGCCGGTTGCGACGCATAGTCAAAAATGCGCGTGGTCGCCAGCGAATAGGGCGAACAAGCGAACAGGGTTAACAATCATGGGATTTATGCTCGCAATGCGGCCTGCCGGTTTCCTTGGGCGATGGGCTGCGATTGCCGAGCAGGCCTTGCATCCTCTATAATCATCTCATCGGCTCGCCGCTGCGGCGAACCCATCAAGGAGACGCATGATGAATTCGACGGCAGGCGTCATCGCAGGATTTCTCGTCATTGGCGGGGCGCTCGCGCTCTACCGATTCGGACGGCGAAAGGCCGATGAAATGAGCCGGACGATTCGCGAATTCCGTCATGGCGGCGGCGACGGCGCTGTGCTCGACTTTGAGCAGGACCCGGCGACGGGCGTCTTCAAGCCCAAGGCATAAGGCGACAACAGAGCGAGGCTGCGCTATCAGCGGCGCTCATGCGCGGCGACTTACGCCGTCATGCATTGAAATAGCAATCTGGATCGGCGGAAAGAACGGCGTGACGGCGCAACTAGCCTTTGTCGATTTCGAAGCATCGGGCCTTGGCGCGCGGTCCTGGCCGATTGAGGTCGGCTGGTCGTTTGACGATTCCGTCACCGAATCCTTTCTCATCAGCCCGGCGCCGGAATGGCCGATGGACGCCTGGGATGAACGCGCCGAAGCGCTTCACGGCGTTACGCTTTCGATGTTGAGCGATCTTGGCGTTCATCCCGCGCGCGCTTGTGAACGAATGAGCGCAGCGCTCGCAGGGCGGGAAGTTTATTCAGATGCGCCCGACTGGGATAGTTTCTGGATGATGCGCCTTTATGCGGCGGCGGGCCGGCAATGCGATATTCGCCTGCTCGATTTTTCCAGGGTGATGCCGCATCTCGAGGCTGACGAGAAGGCTGCGTTGATCGCGCGCGCCGATCGGATAGCGCCGCGCCGCCACCGTGCGGCTGAAGACGCGCTTCATTTGCAAACGCTCTGGCGCCTTGTCGCTGGCGGCATGGCGTGACCGGCGAGGCGCTTGAAGGGGAGAGATTGCGCATCGCGATAAGCGATGGCGACCTGCATGTGTTGCGGTTTGGCCGAAAAGGCGCGCCGCCGCTTTTATTCGCCCACGCCAATGGTTTTTGCGCTTCGGCCTATCGTCAGATGTTGATGCTGCTCGGTGACGCGTTCGACGTTTACGCGGTCGACTTGCGCGGTCACGGCAAGACGTCGCTGCCGACAGAAAATCCGAAGCATCGCGGCCTTTCATTATTCGGACGCGATGTCAGCGAACTTCTGGATCGCCTCGCAGATGAGATTGCGCACGCCCGCTGGCGTCTCGCCGGTCATTCTCTTGGCGGCGTTGCTGTTACGTTTGCGTCCGCCGGGCGCGAGGATGTTGAAGAATTGCGGCTTATCGAGCCGGTTGCGATGTCGCCCTATTACCGGATGTTGGCGTCAACGCCGTTCTGGCCGCTTGTCGCTGGGAAGACCTATCTTGTTCGCGCCGCGCGGCGTCGGCGCGCGCGATGGCGGACGCGCAGCGAAGTTTTCGAGCGCTATCGGAGGAAAGGCTTGTTCAAGCCTTTCGCGGCGGGCGTGCTGGAAGATTATCTGGAGGACGGCCTGTCAGATGACGCCGACGGCGTGGCGCTTTCCTGTGCGCCTCTCTGGGAGGCGACGAATTTCGCAGCGCAAGCGGATGATTTCTGGGCGGCCCTTAAAAAAGCGCCGGCGCCGGTCTCGGTTCTCGCCGCGAACCATCCTCAAACAAGCACGGTGAGCCGCGCCGCCGCCAGGCGTTTCCGCCAGCTTGGCGCGTCGGTCGAAATTATCGACGGGCCGACCCATCTCATCCCGTTTGAGGCGCCGGCCCGCGCGGCGTCTTTCCTGAAAGGCGAAACTCGGCGCGATTAACCGCAATCGGCTTGGAGCGGGCCGCCTATTTTGCTACAGCGAGCGCCGAATGAGACCGGGAACTTCGCCGGCGGCGGCGTCTTTGGTCGTAAGTATCTGATTTGAGAGGAAAAATACCATGAGCGAGACAAACGCCGCGCCTGTCTTGTCCGGCAAATTGTTTCTGTATGAGCGCCCGGAACTGATGAATGTCGAGTTTCATGGCGAACTGGGCGTCAAGCCGCCGGCAAAGCCGTTCGAATTCTGTTCGAAAGTGCGGGCGCTGCCGCTGACCGCCGCGGAAGTGCCGCAAGCGGCCCGCACCTATCCGGTTATTTTCGGCAATGAGAACGATCTGACGCCGCTGGCGGTCGTCGGCTATGGCGAGGATGTGAACCTGTTTGTCGATGAGAACGGCAATTGGGACCCATACGCCTATGTGCCGGGTTATGTGCGCCGTTATCCTTTCGCGCTCGCCGGCCAGCAGGGAACAGAAGACCAATACGCACTGGTGATCGACGCCGGATATGAAGGCATCGCCAAGGACGCCGAGCTGAAGCTTTTCAATGGAACTGATATTTCTGACTTCTCTAAAAAGGCGATGGATTTTGCGCTCGCTTTCGAGGGCGATCGCCTGACGACCCAGCGCGTCATGGAGCAGGTGAAGAAATTCGACCTGATCAAACCGCAGCAGGCGCAATATACGCCGGCCGGCGCTACAGAGCCCGCCACTTTCGCACAATATTTTGGCTTCGAAGAGCAGGCGATCGTCAATATGTCGGATGCTGACTATCTCGAATTGCGGAAGCTCAACATGCTGCCGATCATCTATGCGCAGCTCCTTTCATTGGCGAACTGGCGCAATCTCATCGCACGCCGTATGGCGCGCCTCGGCATTAGCGAGATGGAAGCCGTGACGGGGCAAAAACCGTCCTGAACGGGACGATAATAGCCAATCCGGAAAGGCGCGCTTTCAGGCGCGCCTTTTTTGCGTCTCAGTCATTGGGCGCGGCTTTTCGTCCCCCGATCGGACCATTGGAGGCGGTGCGGCGCGCCCGGCTTCGTCAATGGGGAGATAGCGCGCCGGCCGCGTTGTCACGGTTGCGCTAGCTGCGTCTTGAGCGGACTGCGGCTGCTTGGCCGGCTCGTGCATTTCGCCTAGGAAAGCCATGCAATGCGTCTGTTACTGATCCCCATCCTCTTCTTCTCGCTTCTTTCTGCGGCGGCGGCGCAAACCAGAGCCGTCACCGAGCATGCATCCTCAGAACTCGCCGTCAGCGCGGATGGCGTTGCGCCAGGCGGAAAGATCCGGATTGCGCTGGCGCAGGATCTCGAGGACGGCTGGCACGTCTATTGGAAAAACCCGGGCGAATCCGGGCTGCCGCTCGTCTTTGACTGGACGCTGCCGGAAGGCTGGTCGGCGGGCGCGATTTCCTATCCCGCACCGCACCGCGCGATGATCGGACCGATCGTTGATTTCGCCCATGAAGGCGCGCCGGTTTTCACGACTGAACTGACTGCGCCCCCCGACGCGGAGATTGGATCGGCGGCGACAATCAGGCTCGAGGCGACCTGGCTCATCTGCGCCGATATCTGTGTGCCGGAGACCGGCGTCTTCAGCCTCGATATTCCTGTCGTCGCCACGCCGGCGGCGAATGAATATGCAGCGGAAATTTTCGCGCGCGCCGATGCCGATGCGCCAAAGCCGCTGCCCGGCAAGGCAAGTTTTGGGGTCGCCGGCGACAAGGTGACGCTTCGTGTTGACGGCTTTGGCGAAAAACCGAAATCGGCCTATTTCTTTCCGTCTACGGAGGGGTTGAGCGAGCCTTCTGCGGCGCAGAAATTATCCGCACAAAAGGACGCCTTCACGCTTCAGTTCAAGGGCGGGCCGGCGCTTGCCGATCTTGGCGACGAGCTTGACGGCGTCATTGAAACGGATGGCGGCGCTTATCAGCTAACGGCGGCGCTTGATGAAAAAGCGGCGTCGTCGTCGACGCCGTCACAAACTGCAGGGGGCGGCTCCTATCTCGGGCTGCTCATTGCAGCTTTTGTCGGCGGCGCAATCCTCAATCTTATGCCCTGCGTGTTCCCGATCCTCTTCGTAAAGGCGGCTTCAATGTCGGCCGCCGCGCGCGAACATAAAACGCTGAAGGCGCATGGCGTTCTTTATACGCTCGGCGTTGTCGCGACTTTTGCGCTGCTCGGCGGCCTGTTGATCGCGCTACGCGCCGGCGGCGAAGAGCTTGGCTGGGGCTTTCACCTGCAATCGCCGCCGGTCGTTCTTCTCTCCGCTTATGTTTTGTTTCTGGTCGCGCTCAATCTGGCCGGCGCATTCTCTGTCGGCGAAGGATTTCAAAATGTCGGCGGCGGCCTCGTCGCCGGTCAATCAGGCGGTACAGTGGCGTTTATGACCGGCGTCCTCGCGGTCTTTGTCGCCGCGCCCTGCGTTGGTCCCTTTTTGACCGCGCCCGTCGGCGCCGCCGCAACCCTGCCGCCGGTCGAGGGCTTTTTGATTTTCATCCTGATGGGGCTCGGCCTTGCCGCGCCTTATCTCGCGCTTTCCTTCATTCCGGGCCTTGCGCGCGCCTTGCCGAAACCCGGCCGCTGGATGGAGGCTTTCCGTCAGGCGCTCGCCTTCCCGGTGTTTGCCGGCGCTGCATTTTTTCTCTGGGTTCTGGCTGCGCAAACGGGACCAGCGGGCCTTGCGCTGGCGCTAGGCGGGCTCATCATTCTTGCCGCCGCCGCGCGGCTTTGGGAGTGGGGACGCAGCGCCAGCCTCGTTCGTCTCCTTGCGCTCCTTGCGCTCGCCGCCGCGCTCTTCCCGGCATTCATTGTAAAGCCGGCGGGCGCTGAGCAGACGGTAGCCCAATCAAAAAATGAAATCGCGTTCGACCCGGCCGATATCGCACGCCGCCGCGCTGATGGCGAACCGGTATTCATCGACTTCACCGCGGCGTGGTGCGTCACTTGCCAGTTCAACAAGGCGACCGTGTTTTCATCGCAAAAGGTGCGCACCGCTTTCAAAGACAACAATGTCGCCTTCGTCACCGCCGACTGGACCAATCGCGACAAAACAATTGAAGAGGCGCTCGCCTCTTTCGGCGCCAATGGCGTGCCGCTCTATGTCTATTATCCGCCGGGCGGCGAGGCGGTTGTGCTCGGTCAGCCGCTGACCGCGAACGCGATTGTGGCGCTTTTCAATTAGCAATGTCCGCGTTGAAGGACTGAACACGGGAGGAAAAAATGTTGAAATTGACAATTGCGGCGATGGTCGCGGCTGCAGCAATCGCCTTTTCTCCGGCCCGCGCCATGCCGCCAGTTGATGAAGCGGCGCCAGTTTTCTCCGGCGCGACTTCGGCAGGTGGAACGATTTCTCTTGAAGACTTTAAAGGAAAGCGCGTGGTCCTTGAATGGACCAATGACGGCTGCCCGTTCGTCAGGAAGCATTACGACACCGGCAATATGCAGGCGACTCAACGCCAGGCGCGCACAGAGGGCGCCGTTTGGGTGACGGTGATCTCCTCAGCGCCCGGCAAACAGGGATATGCCGGCGCCGCGCGCGCGAACGATCTCGCCAAGGCGAACAAAGCCGAGCCCGATTACATTCTTCTCGACCCCGATGGCGTCGTCGGCCGGCTTTATGACGCGAAGACGACCCCGCAAATGGTGCTGATCGATGAAGAGGGCGTCCTCCGCTATGAAGGCGCGATCGACGACAAGCCGTCAGCGAACCACAAGACGGTCGACGGCGCGCATAATTACCTGATCGCCGCGCTGGATGAGTTGAAATCTGGCGCGCCGATCACCGACAAGCAGACCAAGCCTTATGGCTGCTCGGTGAAATATTCGAACTAGGGTTTAGCGCGATGCAAGCGTCGCGATATCGGCTGGCTTGTCGCCGACGGATGCGAATTCGGCCGCCTTGAGGCCGAAGATCGCGGTGACGGCGATCGCCACGGCGAGGTGGCGCGCGAGGCGGGTGAAAAGGCGGTTTCTGGCGGCGGTGGTCATACTGTCTCTTGGTCCTTGTCCGCTCTTTAGCGCGCGCCTCGTTAAAATCCGTTGAGGCTCATTCCTAAAATCCCTATCAAGGGTGCTCGTTCTTGAGCTTCATGGTTAATCGATTGATGCCGCCGGCGACCCAATTTGCCTCATGGCGCCGACTTGAAACGCTTGCCTTTGAGCTTGGCAAAAGCCGCGCCGCGGAGCTTTTCGCCGCCGATAGCGGGCGTGCGTCCCGTTATTCGCTCGAAGCGGCGGGGCTCTTCCTCGATTATTCCAAAAACAAGATTTCAGATGAGGCGCGCGCCGCGCTTCTCGATCTTGCGCGCGAGACCGATATCGAGGGCGCGATTGCGGCGATGGTTTCGGGCGAAAAAATCAACGTGACCGAGGATCGCGCCGTGCTCCATGTCGCGCTGCGCGACTTTTCAGACCGCCCCTATCGCGTTGAAGGCGAGAATGTCGCTCCGCTGATCGCCGCTGAGCGCGCAAAAATGAAAGCCTTTGCGACCCGGTTCGAGAGAGGGGAGCTTAAAGGTTTTACTGGCGAAACGATCGATCGCGTCGTCAATATCGGCATTGGCGGGTCGGATCTTGGCCCTTTAATGACGGTGCGCGCGCTCCGTCCCTATTGGCTGGACGGGGTGAGCGCCCATTTCGTTTCCAATGTCGACGGCCAGCACATCGCCGACACGGTAAAAAAGCTCGATCCCGCGCGGACGTTGTTCGTCGTCGCGTCGAAAACCTTCACGACCGAAGAAACGATGACGAACGCGGTGAGCGCGCGCGAATGGCTCATCCGCGGCGGCGCGAAAGAAGCCGACATCGCCAAGCATTTCATCGCCCTTTCAACGAACGCCCAGGCGGTGAAGGCGTTCGGCATCGCGCCTGAGAATATGTTCGAATTCTGGGACTGGGTCGGCGGACGTTTTTCGATGTGGTCGGCGATCGGCCTTTCGATCGCCCTTCAATGCGGCTGGGCGACGTTTGAGCGATTGCTCAAAGGCGCCAATCAGATGGACGAGCATTTCCGCGCCGCGCCGCTCTCCGAAAACATGCCGGTCACGCTGGCGCTCGCCGGCGTGTGGAATCGGAATTTCATGGGCGCGGCCACCCATGCGGTGCTGCCCTATGACCAGCATCTGCGGCGGTTTCCCGCCTATCTCCAGCAACTCGACATGGAATCGAACGGCAAGAGCGTCACGATGGATGGCCGCGCGGTCGCGGCGCGTACAGGCCCTGTTATTTTCGGCGAGCCCGGCACCAATGGGCAGCACGCCTTCTATCAGCTCATTCATCAGGGAACGGATCTTGTTTCCGCCGATTTTATCGCGCCGGCGAAAAGCGCCTCGCCCTTGAGCGACCATCACGAAAAGCTGCTCGCCAATTTCCTCGCTCAAAGCGAAGCGATGATGATCGGCAAGACGGAGACCCTGGCGCGCGCGGAACTCATCGCTTCAGGCGTTAGCGAAGAAGAAGCCTCGCGCCTCGCGCCGCACCGGGTTTTTCCGGGCGACAAGCCGACAAACACGATCCTGATAGAGCGGCTGACGCCGGAAACGCTTGGCGCGCTCGTCGCGCTTTACGAGCACAAGATTTTCGTCGAGGGGCGCCTCTGGGGCGTCAATTCATTCGACCAGTGGGGCGTTGAACTCGGCAAATCTCTCGCCGCCCGGATCCGCCCTGAAATCGCGAAGCTCGGCGAGGAAAAACCCGTAGCGCAGGCGCATGACGGATCGACCAACCAGCTAATCGACCGCATCAACAAGATGCGCGCCCGTAAAGAGGACTGATGAGATGAACAAGATTACGCTGGCGCTCGCCGCTGCGATGATGCTTGCCGCTTGCGGCGAAAAACAGGCGCCCGCTGAAAAAGCGCCGGCGAAAACGCAGGCCGCTGCATCGGCCGAGGAAGGTGATGCTGACAGCGCTGCGCCGGCGATCGTCGTTCCCCCGCCGCCGCCTTCCAAAGTTGACGAAGTCGACTGGCCTGCGACATCGACCTACGCGAAAATTTCAACGTCTATGGGCGACTTCACCGTCGCGCTCTATCCGGGCAAGGCGCCGAAATCGGTTGCGAATTTTCTCGATTACGCAAAATCGGGTTTTTACGACCGTCTCATCATCCATCGCGTGGTTCCGGGCTTCGTCATTCAGGGCGGCGGATACAGTCAGTATTTCCAGCCGCGGCCGACCAAGGCCGAGGTCCCTTATGAAGGCGACAACGGGCTCGGCAATTACCGCACCACAATCGCCATGGCGCGCACCTCCGATCCCGACAGCGCAACCTCGCAATGGTTCATCAATATTCGCGACAACAATTCAAAGCTCGATCATTTCGTGAATGATCTTGGCCCCCGCTATGGCTACACCGTGTTCGGCCGGGTCGTTGAAGGAATGGATGTCGTCGACAAGATTGGCGCGCTGCCGACCGGCGAAGGCGGACCCTTTGAATCGGAAGTGCCGAACCCGCTCGTCATCATCAATCGCGTCGATCCGGTTGAAAAACCGGCGCAATAAGGGCCCCGCCAGCAGGCGCGCCTATGCGTTGCGCGCTTAGCCGGTCTGAGCTATCCGGGCGCGATGGCGAAGAAACAGAAGAATTTCAGGCCCAAGGCGCGCGTTCCCCGCGGCTTTCGAGACCGCTTCGGCGCGGAGCTTGTCGCCGAGCGCGAGATGCTGGCGAAAATTTCCGCCGTTTATGAATCCTACGGATTCGACGCGCTCGAAACGCCGGCATTCGAATATACCGACGCGCTCGGCAAGTTTTTGCCTGACGTTGATCGCCCGAACCAGGGGGTCTTCTCCCTGCAGGATGATGACGATCAGTGGATGAGTTTGAGATACGATCTGACGGCGCCGCTGGCGCGTTATGTCGCTGAAAATTACGACGGCCTCGCGAAACCCTTCCGTCGTTATGCGGTGGGGCCTGTCTGGCGCAATGAAAAGCCGGGGCCGGGCCGTTTTCGCCAATTCACGCAATGCGACGCCGACACGGTCGGCGCGCCAGCGCCTTACGCAGATGCTGAAATGGCGGCGCTCTTTGCCGAGGTGATCGAAGCGGCCGGCGTTGCGTGCGGCGACTTCGTCATCCGCGTCTCGAACAGAAAGATCGTAGACGGATTATTTGAGAGACTCGGCCTTGACGGCGAGGCCGACGATGCGCGCCGGCTCGACGTCATGCGGTCGATGGATAAATATGACCGGCTTGGAGAAGAGGGGGTGCGTCTTCTATTAGGGCCGGGCCGCAAGGATGAATCGGGCGACTTCACCAAGGGCTGCGGGCTGGCTGACGACAAGATCGACGCTGTCGCGGCTTTCCTGAAGTCGACGAAAACATCGGACGATGAAACGCTTGCCGCCATTGCAGCTATTCTTGGCGGCACGAAAAGCGGCGCGGCGGGGCTTGAGGAGTTGACGGCGATCTCGCGGCAGATTCCAGACGCATTGGTGAATTCCATTGCGATCGACGTTTCGATCATCCGCGGCCTTGAATATTACACCGGGCCGGTTTTCGAGGCAGATCTCACTTTCGAAGTCAAAGATGAAAAAGACCGGCCAGTGCGCCTCGGTTCGGTCGGCGGCGGCGGGCGATATGACGGCCTTGTGGGCCGCTTCAAGGGGATTGAGGTCCCGGCTGTCGGCATTTCCATCGGCGTCTCCCGCCTGCTTGCGGCGCTTGAAATGATGAAAGGTTCTGCTGCTTCAGCGTCCGGCCCGGTTGTCATTCTGGCGCTAGAAGACGATCAGATGGCTGACTATCAGAAAATGGCGGCAGAGTTGCGCGCCGCGGGCATGCGCGCTGAAGTTTATCTTGGCGGTTCGGGCATGCGCGCCCAGATGAAATACGCCGACAAGCGCGCAGCGCCGGTCGCCGTCATTGTCGGCGAGGATGAGCGCAAAGTCGGCGAAGTAACGGTCAAGAATCTGGTGCTTGGCGCAGAACTTTCAAAAACTATCGAAGACAATGCCGAATGGCGCGAGGCGCAGCCGGCGCAAGTATCGGTTCCGCGCAAAGAATTGGTTGCAGCGGTTAAACGCGCGCTTCAGCGCAATTAAATTTCAGCCGGACTGGCGAATTTGAGGAGGGGATTATCATGATGAAAAGCGCGATTATCTCGGCGCTGCTTGCGTCAACGGCGGCGAACGCGGCGCCGCTTGCCGATCCGGCGATGGAAGCGAAAGCGCTCGCCATCCATGAACGCGTCATGGCGGTCGATACGCATGTCGATATTCCGGTTACTTTCATGACGGTGGCGATGGACCCCGGCGGGCTCACCACCGATCAGGTCGACTTGCCGAAAATGCGCGCGGGCGGGCTCGATGCGCCGTTTTTTATCGATTACACCGCGCAAGGCCCATTGACCGATGAGGGTTACGCCGCGGCGAAAGCCAATTCCGATTTAAAGCTCGCCGCCATTCACCGCCTTGTCGGCGCCTATCCGGATCAGATCGCGCTGGCGGCGTCCTCGAAAGAAGCGCGCGCGATTGCAAAGTCCGGTCGCAAGGTCGCGTTCATTGGCATGGAAAATCCGTTCCCGCTCGGCCCAGCGCCGGTGCAGGCCGACATTGATGCGCTCGCCGCGGCGGGCGTTTCCTATTGTTCGATCACCCATTTTGGTCACAACCAGTTCGGCGACAGCGCCAATCCGAGCGAGGAGCTTGGCGACGCTGAAGAGAAATGGGGCGGCCTTTCGCCCGAAGGCGAAAAACTTGTCGCCATGCTGAACCGCGCTGGCGTGATGGTCGATGTCAGCCATGCTGGCAAGAAAACCATGATGCAGGCTGTCGCCTTGTCGAAAGCGCCGATCATCGCCTCGCATTCCAGCGTCACCGCGCTTGCCGACACGCCGCGCAATCTCGATGACGAGCAATTGCGCGCGCTCGCCGCCAATGGCGGCGTTGCGCAAATCGTCGCTGTTGATGTCTATTTAAAACCCTATACGGACGAACAGATCGCGGTGCGCGACAAGGTCCGCAAGGATATGGGCCTTGATACGGAAGAAGCGCGCGAGACGATGACGCCTGACGTGAAGGCTGAATATGAAAAGCGTCTTGCGCCGATGTGGGCGATCAGTCCGCGCGCCTCGGTGTCCGACCTCGTTGACGGCGTTGATCATGCCGTCAAAATCGCCGGCGTCGACCATGTCGGCATTTCATCCGACTTTGACGGCGGCGGCGGCATTGAAGGCTGGGACGATGCGAGCGAGACGCTGAATGTGACGCGCGAACTTGTCAAACGCGGCTATTCCGAAACCGATATTACGAAAATATGGGGCGGCAATTTGCTGCGCGTTCTCGACGCTGTGCAGAAAAAATCGGCGGAGCTCAAAAGGGCCGGCTAAATCAGTTGCCGGTCAGGCGGCGCGGAGCTTTCTCAGGACCAGCGATTTTTTAGGGCCGTCCGGGTCCGGATGATCGACGCCAAGTCGCGCCTGCTCGATAATGTCGCGCGCCAGCATCGGCGCTTCCGAGCGGAACAGCGTCTTGCCGTCACCATCGACGAATATGACGTAGAAGCCTTCCTCGGCGTCCATCGCGTGGCGCATCAGCGATGCGTCGAGCCAGTCCATCGGTTCGCCGTTAAGGCGCGGCCGGTTCTGGCCATAGACCTCGATCACCGAAACATCTTCGCGGATGAGCGCGGCGATCGCCGGTTTCAAAAGGCGGCGTTGCAGCCGACAGGCCGAATGATTGGCGGTCGGGCCGATGATGAAAAGCGTATTTCGCGGCGAGAAACGCTTCGGTTCCGCCGCCCGAATGGCCGTCTTCAGGTCGGGCATGGCTATGGGTCCGCGCGCTGCGAGGAACGCGACGGCGCCGAAAATGACGGTGATCGACACGATGAGAAGCGTCAGACCCATGGGGAAAACCTATCCGAACGTCCTTGCTGCCGCGTTAACGATTTTTCCCCGAAAAGCGCTCCGTGGGCGCGCTCCCCAAGGGGCGGGATGGTAAAAGCCTAGAAAAGCGGCGAATTGTAGGTTTTCCGCCATTCTGCGGTGCGGGCGATCCCCTCTTTGAGGCTGATCGTCGGCTGGTAGCCGAGGATTTTCCGGGCCCGCGAGATGTCGGCCCAGGTGCGCACGACATCGCCTTTTTGCATGCCCTTGAAGATTTTCCGGGCCTCAAGACCCATTTCCGCTTCGATGAGGGAAACGAGGGTCATCAGCTCTTCGGGCTGGTCATTGCCGAGATTGAACACCCGGTGGAAGGCGTCCGCCTCGCCGGGCGGGTGTTCGAAGGCGGCGATCACGCCGTCGACGATATCGTCAATATAGGTGAAGTCGCGGCCCATCTTGCCCTGGTTGAAAATCTCGATCGGCTCGCCTTTTTGCATCTTCTCCATGAAGATGAGATAGGCCATGTCGGGCCGGCCCCATGGTCCGTATACGGTGAAAAAGCGAAGACCTGTCAGGGGCAATTTGTAAAGCCGCGCATAAGCGGCGGACATCGCTTCATTGGCTTTCTTCGTCGCCCCGTAAAAGGAGACAGGCTCGTCGGTGCGGTCCGTTTCCGCGAATGGCGCTTTTTCATTCGCTCCGTAAACAGAGGAAGATGATGCGTAGATGACATGAGCCGGCTCAAGCGAGCGGGCGAGCTCAAGAACGCTGAGATGGCCCTGAAGGTTTGAGCGCTCATAGGCGAATGGATTTTCAATTGAATATCTGACGCCTGCCTGCGCGGCGAGGTGGATGATACCGTCGAATTCGCCCGTTGCAGCCTTCTTGAGCGCCGCAGCGTCGGCGATGTCGAGCCTGATGAAAGAAAACCCCTTCTTTGCTCGCAACCGTTCAAGCCGCGCTTCTTTCAGTGTGACGGAGTAATAGTCGTTAAGGTTATCGACCCCGACGACCTCATCGCCGCGCGCGAGCAGCCTTTCCGCTGTCGCTGCGCCGATAAAACCGGCCGCTCCGGTAATCAGGAACCGCATCTTCGCCCTTTAAACGCTCGCCACGGGGCTTTCTTTCAGCATTTCGTCGAAAAGCCCGTCCGGCAAAGTTCGGCGTCTATGCAACATCAGCGCCGAAATTGCCAGCATCGCAACGCCTGCTGCGGGAAAGGCGTAGGCGGCCGGAATGCCCGTCGCGGTGATGGCCGCCGTCGACAAGGATCCCGGGATGGCGAAAGCGGCGTTAGTGAATGTGCTGGCGGCGAGGATGCGCGCTCGCGTTGCTTTCGGGGCCCGTCGCTGGATCGCCGCCTGTAATGGCGCAACGTAAACGCCCATCAGCGCGGAGGTTGTAATGAAGATGAGGGCGAGGGCGAGCCCCGCCGGTTTTGAGAACAGGTCCTCCGGCGTAAAGACCTCGCCCGGCGGAGGCGCGGCAAATGGCGTCAACGCCAACACTGCGAACGTCAAAAGGCCTGCGGCGCCGATAGCAAATGTCGAAAAGCCAAGGCTTGAGCGTCCTTTGGAAAGGCTCGCGGCGCCGACCGCGCCGATCCCGGCGCCGATTGCAAACAGACCGTTGAGGATTGTCGCTGTGAAAGCGTCGCCATGAAGCGCGTCGCGCGCATAAAGCGGCGTGACGATCGTGATCGCCGTCGATATGCAAAAGAATGCCGCCGTTCCGAAAAGCGGCGGCGCGACGCCGCGCGCGGTCAGCGCATGCCGGGCCATTGTGGCGATGTCGGCGAACAAGTTGAAGTCGGGTTTGACCGCCGGGTCATTCGCTTCGCGCTCGACAGCAAAGAGCGAGGCGATGAAACCGAAGCTTGAAGACGCGATCAGCACGGCGCCGACTTTAACGCCGCCATTGTTTTCCGCGATCAGCGCGCCGCCGACCATATAGCCCATCAGGATGAAGCCGAAGAGGCCGGCATTGCAGAGCCCGTTGCCGCGCACCAGTTCGTTTGGTTCAAGATATTTGGGCATCGCGCCAAGTCGCACAGGCGCATAGAAGGCCGATTGCGCGCCCATGCCGAACAGCATGGCGAGGGCGAGAACGCCCGAACCGCTGGCGAAGGCGAGCGCTGCGATGATGACAAGGATGAGTTCGGTGAACTTCGTGCGGCGGAACATCGCTGCGGTTTCATATTTGTCAGCGAGTTTTCCGGCGAAGGGCGAGAACAGCATGATGGCGAGCGGCAAGAGCGCGCCGATAAAGGGCAGCGCATTATCGGAGCCCTCGCCGCCAAATCCCTTTATGGCGCCATAGGTGACGCCGATCAAAAGCGCCTGGCGCAAGACGTTGTCGGAGAAAGTGCCAAGCGACAATGTCACCCACATCGGCCAGAAGCGGCGCTGAAAAAATAGCGGAGGGTTTTTCATGCGCGGTCAGGCCGTCCGTTCCCGGATTTTCTTCTCGGGCAGGGGATCGGGAAGCGGCGGCGGCAGTGCGCCGTCTACCTGCTCGCCGATCAATTCCAGCGAGCGCTTTTCAATCGCCGCTTCAAGGCGCGCCATGAATTCTTCCTTCGCAAGGCCCGGCGGAATCGGGTCAAGAAATTCAATGATCGCCTCGCCCGGCGTCAAACGCCAGCTTTGTTGCGGCCAAAAGCGGCCAAGATTGGTGGCGACCGGCGCTGCCGCGCAGCCATAGGCCGAATACATGTGAAAAACGCCGCGGCGATAACGGTAACGCTCGCCAACCGGCGCCAGATGGCCTTCGGGATAGATGAGAATGCGCCGGTTCTGTTTTTGCGCTTTTTTGAGGTCAGTATCGACAAGGCGGGCGCGGGCATAGGCGCCGCCGCAATTATTGACAACGATTGCGCCCATCTTTCTGAGGATGCCGCCGAGCAGGGGGAACTTTTCCAGATGATCGCCGGTGACGAAAGCGAGATCATAGAATTGCGAGAACATGACGATGCCGTCGCCCCAGCTTTGATGTTTGGCGGCGATGATGCAGGGGCCATCAGGCAGGCGTTCCTTTCCGCGTACGGATATTTTAACGCCGGCGATCCAGCGCATCCAGAATTGGATTACGCGCGTATAGGCGAGGATCCAGGCCATGACGGGCTTGCGGCTCGGGATGAGCAGCAAGGGCGCGGCGGTGATCGCAAAGAAAATAGATGTCGCCCAATAGGCTGTGCGAAAGAGGAAAGCGCGCATTGTCATGCTCCTTTCAGGATGGCGATGACGGCATCGGTCATCGCGGGCCCATGCGCGCTTAAAGGCCCCGCTAGGCGCCCGTAGGATATCTGCAACGCGGTTTGCAGGACGACGCCAAGCGCCATGCCGGCGACGAGCGCCTTGTCGCGTCGCGGAATCTCCCGCCGCTCTATCGCAGCGCTGACGATGTCTTCAATCGCTTCAACAGGATTGTCGACGCCTTCGGGCGTCGGCAGGAAGCGGTGAACGTAAAGCAGGTGGAAGGTGAAAAGCGCAAAGTCTTCATCGGCCGTCCGGCAATAGGCTTCAACAACCGCGCGCGCCCGGCCCTCGATGTCGGTATTGTTTGCAGCGGCCTCGCGAACGAGCCGCGCCAGGCGTGAGTGAATTGTCAGGAAGATGCCAGAGGCGAGTTCGTCCTTGGAAACGAAGTGACGATAGATCGCCCCTTCAGAAAGACCCGACGCCGCGGCGATGTCTCGGGTGGTCGCCGCATCAACGCCGCGCTCGACAAAAAGCGACAGAGCGGCGCGCTCAATGCGATCGCGCGTTGCGGCTCCAGCTTCCGTCTTCGATTTTTGCAATCCGGCGCCGTCCGCCATGACTTTCTCCATAAGTGAGCGTTTACTTACATAAGAATGATCCTAGCCCTAGTCAAGCCGATACTATCGGTTTCGGCCGGGTTTGCAGCAGCAGTTCACCCCTGAAAGATATTTCAGAGGCCTATCGTTTGATAAGCGGAAGTAAAAGGCCTCCCGCGGAGGCTTTTGCCTATTCCGGCGTCTCGCCGGTCCACGGTTTCAGCGCCTCGCGCTTCATGGTCCGTCTCTCGCCGGCAGGCAGCGAGTAATTGCGGCCGTAGAGAGAGGATTCCCATGAGCCATAGGAGGGATTGGGAAGCGCAAGCCAGTCGCGGCCCCAATGATCAGCGTTGGCTTCATAGGCCGCCATCCGCTCTGCCGGGTCGCCATAGGCGGCGTCGGTGAAGTCGCCGAAATTATCGCCGATCAGGAGGAGGACGCGATGCTTCGCGGCGACCGAAGCGAAGCGCGACTCCTTGCGCGATGCCCATTCTTTTTTCTCGCCCTGCGTCAGCAGCGTGTCGGGCGTCTTGCTGACGGGAAAGCCGAATGCTTTCAGATTGTCGAATGTCGCCGCCTCACCGGACGAATTTCGGTTGGTGACGTAATAAACGGCGACGCCTTTTGACGCCGCATATTGCGTGAAGGCGAGCGCGCCGGGCACGGGAACCGAACTGCGGCTTTCAACGAAGGCCGACCATTGCGGGCCGGAAAATTCCGTGTCGTCAGAAACGAGGCGCGCTTGATAGGCGGAATTGTCGAGCACGGTTTCATCGACATCGAGAATGACCGCAGGCGGAAGCTTTTTAAAGTTCGCCGGTTCCATTTGCGGGACAGCGGACCAGGCGGGATCTTTCAGCGCTTCATCAAGGCGAAGGCGCGCCAGCGCATAGACCGCCTCGGCGTTCGCCTTGTATTCAACAGCCCCTTGCATCCACAGCGTCGCATTGAGGCCGTCATTGGGGGCGGTGAGAGGGGCGGCGGGGACGGGTTCGGCGTCCGGTTTGCCGAAAGGCGAATGGGCGCAAGCTGAAAGCATGGCAGCGGCGAGCATGATTGCGATTGAATGGCGCATCGAGATTCCTTCTTGCGAACAAATTGCATTCCGTCGCCGCGTAATATTGCGGCTGACGCCCCTTATCGCTTTTGCGCCTTGTTGGCGATCCGCCTGGAGCGATTAGGCAGGCGCGACACGGCGCCGCGTATCTTTCAACTTGAAGGCGGTCGTGGAGCGCCTACCTGAAAAGAGGAGAGGTATGCGTTCCTCCATTGGGCATTAAAACGCCGGCGCAATATGCCGGGAGAAAAGGAGAGACGCGAATGTCGATCAAGAAAATTCTGGCGCCGGTGCAAAGCAGTGTTGGCGCCAAGGGCGGCGTTGAGGCCGCAATTCATCTGGCCAAACATTTTCGCGCGCATGTTGAGGCGGTGCATATCCGTCAGGCGCCGAACGCCGCCGTCGACGGATATTCGGCACTCGGCGTAATGGCTGTCGAACCGATCGCTGCGATCACCGAAGCGCTTGCCGAACAGGCGAATTCGTTTTCTGCATCAGTTCGCGATGCGGCTAAAAAGCTAGGCGTTGAGTTTGCAAAATGCGCCGATCATCGAGACGACCGCGGCGCAACCATTTCATGGCGCGATCAGCAAGGTCTTGTCTTTTATGATCAGGCCGCGGCGGCGCGCGTCGCCGATCTCGTCGTGATGGCGAGCCCTGAAGGCGAGGAGCCTTTTGAGGATGCGCCCCTGCTTGAAGAACTCGCATTTCAGTCGGGACGCCCGGTGCTCGCTGCGCCGTCCGGCAAACTCGATGGCGCGCCAAAGAGAATTTTCATTGCATGGAACGGATCGCGCGAGGCGGCGCGCGCCTTGAGCGCTTCGGAGCCTTTTCTTGCCGGTGCGGAGGCGGCGCTTGTCGCAACGGCGGGCGAAATAGAACGCGCCCTGCCGGGGCCGGAGCGCGCCGGGGATCTTCTTCGCCTGCATGGCGTGCCGGTTGAAGCGCGCCATATCGATGTCGCCAGGGGCGGTGCAGAAGACGCGCTTCTTGATTCAGCGCGCGCCTGGCGGGCCGACCTTATCGTCATGGGCGCTTATTCTCACGCGCGCTGGCGCGAGATCGTGCTAGGCGGATTCACAAGGAAGATGATGAAGCAACGCGATTTGCCGCTTCTTATCGCGCATTAACGCCGATGCGTGTTCGCATGGACCGGACGCGCAAAATCTGGTCCGATGGCGCGCATGGCTGAAAGAAACGAACATTCGATCACAGTGCGCGTTTATTACGAGGACACGGATTTTTCCGGCGTCGTTTATCACGCGCGCTATCTGCATTTTTTCGAACGCGGCAGGACCGAGGCGCTGCGTTCGAGCGGCGTTTCGCATACGGAGCTTTTGGCGCGTTCGGAGCCGCTCGCCTTCGCGGTGCGAAAAATGACGACGGAATGGATTGCGCCGGCGCGCATTGACGATGAGCTCGACGTGGCGACGCGCTTTCTTGAGGTCAGGGGCGCGCGCATGCTGCTTTTTCAGGAGATGCGGCGCGGCGAGACGCTCATCGCGCGGGCCGACGTTGAGGCGGTCTGCATGAATCTCGACGGCCGGCCGCGGCGGCTGCCCGGCGAGATTGCCCGCCAGCTGGGCGCACGGGGGTAAATCGGCTGTTATCTTCATGTCGCACGCGCGCCGTCGGGCCCGTTCCCACCGGGTCGCCGCCGGCCTCGCCATTAAAAATCAGAAATAGTCGCGCCTTGGCGCCTTTGCCCGCGCCGCCGGAACCGGCTATTGGGAGACAAAATCACACCGGCTCCGGATGGCGCGCTGAAAGGGCGGGCGTCCGGCTGGTAAGGATTACGCCTCAAAAAAGGCGCAACTGCTCTTTATGGCGGCCAAAAAGCTGAGACGCCGCCAGAAGCCCGAAGGCCCATTGTTCAACGTGCTGGGGATTTGAAAATCATGCAAACCGAAGTCGTCGCCGCGGCAAGCCAATCGCTGGGCGGAGAATTCAGCCTTTTGAGTCTTTTCCTGTCGGCGGGTCTGGTCGTCAAAGTGGTGATGGGCATCCTCATCACAGCGTCGATCTGGTCGTGGGCCGTCATCATCGACAAATCGCTCCTGTTCGGGCGGCTGAAATCGAAGTCGCGCCGTTTTGAGGACATGTTCTGGTCGGGCCGGCCGCTGGACGAACTCCATCGCAAGCTTGGCGACAAGGGCGACCACCCGATGGCGCGCGTCTTTTCCGCCGGCATGACCGAGTGGTCGCGCGCCAAGGAGCTCGGCCGGTCGGAAGGGCTTGTGGCCGGCGCCAAGGACCGGATTGAAAAAGTCATGAATGTCGTTGTGTCGCGCGAGCTTGAAACGGCGGAGCGCAATCTCGGCATTCTTGCAACGATCGGCTCGGCCGCGCCTTTCGTCGGCCTTCTCGGCACGGTGTGGGGCATCATGACGGCGTTCCAGTCGATCGCGGCGACGAAGGATACGAACCTCGCCGTCGTCGCGCCCGGCATCGCCGAGGCGCTGTTTGCAACTGCGCTCGGCCTTCTCGCGGCGATCCCCGCCGTTGTCGGCTACAACCGTTATTCGACAGCGCTCAATTCATACGCCGTGCGTCTGCAGGGCTTCGCCGATGAATTCTCGGCGATCCTGTCGCGCCAGCTTGATGAAAGGTCGCGCTGATGGGCGCTTCGATGGGAAATGCGGGGCGCCACAGGCCGGGACGCACGCGAGTCATGGCGGAAATCAACGTGACGCCGCTCGTCGACGTCATGCTTGTCTTGTTGATCGTCTTCATGGTCGCTGCGCCCTTGCTGACCGTCGGCGTCGCCGTCGACCTTCCCGAAACCGCGGCGCAACCGATTCCGGATCAGGGCGAGCCGTTGACGGTCACGATCACTGGCGACGGCACGATATTCGTTCAGGAAACGACGGTGACGCTCGATAATCTTGTGCCTCAACTCGAGGCGATCGCAACGGCGGGCTATGACCAGCGCATCTATATTCGCGGCGATCAATCGCGCAGTTATGGCGACGTCGTGCGCGTGATGGGCAAGATCAACGCCGCCGGTTTTCGAAATATCGGTCTCGTCACCGACCGGGAACCGAACTGACGCCGGACACACTGAAACCGGCCAAACTAAAGCCGGTAAGGGGCCGGTGAATAGGATCTTTCCATGCGTTTTGGCGTAGCCGCATCGATCCTTCTTCATGCCTGTTTGATCGGCTTTGCGTTCGTGTCGCTGCCGTCATTCCTGCGCACGAAGATTATCGAAGCGCCGGTAGTGCCGATCGAACTGATCTCCGAAGCTGAACTCGCCAAGGAGACGAGCGTTCCGGCCGCGGCGCCGAAGCCGAAGCCGGAAGAAAAAAAACCGGAGCCTGAAGAAAAGCCTGCGCCGCAGCCAAAGGCTGAAGAAAAAGCGCCGGAACCTGAACCAGCCCCGCTTCCCGAGCCGAAAAAAGAAGAACCCAAAAAGGAAGAACCGAAGCCGGAAGCGAAAAAGGAAGAGCCAAAGCCTCCGGTCGAAAAGCCGAAACCGACGCCAAAGCCAAAGCCGAAAAACGATGATCTCGATCTCGACGCGCTTTCAGCCCTCGTCGACAAGGCCAAGAAGGAAGCGCCGTCGGGCGAGGTCGCGGACGCTGTTGAGGAAGCCGATCAGCCGCGCGCACGCATTGGAACGGGCGACCGGCTGACGGCGAGCGAGATCGACAAGATGCGCGCGGCGATATCGCGGTGCTGGAACGCCGGCGCAATCATCGGCGCGCCCAATCCGGAAAAATTGATTGTCGTTATCGACATCGATCTTAACCGCGACGGTTCGCTCAAAGGTGATCCGCGCGTCGTGAATGCGCTCGAGATCAGCCTTTCCGGCAACCGCTTCTGGCAAGTTGCGCAACAAAATGCGGTGCGCGCTGTTATCGCCTGCCAGCCATACGATTTCTTCGACCAGACGCGCTACAATGAATGGAGCGCCTTCAGCCTTCACTTCGACCCGAGCCAGATGGCGGGATTTTAAGGCGGATTGGCGCATTGCGCCTTAATTCCGCAATCGGAACCCTCTATCCTCCCCGGCGATTCGGTAAAGCAAACAGGATTAGATGATGATCAGATTGGCGATTGCGACGATGGCGGCCCTTGCGGCGGCGATTGCAGCGACACCGGCGGCGGCGCGCGTGCGCATCGATATCACGCAGGCGAATGTCGAACCGATGCCGGTCGCGGCGCCGGATTTTCTGGGGCAGGATTCCAAATCGTCCGAAATCGGCCGCGACATCACCGGCGTCATCATGTCTGATCTCGACCGGTCCGGCCTTTTCAGCGTCATCGATCAGCGCGCCTATATCGAAAAACTGACCAGCGTGAATGTGCGCCCGCGCTTCGCCGACTGGCGCATCATCAACGCGCAAGTGTTGATCGCCGGCGAAGTGAAGCAGGATCCTGACGGCCGTATTGAAGTTTCAACGCGCGTCTGGGACGTTTATTCAAACGAGCAGCTCGGCGCGGTTTCGTTCAAGACGCCCGCCGACAATTGGCGCCGCGCCGCGCACAAGGTTGCCGATTTTGTCTACAAATCGCTGACCGGCGAGGAAGGCTATTTCGATACGCGCGTTGTCTTCGTTTATGAAACGGGGCCGAAAGAAAAACGCACCAAGCGGCTGATGATCATGGACCAGGACGGCGCCAATCCGGTGCTGTTGACGGACGGGCAGCGTTATGAAGCGCTGACGCCGCGCTTTTCGCCGACCCAGCAGCAGATCACCTATATGGCCTTTTTCGATAACAAGCCGGGCCAGGTTTATCTGTTCAATATAGAAACCGGCGAGCAGGAGCAGCTTGGAACGTTTCGCGGCATGACATTCGCGCCGCGCTTTACGCCTGACGGCACCAGCGTGTTGATGTCGATGGAGCGCAACGGAAATTCGGACGTCTTCAAGATGGATCTTGCGACGCGGCGTTTGACGCGTCTCACCGACAATCCGGGCATCGACACGTCGCCGACAATGTCGCCCGATGGACGGCGCGTTGCGTTTACGTCCGATCGCGGCGGCTCGGAACAGATCTATGTAATGAACGCCGACGGCTCCTCGCCGAAGCGCATCACCTTCGGCGAAGGGCGTTATGAAACGCCGGTGTGGTCGCCGCGCGGCGATCTCATCGCTTTCACGCGTCTCTACAAAGGCCGTTTTTATATCGGCGTCATCCGGCCCGATGGGCAGGGCGAGCGGCTTTTGACGGAAAGCTATCTCGATGAAGGGCCGACATGGGCGCCGAATGGACGGGTGCTGATGTTTTTCCGCGAACCTTCGCCGGGCGCCAATCCGCAGCTCTGGTCGGTCGACCTGACGGGCCGCAATCTTCGTCGGGTGAGAACGCCGGGCGGGGCGTCGGACCCGGCCTGGTCGCCGCCGCTTCCCTGAGGCCAGAGATTGAGGCGGTGTAATGGCGGCGGGAGCGCGCCAAAAGGTTGCGTGCGTCAAATGCAGCCAACCCCTGTCTCAATTTTCATTTTGCACCCGGATTAAGGGCGCTTGATCGTAATTACGGACCTCTTTACGCTTCGCGCGGTCGGCAAACGGACGGTTAATATTTCTGTATTATCCCGTAACGGGCCGAGCCGCGCGTTGAAGGAGCGCGCCCGTTCGCCAGCGGCCACGTTGGCGCCTAAAATTGGTTTTAACAGGGGTGGCGGCGAGGCAGCTCGCAGAGCCGTGCCGATCGCAGTGGAGCTTACGAAACATGAAAATGACTAACGCGTTGAAATTGGCAGGGGTTCTTGGCGCACTCGTCATGGCCCAATCATGCGCGAACACCAATTCGACTGGCCCCGACGTCGTCGCCGGCCAGAACGCCGACACCGGCGCGCTTGACCGCTCGGGCGTTGTCCCGGGATCTGAAGCCGATCTTGAGCAAAATGTCGGCAATCGGGTTTTCTTCGCCTATGACCAGTATTCCTTGACCAGCCAGGCGCAGGACACGCTTCGCCGTCAGGCCGACTTCATGAAGCAATATCCGGGCGTTTCCGTTCTCCTCGCCGGTAATTGCGATGAGCGCGGCACGCGCGAATACAACCTCGCGCTCGGCGCCCGCCGCGCCGAAGCGGCCCGCGCCTATCTCGTCAGCCTCGGCGTCGACAGCTCGCGCGTCCGCACCGTCTCCTACGGCAAGGAGCGCCCGCTTGATCCGCGTTCGACTGAAGACGCATGGGCGCTCAACCGCAACGCCACGACGACGATTACTTCGGGCGGCGCGACGTCCTGACGTCGAACCGATGTCAGCATAGGATTTGGGCGCGCGTCCGATGCCGGAAGCGCGCCTTTTTCTTGGCTGATTTTTGCGCTTTAAACGCGTCGCCGAAACTAATTCTTACGGGGCCATTCGGATCGACGCTGAATTCAAACTCGTCCGCCTCTGCGTAACAAAGGATTTCATCATGCGCCGTTTTCTTTTAGCCGCCCTTGCCCTTGGGGCCGCCAGCATCGTCGCGCCAACCGCGCAGGCTGGCACGAAGGACCGCATCGAGGCGCTTGAGGCCGATGTTGCGCAATTAAAAGCGTCGGCGACCGGCGCCATTCAATCATCGCAACGCATCGACCAGCTAGAGCGAGAAGTGCGCGACCTTACCGGCCGCCTTGAGGAACAAAATCACCAGCTCGATCAGATGCAGGCGCGCATTGATGCGATCAGCGCCGCCTTGTCCGGCGATATTGGGTCGGGCGACGCCGGCGCGATGGCGGCGGGGCCGGCGGGCGAGCCTGTCAATCTTGCAAGCGGCGCAGCCGCGCCAGGGGGCGATCCGATCGCCAGCCAGATCAACAAATCCGTTGCAGGCGGCGCTGCGGCGGGCGATGTCGCTTTGCCGAACGATGCTGAAGAAGCCTATCGTTACGCCTCGCAATTCCTGCTTTCGAACGATTACGGGCGCGCTGAAAAAGCGTTTACGCAATTCCTGCAAGCCTTTCCGGGTCACGCCCGCGCGCCGGACGCAAAATTTCGCCTCGGCGAGGTTTATCTCGCCGCCGGCAAGAATGCGGAAGCGGCCGATACGTTCATCGCTTTCATCCGCGCTTATCCGACGAGCGCGCGCGGCGCCGAAGCTTATCTGAAGCTTGGAACCGCGTTCTCCCGCCTTAATCAAGCCGATCAGGCGTGCAAGGTCTTCAAGACGCTTAAAACGAAATATCCAAACGCCGAGCCGGCCGTTCTTCAGCGTACGGATGTTGAAATGGCGCGGGCGAATTGCCGCTAGACTTCCCACATGTTCTTCCAGGCCCCGATTTCTTTGCGGCGGCATGGAGGGGTTTGGGCGAACCTCGATCGATCCTGATCGCGCTGTCTGGCGGATCGGACTCGCTGGCGCTCCTTCATCTCGCCGCCCCTCTGCGCCGGTGCGGCGTCCGTGTTGGCGCCGCAACGATCGACCATGGCCTCCGCGAAGCGTCGCGCGCCGAGGCTGAGCAGGTCGCGGCGATGGCTTCCGCCCTGGGCGTCGAGCACGATATTCTTTGCTGGACCGGAGAAAAGCCGAAGACAGGCATTCAGGCTGCAGCGCGCGAGGCGCGTTATGCGCTTCTCGCCGGCCATGCCGTCAAAATTGGCGCCGGCGCGATCATGACCGGGCACACGGCGGACGATCAGGCCGAGACCTTGTTGATGCGGGTGGCGCGCGGCGGGGCGGCAGGTCTCTCCGGCATGCGGCAGGAAACGATGATCGCCAGCGGGCCGCTTGGACCGGTCAGGCTCCTGCGGCCTCTTCTTGATCGCCGCCGCGCCGCGCTGCAGGCTTTTTTGCGAAATGAAGGTGTTGCATGGATCGATGACCCATCGAATGACGACCGTCGCTTCGAACGCGTCCGGCTTCGCGCTGAGATCGCTCAAAAAGAAGCGGTCGATCCTTCATTTGTCAGCGGACTTGTTTCGAGCGCGCGCCTGGAACAGGAGCGCGCCGACGATCTCGATCAACGCATTTTGGAATTGTTTGCCGAGGCCGGCGGCGCGTTCGCGGATGACGGGACCGCCTTGCTGCAGAATTTCAGCGCCATTGACGAAGACTGCGCGCCGGCATTGCTGGCGCGCCTTGGCCGGGCAGTGAGCGGCGCACAATATTCGCCATCAGCAGGGGCGGCGAAGACGCTCTTCAACATGCTTGGCGAGCAAGGCGGCAAGCGCCCGCTTGGCGGCGCCCTTTTCGAGCGGTGCGGCGGCGCTCTCTCGGTCAGGCGCGAGCCCGCTGCGGTCTTTGGACGCGCCGGCGTTCGGCCGATGAAGACGAGGACGGTCGCCGCCGGCGAGAGCCTTCTCTGGGACGGCCGGTTCATCATTCGAAATACCAGCGGCTGCGCGGTCGAGCTTGCCCCTTTGGGCCCGAATATTAACGGTTTGGATCCAACCGGACCGGCCTTGCGTTATCCGGATGGCGAGACCGCCCATGTCGGCGCGCCTGATGGCGGGGACCCAATGTTTGTCTCCCTGGCCCCGGAGCGGTTCTTCGAACGGATTAACCGCTTCAATTCGCCTTACGAATTTGTGAAATCCGCTTGTGGCGCCGGGCTTCCTTAACACCTATCTTCTAGGCTCAATGATCGAGCCGCGACTGCGACGGGAAAGGACTTGTAAGTATGAATGGACGCAACCTCCTGATCTGGGGCCTCGTCTTCGTCTTTTTCATCGTCGCCTTGCAGAGCTTCAAGCTTTCCTCCGCGCCGGGGGCGTCAGCGACCCGTCTTGATTATTCCGAATTCGTCACGCGCATCGAACAGGGCGACATCAAACTCGCCGAGATCGACAAGGGCAACGTGAAAGGAACGCTCGCCGACGGCCGCACTTTCATCACCGCCATTCCGGAAGCCGCCGGCGTTGAAGTCGCCGACAAGTTGAACGCATCGGGCGCAACGACGAAAATCAAACCTGAAGAGCAATTGCCGTTGCTCCTCTCGGTGATCTTCAATCTCCTTCCGTTTATTATCATCCTTGCTTTTTTCTTTTTCGTCGCGCGCCAGATGCAAGGCGCGGGCGGCAAGGCGATGGGTTTTGGTAAATCCCGCGCCAAGCTTTTGACCGAGCGTCAAGGCCGCGTCACCTTTGACGATGTCGCCGGCATCGATGAGGCGAAGGAAGAACTCGAAGAAATCGTCGAGTATCTGAAAGACCCAATGAAGTTCCAGCGTCTTGGCGGCAAGATTCCAAAAGGCGCGCTTCTCGTCGGCCCTCCGGGCACTGGCAAGACGCTGCTCGCGCGCGCCATCGCCGGCGAAGCGAATGTTCCATTTTTCACCATTTCGGGTTCTGACTTTGTCGAGATGTTTGTCGGCGTCGGCGCCAGCCGCGTGCGCGACATGTTCGATCAGGCGAAGAAGAATGCGCCCTGCATCATCTTTATCGACGAGATCGACGCCGTCGGCCGTCACCGCGGCGCCGGTCTTGGCGGCGGCAATGACGAGCGCGAGCAGACGCTGAACCAGCTGCTTGTTGAAATGGACGGCTTTGAGGCGAATGAGGGCATCATTCTCATCGCTGCGACGAACCGGCCGGATGTGCTCGACCCGGCGCTGCTTCGTCCGGGCCGTTTCGATCGCCAGGTCGTCGTTCCGAACCCGGATGTCGCCGGCCGCGAAAAAATCCTCAATGTGCACGCCAAGAAAGTGCCGTTGGCGCCCGACGTCAATTTGCGCACGATTGCGCGCGGCACGCCCGGCTTTTCCGGCGCGGACCTCGCCAATCTCGTCAATGAGGCGGCGCTTCTCGCGGCCCGGCGCGGCAAGCGTTTCGTCACCTCGAAAGAATTCGAGGACGCAAAGGACAAGGTCATGATGGGCGCTGAACGCCGCTCGATGGTCATGACCGAAGATGAAAAGATTTTGACCGCCTATCATGAAGCCGGCCACGCCATGGTTTCGATCTTCGTGCCGGGCAATGATCCCGTCCACAAGGCGACGATCATTCCGCGCGGCCGCGCCCTCGGCATGGTGCAATCGCTCCCCGAACGCGATCGCTATTCGATGTCCTATGAACAGATGACAGGCCGCATCGCCATGGCGATGGGCGGGCGCGTCGCAGAGGAATTGAAGTTCGGCCGCGACAAGGTGACGTCAGGCGCATCGTCTGACATCGAGATGGCGACGAAGATAGCGCGGGCGATGGTTACGCAATACGGCCTTTCCGAAAAGCTGGGACCGATCGCCTATGCAGAAGACGAAGGCGAGGTTTTCCTGGGCCAGTCGATTGCGCGCTCGAAAACGATTTCAACCGACACGGCGAAGCTGATCGAAGACGAGATCAAGCGCTTCGTCACCGAGGGCCACGAGCTTGCCAGAAAGGTCCTTACGGACCATCGCGGCGACTGGGAAAAACTCGCAGAAGCGCTGCTCGAATTCGAGACGCTGACAGGCGATGAAATCAACAAGCTTCTTAAGGGCGAGGCGATTGTCCGCGAGGACCCGCTTGATCCGAAAGATCACACGCCGTCATCCTCGGTTCCATCTTCCGGCGCTTTTTCGGGCGGCAAGAAGAACGAAGGCGGCGCCGGCGGCCTTGAACCGAACCCGCAAGGGGCGTGATGCTTTAGCGCCTGTGCGCCACAAGCGCATTCGTTGTTGATGGTTTATGAAACCTCATCCCTTTCGGGGGATGAGGTTTTTGATGAAAGAATACGGCGCCCGCGTTCGGGGGCGCGGGACGCCGTTCAGCGTAGAGCGCAAATGCGCTCGCCGCCTAATTCTCGAGCGTAATCCCCGTCTGATCCTGGATGGCGCCGGCCCACGCCCAGCCGCCGAATGTTTCGGAAATGGCGACCATCAATTCATTGTCGCCCTTTTTCAGATCGAGCCCTGCGCTGTCGAAAAACCCGACTGTTCCAAGGAAGCGATAGTCTCGCACGCGCCATCCGGCGTCCCCGTAATAAACGCGTTTGCCGTTGAGATAGAGCCGGACGCGGTCGGAATAGCCAAAACGCATCTCTTTCATCTGCGCCTTGTCGGATTTAATGTTCAGCCGCGCAAAAACCGTATCCGCCTTGTCGCCAATTTTTCGCAGCTTCGCGATATTGGCGACGCCGTTGGTTTCAACGCGAAGCCCGTTCCATGCGAGATCCGATTTGAGCCTCTCTGGAATCGTCAGCGCGTTGGCGACGCTCGATTCGTCAAACGGTGAGGAAATTGACCAGTTTGCGATCATCCCGTCTGGCGGAGCCGGCGTTTTCTTGGGTTCGCCGATAATTTTTTCACCCTTGCGCAGCGGGCGAATCTCGATGTTTGAAAGGAATATCGATCCCTTGCCCGAAACGCCAAGACTGACGCCGCCCTTTTCAAGGTCTGTTTTTAGATCCGGCACATGCAGCGATGGCGTGTCGCTATTAAAATAGATGTCCGCGCGATCGCCGATAATGACGATCTTCACATTGTTCCAATTGTCAAATTTTTGCGAAACCGGCGCGATTGAATTTTCATCGCCAAAAATCTGCCACGCGCTCAGACCGTTCTCCACGGGCGTATATTGCAATGCATCGGGCTTGTTATTTAGATGCCCGCGAACATACATCATTTCGAAATGATCGGGGCTTTCGGCGCGCCAGCCGGCCCCGGCGAAAAGCTGCTCTTCTTCATAGGCGACGTCGAAACTGATGACGCCGTCGCCGAAACGGGCGTCGTCATCCCAAAGCCTTCCGCGCATCAGCGTAACGGCTTCGCGGCCGAGATGGTTGACGATCTCCGCCTCTTTCGCTGCGACCCGCCACTCCCGGCCCTCAAATTCGAGGGTCTTTGGCGCAGTTTGTTCCTGAGCGGCGGCGTGTCCGGTAAAAATCGCGAGTGACAGACCGAGGGTCAAAAATCTCATCGAAAAACTCCAGCAATTGACCGCGCAACACTGCCGGAATGCGCTCGTCCGGTATTGTAAAAAGCGGACAGCAGACCTTCAGAGCAGGTCGCGCCTTTCGGCGTGAAGGGCGCCCGGTGTCAGGCCGGTTTCCGATTTGAACAGATTGATCATATGCGCCTGGTCGTGAAATCCGGTCGCGAAGGCGATTTCAGCCCAATCGGGCGCGGCCTCTTTCTCGGCGGCGAGCGCCGCGTTCGTCAGCTGCAATTGCTGCGAATAGGATTTCGGCGCGAGGCCGACATGGTCGGTAAACCGGCGGCGGAGATTTCTTTCGCTAATGCCAAGTTTTTCAGCGATTTGTTTGAAGCGAATTTTACCGCTTTCTTCGCGCAACCATTGCGCTGCGGCGCATTCAGGCCCCGCATTTGCAGAATTTCCGTCAGCGTATGTTTCGAGATCAAGATAGAGCGTCCGAATGATCTCCGCCGCTGGCGCATGTTCGGCGCATATCAAGGATTGCTGGCAGGCAGTTTTCAAATGTTGCGGCGCTGATACGCGCGCGATGTTGGCGTATTCAAAAGGCGATACGCCGAAGAGCGATGCGGCGAGTTCCGGCTTGATGCGCCAGGCGATAAGCTCCTCGCCTTTTTCAGGCGCATAGAATTTTGTCCTGTGATAGGGGCCGCACACAAGAAGATCGATATCCGACATCGTTCCGTCGGTTTCGCGGCGGCGGACAATCGCAATGCTCGGCTCGCCATGCGGCAACAGCCTGTGCGGTTGAGGCGCGTTGCTGCGAGCCCGGTTCGTCCAGGCGAGATCGAGCGCTGACGCCTTTGAGAATGGCGCGCGCCAGGCGCGATATTGGCCGAGCGCGTGATCGGGCGTCTCGTCACGAAGCATCATTGCGGCAGCATAGGGTGCGGCGCATAAGAAAGCAGGCGGCGGCGCGGCGGAATGAACAAATTCCGCGCTGAACGGAAGAGGCTCCGGTGGCTCGATGCAAGATCATGGGCGTCGTCAATGTGACGCCTGACAGTTTTTCCGATGGCGGGCGATTTTTCGGCGCCGCGGCGGCGATCGACCACGGATTAAGGCTCGCTGCGGAAGGCGCTGATATTCTCGATATTGGCGGGGAATCAACGCGTCCGGGCGCATCTCCAGTGGACGAGCAAGAAGAACTCGCTCGCGTTCTGCCAGTTATTGAAGGCCTTGCCGCAAAAACGGATGCAGTCATTTCCGTCGATACGCGAAAGCCGTTTGTCGCGCGCGCCGCGCTCTCCGCCGGCGCGACGATCTGGAACGATGTTTCTGCGCTCTCCTATTCGCCTGAAAGTCTTGAAGTCGCCGCAACATCGCCATGCAAAATCGTTTTGATGCATGCGCAGGGCGATCCTGAGACGATGCAAAAAAATCCGCAATATGACGATGTTGTCGAGGAAGTTCGCGCCTATCTGGCGGCGCGCATCGATGCATGTGTGAAAGCGGGCGTTGCGCGCGAACGGCTGATCGTTGACCCGGGCATCGGCTTCGGCAAAACGACGGAACATAATCTGACGCTCCTTGCATGCCTTGAAAAATTCCACTCGCTCGGCGCGCCAATCCTTGCCGGCGTTTCGAGGAAAAGATTTATCGCGGCGGTTGACCGCCCGGGTCCCGCCGGAGAACGTCTTGGCGGCTCCCTCGCGGCCGGCCTTGCCGCGGTCACCCGCGGCGCCGATATCCTGCGCGTTCACGACGTAGTTGTGACACGCCAGGCGCTCGCTGTTTATTATTCAATAAATTCAATTAGTTAAGGCCGTTAAGGCGGCGCTCGTAACATTGTGCTAAAGGGCGTCGGTTCAAGGAGTTTCAGATTTATGCGCGGGGATGAAGGCGCGCCGGCGCCGGCAAAAACCGAACGGGCGATTTTTGGAACGGATGGCGTCCGCGGCCTCGCCAATGCGGGCTCGATGACGCCGCAATCGATTCTGAAGCTCGGCATGGCGGCCGGGCGTTATTTCAGAAACGGCGAACATCGCCACCGCGTCGTGATCGGCAAGGATACGCGCCTTTCCGGCTACATGATCGAACCGGCGTTGACTGCGGGTTTCGCAGCTGCCGGCATGGACGTCTTTCTTCTGGGACCGTTGCCGACGCCGGCTATGGCGATGCTGACGCGCTCCTTGCGCGCCGATCTCGGCGTGATGATTTCCGCCTCGCATAATCCGTATCATGACAATGGCGTCAAATTTTTTGGCCCCGACGGCTACAAGCTTTCCGACAAGGCGGAGCTTGAAATCGAAGCGCTGATGCAAGCCGACCCGGATGAAGGGCTTGCAGCGTCCGCCGACCTCGGCCGGGTGAAGCGCGTCGATGACGCCGGCGCGCGCTATATCGAATTCGCCAAGAATGCTTTCCCGCGCGGGCTTTCGCTCGACGGCATCCGCATTGTCGTCGACTGCGCCAATGGCGCGGCCTATCGCGTGGCGCCGACCGTGCTTTGGGAGCTTGGCGCGGAAGTAAAATCGATCGGCGTTGAACCGAACGGCTTTAATATCAACCAGGATTGCGGATCGACCTCGACCAAGGCGCTGCAGGATGCGGTCCATGAGTATCGCGCCGATATCGGCATTGCGCTCGACGGCGATGCTGATCGCGTCATCATTTGCGACGAGAAGGGCCGTACTGTCGACGGCGACCAGATCCTCGCCGTCATTGCAAAAACGCTGCAGGCGCGCGGCGAGCTGAAGGGCGCTGGCGTTGTTTCGACCGTTATGTCCAATCTTGGTCTTGAGCGCTACCTGAAGAGCCTTGGCCTTCAGCTTGAGCGCACGAAAGTCGGCGATCGCTATGTCGTGGAGGCGATGCGCGCCAAAGGCATGAATATCGGCGGCGAACCGTCTGGTCATGTCGTTCTCAGCGATTACTCAACGACTGGCGACGGGCTCGTCACGGCGCTGCAAATTCTGGCGGTCATCGCCGCAGGCAAGCAGAAGGTCAGCGAGGCGTGCCGCGCCTTCGATCCGATGCCGCAAGTGTTGAAAAATATCCGCATCAGGAGCGGCGAGCCGTTGGCGGCGGGTCCAGTTAAATCTGCAATCGCCGCGTCTGAAGCAGCGCTCGGCGACAAGGGCCGTCTCGTCATTCGCAAATCCGGCACCGAGCCGCTCATTCGCGTGATGGCCGAAGGCGAGGACGAAAAGCTCGTCAACAAGGTTGTCGACGACATTATCGCCGCAATTGACAAGGCGAGCTGATTTAGTCCGCTACTGCTTTCCGCCTGTTTTTTATGACGCCTGACGCGATGACGTCAGCACTGATATTGCGATCAGGAATAATCCGAAGCCGAACAGGCGCCATGAGGCGGCCATGTCAACGCCAAGACTATAGGCGAGCCACGGAAAGAGCTGAATGACGAGCGCAATGACGCAGCAGATAAGCCCCGTAACGGCCAGATAACCCGGTTTCATCGTCTCTCCCCGTTTGTTTCCTGTCGGCGGTTATTGCATGTAAAACCGATCTTTGGCGGCATCTTGGAAAGTTTGCGGCAATGCGTGGACGCATTCTTATTATTGCAGGGTCTGACCCCTCGGGCGGCGCCGGCGTCCAGGCCGACATCAAGACGGTGACGGCGCTTGGCGGGTATGCGGCGGCGGCAATTACCGCGCTCACCGTTCAAAATACGCTTGGCGTTGAAGCGGTGCGCCAGATCGAGCCGCAATTCATCAAGGATCAGGCGAAGGCCGTCATTGATGATATTGGTGCTGACGCCATTAAGGTCGGCATGATCGGCACGGCGGACGCTGCGGAAGCTATCGCCGATTTTATTGTTGAATCAGCGCCCGGCATTCCGGTCATTCTCGATCCGGTTTTGGTGGCGACAAGCGGCGACGCGCTCTCCGGCCAAGGCGTCGCCTCGGTAATTCTTGAGCGGCTCGCGCCGCTAGCCGCCATAATCACGCCGAATGCGATTGAAGCCGAAGCGCTGACGGGGCGCGCCGTCAAGTCGGCGGAAGATTTGATCGCGGCGGGCGAGGCGCTCATCCAGCGCGGCGCAACGGCCGCGCTTGTCAAAGGCGGGCATCTCAAAGGCGCTGCGGTTGAAGATGCGCTCGTTACGCTCGGCGGCGCGCGCGTCTTTCGAAATCCGCGCATCGAGACAAAGTCGACGCATGGAACGGGCTGCACGCTCGCCTCGGCGCTGGCTACCGGTGTCGCGCAGGGGCTGCCGCTTGCCGCCGCAGCCAAGCGCGCCATCGATTATGTTCATGGGGCGATCAAAGCAGCGCCGGAATTCGGCGGCGGAAACGGACCGCTCAATCATGTATGGATGCTGAAAAAGGCGGATGATTAGGGTTCAATTTTTCTATTGCGGCTTTTTGAATAATTGCATTCGAAAAGCGCGCGGCAATCTATATTGAGGCCGCCAGGAGATTGCGATGAAAAAATTTGATTTTGCGACGTTTGACGTCTTTTCCGACCAGCCTTTCGCCGGCAATCAGCTTGCCGTCATTTTCGACGCGGATTGCCTGTCGACTGAGGAAATGCTCGCGATTACGCGCGAGTTCAACTACGCCGAATCCGTTTTCGTCCTGAAAGCGAAAGATCCAAAAAACGCTGCAAGGATCAGGATATTTACAATTGGCTATGAAATGCCCTTCGCGGGTCATCCGACTGTTGGTTCGGCTGTGGCGATTTCGGAACGGTTTGGCATCAAGAATAAGCTAAGCCTTGAATTGAACACCGGGATGTTCCCGATCAAATTATTCATGCAAGACGGCGCTTCCTTCGCCGAGTTTCAAAATCCTAACCTGCCGAAGGAGGCGGGTCCGGCGCCGGACGCTGCGGCGATCGAAGACGCCCTGTCGCTGCCACGGGGGGCGATAGACCGCGATGCCAACAAGCCTCGTTTCTTCGGCGCCGGCGTCAATTTCCTTTACGCGAAAGCATCGCTTGAAACGGTTCGAAGGGCGCGCGTTTCTGCTGATGCGTTCGACAAGCTGGCGCTTGGCGAAACGGTTGGCGTCCTTCTTTACGCCGAGGGCGGCGACGCGGAAAACGCCACCCATCACGTTCGCATGTTCGCACCGGGCGCCGGGGTTGTTGAGGATGCCGCGACCGGTTCTGCGGCGGCGGCGTTCCCGGGAAAAATCGCAGTCTCGGAAAGGCTTTGCGATGGCGCCCATCGCTGGGTCGTTGAGCAGGGCGTTGAGATGGGCCGTCCGAGTAAGATCCATGTTTCCTTTGACGTCGCGGACGGCGCTGTTGAAAGCGTGCGCATCGCCGGCGCCGTGACGCCTGTCATGAAAGGCGTTCTGGAATTCTAGACTTCGGCGCGGTCGCGTTCTGCGACCGGTTCAATGTCTGCGGCGAGCGCATCGCCCGCCTCGATGATAGGCCGTGATTTGCGCTGGCTGACGGCGACGCCGGTTAGGATGACGCCAAGCGCCAGGAACACGGTTGGGTCAAGCCGCTCGCTGAAAAAGACAGCGCCTGCAATAACCGCGCAGACGGGCACAAAATAATTGGCGAGCGCCATGAATGACGCGCCGACGCGGCGAATAATCGTGATGATGATTACGCCGGCGAGCGCGGTTGGTCCAAGCCCCAGAAATATGACGGCGATTATGCTTTGGACGCTCCATTCCCCTGAGGAGAGCGGCGTGAATAACAGTGACGGCGTCACGAACACCGCGCCGGCAAGGACGATTCCCGTCGCAAAAGTGCGCGGGCGCATCGCCGGCGCCATGCGCGACATGACAGCGCTTGCCGCATAAAGAAGCGTTGCGAGCAGGAGGGCGAGCTGCGCAAACATGCTCGACCGCGCAACGCCATTTGTCGCTTCTGGGCCAAGTAGAATGGCGACGCCGATAAAGCCAAGCGCAAAGCCGATAATTTTTCCCGCATTCAATTTTTCTTTGGCGAAAAGAAAAGCGAGCCCCAGCGTCCAGATCGGCATGAAAGCCATATAGACGCCGGCGAGGCCGCTTTCGACATATTGCTGCGCCCAGGGAAAAATCAGAAACGGCGCGGCATAGCCGACGAGGCCGATGATCCCCATCCACGCCCATAGAATATGCGGACGCGGACCGTTTTCCGTTTTGACGACAAGCGGGGGAAAACGCCGCTTCTTCGCGCGCATCATCCAATAGAGCGCGCCAGCGGCGATCCAGAGGCGGCCAATCGACACAAAGGCGGGCGGAATGGTTTCAATCGCCGCGCGGATAAGCGTGAACGACGAACTTCCCAATGCGATGAGCGCCACGAGCAGCGCCCAATCAAAGACCGCCGCCTCGCCGGCGATGCGCGGCCTTCCCGCTGGCGACCCCTGTTTCATCTTGTTGGACGGCCCCTCAAATCCGCGTCCAGGCGGAACCGATTCGACGAAGCATAAAATGCTCGTGCGAGTTGATTGCTGCAACGCAAAATTTCTGTTGACGCGGATAGTGCGATTCTGCAAGCATCATTGCGGGCCACGCCTCCCCAACGAGGCGCGACCCATCTGTGAGGATGGGAGACATTTTGATGACGACGAAACCGGGCGTGCGTCCTGCGCGACCCTTTTTTTCTTCCGGTCCGACCGCCAAGCATGCGGGCTGGAATCCTGAAAATTTCGGCGCTGAAACCCGCGGGCGTTCACACCGTTCTGCGGTCTGCAAAGCGCGCCTCAAAGAAGCGATCGATCGCACGCGCGCGCTTTTGGAGGTTCCGGATGAATTCCGGATCGCGATCGTGCCTGCGTCCGACACGGGCGCTGTTGAGATGGCGATGTGGACGATGCTCGGTCTGCGTCCCGTTACGGTCGCCGCCTGGGAGAGTTTCGGTTCAGACTGGGTCGAGGATATCGGCAAGCAGTTGAAAATCGAGGCGCGCATGTTGACTGCGCCTTTCGGCGAACTGCCCGATCTCGCCTCGTTCGATCCGTCGCATGATCTTGTCTTCACTTGGAATGGAACGACGGCGGGCGTCAGGGTTCCAAACGCTGACTGGATTCCGGCCGACCGCGAAGGCCTCGCAATTTGCGACGCGACGTCGGCGGCATTCGCGCAGCCGCTCGACTGGAGCAAGCTCGACGTCGTCACCTATTCCTTCCAGAAAGTGATGGGCGGCGAAGCCGGCCACGGCGTCCTTATCATTTCGCCGCGCGCCGTTGAGCGGCTTGAAACCTATACGCCGCCATGGCCGCTACCGAAAATTTTCCGGCTCACCAATAAAGGCAAGTTGAACGAAGGCGTCTTCGCCGGCGTCACCATCAACACGCCTTCGATGCTCGTCATCGAAGATTATATCGACGCATTAAAATGGGGCGTTTCGCTTGGCGGACTTTCCGCGCTGATGGCGCGCGCCGACGCCAATCTCGCCGTGCTGACCGAATGGGCCGCGAAGACAGACTGGGTCGACTTTCTGTGTCAGGACGAAACGATACGCTCCAATACCGGCGTTTGTTTCAAGATTGTCGATCCTGCCGTGGCCGCGCTCGATGTGGACGGCCAGCGCGCTTTCGTGAAGAAAATGGAAGCGCTCCTTGCGGAGGAAAACGCCGGCGTTGATCTTGGCGCCTATCCGGCGGCGCCGCCGGGCCTTCGCATCTGGTGCGGCGCGACCGTCGAACGCAGCGACATAGAAGCATTGTGTCCGTGGCTGAACTGGGCGTTTGCGGAAGCAAAAGCCTCGCTTTCCTGATTTCGTATCAGGCGCGCGATGGCGCGCCCTTCCCTCCATTCTCCTGAAAGTCGCGCAAGAGATTTATAATGCCCAAAGTCCTCATCTCGGATGAATTGTCTGAAGCCGCCGTCAATATTTTTAAAGAACGCGGCGTCGACGTCGCCTATGAGCCAAAACTCGGCAAGGACAAGGAGAAGCTGAAATCCGTTATTGATCTTTATGACGGTCTCGCGGTGCGTTCCGCGACGAAGGCGACAGCGGACATCATCGCCGCCGGAAAGAATTTGAAAGTAATCGGCCGCGCCGGCATTGGCGTTGACAATATCGACATTCCCGCCGCCACCGCCGCCGGCATCGTCGTCATGAACACGCCCTATGGCAATGCGATCACGACGGCGGAGCACGCGATTGCGATGATGTTCGCCGCAGCCCGCCAGATCCCGCAGGCGAGCCAGTCGACGCATGCCGGAAAATGGGAAAAATCGCGTTTCATGGGCGTTGAGCTGTTTGGGAAAACACTCGGCGTCATCGGTTGCGGCAATATCGGCGGCATCGTCGCAGAGCGCGCGGTGGCGCTCAAAATGCGCGTTATCGCCTTTGATCCTTATCTGACGGATGCGCGCGCCGTCGAGCTCGGCGTTGAGAAGGTCGAGCTTGATACGTTGCTCGCCCGCGCCGACATCATTTCTCTTCATACGCCGCTCACCGACCAGACGAAGAATATCCTATCGGCGAAAGCGCTCGCCAAAACGAAACAAGGCGTCATCATCGTCAATTGCGCGCGCGGCGGCCTTCTCGATGAGGAAGCGCTGAAAGCAGGACTCGATTCAGGCAAGATTGGCGCAGCGGCGGTTGACGTATTCGCTGTCGAGCCGGCGACGTCGAATGCGCTTTTCGGTCATGACCGCGTCGTCGCAACGCCTCATCTTGGCGCGGCGACGCGCGAAGCGCAGGAAAATGTCGCGATCCAGATCGCCGAGCAAATGGCTGATTATCTGACGCGCGGCGCAGTGACGAACGCCCTCAACATGCCGTCGATCACTGCAGAAGAAGCGCCGCGCCTTAAGCCCTACATCACGCTTGCCGAGAACCTTGGAAAATTCGCTGGCCAGCTTACCGAAACGAGCGTCAAGGCGATCGAAGTTGTTTATGCAGGCGGCGTCGCCAAGCTAAATACGCGACCGATGACGGCGGCAGCCGTGGCCGGCGTGTTGCGGCCGATGCTGTCTGAAGTGAATATTGTCAATGCGCCGATGATCGCCAAGGAGCGCGGCATCGCAATCGCAGAAACCTATCGCGATGATGCAGAAAATTTTGAAAGCGTCATTCGCCTTCGCATCGTGACGGAACGTCAGGACCGTTCCGTATCCGGCGCGCTATTCGGTCAAACGCCGCGCATCGTGGAGATAAAAGGCGTTGAACTGGAGGCGTCTTTTGCGCCGCACATGCTTTATGTGACGAATGAAGACAGGCCGGGCTTTATCGGCGCGCTCGGGCAAACGCTTGGCGATGCGGGCGTCAATATTGCCACGTTCAACCTCGGCCGTTCGGCGCTCGGCGCTGACGCAATCGCGCTTCTTGCCGTCGACGAACGTGTGGATGAAGGCGTTCTCGCAAAAGTGTCGGCGCTCTCCCATGTCCGTCAGGCAAAGCCGCTTGCATTCTAACGGCGAAATTTTTGGGCTAAGATTGACGGCGTCCATCACGCGAAAGCCCGATTGATGCCGCCTGCCAATATTTCCGAGCTTCGCTCGCGAGCCGCAAAGGGCGATCCTGATGCGCAGTTTGCGCTCGCCGCCTCATTGTCAGGGGAAGATCCTGAAGCGGCGCGTCATTGGCTGGAGCGCGCGGCGGAGAACGGGCAATCGAACGCGTTGTTCACTTTGTCTGCGTCGAAGATCTCGGGCGTTGGCGGTGAGGCGGATTTGTCAGGCGCGATAGAGGGCCTGACGCGCGCAAAAGAGGGCGGCAATTCCGATGCGTTGCGGCTTCTTGCGGCTCTGACGGCGCTTGGGCGCGGCGTCAAAGAAGACTGGAGCGCTGCGCTCGCCATGATCGCTGATGCTGCCAAGGCGGGCGATGCTGCGGCGCTTCGCGAGATCGCGATATTGAACATTCAGGCGCCGGGTGGCGAGAATGACGGCGCTGGCCTGATGCGTCAGGCTGGCCGCACCGACGGATTTGCAGTTTCTTTCTCGAAGCTCTCTACAGCGCCGGGCGCCAACCGACTTGCAGGACAAAATATTTTGACCGGGTGCCGCTGAACGGCTTGCCGCAACGCCGGAACCGCGCGGGCTGCTGGGAAGATATTTGCGCCCGTCCGTGCGCGTTTTTATTGCGCGGCGTATTCGATCCGCTTTTGCGCGCATCTTGTCGGCATTGCGGGGCCGCGCCTTAAACGCGAACAGATCGTTGATGATGCAGGCGTCGCACACGCCCATCCGACGCGGACCGCATTCGGCGCCAGCCTTGGCGGCGGGGCTCTTGACCTTCCCGCCGCTTACGCTGCGCTCAGAATGTCGGCAATCGCCGAACTGCCCGTCAAATGGGGCGAGGCGCTCAATGTTCTTCGGTATCGTCCGGGTGAGGAATATCGCGTCCACCATGATTTCCTGAGCCCGGAAGACCCGGAGCTTGCCGCCCGCGGTCAGCGCATCCGCACAGCGCTTTTATATTTGAATGACGGCTATAAGGGCGGCGAGACTCATTTTCTGGAACCCGATATTCGCATTTCCGCAAAGGCAGGCGATGTCCTGGTCTTCGATAATGTCGATGAAAAAGGCGCGCCGGATGTTTCGGCGCGCCATGCCGGCAGCCCGGTCGAGACAGGCGTTAAATGGCTGGCGACAATCTGGTTTCGCGACCGCGATTTTTTCGTATGAGATTTCATTCAGTCGCGGCGCGGCGCTTATAGGTTCCCTTGAACCATTCCTTCCATTCCTTGGCGGCCGGATCATATTGCTGGAAGAATTGCGTCACAGAGCCGTCTTCATTCGCTGTCCATGTTCCGCGAAATTTTGCGCCGTTCTGCGGATTGTCGGCGCCGTAGCCGATCGATCCTTCAAGAACCATTTCGCCGTCTTGATTGAGGCCGCCCGAATAATCGATCGTCGCGCCCGCCGACACCCAGACCTGACGCCATTTGCCGGTTTCAAGATCGACGAAATTATAGCTCTGGCCGGTTCCGCCGCTCGCCGATGTCCAGCGTTCGACGAGGAGGCAGCCGCTTTCTTCCTTGCTGATTGAATTTGTTCCGGCGCGTTTGCCATTCGGGCCGTAAACATCCCAGTCGCCAAGCCAGAAATCGAATTGCCGGAAAACCGCGTCGGAACAAGGCGGCTCTTTCTTGGCTTCATCCTCGGCGAACGCCGCCGGCGCCGCCGCCATCAATGCGAGTCCCGCAATGAGATATGCGCGGAATTTCATGGGTCCCTCCTGACTGATTGGGTTTGACTATGACGCAACCGGCAGCGTGGGCGTTAGTTCCTGCGGCGAGGCGAGGGTTTTTCGCGGTCAGGCGACGCGTTTGGTTGCCTTTGCGCGGCGAGCGCCTATGGTGCGCCGCGCAATTTCCGGAGCATGCATTTTATGGCTGACGTCGCGGTCATCGGCGTTCAATGGGGCGATGAGGGCAAGGGCAAAATTGTCGACTGGCTTTCGGCCCGCGCTGACATCGTCGTGCGTTTTCAGGGCGGCCACAATGCCGGCCATACGCTCGTCATTGGCGGCAATGTTTACAAGCTTTCGCTGTTGCCGTCGGGCGTCGTGCGTGAGGGAAGACTTGGCGTTATTGGTTCCGGCGTCGTTGTCGATCCCTGGGCGCTGATCGCTGAAATTGCGCGCCTTAAGGACCAGGGCGTGTCGATTACATCGGACAATCTCGCAATCGCCGAAAATGCAACGCTCATTTTGCCGGTGCATTCAGAAATTGATGCGATGCGCGAGACGTCGAATTCCGGCGTCAAGATCGGCACGACGAAACGCGGCATCGGCCCCGCTTATGAAGACCGCGCTGGTCGGCGCGCTATTCGCGCCGGCGACCTCGCTCATACAGAAACGATTGCACCCAAGGTTGAAAACCTTTTGACGCATCACAATGCGCTGCGCCGTGGGTTTGGCGCGGCTGAAGTTGACGGCGGCGACCTTGTTCAGAAATTGCAGGAAATCGCGCCGCAAATCGCGCCATTCGTGAAGCCTGTCTGGCGCCTGCTGGACGAGGCGCGCAAAGCGCGAAAGCAGATCCTGTTTGAAGGCGCGCAGGGCGTGCTGCTCGATGTCGATCACGGCACTTATCCTTACGTTACTTCGTCCAACACTGTGGCGGGACAGGCGGCGACAGGCTCAGGGCTCGGGCCGCGCGCCGTCGGTTATGTGCTTGGCATCGCCAAGGCCTATACGACGCGCGTCGGCGAGGGGCCGTTTCCGACCGAGCTTGACGACGCAATAGGCGATCGTCTCGGCGAGCGCGGTCATGAATTCGGCACGGTGACGGGACGAAAACGCCGCTGCGGCTGGTTTGACGCGTGCCTCGTCAGGCAATCGCTGAAGGTTGCTGGCGTTGACGGCATTGCGCTCACGAAACTCGATGTTCTCGACGGGTTTGAAGAGCTGAAAGTCTGCGTCGGTTATGAAATCGATGGCGAGCAATTTGATTACCTTCCCGCAGGCGCTGAAATGCAGCGCGCCGCGAAGCCGGTTTATGAAACGATGGCGGGTTGGAAAGGTTCAACGGTTGGCGCGCGTTCCTGGGCCAATCTTCCCGCCGAGGCGGTCAAATATGTCCGCCGCATTGAAGAACTTGTCGAAACCCCGGTTGCGCTCGTTTCAACGAGCCCCGAACGCGACGACGTTATCCTGATGCGCGACCCGTTTCAGGATTAGCCGCGAATGAACACAGAAGCCGCCGCCGCCTATTTTGAATTTTTCGCGCGGGAGGCGGCGAATGGCGGCTCGCCGCTTTATGAGCGGCTGTCCTTGCTGATCGCCCGCGACGAAGGGTTGCAGGAACTCGCCGCTGGCGCGCGGCCGGAACAGCCGCGGGCGAACATATTATTTGGCGCAGTGCATTTTCTGCTGCTTGGCGGCGCTGATCATCCGCTCAAGGATTATTATCCAAATATTGGCGGCTTGCGCGGCGCAGATTCCGGCGCGGATGCGGCATTCCGCGATTTCTGCGAAAATTATGAAATGGATTTGCGCCCTATCATCGCCTCGCGCATCACCAACACGAACGAGGTCGGCCGCAGCGCCGTGCTGGCGCCGGGTTTTGCGCGCCTCGCCGACGAAACGGGGCTGCCGCTCGCGCTTGTCGAGATTGGGCCGAGCGCGGGCCTCAATCTCAATTTCGACCGCTATGCCTACCGCTATGCCGATGGCGACGGCGCCGCGCTGGCCGAACATTGGGTCCCCTCGCCCGTGACGATTTCCTCGCACGCCAAAGCGTCGCCGCCGCCCTTGCCGGAGCGCCCGCCCACAGTTGCTTCGCGGACCGGTCTTGAGCTTAACCCCGTCAACCTCGCTAATGAGGCTGACCGGCGCTGGCTGAAAGCGCTTGTCTGGCCGGAGCGGGCTGAGCGTTTCGAACGGCTTGAGGCCGCGTTGAATCTCGGCGCGCAATTTCCGCCGCCGATCCGGGCCGGCGACGCGCTGGCGCTGCTGCCCGAAACGATGGACGCGCTTCCCGAAGGCGTTGCGCCCTGCATTTATCACAGCCTCGTCACTTATCAGTTTACGGATGAAATGCGCGCGTGTCTTGACGCGCTGCTCCTGGTCGCTTCGGAAAAGCGGCCCATCTGGCGGCTTTCAATGGAAATGGAAGGCATGTCAGGCCGCATTCCGTTGACCTTTACGCGCTATGAAGCCGGTGAAAAGTCGCCGCGAGAACTCGCCGAATGCGGCCCTCACGGTCTGTGGGTCAACTGGTTTTAACGGTCCTATTTACCGAAGAGATCGGCGCCGGCGTTCTTTGGCGCGGCTAGCCCCAGATGCTTCCACGCGCTTTGCGACAAAACGCGTCCGCGCGGCGTTCGCTGGATGAGCCCGCATTGCAGGAGGAAGGGTTCGATCACATCCTCGACCGCGTCGCGCGCTTCGGCGAGCGAGGCGGCGAGCGTTTCAACGCCGACCGGGCCGCCGCCGAAATGCTCCGCGATCAATCGAAGATAACGCCGGTCGAGCGGGTCGAGGCCGAGCCCGTCAATCTCAAGACGCTTCAGCGCTGCGTCGGCGACCTTCGCATCGACCTCGCTTGCGCCTTCTACGGTTGCAACGTCGCGCACGCGGCGAAGCAGCCTTCCGGCGACGCGCGGCGTGC
>JAWKVJ010000015.1:0-68418 GCA_041398085.1 Parvularculaceae bacterium
TCATTCAGCGCGCCCAGAATGCTCTCGGCCATGAAGCCGCGCATGTCGTGCAGTTCGACATGCTCATTTTCTTCTGTTTTTAGGAGGTGGATGGCCAATTGCTTGGCCCCGCCGCGCTGGGAAGCTTTGAGGATCATTTTCGTTATTCCTCGACTTTGAGGCCCAGCGCCCGGATGAGGTCAGCCCGCATGGCCTTCACCTCGGCGCAGGCTTGCGTCAGGGCGCTCTCGGCTTCCGGGCTTACAGTAATTGCACCCATATGGGCGGCCCTGGCGATCTGGTTGAGGTTCGAGGCGATTCGCGAGCGTCCAAGCTCGCCCAGGAGTTTCGCGAGGGCAGGCGCATCCTTCACCGGGTTACGATTGCGTGTCGGACGCGGCTCGGGTGTTTTCTGGGAAACTTCGAGACCATCGAGCGCTTTCCGGCGCACGAACGTCCCAACCGGGATTTTTCCGGCGGCGCGGTCCAGCGCTTCCCATTCTTCTTTCGAGAAGCGAATGCTGATGGGTTTTCGCGCCTTGCTCTCGCGTTTGGGTGATTTGCGGGGCGCGGCGGCGCTTTCATACTCTCTGCGGATCGACCTTGCCATAACTCACAACTCCGGTGTTGGCGCGCCGGTGCCGGTTATGTCCTTGGCGATAAAGTAGGATTTTAATTCTGGAACCAATTCCAGGAGCTTGTACAATTCAGAGTAGCGGTGTGCGTGAGTCTCCGGGCCCACCAAAAAAGCAGAGTTAACACAGCGAAAAAGTAATAGCCTGCAATTTGCTCCCATTTTTGATTTTTTCTCAGCCCGATGATCGAAACCGCCGCTGCTCGCTGCTTTCAGTTTTGAGGCGGCAATCCGGGCTTGTCCGGCGCCAGAGCCTCGCTTGGACAAGACAAGGGGGTATTCCCATGACCCGATTTATCGCTATGGCCGTGCTATTGATGGCAGCTGCCTGCTCCACCGATCCTGTTTATCGGACGAATACGTCTTATGTTGCGCCAGCTAGCGCCCAAGGAAATTCCTGTGTCGCGTCATGCGAGACGACCGAACAAATCTGTAAGTCGCGCGCAGAAGATTATTCGCGAGCGGAATACCCAGCCTGCATGCAGAGGGCTCGGGCTACCTATAATAGTTGTATGAGGGGCGTATACACAGCAGGGTGCGATATCGCGAGGCAAAACGCGGAAACCGCTTGCAGTTACGAAGCGCGACCGGATTACCGCGGCTGTACGGCCTCTTTTAACAGCTGCTACTCACGCTGTGGCGGACAAGTCGTTAAAAAGAGTGTTTGTGTTAAAAATTGTGACGGCTGATTGCAGCCCAGCAACTCTGGCTGTCTTATTTTGACGGGATAACTGGGCATCCGCCGCCATAAATGAATTGGCGGCGGCTGTGGCTGGCAAGCTTAGGCATTTCTAAAAGTTAATAATTTCAGGCGGGCTCGTAATTTCAGGCGGGCTTTCTGCTGCTCCGAGTCGTTGCTAACTCGCCGATATTAAGCAAAATGAGGCAGCAGAAATTGGGCCAAGTCGATGGATAATCCGAATTCACGCTGCGCATTGTCAATCATGTGTGTAGGAAATCCGCGTCAATGTTCCAATAAGCAATTCGCCTTTCAATGCGAGCCTAGAATCTGGGGCAGGCGATTCCGCTGAAAGTAGCTAGCGAGTGGGTTTCGTGGAAAAGTTCATTATGAAGCGATGGAAAATCGCTTTTGAAACATGGCAGGCCGGCTTGTTGCTCATCGCCGCGATTATTTGCGTCGTTATATTCGGCGCACTGGTCGATCATGCGGCGCGCAACCCCTATCATCGTGGAGTATTGGGCAAGATTGCCTACCAGATCGCCCGATACCCAGCCAACGCCAAAGAGGTTTTCAAAGTCGTTTTTGGCGGCAAAAGCGTCATCGAGGCGATGCGCCAGCGTTTCGAAGGCAAATCCGGTTTTGAACGCCTGAAATCGGGCGGTGAAGGCGGGATGCTCTTGCTATCGCGTATGGATGGCGACTCGAAGCGATCGCAAGTCGAATTGATGGATCTTGAAAACGGCGATGTGGTGCGCAGCTACTCCATTGACCTGAAGCAGATCTTTCAAAGGTCTAAGGTAAAATTTGTTAATCACCATTTTAAGCAACGCCTTCCTTTAAATTACATTATGAATCATCCAGCGCCGATGAATGATGGTGGGATAGTATTCAATACAGGATACGGACCGCTGGTGCGGATAGATGCCTGCTCGGAGATTATCTGGGTGGTTGATGGCGCGTTTCATCATTCCAGCGAAATTGATGCAGACGGAAACATCTGGGCGCCGTCAACGCTCTTGCCGCCTAAAACGAAATATATGCCTGATTGGGGATTTGACGATGCAATTACAGAGATTTCGCCTGACGGACGCATCTTACTACAAAGGTCGTTAAGCGACATTCTGATTGCGAATGGTTTGAAACATATTGTATTTGGCCATCAGAATTTTGAGGATGACCCGATTCATCTCAATGAAATTCAACCGGTGCGTTCGGACGGGCCTTACTGGAAACGGGGTGATTTGTTTTTGAGCCTGCGCCATTCATCGGCTATTCTGCTTTACCGCCCGTCAACCGGCAAAATCGTCTGGGTGAAACAGGGGCCGTGGTTGAAACAGCATGACGTCGAGATTCTCAATGATCATGCGATATCCATATTTGATAATAATACCGCCCGAATATCATGGGAGGAGCTTGTCCTCGGAACCAACAATGTCGTCGTCTATGATTTCGACACCGGTAAGGTTGAGCGGCCCTACAAAGATGGATTCGAGAAAAATGACATAAGGACGATCCAGGAAGGCCGCGGCAAAATTCTCGACGACGGCGATATATTCGTTGAGGAGACGAATTATGGGCGCCTTCTGGAAATGAATGCCGCCGGTGATGTAGTATGGCGTTACATCAATCGCGCTTCAGATGGTTCAATTTATGCGCTGCTCTGGAGCCGCTATCTTGAGCCGACATTTGCTGAAAAATTCGTCAAAACCGTACAGGCGGCGCAATGCGAGCCTATGTAATGAGCATAATCATTTGCGTATCTTAGGCAAACAAACGCGCACGGCCGACTTCGACTTTTATATAGCTTGTATCAGCTAGCTTTTCGTTTGCCGGATCCCTCAAGGCCGCGCTCGGTGAGCGATGCTTCGAAATCTTTCTCAAGTTCGTCACGTGTGTGGTTTTCAAAATACCAGCGAATGGTCCGATCAAGACCGTCTGAGAAACTCACTTCAGGCTCCCAATCGAGGAGGCGGCGCGCGAGGCTGTTGTCGGCGACGCGATTATAGGGGCCGGTCGGTTTCGACGGGTCGGGCTGGATCCTGGCGTCAAGGCCGGTGCGCTCTAGGATCATTGTAGCTGCTTGCAATACGGAGGTGCGTTCCATCGTGCCGAGATTGATTGCAGTTCCGTCTTCAATCTTCTCAGCGGCCTTGATAGTGCCGTTGACGATGTCTGAGACATAAGTCCAGTTGCGGATCTGTTCGCCAGTTCCCCAAACAACGTAAGGATCTTGCTTCAGGAAGGCGCGGCCAATCATGGCGATAACAGCATGGTTAGCTGGGCACCGCTCGCCATATGCCGTGAAATAGCGAACTGACGCGCACTTCATTCCTGTCTCTTTATGATAGGCGCGTAATGACAATTCAGCCATTAATTTCGCCCAGCCATAAAGATCGTCGGCTTCATAAGGCGGTTTGACGAGATCCTCGGTCAGATAGACAATTTCGCGTGGATCGTTCTGCATGCTGGTCGGATAAACGCAGCCTGACGACGCGAAAGTTAGTTGTTCAACGCCGGCGCGCTGCGATTCGCGAATAACAATGCTGTCGAGCGCAAGATTGGTCGAGCAAGCAGCCTGGTGCGTGTCAATGTAGCCGCGTCCGCCATGGGTCGCTGCAAGGTGGAAGACGACATTCATATCGGCTGCCGCGCGCGCCGCCGTTTTTGGGTCAAGAAGGTCAGCTTCCTCAAATTCAACCTTGCCGCTTTTTAGCCCGCCTTCAAGGTTTTCGCGAATACCGCTTGATAGATCATCAACCACGCGCACGGTAGCGCCGCGTTCGACCAGCCCTTCAACAAGATGCGATCCGATAAACGAGCAGCCGCCCGTTACGAGCACGTTCTTCGATGACCAATCCATCTAAATTGCCTCCGCCCTTTCCGGCATAATCGGGCCGGGTTCATGCCAGATATATGCCAGAATCCTACAGCACTCCTAGGGACCTGAGCGTTAAAATTGGACGGATACAAGATTGTTAAGCCGCCATATAGGCCCGAGCTGGAATCCCAGCCCATAGAGTGCATTGCGTGCGCCATGGTCGAAGGCAGGAAATTTGCAAGAACGAAATAGCAATGCGAAGCGTGTTAACTTTTTGGGGAGGGAAATTAACCAAGAACACGCATAGGCTTGCAAGAGCTTCCTTCGTTCGTTTTTCGCGCCTGCTTCTCAACCTCAAGTCAATCCGGCCCTTCATGACTCTCTATAAAAACTCAGAACCGAATGAAACCATCAATGAGCATGATAGCGAGCGTTATTTGCTGATCTGCAATACGTCGGACGGGTTGATGGCGCAATTAAATGGCGTCGTTGTGCAACTACAGCTCGCTCGCCGTATGGGTCTTAAGCCGGTCGTCTATCTCCATAGTAGGAGTTTCATGTTCGGTGGGCCTAATCCATACTTCGAGGCGAACTGTGGGCCGAATGGATGGGAATATTACTACGAACCAATCGGCCCGGCGCTTAGCGAACTGGTAAAGCTGGTAGAAGCGGGCAGGGTGCTCACCTTGACTACGGCTTCAGAACTTGCACGGTTGCATCGCTGGGAGCCGAGAAGCTGGTTCATGAACCCTTATGGGTATTTCCGTAGCGTTAAAAATTGCGCTGACGGCGAATATCCGTCGGAATGGTGGCTTGAAGAACGCGAAAAAGCGCACCTATTCCTAAATGACGGCACGATCCGATTTAGACCGGCAATTCTTGATCAAGTTCAACGATTTGTTGACGAAAATTTCACTGAGGAAACGCTCGGAATCCAGCTGCGCGGTTCGGACAAATTCGATTTCGGTTCCGGCAAGAATCTCGGGGAAAAAATTTTTCCTGAACAATATTTTCATTACATCGACAAATACCTCGCTGAGCATCCCAAATGTGAAAAAATCTTTGTCGCGACAGATCAACGCCAGTGGCTGAAAAAGCTCGAGCAGGCTTACCCGGGTAAAATCCTTTCATTCTCCGAATGGTCTCTTAGCGACTCTGAGGAGAACAAGTTCCACGCAGACCAACAGAAGGCAGCGCGCGGTTCGGAAGTTGTCATTGACATGCTGCTTCTGTCGCGGTGCGATTATCTCATCAAATGCCACGCCGCTGTTGGAGAAATGGCGCTAACTGTAAATCCAAGGCTTGGCTTCATAGATCTGAATTATGAAAACCAGCCATTCGTAGCAAAAAGCCGAATGGCCCGGTTCTTTTTTGCCCCAGTCATTGCCGGCCTTTGTTGGTTTTGGGGCATGCTTTCTGAACACGGCATGGCGTTGGAGAGAGTTATCTCCGTTGAAGGTGGCGACATTGTGGTTGGATCGCCGCCGCGAGCGCTAAACTTAAAGGAGGGCGCTGATGGCCGTGCGCCTAAACCGCCCCAGTTTTCGAAACGATTTTTTTCGGACGGGTTTCGTACATTACTCCAATTTCTTGGGGATCAGTGCTTTACCTATGTCAAACGCGACGGGCGCGCCAAATGAGGCGCGTAATCAAAAATCGGGGATACTGCAAATGATCAATTGGCTGAAGAAGAAGTACTTCACTTATCAGTCCCGCAATATGATGAATGTCTGGCCGGTAGAACGATTTCTGCCGACGACTGATCTTGAATTGTCTGCGGCGGAACAGGCCGAGATCAAAAATGCGATCCACGGATGGCGGCAACTCGTGCCTTGGTATTTGAAACGTTTCCGTCCAGCCGATGATAAGGGCGATTTCTATTGCTTTGGCGTGGCGCATGGAAGCACGGTAAAGGGGCTGGTTTCAGCCTTGAGGGACAGAGGGATGCCTGTTCCGCATTTTCATCTGTTCGATTCATTTCAAGGGCTTCCAGAGGAAGATCCGGGTGTAAGTGCGCCTGTCGTTTGGCATGCAGGCGCTTACGCAGCGCCGCGATCAAAACTGGAAGCATGTATCGAAGAGATCAAACTGCCAGACGAGAATTATACTATTCACGAGGGCTGGTTCAACGAAACACTCGATTCATCGCATGTTGAAAGCAGGCGTTTTAAGCCGGCTGCCTATGTCGATATCGATGCTGACCTCTACAATTCGACATACGAAATTCTCGACTTTTTGTTAGGCCACAAGCTAATCGGTCCGGGAACGCTGATAGGGTACGACGACTGGGGCGACACCGAGCTTTGGACCGCCGGCGAAAGCCGCGCCCATAAGGAGGTTACCGAAAAATACGGCGCCCAGTGTGCCCAACTCTTTTCCTGGGGGCAGACGCCGCTCATCAAGAAACTGTTTCTGGTCGTGTCGGTGGGCGACGGGCGAGCATATCGAGTGGTGTAGTGGGGTGACCTCGCTTCAGTGGCGAATGTTGATAAGGTTTTGCCACAAAAAGAGGTACAGTAACGGCCTTACGGAAGAATAGCATGAAACGCGAATTCACCGTTGGAGCAGTCTGGACAGCGGCTGCGAGCTGGGCCGAGCAAGGCGCCGGCGCCATATTTTTTCTGATTATTGCGCGTCTGATTGGCGCCGACGCATTCGGCGTCGCGGCCATGGCGTTTGCTTTTCTGTTTCTCGGTGAAAATCTGGTCAGAAACACCATTACCGAAGCGATTGTTGAGCGGGAAAAACTTGAAGACGGCCGGCTTGAAGTAACGTTCCTCGCTCTAATTATTCTGTCGTTCTTTATAATTGCTGCGCTTGCAGTTATCGCCCATTTAGCGGCTGAGTTTTATAGTGAGCCGCTAGTTGCGTCATTGCTTCTCGCAGGGACTCCTTCCGTCATGATGATCTCCGCAGCTGGCGTCTCAACGGCGCTGCTGCGCCGCCATCTCGCCTATCGAAGTCTTGCGATACGGACGATTCTGGGCGTCGGCGCTGGCGGGCTGGTCGGCCTATGCATGGCGATGAATGATTTCGGCGCCTGGAGCCTGGTCGGACAGCGCCTCGCACAGTCAGGGACGAACGCCATCCTTGCTATCGGTGCGGCGCGTTGGCGGCCAAAACGCTGGCCGAAGCCATCCGAATTTTCATTATTGAAGGGGCTCGGTCCGCAGGTTGTGGTTCTGCGGTCGATCGCGCTTGTCGTCGCCCAGACTCCGACAGTCGCGCTTGGCGTTTTCGTAGATGCGCACGCTGTGGGCATCTATGCGTTCGCTTCCCGCATGATTGAAATCGTCCTGCATCTTGTCGTCAATCCGATCAAAGGCGTCGCCCAATCAACACTCGCGGCGATGCGACGGCGAACGGGGGGTACCGCCCAGTTCTTCCTAGATCTTACGGAGCTTTCGGCGCTTGCGGGCTTTGCAGCTTTTGCCGGCCTTGCGCTTATCGCAAAACCGGCGGTCGATTTTCTAATGGGACCTGAATGGGCGGAGGCTTCGACTGTGCTTTCCCTGTTAAGCGCCGGGGGTGCGATAACGACGTTGACGTCAATTCAGGAATCTTATCTCCTTGCGATCGATCGCTTGCAAAAATTTGTCCGTGTCGCATTTGTTGAAATGTTGCTTGGTCTCGTCATTGTCAGTCTAGCGAGCCGCTACGGGGCTGCCGCTGCTGCCGGCGCCGTCGCCTTGCGAACATTATTCGTTGCGCCGCTTAGCACTATCGCTGCGCTGGTGCCGGAAAAAATTTCTGTAGCTAGATTCATTCGCGTGATTGTGCCTCCAGCACTCGCCACTTCAGGTATGGCACTGCTCGTTGGCGGCTGGCGATTTGCGATGTTGGGGCGAGTGCCTGATGCACTTTTTGTAGGTTCCGCGATCACGCTCGGCGTAACAGGCGTGGCGGCTATCCTCTTTGGATTAATGCCGACACTCGTTGCCCGGTTACGCGAATTCATAGCCATGTGACATTTGGATAAGAAATGAATATGGATTCTCAATGGCCTGCCTTGAAATCGAAAGAAATGATTGCGTTTATCGCAGTGATTGCGATCGCCATTATCGTCCGGTTTATCGGTATCGGTTCTAGCCTATGGGCGGATGAAATTACGACTCTTCTAGAGTTCGTACGTCCGCCGGTAAGTGATTTGATCTCTAATTTCTCTTCACTCAACAATCACCCATTCTATTCGCTGGCGGCGAAAGCATCTATTACTCTGTTTGGTGAATCCGCTACGAGTTTACGATTGCCGGCAGTTCTGTTTGGCGTCGGTTCTATAATTGCTTTCTTACCTGTCGCTCGCCGCATCCTTTCGATGCCACTGGCGCTTTTGACTATCCTTCTTCTGGCGATCTCTTATCACCATGTCTGGTTTTCCCAGAATGCTCGCGGCTATACGATGCTGCTGTTCTTCACGACGATATCGACAATATTGTTCCTTCAGGGCGCGCAGCGAAATAGTGTAAAAATATGGGCGGCGTATGGCGTTGTATTTGCGGCTGCGATGTATGCGCACCTCTCTGCAGCATTTTATTTCGTAGCTCACGGGATAATTTATGCGACCTATCTACTTAGCCGCTTCGCCTTTCGTCGAAACTCCAAAACACCCCTCACTGGTCCTTACCCGTTTTTTGGTATGGCCTTTGGCGTTGTGCTAACGGCGCTTGTTTATGCGCCGATGATGGCGGAAATGCCGTCAACTTTTGGCGGCGTAAGGAGTACAGCCGCCAGCTCGCCGTTAGCGCAATGGACTGACCCGTTTTTTGTGTTGAAGAACTTGGTGGACCAGTTTTTGGTTCTTGGTCCCTTTATGGTGGTTGTGTTGCCGCCGGCCATTGGTGTTGCCTTGTTCGGCGCTTACAGAATCTGGAGAAAGGACCCGCTGCTCGCTGCAATCTATCTTTTGCAATTCCCTGTTACACTGGTCGCTCTGAAAATCGCAGGGATGCGAATCTGGCCGCGATTTTTCTTTGTTGAGATTTCGTTTCTTTATCTCGCGCTCGTGGTCGGCGTGGCGGCGATCACTTATATTCTGGGTGTTGAAATTGAACGTCGCTGGCGGAAGAGAGGCGTTTCAAACTGGTTGCTGGCTGCCGCCGCCATCACAATGGTCGGGGGTTCGTCGGTTTTGCTTACCCGAAATTATAAAGCGCCAAAGCAGGATTTCGCGGATGCCGTCGCGTTCATCAATCGCGAAGCTGGATCTGGAGATATGCGCACAGTCTATGGCGTAACGGCGGAGCCTGTCATCGGATATTATGCACCGGAATGGTCGGAGCTGACGCCAGCTATGATACGGGCTTACAACGGGCGCCGAAAAATATGGGTACTGGTTGCATTTCGTTTTCAGGTGGCCGGAAAAGATCCCGAGCTTTGGCGCGAATTCGAGAAGAAATTTGTTTTGCGAGAGCGGCTTCCTGGCACTTTGGGCGGGGGGGAAGTTCTGGTTTATGAGAGTAAAGACCAATGAACCGACCGAAAATTCTGCAGCTTTGTACGAACTTTCCTCCGGGTGGTATACAACGTCATGTGCTCGATGTTGCCGCCTGGCTACGAGAGCGTGACTGGGAGGTTGGCTTTGCTGGCGCGCGCGGCGACTGGATGAATGAAGAAATTGATCCCGAATTCCATCATCTTGCGCTCGATGATGTCGCGGTCCATGGCGGCTGGTTGCCAAAGCGGATGGTAGCGGCGCAGCGCGAGGCGCGTCGATTGCGTTCGATCCTAAAGAACGAGCAGTTTGATCTCGTTCACGCACATGAAACAGCGCCGGCCTTAGTCGCCCGTTTGGCGACAATTGGGATGAAGACGCCTATTGCGCTGACATTTCATGGTGCTGAGCCTGAACGCGTCAAAGAATTTGGCATGATCGCCAAACGATGTGCGGACTACGTATTGACACCGAGTTGCAATAGTGCGGACGAGCTATCGCACGCGAGTGGAATCCCGCGTGACAAAATTCGCGCTACAGGACTTGGCGTTCACAAACCTCCGGCGATGAAAGACTCGGAGATTGCAGCGCTTCGCGATGAAATGCTTGCAGGGGGCGACACGCTTGTCATCTCGATTGCAAGGCTTGCTCATCAAAAAGCAATTGACCATCTTGTTGCTGTCGCCCTCCGAGTACACAAGAAATTTCCTGGTGTCCGTTTTGTCATTGTGGGTGACGGGCCGCAAAAAGCTGAGGCGGAACGCTGGATTAGTGATGCGGGCCTAGATGGCATCGTAATTCTCGCTGGGCGCACGGATACGCCCCACATCTATCTGGCGGCGGCTGACATTTTCTTTTTGCCGTCGCGCTGGGAGTCTTTGCCCATCTCGATTGTTGAGGCATTCAGGGCAGGTTTGCCCGTGATTGCAACCGACACCGGCGGCGTCAATGAGCTTGTGGATGAGACTGTAGGCTATGTATGTAAAGTGGGAGATATAGACGCCTTAACGATGCATCTTGGTGAATTGGTTGGAGATGGTTCCAAGCGTTCCTTACGAGCGACTGCCGCGCTTGAGCGCAGCCGGGAGGACCGGTTCGATCCCGATGCCGTGAATCAAAAAATGGCGAATGCCTATGAGTATATGATCGCTAGAACTAAAGAATCGACGGCGCAATGACCGCGGACGGCTCGAAACGCCTTAACGGGCGAACGGTGCTCGTCACCGGTGCAACAGGATTTATCGGATCACGCATTGTGTTAGCCGCCGCCGCTGAAGGTGCAACCGTTCGCGCGCTTTCTCGTAGCGGCTCATTAGGACGGCTCCCTGAGGGCGCGAGTGCTAAAATAATACGCGGGAATCTGAACCAGCCGCGTTCCCTTGAGCAGGCGCTTAGCGGCTGCACTGACATTGTGAACGCAGCTTTTGATTTTCTGTCGCCCGCCAACAAACAAATTACGGCCTTTGAAAACCTTCTGGAAGCAGCGAAATCATGCGGCGCTCGGAGCTTCATCCAGGTTAGTTCAATTGCCGTTTATGATGACTGGCCTAACGGGTCTCTGACTGAAGAAAGCACCGTCTGCGGTCCTGGCTCCGACTACAAGATTGCAAAATGCGTTATGGAACGCTTGCTTGGCAATTCAAGCATTCCTTATACGATACTTCAACCGACAATCGTCTACGGCGCTGGCGGGTGGCAATGGACGGACCGTCCGATAGAAGAACTAAAATCAGGCGTCGTTATTCTTCCGGACGATCCGCGCGGGATTTGTCATGCTGTTCATGTCGACGATGTAGCTGAGGCCGCAATTTGCGCGTTGGCGCTCAAGCGTCAGGAAAATCGCGCTTATATTATTACAGGACCGGCTGCGGTTGAATGGATTGATCTCTATTCGGGCTATGCGTCTCTTGTTAGAAGCCCGCGGCCGATATTCGAATCGATGGGCAAAGCGCCGGTTCCACAGGTGCAATCAAACGGATCGCATACCCTTGTTCTTACAGCCAAGAAAATTGCCCGACAAATATTCGGCGAGACTGGAATGGCGACGATGAGACAGGCACTTTCAAAATTGCGTAATGGCTCGCGAAAGCAATTCTTTCGTCCCACAGGTCACATGTTGGAGCTTTATCGCTCCCGGGGGGCGTGCTCAATCGAAAGGGCGCAGACCGAACTTGGATATGTACCGAAAATTGACTTGGTGGAAGGCCTGAACCGCGTTCGCAGCGCGTACCGACTATAAAGGGGCATTCGTCGCAATCCGGTGAGCGTTCGCCATCACAGTAAAAGTAATAGTCGTCGCAGGGATTGAAGGAAAAACGGATGCGTCAATTACATGTGTGTGGTTCGTTCCTGCAATGCGTCCGTAGATATCGGTTTGTCCATCACTGGGTTGATTAGACATAGGTAGGCTACCGCCGACATGAAAACTCGAACCGATTTCGCCAAGCCGCATTTGCGATGGCAAAGCGAGAACGCCAGCGGGCAACAGAAGGCGCGCAAGTTTTCTCGCTGCGCGCGAAAGGATCAAGCGGGTCTCCGCGCTTTCCTTGCTTGAATATGTCAGGCATGCATCGCCGGGCATGCCACTAAGACTAACGCCGATTTTTCCGCAATGATCCGAATGAGCAAATAGTTGAATGACGAGTAGACGGCGCGCGAGTGCGCCAATCAACGGATCGAATATATTTGCAAGCAGGCCGAAGCGGAGGCGAAGATCGGATCTATAAAGATCGTTATATGCGTAGACCTGTCCATGAATCGTGGATTGCGAAATCGCCTTATCTTCGATTTCAACAAAAGCTTGCGCCAGCGCGTTACTTGGCGCTGTCTCAAGATTGTTCGGCGGCGACCAGGAGTGAAGCATCGGCATCAATGCTTGCTGGCTGTCGAGAAGGGTCAATTTTTGAATGCGATTTGGTATGGAATTGAGAACGATGCGCGCTGTCGGTAACACGCCAGCGCCTATAAATAGGCGCGCACCTTCAATGATGCGCTGTTCGCCGGATTTTGCGTCGGCGACGTGCAGATGAACCTGCTGTTCCCTGTCTTCAAAACGAATAGCGCGGAGACCTCCTTCGTAAGAAAAGCCTTCGTGGTTTTTAAATTTCTGAACCTCTGCAGCTGCATTGAAAATCAAGCCATAAGGGCAGCCATAGAGGCAAAGCCCACAGGCGCGGCAAGCATTTGCCTGAAAGGCGATGCGCGCCCGGCCTATAGTGACACCGCGCGCCGCGAGAGCGACGCGTCGACGATGTAAACGGTTCAGAAATTCCGTCCCTTGAGGCCCCGCAGGATATTCCATGGCGCCTTCGCTGGACCAAAGCGAAAAGACCTGTTCCAGATCATCTTGGCGCGCTGCGATCGGTACAAATTCAGAAACGGCGCGATAATGCTCGGCCAGAGAACCGGTGATATCCGGCCATCCAGTGAGATCTGTAGTTCGATAAGGCAGGACCGCTGCGCCCCAGCCATTCGATAAACCGCCAAGCGCAAATGAAGGCCGCAAAGCTAAAGCATCCGGCGCGCCTTCCGCAAAAAATCCAACAGTGTCGCGGACTGGAAAATCCGAGCCAAATGGGCGCATCCCGTCGCCGTAATTTTCTCGGCGTATTCTTGTCGTCGCTTCAATGTCGGTTTGCGCCCAAAATTTCGGTTCCACTGACGCCATTCGATCTCGCCGCACCGCGAGTTTGTTCTCAAGCGTCTCACCGACATCGATCATTCTTACGCGTCGGCCGCGCGCTAAAAGGGCGTGAGAAGCCGCTATTCCTGCGGGTCCAGATCCGACAACAATATCAGTTTGCGTCACGGCCTCGCGGCGTCTCCAGCGTTGGCAAGCTCAGCAAAAGTGATGACTCCGGGCTGCGCCATGTCATAATTCACCTCGCCACCGGCGGTTACAGTGACAGGATTGGGTTCAACAACCCTTTTTCCGTTGGAGGCGTAACTGATCTGGTATTCACCCGCTGGCAGATTATTCACAATAAGAAGGCTCGGCTTGGCCACGAGAACGGCGACAACCACGTTCCCATTCGGATTCTTGAACGCCACTGGCAGTGCATTCGAGCGCCGGCTGGAATCAGCGCCAATCCGGACCGCTCCCATCCGCACATAACGATAGACTTGGCTGTTTTCCACGACTTCCTTGCGAATGGAAAAATGGGGTTTGCCATCTGCGCTGATTGACATGTCGAACTGGCCGAAAATGGTGCGTCCCTGGAAGGAGGAAACGTTTCCGGCAGTCAGGTCTTCAAACAGCACCTTGCTGTTGCCTCGACCAAACCAGAGCTCCAGCATCGCTGTCGGCTTATCGTATTTTTTACCGCTCCAGGCGATCTCTTCGACATTTTTCAACGTCGCATGACGATAACGGTGATAGGAGAATTCGGCGACATATTGCATCGCGCCTTTTACGCCCGCGATTCCCTTGATGAATCGCGGAGCGTTTCCTGTATCCGTTACTGAAGGAACAACAAATCTCGGCATAAAGCCATTTTCCTTAAGCCGGCGGGCAGTCGCGACGATTGCTTCGCCGATCCGATGCGGCGTCCATTCCGGCACAAGATCCGGTTCCAGAATGACTTCCCAAGTGTCGGGAATAAAGCCGTATTTGTCTCTAAGATGGAGATATGTCGCCAGAACGAGTTCCGCATACTCTTCTGGATCGTCGTGAATATATTCGCCATCGGTTATTTGTTGCGTGAATGCGACGTAACACAGATTGATGAACAGCGTCTCTCCACGGGCGGCAAGACGCTCTCGCATGGGCAGCACGTCATCTTCAATAGCGGTATCAAGTTTTGAGAAATCAAATCCAGCCCAGTCGATGACATTGGGATCGTTATTGTCGTTGACTGTGGCGTAGCGCAAAGCTTGCCACCCTTTGGTGTCAAGCTTGCCGCTTATATAGCGCTCCCAGGCGCGTTGCGTATTTTCTACGCCGCTCTTCACTTCGAGACGTACACGATTAATGCCAGTATCATTGACAATGCTGTCGAGTATTGCGTCTTTAGCCAAATCGAAAATTTCGCGTTGCTTGCCTTCTGCGACTGACGCGGTTGCTTCCCACCCATGCATGGTCTGATATTCTATGTCGGGTTGTAGTGTGATTGTAGTAGCTGCGCGCTCGCCAAAGGCGCCGGACATTGTAGAAATATAAACAACAATGCCAATAACTAAAACGGCCAATACCCCTGAAAATAATACAAACGGCTTTTGATACATCAAGCTTCTCACTGATTGTAACGCTACAAGCCTAGAGGCGCCAGAGATCAATGTCATCCGGTTTTTCTTCGCGCGGCAGGACGCCTTTTATGTCAATAACAACGCCTCCGGGTTCATGAATTAGACTGCGCACCAACGCCCAGCCGCCCTCCAGATATTGCTTGTGGGGCACAGCCAAAATGACGGCTTGAACAGGCGTGATTTCCTCAAGTGGAGATAGGCGTACGCTGTACTCCTCAAGGGCTTCATCTTCTTTGGCCAGCGCATCAGCGACCTGAACATGAATGCCGTGGTCGAGAAGCACCTCAATAATGTCGAAAACCTTGGAATTTCTTAGGTCTGGCACATCTTCTTTGAAGGTAAGGCCTAGCACAGCGACGCGTCGCAGCGCTTCTTTACGGCGCCCGGAAAGCCTGATGCATTCCATTGCGACGCGTTCAGCAACACTATCATTGACGCGTCGCGCTGATAAAATGAGTTCTGCATGTAGCCCCACCGTTTCAGCCTTGTGAGTCAAATAGAATGGATCGACACTAATGCAGTGGCCGCCGACGAGACCTGGTGTGAAATTAAGGAAATTCCATTTAGAGCCGGCTGCTGCGAGCACGTCTTTTGTATCGATCTCGAACGAACCAAGAATTTCCGATAGTTCATTCATGAGAGCGATGTTTACGTCACGCTGGACATTCTCAATGACTTTGGCGGCCTCGGCGACCTTGATGCTGGGCGCACGGTAAAGTCCTGCCTTGGCGACGAGCGCATATATAGCCTCGATCTCATCCAGCGCTTCAGGCGTCTGGCCAGAAATGATTTTTACGATCGTATCAAGGCGGCGAACCTTATCGCCTGGATTAACCCGCTCCGGGCTGTATCCAATCTGGAAGTCTTTTCCGCCTTTTAAGCCTGATGCACGCTCAAGCACCGGTAGGCAGGTCTCTTCCGTTACGCCTGGATAAACGGTCGATTCATAAACAACGATTGCACCTCTCTGCAGCGCTGCACCAACCATTTCAGATGCATTTACGAGCGGCCGGAGATTTGGTCGGCGCGCTTCGTCAATCGGCGTTGGCACGGCGACGATATAAAAATCTGCCTGCTTTAGGTCTGTCGGGTCGGACGTATAGACGACGCTCGATTCCGCCATAGTTTCCGGCTCGACTTCTCCACGTCGGTCATATCCGGCCTCGAGTTCGAAGATTCTGTGAGCCGAGATATCAAATCCGATCGTTTTCGCGCCTGCCCGGGATAATTCGACCGCTAGCGACAAGCCGACATAGCCGAGGCCGATAACGGCGACCGTGCGATCTGTCCTCAAGGTGTTAACTTTTTCCGTTGAGCTTCCCACTTAGCCCATCCCCTTTGCTTTCGGGCGCCCGGTTTCTAGCCGATTTCACGTAAAAAAGTCGCAAAAATCGTGCCGCCAAATCGTTAATAGCAAGGGAAATCGCAGGCTTGACGACCGACTGAGCGCCTGACGATAGGATTATTAGCAAAAAATTCGCCGGCGTCGGCTACAACCGATCCGCCCTAAAGGGGAAGTGAGCGGCCAAGGGGTCACAAAAGCGCCGGACTATTGTGTCACGCAAGGCGAGGGAGAGTTTACGGATGAAAACCAATCTTGCGCGTCTCTGCTGCGGGAAAGCGGGCGCTTGATGCCGGTGCGAGCCGCAATTGGGCGGGCCGTCCGCGATGCCGCGACAGCGACCCTGCCGCTCAGCCTTCGGCTTTGGCTACGCGGCGTGCAGCGGAAGCTGAAGCTGCAATCAGTGCCTGTAGGAAGCGTCGACTTCGGATCATTGAGACGGCTAGATCCGATCAGTCCAATCTTTGGCAAGGACCGCGATCTCGTTTCAATTGAGCGACATTATATCGAGAGTTTTCTTCAATCGAATTCGGATTACATAAAAGGTCGCGTGCTTGAGCTTGGCGATGCCACCTACATAAAGAGGTTTGGTGGCGACAATGTGCAAATTGCCGACGTGTTGCACTATGTCGAAGGAAATCGTGACGCCACAATCGTCGGCGATTTTACTAAATCGGACACGATACCAAAAGACGCGTTCGATTGCATGATCATAACGCAGACCCTGCAGATGATTTATGACATCCGCCCGGCTATCAGAACTATTCATGATGCGCTGAAACCGGGGGGCGTCGTTTTATGCACATCGCATGGAATCAGCCCGATCGCCCGGCGAGAGGGAATCGATGATTGGGGCGAGTATTGGCATTTCACCAGTCAGTCGATGCGCCGGTTGTTCGAAGAAGTTTTTCCAAGCGAAAATCTCGATATCCGTACATATGGAAATATCTTTACGGTAATAGGATCGTTGCATGGCCTCGCGGCACAGGAGGTCCTGCCAGAAGAACTCGAATATTGCGATCCGAAATATGAGATGATTATCGCGCTGAAAGCCCAACGCCCGCTCGATTAACGAGGATTAAATTACTCACCAACCGCCGACTATACGCGTTTGTGCTGAAATGCTTAACGGCGATAAGCTAAAGAATTGATTTTCAATAAGTTTTCGACAATAATTTTAAATAGCAAAGAGGGAGCCTTCATTAAAAGGCGTGCGATGGGGACAAATGGGTACGCTGAAGTTTGCATTTTTCACGACCTTCTATCCGCCATTCCATTTTGGCGGCGATGCGATTGGTATTCAGCGGCTCGTTAATGCTTTCGCCCGTCGTGGTTGTGAGATAACTATCGTCCATAATGTCGATGCGTATCGCGCGCTTAATGGTCCGCGACAACCAGAGTTTCAGGCCCATGAAAATATACGCTCAGTGCGGCTTGAAACAAAAACGCCGTTACTTTCTACGATCCTGATGCATCAACTCGGTAGCCCTGCACTTCATCAACGCACGCTCGATCAAGTATTCGAGAACGATGAATATGACGTTATCTGGTACAATAACGCCTCGCTTGCCGGCGCGCCCGCAATATTGAAACGCGGGAATGCACTTAAAGTCTATGAAGCGCACGAGCATTGGCTTATTTGTCCAACCCATGTCCTCTGGCGTTTCGGGCGCGAGCGGTGCGATGAGAAACATTGCCTAAGATGCGTTCTTTCTTATCGACGGCCGCCGCAATTATGGCGCATGACAGGCGCTCTCGATTCGGCATTGAACGAAATCGATCTCTTTATCGCGAAAAGTGAATTCAGCCGCAATAAGCATGCCGAGTTTGGTTTCTCTCATCCGATGTCAGTGATTCCCTATTTCCTGCCGAATGCGCCAAATACGAAAGCGGAGACGCCACGGCCGCAGGAACGGCCCTATTTTCTTTTTGTAGGGCGTCTGGAGAAGATCAAGGGCCTACAAGATGTTATTCCGACATTTGCAAACTTCGACGGTGCAGATCTTATCGTCGTTGGGGCAGGTGAGTATGAGGAGGAGTTACAGTCCATCGCTGCCGGCAATCCTCGCATCAAATTTACAGGACGGCTCGCAGCGGATGATATTGCTCAATATTACCAGCATGCTGAAGCGCTCATAGTGCCGTCGATATGCTTTGAGACGTTCGGAATCATCATTGTCGAGGCCTTCCGCCAGGGAGCGCCTGTTATTGCGCGCCGTCTTGGACCGTTTCCCGAGATCATCAATGCATGCGGCGGAGGGCTTGTCTTCGATACGACCGCGGATTTGGAAAACGCTATTAATTCTATCGTAAATAACCCATCACTACGTCAGGAGCTTTCTTCAAATGCGCGGCGAGGATTTGACGATCTCTGGAGTGAAGATGCGGTAATCGGCCGATACTTTTCTGAACTGCACAAGGTGGCCGAACGCCGCAGCGACAAAAAACTTTTGTCCAAATTGGAGGCGCTCTGAAATGCGTTATCTAATCACCGGCGGGGCCGGCTTCATCGGATCTCACTTTGCTGAGCGACTGATCGCCGGCGGCGCACAGGTGGATATTCTGGATGACATGTCCACGGGAAGTCCGGATAATTTAAATGGAGTAGCCAGCGATCCAAAGTTGAAGATCGTGGTTGGCGATATTCTTGACGCTAGGCTTGTCGATAAAATGGCCGCCGAGTGCGACGTAATCGTGCATCTTGCCGCCGCCGTCGGCGTTCGAATCATTATGGAGCAGCCGAAGCGTTCATTGCTCACCAATGTCACGGGCACTGAACATGTTCTGGAATCCGCCGACAAACACAAGAAGCGAGTCATTATCGCATCGACTTCGGAAGTCTATGGTAAGGCGACGAAGCTACCGTTTTCAGAAGAAGATGATCTCGTGCTTGGAGCTACTGCCAATTATCGCTGGTCCTATGCTTGCGCCAAGGCGCTCGATGAACATCTAACGCTTGCCTATGTCCGTCAATCAGATCTCGATGGCGTTATCGTCAGATTTTTTAATACGACCGGACCGCGACAGTCGGGCCGCTATGGTATGGTGTTGCCGAATTTTGTCGAAAGCGCCTTGAAGAACAAGCCAATATTGGTGCACGGAAGCGGCGAGCAATCGCGATCATTCGGCCATGTAAAAGATGTCATTGAAGCTCTTGATCGCCTTATTAAGACAAAATCTGCTCGCGGCGAGATTTTCAATGTTGGAAACGATGAGGAAGTAACGATTCTGGGACTTGCTGAGCGGATCAAGAAAATGACCGGCAGCAGATCAGAAATAAAATGCATCCCCTATAAAGATGTTTACCCGGAAGGCTTTGAGGATATGAAGCGCCGTCGTCCGAGCGTTGTGAAACTTGAAAAATTCACTGGCTTCCGACCGCGCACACCGCTCGATCAAATTATCGCAGATGTCATTGCGGAAAAACGCGGCGCGTGAAAATTGGCCTATAATACCTTACCATGACAGAGCTACCAACCTTCATCATTTTTGGCGCGTCGCGCTCCGGCACGACGGGGCTTTATACGTATCTCAAACAGCACCCAGAGATATTCATGAGCCCGCTCAAGGAGACTAATTTCTTCGCCTATGAAGGGCGTTTGTTGGACTGTCGCGGCCCGGGAGCGGAATATGTCAATAATTCCATTACGCGCTTTGAAGATTATGCGGCGCTGTTCCATAAAGCAGGCGACGCCAAGGCGCGCGGCGAAGCTTCGCCGCTTTATCTTTATGTGCCTGGGACAGCAGAAAGAATAAAAGCGCGTCTTCCCGATGTTCGACTTATTGCAATTCTACGAAATCCAGTTGAGCAGGCTTTTTCGCATTACCTTTATGCAAAACGGCAAATGCTCGAGCCGCTAGACGATTTCAACGCTGCTCTCGACGAGGAACAGGCGCGTGTGAATGCTGGTTGGCAGCCAATGTTTCACTATGCGCGTTTCCCACGCTTTGCGGAGCAGTTGCGGCCTTACTTCGAGGCTTTCGACCGAAGACATATTAACATTTACCTTTACGAAGATTTGCAAGAGGAGCCCGCCGCGGTCCTGAAGAGTATTTTCCAATTTGTCGGAGTAGATGATAGTTTTGTTCCTGACATTAACTACCGTCCGAATGCGGGCGGTGTGCCGCGCAACGCCCGCATTCAGGATTTCATCATGAAGCCAAATATTGCAACTGGCATTGCGGCGGCAATCCTCCCTTTTGAATTTCGCAGACGCATCAGGGATTCGATCTCGAATTGGAATGTTAAGCGCGATGAAATCCCGCCAAAAGCTCGTGCGCGGCTTTTGCGCGAGCTAGCCGATGAAATCCGAATATTGGGCCCGATGATTGGCAGAGACCTCAGTGGCTGGCTGGAATAGGCGCATCAGGCCGCATTTTCTGTAGCGCGCGAGATTGAGCTTAGGCATGATTTTTGCCGGTTCAGACAAGAATGGGAGTATAATCGGCCCGACTTGGCGTAAGGTAAACGACAAGGCGGCGGATATCGTTAAGAGGCTTCATTGTGCAACGGACTACCGCCGCCAATCAGAATGAAGGACCTGCGATGCGGCCGCTCATCGTCGATCTCGACGGGACATTGATCAAGACGGATCTGCTAGTCGAAGGTTTTCTTGGATTGATAACGGCGTCGCCGGCAAATGCGATACGCGCGCTATTTGTTTTGCCTAATGGCAAAGCGGCCTTCAAAGAATGCATTGCAGATCAGATTGCCCCTGATCCTTCCTTGTTGCCCTACAATCAGAAAGTCTTGGACAAGTTGCAGTCCGAAAAGAGAAGCGGTCGAGAAATTTATCTCGTCTCGGCTTCCGACGAACGAAATGTCGAGGCGGTCGCTAACTATGTCGGTCTTTTCGAAGGGGCAATTGGCTCTAAGAAAGATTGCAATCTTTCCGCCGAACAAAAAGCCGCTATGCTGGTCGAGAAATTTGGCAAGAAAGGTTTCGATTATATAGGAAATGGAAGCGCTGACATCCCGGTCTGGAAAAGCGCGAACCAGTGCTATTTGGCTGGCGTCAAGTCCGGCGCGACCGATAGATATTTTCGTCAATTCGAAAATATGGAAGAAGTTGGTCGGTGGCGTTGCGGACCCCGCACACACCTGAAAGCCATACGCCTTCATCAATGGCTGAAAAATCTTCTTATATTCGTGCCGATGCTAATGGCGCATCAATTCGACCTTGAAACAGTCGGGCGCGCTATGTTGGCGTTTCTGTCATTCTCCTTATGTGCATCGAGCGTCTATGTCACCAACGACCTATTGGACCTTCAAAATGACCGGACACATGCAAGAAAGAAGTTTCGACCGCTTGCAAGCGGTCATATGCCGCATTCAAACGCGATCTTGCTTACGATTCTTTTATTAGGAGGCGCATTTGCAATTGGCGCCATGTTACCTCCAGCCTTTCTGGTAATGTTGTCCGTCTATCTTGTGACGACATTTTCCTATTCGGTTTATTTGAAGCGCATTGCGCTTGTCGACGTATCAATTCTTGCGGTTCTGTACACCATTCGCATCTTCGCTGGGGGGCTCGCTGTTGATATTCAGGTCTCCGAATGGTTGATGGCGTTTGCTGTATTCTTCTTTCTATTTCTTGCGATTGTAAAACGCTATACAGAGCTTGGTGATAGTTTGCGGAACAACAAACCCGTGTCGAAAGGGCGTGGGTTTGTCGTGGAAGACCTGCCAATTCTTGGAAGTTTTGCGGCAGCAGCCGGAAATACGTCGGTGCTTGTTCTTGCTCTGTATACGACGAATGAGAATGTCAGCTTGCTTTATCGTTCGCCAGAGCTTCTTTGGGGCGCAAGTCTGCTGCTTCTGTTCTGGATTAATCGGATACTCTTCATGTCGCATCGAGGGCTGGTGCATGACGATCCGATTATATTTGCTGCGACTGACAAAGTGAGCGTCGGTATCGGCGTTGCTATTGGGCTTGTATTTTTCGCCAGCATATTTTTATGACAAAGTCGCGCATGGCTTTCAATTTCATATATTATTTGGCTTATGCGCGAGTTTGTCACGTTAGACATAGCCAACCTTGAAGCTCAAACTTTGTTAAGGAAATGACTCACGAAACCGGAAATTCCGTGTCCGACCCAAAGGCCAGGGCCTCGCGTGCGATGCAGCCACGTATCTGGTGGCGCGCGCATCAATGGGCGGGCCTCAATTTTTCTATCCTTATCAGTTTTATTTTTATGACCGGTACGCTCGCTGTCTTCGATAATGAAATTGATTGGCTGCTAAATCCTGCTTTTCGCGTTGATCCAAAGACGGTTAGCAGTGAAATGAACTGGGAAAGCGCCGTCCAAAGCCTTGCCGGAAAATTTCCCGCTTATAAAGTCATCAGAGTTACATCGCCAATCGATCGTGGGTTTGCAGCGGTTGCAATCGTTCAGCCGCCGAAAAGTCGCCAAAAACGCGTCTATATCCACCCAGAAACTGGTTCAATTCAGGGCGTCGGCGGATCGATTACTGCTGAGCAAATATTGCATGATATTCATCGAAAGCTGATGTTGCCAACCGGTATTGGCACGGCGATCGTTTCGTCCATGTCGCTTATGTTGTTGACATCACTTTCGACGTCATTCTACGTCTATCGTAGGTGGTGGAGAGGCTTTTTTAGGCCAATTAGACTTTCAAACATGCGAACAGCGCTCGGCGATGTCCACCGGTTAGCTGGCGTGTGGAGCCTCTTGTTTATTGTCGTCCTTTCACTGACCTCATCATGGTATTTTATCAGGAGTATTGGTCTCGCGCCGCATGAGCCGCGTGGGGTTCAAGTCGCGGGCATAGAAGTATCTACAAAAGACGAAATAGAAAATTTCGAACAAGCCTTAGATAGGGCGCGGCGCGCCTTGCCTGATCTAAGCGTTCGTTCTGTGCTCTTTCCAAAACCGCGAACAGGCGTTTACTCATTTTACGGCCAGGACGGATCCTGGCTGGTTCGCGACTTCGCCACTGCAGTCTATGTGAATGCAAAGACGTTTGATGTTGAATTAGTGAGAACGCCCAAAGAGCTGAATTTTTTTGAACGTGTCGGGGAGACGGTCGATCCAGTTCACTTCGGTTCTTTTGCAGGCGTTTGGTCGAAAATTGCGTGGTTTTGCTTTGGCCTATTATTGACCGGAATGTCACTGACGGGCGCAGCGATTTACGTATCGCGGCTTACGAGGCCCGATGGGTCCAAGCTGACGTTTCGTAAAGGATTAGGCGCCGCATTGGCAGGCATGGGAAGGTGGAAATACCTAACAATAGCTTTGTTGGCCGCTTGTGCGGTTTCCTTGACTCTTTCCATTTTACGATTTTGACGGGCTTAATAGGGAGAAGGATAATGGTGTTATTAATTGATCATATTTTACCGGACATTTACAGAGTCTTTTGGCTGCAGCGGAGCCTTCGCGAGCTCATAAACTCTGCTCAGCTGAGAGCGACGTTAGTTGCAGAGAAGCTCGGCGCAGGCCATGCTGCTATACTTGCGGAGGTGGCTAGGCCAATGGAAAAGGCCTTCCGGGACGACACTTGCTGGGGGTTAAAGTGAGCATCGGTAATTCCGACCGCAACGCCAAGTCTCATTCGAAGCTTCTCATTGCAATACCAACGATATTTTGGTTTGCAGCGACGGTTGCTTTAGCTTTCTACGCATTGGTTCGGTTTTTTCACCCGGTGCAATTTGAACCTTATGAATATTGGTGGCTAACGAGTGTTGCTGCCGCACTTTTCATTTTCGGTATTTTGTTTCGTTCCGAATGGCGCATTTTTGGTGTTGTTTCTGCTTCATTTATTGCAGGATATGGCGTGCAACTAGCGTTACGTCGGCCCTTATGGTTCCAGCACATCCGGATAACGCCAACATCAGATCTTTCTTACCTTATGCTTATGGTTTTTGCTCTTCAAGGCGCGGTTGCTGTCTATGTATTATCCCGAAGCGGTGTATTGAAAAACGCCCCGCAGGCTCTTGCTAAGAGTGAACTCATCCCGCTCGGCCTGACTTTGATGGTCCTCGTGTTGGCTTCGGTTGGCGCGCTCGATTTTATTGGCACAAATGATTATTTTGGATGGCTTAAGCAGACAGTCGTCGCATCAGCTTTTCTTACCGTCAATATTTTGAGCATCTGTGCATTGGCGGTGACTGCGCCAGCTAACGGTCTGGGCAGATTAAGTAAGTTCATTGAACAACGGCTCAGTCTGCCTGGGCATAAACCGCGAATACGAAAGTTTGATAGTTTATTTCCTTATTGGCTTGCTGGGGTTGCTTTTTTCATTTGCCTATTAATGCGGCTTGTCGTTTTTGAGAATTTACCACGAATTGATGAAATAACTTACCTTGCTCAAGCTAAATATTTCGCAAGCGGTCATTTATGGCTGCCGGCGCCGCCATCTCCAGAATCTTTTGATGTTTTCATGATGGATGAATTCAAGGGGCGCTGGTTTGCGACTTGGCCGCCTGGCTGGCCATTGGCTTTATCTTTCGGCGTATTGATAAATATGCCGTGGGTCATCAATCCGTTATTGGCGGCCCTAAGCGTTATTTTGTTGCACGCCTTTGTTTTGGGGCATGCGGACAGGGGGACAGCCAATCTTTCTGCGCTGCTGCTTGCGACATCAACATGGTTTTTGTCGATGTCGTCAACGCTCATGTCCCACACATTTATTACTGCTCTTGTTCTGGGCTCGTGGGTCTTGATAACCCGGACCCGTAGTAAGCCGTCTTATAGTGGCCCCCTTGTTGCCGGTGCGCTTATGGGAATGATTTTCTTGACGCGCCCGCTCGACGGAGTTCTGATCGGCGTCCTAACCGGACTTTGGGTTTTAAGTTTTGTAAAGCGTCGTGCCGGTTACTGGAAAACTGTCATATCCTACAGTGCTGGTTGTATTGTCATTGGCGGTTTGGTGTTCTCCTACAATATCATACTGGCGGGCGACCCTTTGTCGACGCCGTTGAATGCATTTCTCGACAAGGCCTGGGGACCGGGCGCGAATAGTTTGGGGTTTGGTCCGAACATTGGCGCTTCCGGTTGGGGCGGAGTGGACAAGTTCCCGGGGTATAGCCCAATGGAAGCGCTGATTCAGGCGCAGCAAATGTTTTATTCGTTAAATTTTGAGCTATTCGGCTGGGGTGTCGGTTCGGTTGCTTTCGTCTTGATATTCATTTTCTGGGGAAAATGGACGCGCTTTACCGCTGCGATGGCGGGACTAATTAGCATGACGATTTTAACATTCGCGTTCTACTGGTATGGCGCGTCATTTTATGCTGGACCAAGATATTGGTTTCTTATTCTTGTTCCAATGGTCGTCTTGTCAGCTGCTGGAATAGCCGTGTTTGTAGGGCGCGTCGGTAAAACTTTTCCGGGCGTGTTAGCGGCGGAACGTGTCGCCGCTGCGGTCGGCGTGCTTTGCGCCTGCTCTATGATTTCCTACCTGAGCTGGGTTGCATTCAACAAATACCCTGGCTTTCGTGGTTATCACGATGATTACCGGGTGCTGGCCAATCAGGCGGAATTCAAAAATAGCCTTATTTTCGTTTCGACCGACTCCGATAGCGAATATGAAAATGCGTTTTGGCTAAATGACTTTGCGCCACGATCAAAAAGCGCTCTCTTTGCAAGAGATTTAGGTAAAGATATTGATTTGCGTGTTGCATCGACTTATCCGGATCGATCAATCTATTTCGTAAAAGGCCGATCTGAGAAGAACCCGCATATCGTTGTTGTGCGCGGACCTTTGCGATTGGATGACTTGAGATAGCTGTAAGAACTTAATATCGATATTGAATCGGCCGGGCTGATGAATTGCGAAGATCGCTGAGGCTATCATGGCTACTGCCGGTCAACGATTTTTATGCGCTTGCGAAAAGTATCCGCCACTTGAAGCCGGATTATTTTATCCAAATTAAGGGGGGAGCAGGCGCGCCTTCCGCGCCAATGCTTGTGATGGGTCCGGGAACAGGGTTTGGGCAGGCGTTGATTGTCCCTTGTAGGGAGAGAAGCTACATCGTACCGACTGAGGGTGGTCATGCAGCGTTTGCGCCTCAGTCCGACGAAGAAACCGCAGTTCATGAATTTGCCTCTCGTCAAAATAACCGGGTCATCATCGAGCATTTGTTATCTGGCTAGGGCATTACCACTATTTACGGCGCGCTCTGCGAACTTAATGGCGCTAAAAATACCAATCTTGATGCTGGCGAGATAACTGCATCAGCGCTTGCAGATGAAAATAAAATTGTTAATAAAGTGCTGAATCTGTTTTGTACTATACTTGGGCGTGTTGCAGGTGACGCAGTCCTTTCAACTGGCGCACAAGCCGGAGTTGTTCTTGGGGGTGGAATTTTGCCACGGGTCAAAGAATTTTCATGAAGAGCGACTTCGTCGATTGCTTTCCTGATAAGGCCCGCCGACGAGACGATGTGGACGTTGCGCCGATCAGGATGATCGTAAAAGAAGGCTATTTGTTGATTGGTGCAGCCGCTATTTTGAATGACATGGAATAAGTATTATCAAACGTTTAGAGAGACTGGCTCAATGCATTAGAGTTAGGAACGCGTCAATCGATTCCACGCGCTGATCTCCCTCTCCAAAGACGACGACAAGATCTCTACGCGCTTTATTAGCAATCCTGCGTGCTTCTTCTGTATCCCCGGCTATCTCCATGGTATGGGCATATTCCGCTGCGGCGAGAGCTATCTGCCAATTATCTTTTGGGAGATATTGCGTTGCAATTTCATAGGCGCGCTTTGCAGATGGGGCCGCTTTTCCGGGGGAACCGGCCCGCCGCAGATTCGCTGCGCGCTCGCGCAAAACGTCAATCAGAGCTGGATTGTCGGCTCCGCGCGCTTTTTCCTGTTCCAATAAAACTTTCGCAAGCTGTTTTTCCGCCGCATTGTATTTTCCTTGCAGGCTGAGCGCGACGCCCAATTCGCGCTCAGCAATGACAAGTCTATTGGCTGTTATCTTTTTACGCATCAGGAGTGCATTTTGAAGAATTGTAGCGGCTCGTGCGCCATCCTCTTGCATATTTTTCGCCTTAGCGCGGATGATATCGATCTGCGGTATCTGATAATTGTCATTTCCAAAAAGTTCGACTGTCAGCTTGCGGGCATGCATTAGATTGAGCTCGGCTTTTCGATATTGTCCCGCGATTGTGTAAAAGGCGCCAAGCCCACGCAGATGATCTATGTAATCATTGCTACTTTCGCCATCGCCATCGCGGACCATTTCCGCCGCTTTAACATAGGCTGCCTCCGCTTCCTTCATCCGGCCAAGGCGATAAAGAACAGCGCCTCGGTCGGCGATATATCTTGCGATTTGCGAATGATTTTTCGGCCATACTTTTATGGCGCGCTCAACGGATATCGAGAATATTTTTTCAGCTTCTTTATATTTATATAATCGAACGAGCAGATATCCGAGATTGTTATTGCGAATGATGGTGTTGGGATCTAGTTCGCCATCAAGTTTTTCAGAGATTTCCACAGTTTTTCGAAGGATAGGTTCCGCTTCCTTGTAGCGGCCCATAACATCAAGAACGATGCCGATATTGCCGAGAATATCGAGCGACAGGGAATCCTCTTCCTTGTCACCATCTAAGCCAATCGCGAGATTGCGCGCCCGTTGTAGATAGTCCAGCGCCTCTTCATTGGAACGTTCGTCGAAATAAGTGACGCCAATTCGTTCAAGCGTCCAGATCACGTCAGGATGGTTCTCAGGCAGGTTTTCCTGCCTCAGTTTAAGGGCGAGCTTGTAGGATGCGACAGCGTCCGCGATTTTGCCGGAAAGGCGTTGCGCCTCACCAAGGTCGTGATAAAGATCAGCCATGGAGAGTGGATCGAATGCGCCGTTTGCGCGCCGTATGTTGATCGCGCTCTGGATCAATTCGATCGCACGCTCTTCCTTATCGAGATTTGTATAAGTATCGCCGATTATTTGCATCAGTTCCGATTGCACGATCGGTTGATTTTCGAGCGTAGCAATACGCTTTGCACCCTCGTCCAGAAGGTCGATTGCAGTGACTTCCTCGCCTTTCGCCGTGTGTGGGTCGGCATTTTTGAAGACGTCAATCAGGAAGCTCGATATCTGGCTTGATTTTTCAGCGGCAAGCTGAGCCTTATCGCGTTCATCGGCAAGCCGGATGGTATAAAAAGTTACCAGAGCGGCGATTGTTGCGAATACAGCCGCCGCTGCCGCAAGCGCACGCGAATGGCGCATAACGTATTTTCGAGTTTTGTAAAACCAGCTGTCCGCTCTAGCGAGGATTGGTTCGTTCGAGAGAAACCGTTCTATATCGGCGGCAATCTCGCGAGCGGATGTGTAGCGACGCTCGGGATCTTTCTGAAGACATTTAAGGGCTATTGTATCAAGATCGCCCTTGAGGCGCCGGCCGAGACGTTCAGCGGAGATTGAGCGTTGCTCGCCGACTTCCGAAGATGCGGCGGGTGAATCGGATGAAAGGCTTGTTAATGCTGCGCTTGGGCGAAGGGGAGCGCTCTCTAGTATTGCGCTTTCAATCTCCCGCGATGTCGATGCGGAAGAGCCATAAGGCGATTGTCCCGTTAAAAGCCGGAACAGTAAAACGCCGAGAGAATAGACGTCCGTTGCAATTGAAACCGGCTCGCCGCGCACTTGCTCAGGGCTGGCGTAATCTGGCGTCATTGCGCGCGCGCCATCGCGCGTTTGCGCGATGGTTATTTCATAAGCGCCAGGTTCAAGAAGCTTGGCGATACCGAAATCGAGAAGTTTCGATATTCCCTGCGGCGTGACCAGAATGTTTGAAGGTTTCAAGTCGCGGTGCACAACTAGATTGCGATGCGCATAGTCGACGGCGTTGCAGACTTCCTGAAATAATCGCAGCCTTTCGGTAAGGCTGAGCCGGCGCTCGTCGCAATAGGCGTCGATGCGAACGCCCTCGACATATTCCATGACGATGTAGGGAAGGCCTTCCATCGTGGATCCGCCATCGAGAAGCGTTGCGATATTTGGGTGGCTGAGGTTGGCGAGGATTTGCCGTTCGGCGCGGAAGCGCCTCTCGGCGGTTTCATCGACAAGTTGCGCCATCATAATCTTGATGGCGGCTGTCTGGGCGAACTCTCCGGTTGTGCGTTCGGCAAGAAAGACCGCGCCCATGCCGCCGGCGCCGATCTTCTCTTTCAGTGTCCAAGCGTCGATTGTGCGATTAATCCATGGTTTGCCGATGTCGTCGATCGCGCTTTCTATTGACCCTGCTATCGGTGCGGCCAGGCTCGTATCGCCGTCTGAATCGGCGGCGAGAATGTCGCGCACTTTTTGAGCAAGAACGGCGTTTTCAAGGGCGAGTCGTTCAAGGAAAGCCGCCCGCTCGGGGGCGGTCATCGCAGTCGCTTTCTGGAACGCGTCTTCTATTTCCTTGAATTCATCTGATGTCATGGAATTCCGTCCTGTCCCTCCAACAGCAGGAAAAGATGCGCGTTTCGATCACGATGACTCGGATAATTTCTCTTTCAGCCAGGCGCGGGCGAATCTGAGATCACGCGTAACTGTCGCCGTTGAAATATTGGTCGCTTCCGCTATTTCCTCAAGCGACAGCCCCCCAAAATATTGCAGCTCGATGAGCTGCGCCTTTCTGGCGTCATGATGCTCCAACTCATCGAGCGCATCGGTTAGGTCTATAAGCGCAGCGTCGATGTCGGGCGCTGCTACATTGTCGAAGAGCGTTATGCGCGCCGCATCGCCGCCGCGCTTGTCGGCGAGACGTTGATTGGCGTAGTTGATTAAGAGACGCCGCATCATACGGGCGGAAAGCGCATAAAAATGGGCTCGGTCGCGCCATGAAACATCAGCATTGACCAGTTTGGCGTAAGCCTCGTGAACAAGGGCGGTCGGCTGTAAGGTATGACCGGCGTTTTCGCGCCGAAACAACCTTGCTGCAGCGCGATGAAGCTCATCATACACAAGCGGCGTCAAAGCTTCGCCTGCGGTCGCGCTACCGCCGCTCCATTCGCGTAATAGGCGGGTTATGTCTTCATCGCCAGCCATTCATTCCCCGATAGCATGGATCGGCCGTTCCCCGAAAAAAATTGGGTTCGAATGATCGAATTCGCTCCATAGCGCTGCTTCCCTTGGTGAGCCGGCAATTTGCTTCTGGCGGAAAGGGGAAGGACTATGTCAGGCAAACAATTTTTCAAGAGAGAGAATACGCGGCGCGGGCTGCGCAATATATTGCTGGCGGGCGCATGTGCTGGTGGCCTTGCAGCCTGTAGTGGCGGAGGATCGACCTCAGGGGGCACAGGCGCAATTCAGCCGCCACCGTCACCGCCGCCACCGTCACCGCCGCCACCGGCGCGTTCGGCTGAAACCTTGGCTTTTTCCGGTCGCGACACCACACGGGCAACAGGTCCGGTTCGCCTCTTCGTCGCCAAAGACGATACACAAGGGCAAACGCGTGTAAGTTTTTCGAGTTTCAGTGATGGCGCGACGATAGATGAATTCGCTTTTTCGCTGGATGGCTCACGCGTCGCCTATCGCGGCAAGCCGTCTTCAATCGAACCGGCAGGATTTTATGTGGCGGCTATTACCGGCAGCTTCCATTACCCTCTCAGCCCCAATCCTGGCGGCGTCAATCGCGCCGTCAGCGATTTCGACTGGGCGCCCGATGGCATGAGCCTTATTTATTCGGGAAATTTCGGGCAAAACTCGCCCTACCTACTTACGAAAGAAACCTACAGCGTTGATCGCGACGGATCGAACCGGACGAAAGTAAACGGCACAGTCGGAACTCCGCCGCGCCTAGAAACGCGCAATGCAAGATGGTCTCCTAACGGCGCTTTCGTCGTGACTGAAATCGCCGCCATCGTAGGCTCTAATGGCCAAGGTAGCACGAATGCAAATGGGTTGAATGTATACCCCGACGGAACACCTTCGGGCGGCTTCCGTCTAATCGAGGTGCCGTCAGGACTTATCCGTAATTGGCGCATTTCGCCAGCGAACGACCGCGTGTGTTACAATGCAAGCTCCAACGGCGCGTCGGGTTTTCGAATTTACACGAGCGACGCTACGGTGGGCTCCAGTAACGTTGTCGGTCTAAGCGATACGGGCCATTTCAACAGCGAATGCCGGTGGTCGGCGAATGGCAAATTAGTCGCCTACCTTGAACAAAATTCGGTCGGCGGCCCGGCTGACCTTGAGGTGAGACCGGGAGATGCTTCCGCCTCGGCGACAGTTGTGGTTTCGCTGTCTGCCACCGGCCGAACAATCACAAAATATGAATGGGCGCCGGGCAGCAATGACGCGATCGCCTACATTGCCGACGGGGGCATTGCGGGCGTTCGTGAACTATTTATCACGCGTGTGAGCGGCGGCGCCCCTGTCAAACTGAATGTCGGCTTAATACCCAACGGCGATGTGCTCGATTTCGCCTGGTCGCCCGACCGAACGAAAATAGCATATATCGCGGATGCTGAAGTTGATGCTGATGTCCAGCTCTATATTTCCAATGCTGACGGAAGTGGAAAAATCAAGGTTAGCGATTTTCTAAATGGCGAAGAAGTGGATCAATTTGTGTGGTCCGCCGACTCAACGAGACTCGCTTTTTCCGCCGGACCGATCGGCGGCGCAGCTGACCGGCTTTACGTCGCCACGGCCGATGGCGTCAGCAGTCAAATGATCAATACGACTACGATCGCTACAATTGAGAATATTGCGTATGCGCCATAGGTCAGCGTCCGTTTTATCGCAAAATTCAGAAAGGAACCAAGTCATGAATCGCTCAGCCATCTCTTTGGTCGCCATGGTTTCGATTACGGCCTGCGCGTCAACATCTGTTCAGGAAATGTCGAAATCGACATTCCAGGTTCAAACGACAGCTGCGCCGGTTTGCGGTAAAAGCGGTGCGGCCAAAGTCGCGTCGAAAGTCGCCGCTATTGAAGTCATTAAAAGAGGCGGCGACAAGTTCGTACTGGCGAGCTCGCAAGCAGGAACCTCTTTTAGCGGTTTTGTCGGCTATACGGCTATATCGCGTAATAATCGCGGCATTGTCGTGAAGATGGTTGAACCGGACGACCCTGAATTTAATGACGCGCTTTCTGCGCGCGAAGTGCTCGGCGAAAACTGGGAAAAACAAGTCAAGCGCGGCAAACCCTCAACTTGCTAGACAGGGCAGGGGTTATCCAGCTTTGGTCTTCGCTCCATCCATGTCAAGCCAGCGCGCCAGCACATCCCGTAAGGCGCGCTGTTTGACAGGCTTGGGAAGGTAATCATCCATGCCTGCTTCAAGACACCGGTCCCGGTCTTCGCGCATCGCATGCGCTGTGACGCCGATAATCGGCGCTTGTTGGCCTGTGCGTTCTTGCTCTTCGCGTATAAGTCTTGTCGCTTCAACGCCGTCCATTTCCGGCATGGAAATATCCATCAAAATAATGGACGGGTTTAGCGATTTGTGAAGTTCAACAGCTTCATTTCCGTTCTCAGCAATTGTTGCGTTACAGCCGAGTTTTGAAAGCATCGAGACAATAACGAGCTGATTTACGAGGTTGTCCTCAGCGACAAGGACATCAATATTTTGACCGGTCGTCAACGGCCAGCTTGCTTTCTCACTCTCTTTAGAGGCTGTGGCGGTAAGATCCGCCGTCGACTGCGCGCGATCAGAAAGAGAGGCGACAATTGCGTCAAAGAGAATTGATGCACGGGAGGTTTTGACAAGCCAGGCATCGAAACCGTTTCGATCAATGCCAGCGCGGCGTGCATTCGTTGTCAGCAATATGATTGGTGATAGAGACTCTGGCGTAAGCGCGCGAAGGCGTTGGGCAAATTCGTGGCCACCCATACCTGGCATATCGTCATCCATTAGCGTCAAATCGTAGGGGGTTCCATTGCTTACAGCTTCGCGTGCGGCTTCGAGCGCCGAAGAACCGTCATTAAACGAGGAAACCTCTACGCCCCATACTGAAAGCTGCTCAGTGAGAACGTTTCTGCTTGCAGCATTGTCATCGATTAGAAGGGCGCGCAGTCCGATGAGATCGGTTGAAGGCGAATCAATATCGGCATGGCTCTCAGCAGCGATCGGAACCCGGAAGCAAAAAGTCGAGCCCTCACCAGGAACAGAGTTCGCTTCTAGCGTGCCGCCCATAACGGCGGCGAGCTTAGAAGAAATCGATAGGCCAAGGCCGGTTCCGTCGAAACGGCGCGCCGACGAATTGTCAACCTGCTCAAAGGCGTCGAAGATCTGTTCAAGCTTGTCGCGTGAAATACCGCAACCAGTATCTTTGACCGATATTTCGATGATGTTATTGTCATTTGCAGTACTGGAGATTGAGACCAATACGTACCCTTTTTCGGTGAATTTGACGGCGTTGCCGACAAGGTTCGTCACAATTTGACGGATGCGACCGCTATCCCCAACAAATCGAGAACCAAGCTCGTAGTCGTAGCGGATAAGGAGTTCGATGCCTTTTTCTTGAGCGCGCGTTGAAAGCAAGGCGCATACGTCATCAATCGCCTGCCGAAGATCGAAAGGCTCTGACTGTAACACCATTTTGCCAGCTTCAATTTTTGAAAAATCTAGAATGTCGTTGATGATAACAAGAAGATTTTCGCCGCTTCTGACGATAATATCAGCCATCGAGCGCTGACGTTCAGTCAAAGGCGTGTCGAGCAAGAGCGACGCCATGCCGACGACGCCATTCATTGGCGTTCTTATCTCGTGGCTCATATTGGCTAAGAAAGACGCTTTCGCGCGGGCGCCTTGTTCGGCGGCTTCTTTAGCGGATTTCAATTCAATCGTTGATAGTTCAAGCTCGGTTTCCCGAGCCTTGATCTCTGTGATGTCGGCATAAGTGAAGACAAATCCACCGCTTGGTCGCCGCCGAACATTCTCCGCAATAATGCGCTTGTCTTTCAGTGTTCGAATTGAACGGAAGATGCCTTGTTCGTCTAGCGCGGCGTGCATTGCATCAAAATATTCCGCCAGTGATCTGTAGACATAAGCGCCAACCGACGTCCATATCGCGAGTGATGTTGAAAGATTCTCGCCGACGCGCATCAGGCAAGGGTCAAGGCCGGACAGTTCGCAGGCCTTGGAGTTGGCCGTCACGATACGCAAATTTTCATCCACAACGAGCAATCCGTCCGCCATGGAAGTAATAACTTCGTCTAGCATTTGATTGCGAGATGTTAATTCTCGCGTTCTATTCGCGACGGTTTTTTCAAGCCGCGCATTAGCCTCCACCAGTTTGGCGCGGTTAGCGTCCGCTTCACGCTTAGCTTCTATTTCCGCTGTTACCGCACGGCATGCGCCGCGATAACCGGCAAAGGAGCCATCTTCATTGAAGACCGGCTTGCCGCTTCTTTCGATCCAGACCGAGCGACCCGTAAGCGACGTCACCTCCGTCAATTCGTTCTTGAACGGCAGGCGTTTTTCTATCGTGTCGCGATGACGCCGCATTGCGTCGTGAGAGATGGCGCGTCCTAGCTCGTTCATTTCTCGACCAATCAACTCGCCGTGGTCAATTCCAGTTAGTTCTTCCGCGCGAGAAGAGAAATAAGTGTAACGTAAGCTGGCGTCTGTTTCCCATACCCAGTCTGATGCGCTTTCGGCGAAGTCCTGGAACCGCTTTTCGCTCTCTTTGAGAGCGTTCCGGGCATTGATCCGTTCGGTGATATCAGATGTCCAGCCGCGGACGCCGAGATATGCCCCAGAATCATCAAAGTAGTGCCGCATAGAGGCGGACACGGTTCTGATACGGCCGTCATGATCACAAATTTCATATACCTCGTCGCGGAGGTTTTGCCGGTTGTGTAGTGCGCTAACGAGCCGTTTCCTGAGGTCAGGATCGCTGCGATGGTACTCTTCTGAAAATACATCAGTGATTGGTTGGCCGATGCACTCTTCAGGAGCCGTCCCTAGAATTTCGGAGAGGCGAGGCGAAACATAAAGAACGTTATATTCCTCGTCAGTTTCCCACGCCCAGTCGGACGCCATTTCCATGAATCCGCGCAATGTATTGCGCATGTGGCGTGCAGCCGCGACGCTGTCTTCTTTTTCACGGCAAAGCTCATTGATGAGCGTTTCATGTCGGCTTAAGAGTTTCGCGACGGTAAAGCCGCCGATGATCATCATCGCTGCCAGGCCGCTTTGGGTTTGGTCTCCTGAGAACGCAAGCAGCAACGTATAAGGCGTCATACAAAAACCGAGCACAATGCGTGCGCTGACGCGGTCCGCGGCTAGCGAGATGGATCCTCCAATTGCACAAACTGTTACCCAGGCCGTCACCAACAAGCGCATCGTTTCGGTTGCATCCTGGTATAGAGAAATGCTGATGAAAGGGCAGGCGATCGCCTGGCCAATGGCGAACAAGCGGGCCTCTTTCAGGAGATTACGCTGTTCGACTCCTTCCAGCGCGTGAATATCCATGCCGCGCCATCTTATCGCCTGATATACCGCAAAGAGTACATAGACAGCGTAAGCAAGCAAGAAATAGAGGAATGGTTGTGGGTGGGCGAAAACGAGCAGAAATCCGGACGCTGCTGCAATTGCGAGGTTTACTGCGGGAATTTGCTGCTTGAACTCGACGAGGCGTCGTTCAATCGATGGATCGCCCGCTGCCTGGCATGCAGTTTCATGCAAAGGGTTCACCGTCCCGCACCCATTTATTGTCGTCCGCACCCGCAAAGTCTCTGACTGTTACAATAGATTGCGCCTCTTAATCGGCGGTTTACCCCTACGCGCGAGGGTCTATTGGTCGGTGTGACGGAGGCTAACATCATGGCGTTGAGGATTCCCTCTAATCGCCCGGAATTTGAAGGCTTCGAGGCTTATTACGCGACAGCGCTCGCACCTTTCTTGAGATTGCGCGAAGCGGAACGACGCCAAGCTGTTAACCGCTTCTTCATAATCGCAGGCGCGGGTATCGCAGGCGCAATTTTTGTTTTTCTCATTCTTTCTCCCCTCGGCGGCGCGGGAATTCAGCTTGCCTTTGTCTTTGGCGCTCTCGTGATCGGCGGCGCTAATTGGCTTTTGGATCGTACGCGTAATGATATTAGCCAAGGGCTTATAAATCGGATCGCAAGCAGGCTTGGGTTCACCTATACGGGAGAGCTTGAACGGCCGGCATATTATGACCGGTTCAAACGACTTAATATGCTGCCTTCGCACAACCGAGAGGAATGGGAAGACGAAGTCAAAGGGATATATTGCGGCGCCGATTTTACTTTTTGCGAAGCCCATCTCATTCATCAAACGTCTGGTAAAAACAGGAGACGCATCACAAAATTCCGTGGTCAGCTATTTATCATCGACTATCCGCATGCTTTTCTCGGAACAACAGTGATCCTGCGCGACAGGGGCGCGCTTAACAGGCTTGCGAAACCCGGCCGAGAATTTTCCCGCGTAGGGCTTGTATCGTCAAAATTCGAAAAAGAATTTGAGGCGTGGTCAACTGACCAGGTTGAGGCGCGCGAGCTTTTGGATCCGTTGGTGCTGGAACGATTTTTAGAGATCGAACGGCTCTATGATGGCAAGAAAATACGCGCAGCTTTTGCCGACGGCAAACTGCTTATTGCTGTGGAGAGCGGCGACAGGTTGAGCCTTGGCACAATGTTCAAGCCGATTGTCGGAGCAAAGCGCGTAGAGACGATTCTACATGAATTTGATGCAGTTTTCGACTTGATCGATGTATTGTTAAAACCGATTAATGGGCGGCTTGCCGGCGCGTTCACACTGCGCGATGTAGAGCCTCCGAATGAGGGAGCGCGCCGCCGCGCATAAAATTCCAGAATTGCAGGTTCGAGTACCTTCGAATAGTTGACATGACGCCAAACTTCAACGCCGCTTTTTGCGCTGCATAATTTACCGTTCGGCAATTTTCTCGTCGATTAACTTTTGTGCGGTAACGCCGCCGTCAGAAAATGATCGAAGCGGTAAATGGACAAGGACCCGATCATCTCGTATCAGCCGGATAGTGTTTGATTTTATGTCGGCTTTGTCAAAAGCGCTCCAATTAAATCGTATTGTCCGTTCGCCAAGGCCTGTCACATTGCATACAGTAATTGCTTTATCGTCGAGTTCGAACGTCGCCTTTCCAGCAAGCCCGACTGCGCGCGCGGCTGCCAGACGTCTGGCGCGTACCGTCAGCATGTTTCCGATCGGAGCAATTACCATAGCAATGACTGCCGCGGCGATGAGAAGCGAAATCGCCAAACCGATTATGACTAGAAAAATGGCTGGCAGCGCTGGCGCGCCGGGGAAAGGTTGCACAGCCCCTAACCAGAGTCGTGGTTCAAGAAAAAATGCAGCCGCAGTCGGGAGGAAAAAAACCAGCACCGGCCCCGCCACATAGACAAAGGCAATGCCAAGAACGGCTACTGATGCAATTCGCATATAAAGCCGGATGCGCGAAGCCCCGCCAGTGTAGACATAAGACTCCTCCGGCGTAATGATGGTTTCACCGAGGATTTTCATCTGCTAGCCCTCTAAATTGCGCTGCCGAGGCAATAAGGGGCCTTTATCGCTTGGTTTGGTTACCGTCGGTTTACCGAACGAGCGTTAATTGCTCGGCGGCGCGCGTGACGCCGGTGTAAAGCCAGCGTTTGGCATGTTCGCGAAATGCAAAGCTTTCATCGAAAAGGACGATGTTGTTCCATTGTGAACCTTGCGCCTTGTGAACGGTGAGTGCGTAACCGAAGTCGAATTCATCCGAATTGCGCCGCACCTGCCAGGAGACAGATTCGGCCCCTTCGGTGAACATTGCTTTCGGGACGGATATCGACACCTGTTTGCCGCCGTCCTCCGGTGCAACGATCATCCGTGCTTTTTCCCCCCGCGGCGATTTTCTCAAAATCACCTGCCAGATGCCGCCATTGAGCAAGCCTTTTGATTTGTTGTTCCTGAGGCAGACAAGCTTTTCCATGGCCTCGGGCAGCGAATCGTTATGGCCCTTCAGTTCGCGGATGCGGTCATTATAGCGTTTGCGGGTGCGGTTCGTGCCAACCAGCACCTGATCGGCGCTAATTATTTCTTCGGGAGTAATTTCGTCTCGACGGATAATCCGGCAGGAATGGTCGCCGCCGAAATCATCCGAGCCCGTTTGCGGACGGCCTTCTCGAATCTGCATGGAAAGACGGATAATCGGATTGTCGCGCGCCTGACGGTGAATTTCCGTCAACATGAAATCTGGTTCGGCTTCCGTAAAAAATCCGCCGCCTTTAACGGGCGGCAATTGCGCCGGGTCGCCAAGCACCAGAACTGGCTTACCGAAAGAGAGGAGATCGCGTCCTAGCTCTTCATCGACCATCGAACATTCATCGATAATGATGAGGTTGGCCGACGCCGCCGGCGCATCGCGCCGGATCGTAAACATCAGTTCACCCTCTTCGGCCTCGTCGTCGCGCGCCGGACGATAGATAAGCGCATGGATCGTTGTAGCGTCGGCGCAGCCCTTCTGACGCAGAACATGGGCCGCTTTCCCTGTGAATGCGGCAAAGGCGACCTCGCCGGCGTTCTCGGCGAAATGGCGCGCCAGAGTCGTCTTGCCGGCGCCCGCATAACCGAACAGACGAAAGACTTGTGAGTCGCGTTTGTTCAGCCACCGATCGACGGTTTTCAGCGCGCGGTCCTGTTCGGGCGTCCAGAGCATCGGATGTATATTATTGTCTCTATTTTAGTTCTATCCAAACCGGCACATGGTCCGACGGTTTGACGTCGCTCCGTCCGGGGCCGCGCTCGGCGCGGTCGACGTCGGCGTTTTTGAGCCGATCGGCGGCTTGCGGTGAGAGCATCATGTGATCGATGCGGATACCGTGATCCTTGTCCCAGGCGCCGCGCTGATAGTCCCAGAATGTGTAGAGCGTCTTCGTCGGATGGATATGCCGTAGCGCGTCAGTGAGGCCGAGGTTGGCGATCTCGCGGAAGATGGCGCGGCTTTCCGGCCGGAACAGGGCGTCGTCCGCCCAGTCCTTCGGCGTGTAGACATCCTCCGCCTGCGGAATGATGTTCCAGTCGCCAGCGACGATCAGCGCCTCTTCATTCTTGAGCAGCTTCCGGATATGGCGTTCGAGGCGTTTCATCCATTTCAGCTTGTAGTCGTATTTCGGGCCCGGCGCCGGATTGCCGTTCGGCGCATAGATGCCGATGATGCGCACGGGTTCAACGCAATTCGGCATGATGAGCGCCTCGATGTAGCGCGCGTGGTCGTCTTCATCATCGCCAGGCAGTCCTTTCACGGCCTCGTCAATTGGAAACTTTGAAAGAAGTGCGACGCCATTATAGGTCTTCTGGCCGTGCACGCATACATTGTAGCCTCGGTCTTCAAACTCGGCGGCAGGGAATTTCTCGTCGATACATTTGATTTCCTGCATGACGCACACATCCGGTTTAGCGCGGTCGAACCAGCCGATGATGCGGGGAAGGCGGGCGTTGATAGAATTGACGTTGAACGTCGCGATTTTCATGAGGTCTCGTCTCGAAGCAGTGATGGAAAGGCCGGTATACGGCGGCGTTCCTTTCTTCACAATCAAGGGAGGCGGCCGGATCGCGACAATTCGTCGGGGTCACGCGCATTGTGATGGGGAGAATATCCCCGCGCGTCCCGCGACCTGCGACACGCCATGCGCCGCAATTGAGATTCGGGCCGCGTTACGACGCGTCAGGCTCGTCCTGCGCGCCAGCAAATAGAAAGGTTACGCCTCATGAAGCGCCAATTGCTGCTCGCTACGGTCTTCTCATTTGGAATTATCGCCTCCTGCGGTGCTGTTACTGCGAATTCGAATGATGCACCCGCCACCCCCGCCGGTCCTCCGGATTATTTCAAAACTCCTGATTCAAAAACAACGGGCTCGGTGACTGTGAATGGCAAGAAGATTGACTATGACGCCGTCGCCGGCACACTCATCGTGCGTCCGGAAGGATATGATGACGCTGATCCGGGTGCCAGTTCCAGTGACGAAAAATCGGACGATAAGTCTGGCGCCGCCAACAAGGATGACAGCGCTAAAGCGGTTATGTTCTATGCCGCCTATTTTAAAAAGGGCGCGCCAAGCGCGGACCGTCCGCTTACCTTCATTTATAATGGGGGGCCAGGATCAGCGACGGTGTGGCTCCATATGGGAGCCTTTGGGCCGAAACGCGTTGTCACAAAAGACGACAGCCACACGCCGGCGGCACCCTATCAGGTCGTCAATAACGATTCGAGCCTTCTGGACGCTTCCGATCTAGTTTTTGTCGATGCGCCTGGAGCCGGCTTTTCGCGCATTACAGGCAAGGATTCAAAAAAATCATTCTACGGTGTTGATGAAGACGGCCACGCTTTTGCGGAATTCATCCAGAAATTCCTGACCAAATACGGCCGATGGAATTCGCCAAAATACCTCTTTGGCGAAAGCTACGGCACGACCCGCTCGGCTGTCGTCTCAAACATGCTTGAGAATGAATACTCAATTGACCTGAATGGCGTTATTTTATTGTCGCAGATCCTGAATTTCGACCTTTCGGTAGATGGGCCAACGATCAATCCGGGAGTCGATCTCGCCTATGAAACAGCGCTGCCGACCTATGCAGCGACAGCGCTTTATCACAAGAGGCTTCCCGCAGGCGCGCCTGACGATGTTGAAAAACTCGTCAAGGAAGTCGAACATTTTGCAATGACGGATTATGCGCTTGCCTTGCAACAAGGTGCAGCGCTGCCGGAGGTGAAACGCAACGAAATCGCTGAAAAGCTTCACCAATATACGGGGTTGCCCGTTGCCTATATCAAGAAAGCGAATTTGCGGATTGATGGCGGCGAATTCGAAAAAAGCTTACAGGCGGACAATGACATGACGACCGGACGGCTTGATACGCGTTTCTCAGGCCCGACGATTGACGCTTTGAGTCAGCGGTCAAGCTACGATCCTCAATCCTCTGCTATTAGTTCGGCGTATGTCGCTGCGTTCAACAATTATGTGCGCAAGGATATGCATTACGGCATGAACGAAACATACAAGCTGTTCGCCGATGGGTCGTTTGAAAGCTGGAACTTTAAGCATCAGCAACCGAATATGCCGGAAGCCTTTCCCGGGCCGACCAATGTGATGCCGGATTTAGCTTTTGCGATGAAAACGAATCCGGACCTCAAGGTGATGTTGAACGCTGGTTATTATGATCTTGCTACGCCCTTCTTTGAAGGCGTCTACGAGATGAATCATTTGCCGATTCCACGAACGCTCCAGAAAAATATCTCTTATGCGTTTTACGGCTCCGGCCATATGGTATACGCGCATCAGACTTCGTTGAAGGAGATACACGACAATGTCTCGGCTTTCATCGAAAAGACCGACAATATCGGGAAGAACTGATCGGTTCGGTTGAACTTTGCGGGACCATGCGGGCGGCGCTATAAGGCCCCATGGCCCAGTCTTCCGGCGGCGGAGCGGAACAAGAAGGCCGGTCCGCGCCATCAGGCCCGCCGGGGTTTCCATTTGCGTTGACGCTAGCTGCCTTTGCAACGCTCGCCCTTTTTGCATGGTGGACCGGCGGCGAGGTTTATCGTAGCGGTCCGCAATTGCAGGTCCGAGCGGAGCGCGGGGCGGTAGTATTTGCCTGGTCAGACGAAATTGCCGCGCCTTTTGCCCGGCGTCTTTCTGAGGCCTATAAAGATTGGAAGGGCAAGACTGATCGTATCGTGATCGAGTTCAACTCGCCGGGCGGCTCGATTGCTGAGGGGCGGTTCGCGATTGCCGAGATCGAAAAGATGAAGAGTACGGCGACGGTAGAAACACGAGTCGGTCCGCGCCGGATGTGCGCGTCGATGTGCGTTCCCGTTTTCCTTGCTGGAGATATTCGTATTTCAGCGGCCTCATCGCGTTTTATGTTTCATGAGCCGGCGCTTTACGATGCGGTGACGGAAGAGCGCGCCAGGCAGCCGAAATTCGAGCGCGATTATGAAAGCGCGCGTTTCTTCCGGCGCTATTTCGACAGCGCCGACATAAATCCCGAATGGCGCGCGAAACTGGAGCGCGACTGGAAAGGCCGCGACCTCTGGTTCACCGGCGCGGAGCTTGTCGAGCAGCGCTCAGGCGTTGTCCAGCGGCTCGAATAGGATCAGGCGCAGAGCTTCAGTTCGGCACCCGGATTGGCGCGGCGCGACGCCGCGAGGCGATAGGCGCCATAGGCCGCGTTCAATGACTCTAGGTGATGGGCGAAATGGAAATCGGCGCGTTCGGCGGCGGCGAGAACGCACGCGACCGGGCGGCCCGTCATCGCCTCGACATGCGCCCAGACGAGAGCGGCGCGCTTTCCCGACAGGCAAAAGCCGAGCGTCTTGCCGCCGGGCTCGGCGTTGAGGGCGCGCTTCAGCGCTGCGGCGTGGCGTGGGCGGACGCCCTCATGGTCTACGGGGATATGAATATAGGTGAGGCCGGCGCGCGCGGCGGCGGCGGCGAGTTCCACACTCGCCGGCTGGTCCGGCTCCTCGTCATCAGGGCGGGTGTTGACGATCAGCGCGAAACCGGCCGCGGCGGCGGCCTTCATGTCAGCGGGGGTGAGCTGACTGGCGGCGAAAAAATCTGCCGAGAGGGCGGCGACATCGCCGTCAAAATCGAAAGCCGCGGCCATTGGAACGCTCCGGTGAGCGGCGCGTAGGACGCGCCCGATTGCGTTTCCATCTTGGCGCCGCGGGCCAGCGCGGCAAGCCGTCATCCCCCGAGAATTTCTGGCGGAAAGATCAGGAATGCTGAAGGGGCAGCGCGTGCTTAAACCGAAAAGCTGGTGCCGCAGCCGCAGGAGGCGGTGGCGTTGGGATTGTTGATCTTGAACGCCGCGCCGATCAGTTCGTCGGCGAAGTCGATCTCGGCGCCGCCCATATATTGCAGCGAGATTTCATCGACGAGAACGGTGACGCCGTTCTTCTCGACGGCGATATCGTCGGCGTTGCGCTCGGTCGTGATCTCAAAATCATACTGGAAGCCCGAGCAGCCGCCGCCATTGACGGCGACGCGCAGCATCGATCCCGCCGGTTCGCTGGCGAGGATCTTGGCGATACGCGCGGCGGCGCGGTCGGTGACGGAATAGCCGGCGAGAGTTTCTGACATGGGGAAAAGATAGGCGCGCCGGCGCGGCGAGGGAAGGGGGAGGCAGGGATTAGGGATTAGGGAATAGCCTCAGCTACCCAAGTCCCATGTCCCATGTCCCATGTCCCATGTCCCTAAGACCTTGTCCCTAGTCCCGGCCGCCAAAGCCCGTTAACGAGACCTCCATGAGCCCGAACCGCTTCATTTCCTTTCCAGCGCCGCTCAGCGCTTACGCGGCGCGGGCAGACAAGACGCGCGGTCGGCTCTATGGCGAGGCGGAAAGCGCGTCGCGCACGCCCTTCCAGCGCGACCGCGACCGCATCATCCACGCCGTCGCGTTTCGCCGGCTGAAGCACAAGACGCAGGTTTTCATCTCCAATGAGGGCGACCATTACCGGACGCGCCTCACCCACAGCCTCGAAGTCGCGCAGATCACCCGCAGCTTTGCGCGGGCTTTCCAACTCGATGAGGACCTCGCCGAAGGCGTCGCGCTCGCCCACGATATCGGCCATCCGCCCTTCGGCCATACGGGCGAGGACGTGCTCAAGGAATGTATGGCGAAATGGGACGGGTTCGACCACAACGCCCAGACGCTCCGCCTGCTGACCAAGCTGGAGCGCCGCCACGCCGCTTTCCCCGGCCTCAATCTCACCTGGGAGGCGCTTGAAGGGGTCGTCAAGCATAACGGGCCGCTGATCGGCGCGTTCGCCGTCAAGGCGGAGCCGTTGCCGGCGGCGATCGCCGAATATGCGAAGACGCAGGATCTCTGGCTCGACACCGTCCCCTCGCTCGAAGCGCAATTCGCCGCCGTCGCCGACGACATCGCCTACAACAATCACGACGTCGATGACGGGTTGCGCGCTGGCCTCATCTCTTTTGACGAGGCGCGCGAATTGCCGCTGGTCGGCAAGGCGCTGCACGAAGTCGCCGCGAAATATCCGGACGCCCCGCATGACATCCAGATCGCTGAAGCGGTCTCGGCGCTCATCGGCGCGATGGTCGAGGATGTCGCGGCGGAAACGCGCCGCCGGCTCGACGCGCTGTCGCCGGATGACGCCGACGCCATCCGCCGCGCGAAGACGGCGATGGTCGATTTTTCCGCCGGCATGAAAGAAGAACTGAAAGGCCTGCGAGCTTTCCTCTACGAGCATGTCTATCGCCACTACCGGGTCAATCGCGCGAGAAGCCACGCAAAGCGCATTGTGCGCGCGCTGTTCGAGGTTTTCTTCGAGGAGCCGGAAACCCTGCCGCCGCAATGGCGGGCCGGCGCGGGGGCGGGAGAAGCGGCGCATGCGCGCGCCGTGTGCGATTACATCGCCGGCATGACCGACCGCTACGCCATGCGCGAGCACGAGCGGCTGTTTTCTTCGGGCCCGCTACTTTAACGCGTCGCCCGCCCTTGCCGCCGGCGCCGGTTTGCGGTCGATTGCGGAGCGACGCCGGGAGAAGACGAATGGCGACGCCGCTGCAATTCAAACTGCTTGGCGACTTCGCCGTCCTGCGCGCGGGGGCGCCGGTCTCGCTGCCCGCCTCGCGCAAGACGCGGAGCCTCCTTGCCTATCTCGTCGTCACGGCGCGCCCGCAACGGCGCGAACGGCTTTGCGAGCTTTTCTGGGACGCGCCGGACGATCCGCGCGCGGCGCTGCGTTGGTCGCTCAGCCGCCTGCGCGCCGTCGTCAACGATGAGGATTGCCGGCGTTTGGCCGCCGATCGCGAACGCGCGCAATTTTCGATGGAGTGCGCCGAGAGCGATCTCGGCGCGTTGCGCGCTCATATCGATGACGCGAATGCGTCGGTCAATTCGCTAATCAAGGCGCTGTCGCTGATGATGGATGAGTTTCTCGGCGGCGTTGACCTGCCGGACCAGCGCGAATTCACGACATGGCTCGCCGCCGAGCGCGGCCGGATCGAACGCCTCCGCGCCGCAACGGTCAAACGCCTTATCGAACACCGCGATGCGCCGCCCGATCTCGCGCTTGAATATTCCGAGAAGTGGATCGAACTGCAGCCCTATAGCCGCGACGCCGCCAACGCCATGGTGAAAAGCCTGCGCCGGCTCGGGCGCGACGCCGACGCCGCGCATTTCGCACGCGAGACCGGCGGCAAATTCGCCGAAGCTGGTCTCGACTGGAAACCGGAAAGTCCGCGGACGGCCGAGCCGCCCAACAAGGCGGACGCCGAACGCGTGTTTCTTACGCGCCAGTCGATCCAGTTCTGCAAGACGAAAGACGGCGTCACGATCGCTTATGGCTGCGTCGGCGACGGGCCGCCGCTCGTCAAGGCCGCCAACTGGCTGAGTCATCTCGAGCTTGACTGGAATGCGCCGATCTGGAGCCCGCTCTTTCGCGAACTGGCGACGGGTTTCCGGTTCATCCGTTATGACGAGCGCGGCAACGGCCTGTCGGACTGGGCGGTTCCGGACATCTCGATGGACGCCTTCGTCGCCGATCTCGAAACGGTCGTTGACGCGCTGGGGCTTGAGCGCTTTCCCCTGCTCGGCATTTCCCAAGGCGCGGCGGTGTCGATCGAATATGCCCGCCGACACCCCGAACGGGTGTCGAAACTGATCCTTTTCGGCGGTTATCCGCGCGGCTGGCGCATCGGCGCCAACGCTGCAACCATCGCCGAGCGCGAGGCCGTCATAACGCTGACAAGGACCGGCTGGGGACAGGACAATCCGGCCTACCGGCATATATTTTCGGCGACATTCATGCCCGGCGCGACGGCCGAACAGCTCGCCTGGTTCGACGACTTCCAGCGGCGGACGACATCGCCGGAAAATGCGGCGCGGTTCCTTTCCGCTTTCGGCGATATCGATGTCGCCGACCGTCTCGCCGGCGTGAAGGCGCCGACGCTTGTCCTGCATTCGCGCGGCGACCGGCGCATCCCCTGGGAGACGGGCCGCGATCTTGCGGCTTCCATTCCCGACGCTCGTCTGGTGACGCTCGAAAGCGACAACCATCTTTTGCTGGAGGGTGAACCGGCCGCCGCGCATTTCGTTGATGCAGTGCGAACGTTTTTGGCTGAGTGACGGCGCCGCAATGCGCGGCGCCGCTTTATTCATCGGTCTTAATGCGCCGATTGAATGAGGTTGGTGACAAGCACGGCGCCGATGCCGGCGGGCGCGACGTAGCGCAGCATGAAACGCCACGCATGAAAGGCGAGGCCGCCGCCGCCGAACTCTTCTCTCGCCGCTTTCTCCGACAGCGCCCGGCCCGCATAGAGCGCAACGAGCATCCCGCCGACGGGGAGCAGGATGTTGGCGGTGACGTAGTCGAGGAGGTCGAAGAAGTTCATGCCGAACAGCTTGACGTCGGCGCCGATATTGAACGCGAAGACCGAGCCGAGGCCGAGAATCCAGATCGCGCCGCCGGCGATGCATGCTGACCCCGCGCGCCCGAACGGCGTGTGCTCCTCCATATATTCGACGACCGGCTCCAGGACGGAGATTGTCGATGACAGCGCCGCGATGCCGAGAAACAGGAAGAAAACGCAGGCGATGACGCCGCCATAGGCGATCTGCGAGAAGGCGATCGGCAGCGTGACGAAGACGAGACCGGGTCCGGCGGAGGGCTCAAGCCCCTGCGAGAAGACGATCGGAAAGATTGCAAGGCCGGCGAGCAGCGCGACGACGGTGTCGAGCCCGGCGATCGCGAGCGCGGCCGAAGGAACGTCGTCCCCGCGTTTCAGATGCGCGCCATAGGCCATCATCGCCGTCATGCCGATGCTCAGTGTAAAGAAGGCATGGCCAAGCGCGACCAGCACGGCGTCAAGGGTGAGCGCCGAGAAGTTCGGGCGGAAAAGAAACGCCGCGGCGCGGGCGAATTCGCCGGTCGTCGCCGCCGCGAAAATCACGAGGCCGATGAGGATCGCGAACAGGCCGGGCACCATGATCCGCACCGCGCTCTCAAGGCCGCCGCGAACGCCGCGCATCACCACGAATATAGTCGCGGCCATAATCAGCGTGTGGCCGGCGATGAGACGGCCGGGATCGGCGAGGAGGCGCGTGAACAGCGACGCCATCTTGTCGGCGGCGTCAACGCCGGCGCTTGCGGTGATCTCCCCGCCGGCGGCGAAGCCGAGATAAAGAAGCGACCAGCCGGCGACGACGCTGTAGAAGGAAAGGATCAGGAAGGCGCAGACGATGCCGATCCAGCCGACCAGCGACCAGGCGCGGCTGTTTCCTTCGCGTTGCGCCAGCGTGCGCATGGCGTGAATCGGGCTGCCGCCGCCGCGCCGCCCGATGACGATTTCGGCGATCAGGACCGGCAGTCCGATCGCGGCGACGCAGATGAGGTAGACAAGCACGAAAGCGCCGCCGCCATATTCGCCGACGATGTAGGGAAATTTCCAGATATTGCCGAGGCCGACTGCGGAGCCGACTGCTGCGAGGATGAAGCCAAGGCGCGACGACCAGGTTTGCGTAGCGGCGAGGCCAGTCGCCGCCGGCGGCGCCGTCCGGGCCGCAAGGGTGGCTGAGTGAGTCATTTTCGTTCTCCCGAAAAAAAATGGCCGCGCCCGCGCCGCGCAGGCGGGCGGGCGAGCCGGTTGTCGGAAGAGCGGGTAGGCGTCGTTCGTTTGAGCGAGCGTGGCGCCGGGCGTTGAAATTAAGCGATATACTGAAAAAATGTCTGTAATTCTGGGCTTTTAGTTCTTTGACCTTTTTTATTACTCTTATCCGTTGGTTTAGGGTTTAAGGTCTTCCAGCCGATCGATGTCCCGTAAGCTTGCTATCAGTGTCTCAACGCCAGCGTTATCAGGCGCGTCGCGAATAATTGAGCGTGCGCCTTCATCGCCGTGAAGAGCTAATAAGGCGGGGAACCAGCGTCTTAAAAATGCGGCTGGCGCCAAGCGGAGATCTCCGGCGGCGGTGAAAGAGAGTTGCGCCGGCGTCGCCAGCGCGTGGTCGATTAGCGCCTGCAAATGATGGGTCTCAACATATGGCATGTCGGCGAGCGCAATTAGCACGCCTTCAGCGCCGAGGTCATCAGCCCGGGATACGCCAAGCCTGATCGACGACGCGATGCCTTCATCGCGTTCCTGATTTTCAATCGACTGAAATCCAAGATCTGGCGGCAACGGTGTGGCGGGGGCCGACACGGCAATGAGCCAACAACAATTTGCCTTCGCAAGAGCTGTGGCGCTCCGTTCCAGGATTGAATGCCCACCGATCTTTGCAGCGAGCTTGTTGCCACCAAAGCGCGAAGAATGACCAGCGGCCAGCAGCAGCGCCGCTATTTTTGGTTGTTTGGGGGTCATGTCCTTGATGCTCTCGCCGCAATTTCCGCGATTATTGAGATAGCGAGAGAGGAGGGATCGCGCGTCATGGGAATGAGGCCGATCGGCGCTGAAAGTCTTTCGATCAATTCCTCGTCCAACCCTTCATCTATCAGCATTTCGCGACGAAGCACGGCCGTCTTGCCACCGCCGACGGCTCCGACAAAAAACGCGGACGATCGAAGAAAGGAAGGCGCAAGCGATCGCTCCCATTCGCGGTCATGAAATAACAGGACGCATGCCGTTCGCGCGTCAATCGTCAGGTCAAGGGATTGCGTAGCTGTGACAAGGCGCATTTTCTCATCAGTGTTGCAGGCTTTAAGCGTGGCAGCGTCGGGGGAGAGTGCGCAAAATTTGAATCCCGCGGCGTTTGCGAGTTCGGCGAGGACCGTCAGTTCAGGGCCATATCCTGCGGCGACGATACGAATAGGCGGCTCGAATGTTTTACGGAATTTTTTTTTGTCTGCACCTGGAATCGGCAACTCGATTTTCGAAGGCTTACGCGCTTTCAGCCGGTTGGCAGCCGCTTCCAGCATTGCTTTATCGAGATTGACTGAAAAGAGAATGTCGACGCCCGATCCGCAAGGAAGCACGATGTCAAGGAACCGCGATTTCTTGCCGTAGCGGATGAGATTGTCTTTGCCGCTTTTGATCGCTGCTTGCGCTTCCTTGACGATAGCGCGTTCAAGGCATCCCGATGAAATTGAGCCGACAGAACGACCATCGGCGCTGACGGCCATTTGCGCGCCAAGCGCACGCGGCGAGGATCCGTCTATGCCGACAAGCGTTGTGAGGGCAACTTGTCGCTGGGCTCGCAACTCCGATAATGCAAATGCAATGACGTCGCCCTCTGTCGGATCGAAGATCACAAGGCGCTATACGCGAAGCTGGTCAGCGATCGGCAAATTCCGAATGCGCTTTCCAGTCGCCTGATAAATCGCATTGGCGAGCGCTGGCGCAAGCGGGGGGATGCCCATCTCGCCCATGCCTGAAGGCGTGTCGCCATTGTCGATAATGTGCGTTTCTATAATTGGCGGGGCATCAGCGATTTTCATAAGATCATATGTGTCGAAATTAGCGTTGGTGACGCGCCCGCCTTCAACATTGATTGCCAGACGCAAAGCTGTTGATAGGCCATCATTTACACCCGATTCAAGTTGAGCGATGACTCCGTTCGGATTGACGACCGTACCGATATCAACCGCGGCGATAACGCGCGGCACGCGCAGATTGCCGGCGCCATCGATCTCGACATCAACAATTTGTGCGCAATATCCGCCAAAGGTGAAATGACCGGCGATGCCGCGTCCGCGGCCTTCCGGAAGAGTTTCGCCGTAATCTCCTTTTTTGGCTGCGAGCCGGAGGCATGCTGCAAGGCGTCCCGGATTGAACACCGGTCCGCCATGCTGGCCGTATGGGAGGTCTCGCGGTTCGCCGAGGAGCCGCAGGCGCAATTGCAGCGGGTCCTCGCCGCGCCTGGCCGCAATCTCGTCGAGAAAACTTTCAACGACAAAGGCGTTTGCAGTGTGGGCGGGCGCACGCCAAGACCCACGCGGCATGCCTGATTTTGCTGAAAAATATTCGACCTTGTAATTAGCAACGAGCCCGGCCGGGAAGTCGTCCGGATAGAGCTCAGCCTCCCAATAACCGCTTTCAGGCACATTCTCGCGGCGATAATATTTGGAGGCGCTGGCGAGGCGATGCGTCCAGGCGACAAGCTTGCCATCCGAATCGAAGGCGGCGCGCAAATTGTGCATGCCTGACGGGCGATAAAAATCGTGTTGCAGATCTTCATCGCGCGTCCAGAGGAGTTTCACCGGCGCCTTGACCGCTTTGGAGATAAGCGCGGCCTCAACAACATAATCGTTTGAAAGCCGTCGACCGAAACCGCCGCCGATCCTCGTCGGCATGACCTTGATCTTTTCGCGGTCGACGCCAAGTGCGGCATTGACCGCGCGGCTGGCGCCGCTCGGCGTTTGCGTTGGCGAGATGATCTCGACGCCTTCATCCGTAACATCGGCAAGGCAATTTTGCGGCTCCAGCGGCGAGTGGCTTACATATGGCTCCCAGTAATACGCCTCATGCGTTTCGCTGGCTGCTGCGAAAGCAGTGTTGAAATCGCCGTCCTCGCGAACAACTTGACCGTCGCCTTCAAGGAGGCTCGCACAGTGGTCTTTAAAGCTTTCCGAGCTTTCATCTGCATAGGGGCCGTGGTCCCACTCGACTTTCAAAGCACGTCGACCTTTCATCGCCGCCCATAAGGAGTTTGCAACGACGGCATACCCCTCGGCGAGTACATGATAGGGCGCGCCAGCCGTTGGGCCGTCGACTTTCACAATATCAATGACTCCGTTAATTGCACGCGCCGCGCTGTCGTCAATCGATTTCGCCTTGCCGTCGAAATAGGGACTGCGCGTCATGACGGCGTGAAGCATGTCGGGTTTTTCGGCATCAATGCCGTACAGCGGCGCGCCAGTAACGATCGCCCGCGCGTTTTTCATCTTTTGCGGTTTGCCGATGATCGAAAACTCGGTTGACGGCTTCAAAACGGGCGGATCGTTGGGAGGCGCCATGGCACCGGCAGCTTCCGCGAGGACGCCATAGCTTGCTTCGCGCCCGGATGCTTCATGACGGACAACGCCGCCTCTGGCTACAAGTTCCGAATTCGGAACGCCAAAACGTGCTGCTGCAGCAGCGATAAGGAGATGGCGCGCAAGGGCGCCAGCCTGTCTCAGCGCATCAAAGTGTTCAGGAACGGATGTTGAGCCTCCCGATCCCTGCGGCACATATTTCCATGCCATGTTGCCATCTTCGCCGCGGAAGATTTCAAGGGGCATCTGCACCGTTGATACGCGGTTGAAATCGACTTCGAGCTCTTCGGCGAGCAGCATCGGCAATGATGTATCGACTCCTTGGCCCATTTCCGGATTAGGAAAAGCGATCGTAATTGTCTCATCGCTGTTGATGACGACAAACCCTCCGACCTTGCCTTCAAACCAGGTTGGTTCTGCAAGTGGCGGCGGAGCCGCGTCCGCAGGTCTACGTGAACAGGCAGAAATTGGCGCGGCGATAACGAGTGCGCTGCCGGCAGCGGCATAGCGGAGAATATCGCGGCGGGTGGAAATAACGGGCGCATTCATGACGCTCTCCCGGATTTCAGTTTCGCTGCACGGTGCACGGCTTTTCGAAGACGGTGATAGGTGCCGCATCGACAGATATTGGTGAGGTTCTGATCGATTTCGGCATCGGTCGGATCGGGGTAAGTTTCCAGAAGTGCGGCGACAGCCATGATCTGTCCGGCTTGGCAATAGCCGCATTGAGCGACATCCTCTTCAAGCCAGGCTTCTTGCACGGGGTGGAGCGCGTCGTCTTTTGCGAGCCCCTCAATCGTCGTTACCTGCGCGCCATCGACCGCGGCGATTGGCGTTACGCATGAGCGCGTTGCAACGCCATTGACATGCACTGTACAGGCGCCGCAAAGCCCGGCGCCGCAACCGAATTTCGCACCCTTCAAGCCTTGCTCTTCTCGAAGAAACCAAAGGAGCGGCATTTCAGGGTCGCCAGAAAAGTCGACCATGCGACCATTGATCTTGAATCTCTGCATTCTTCGCCTCTGGGAGCTTTGCGGCGAATTGTAGGTCGCTTGCGAAGAAAGTTTCGCTCGTTTTATCGCATAAGTAGTTCGTCTTGGCGCGAATGTCTCTCGGAAGCCCTCTGCGCGCCTGTTGAAATCTAGATGGGTTAGTCCTCGGCGAATTCATGTCCATGGGAAATGCTTTTCTAGCGGCGTCAAATTCGCCCCCGAATCGCCTTTATTTTTATTAAATTAACGCCGTGACGGCGGCTTGCGCGTTCGACCCGGCGGCGGGCTGGTGATAAGCTTGCGCAAGCGCGCCGATTCGCGCATTGGAGCGCGCGCGCCCACTCCCGGGAGGCCGGGTGGTAAACGCGGCGCGATTAGGAGACCAGCAAGATGAGCGACGCGGCGGCCTTTGACGACGATTTCGAGGAAGAGCTCCAGGAATTCGACGCAGAGGAGGGCGATGATGAGCGCGGACTTTCCGGGCTGATCGTTCTTGCTATGGGCGTTCTTATGCTGACAGCGCTCGCTTCGATCGTTTTCGTCGCCTACAAATACGGCGTCAAAACCGGCAAGACGCAGAACGAAACGCCTTATGTCGCCGCCGATCCTGAACCGCTAAAAATTGAAAACTCGGTCGCTGACAATGCTTCCGATGCGGCTTCGGGGCGCGAAGTCTATGATAGCCTCGGCGGTGCTGCGGGGGATGAAACGCAAGTCATTGCGACGACGCCGGAAGAGCCTGTCGCGCGCGATGCGACAGATCCGATCGCCGCGATCGCATCGGGCGAAGGCGCGAGCAATGATGGCGATAGCGCCGTTGCTGACCGCATCGCTGAACTCGCACGAGCTGACGAAGCGATGAATAGCGATGCGACGCCGAAGGCGAACGTCCCGGCTGCGGATATCAACACGCCGCAAACGCCAAGCGTGAAACCGGAGCCGAAACCTGCGACGACGGCGACGCCAGCGAGCGCGCCGGCATCGATGCCGAAACCTGCTAGTGCAAACCCGGCGTCCGGGTCTTACCTCGTTCAGGTCGGCGCTTTCCGAAGCCAGGTTGAGGCGGATGGCCAGTGGTCGAAATTGCAATCGAAACTTGGTGATTATGTCTCCGGTAAAGGGCCTGATGTCGAGGTCGCCGACCTTGGCGCCAAAGGCGTTTATTACCGCCTGCGGATCGGTCCGTTTACTACCGCCGATGACGCCAAGACTTATTGCGTCGGCTTGAAAGATCGCGGCACGGACTGCCTCGTAAAAAAGAAGTAAGCCAAAATGGCGTTAGCGCTCGTTCTTGACTGCGCGGGCGCGCGCCCGAGCGCTGCTGAAAAAGCATTCTATCGCGATGCCGATCCGTGGGGTTTCATTCTCTTTGCCCGTCATTGCGAAGATGCTGAGGCCGTACGCGCGGTTTGCAGCGATCTCCGCGAGGCGGTCGGGCGCCATGCACCGATTATGATAGATCAGGAAGGCGGCCGGGTCGCGCGCATGAAGCCGCCAGCCTTCCCGGCCCATCCAGCGTCAGGCGAAATCGGCAAGCTCTGGCGGCGCGACCCGGAAAAGGGGCTTGAAGCGGCGCGCCTCAATGGAAGGTTGCTGGGCAGTCTTTGTTCCGATCTTGGCGTAAACATCAATGCCGTTCCGATGCTTGATGTCGCTGCGGCCGATGCGAATGAAACCGTCATCGGCGATCGCTCTCTTGGCGATAATGTTGAGGTCGTCGCCTCGCTCGGACGCGCCCTTATGGAAGGATTGATGGAGGGCGGCGCACTGCCGATCATAAAACATATGCCTGGCCATGGTCGCACTACCGTCGACAGCCATTATGGATTGCCGGCAGTCAGCGCGTCGCGCGAGGAACTGCGGGAAATTGACTTCAAGCCGTTCATTGCGCTCAAGGATGCGCCGATCGGTATGACAGCCCATGTCGTTTATGAGGCGTTTGACAGAGGCCGGTGCGGGACGCTCTCGCCCATCATAATCAATGATATTATCCGCGGCGAAATCGGTTTTGACGGCTTGTTGCTCTCAGACGATCTGAAAATGCAGGCGCTTGGCGGGCCCATCGGCGAACGCGTATCGGGTGCGCTCTCCGCTGGTTGCGATATCGCCTGTTGCTGCAATTTTTCCCTTGAAGACCAGCACGAGGCCGCCGCCGCGGCGCTCCCGCTCGAAGGCCGCCCGCTCGCCCGGGCCGAAAAGGCGCTCTCAGATATCCATGACGGCGTCTTGCGCAAGGATACGGCCGCGGACTATGAGCGCCTTGCCGCGCTTCTAGCTTCCCCGCCAATCGCTTGAGGTCCGAAACAGTGGAAAAGCGAAGCGCGTACGCGTTAGAGAATCGTCCATAAGGAACGTATGACCGAAGCGGCGACAATCGAGCCGAAAAGCGATGCGACAGCGGAGGAAGGCGAACAGCCTTTCGACGCCCCTGTCCGCATGACGCCGGAAGTCATGGTAAGTGACGAGATCGACGCCTTGATCGTCAATCTCGACGGTTATGAGGGCCCTCTCGACGTCCTGCTTGACCTTGCCCGTACCCAGAAGGTCGATATCCGCAAGATCTCGATGATCACGCTGGTCGATCAATATCTTGACTTTGTCGCCGCCGCTCGCGCCAAGAGCCTTGAGCTTGCAGCCGATTATCTCGTCATGGCGGCCTGGCTCACTTACCTGAAATCGAAGCTCTTGATTCCGATCGCTGACGACGGATCGGGCGAACCGACGGCTGACGAAATGGCTGCCCGTCTCGCGTTCCAGCTGCAACGGCTGGAAGCGATGAGGAAAGTGGCGGAAGCGCTTATGGCGCTTCCACAATTTCGGATTGACTTCCATCCGCGCGGAGCGCCTGAAGGCGTGCGCGTTCTGAAAACGCCGCTCTGGCAGGCCGACATATACGAGTTGCTGCAGGCTTATACGCGTCAGCGTGTCGCCACCGTCGACCGCACCTACAAGCTCGAGCCGCCGAAAGTCTTCTCCATTGAGGAGGCGCGCGCACGCATCGAACGGATTCTCGGGACCATCCCGGACTGGACGGCGCTGGCGGCGCTTGCGCCGGCGTGTGAGATAGATGCTCCTGTCGCCTCGGTTGTTGCGAGCGCCTTTAACGCGGCGCTCGAATTCGCCAAGAACGGCGCTATTGAAATCCGCCAGCTTGCCCATTTCGAGCCGATCTATGTCCGCCAGCGCCCGCGCATCGACGCCGGCGCCAATGGTGCGGAGGAACAACATGACTGATTTTGAAGAAGCCGTCCTTGATGATGCCGGCCGTAATTTCGAGACGCTCGATGCGCGCGAAGCGCAAGAAGCGCTCGCCGAGGAACTGACGATGGGTGAGGAAGACGCCGACAAGGCTGTAGCAACGGCGAAAGAAACGGCCGAACATTTGCGCATGGCTGAAGCGCTGTTGTTCGCTGCCGCTGAACCTCTAGATGAAGAGGCGATCGCGGCGCGCCTGCCGGAAGGCGCTGATGTAAAAGAACTCCTTGAGGCGCTGACGGCCCATTACGAAAATCGCGGCGTCGTTCTCTCCAATGCGGGCGGCAAGTTTCGTTTTGTGACAGCGAGCGATGTCGCCCATATTCTTGAAAAAGAAAAAGTCGAACCGAAAAAGCTGACGCGCGCTGCGCTCGAAACGCTCGCTATCATCGCCTATCACCAGCCATGCACGCGCGCCGACATCGAAGACGTCAGGGGCGTGCAGGTGTCCCCGGGTTCGCTTGATCAATTGATGGAAATCGGTTGGGTGCGTTTGCGCGGCCGCCGCCGGTCAGCGCCCGGCCGGCCGATCCTTTATGGAACGACAGCAGCGTTTCTCGAGCATTTCAATCTTGAAAGCGTAACTGACTTGCCGGGTATGGCTGATCTGAAAGCCGCCGGGCTTCTCGATGCGCGTTTGCCGCCTGGATTTTCCGTTCCCAATCCTGCGGATGAGGTTGATGAAGAGGACATTGACCCGATTTCGGAAGATGCCGAATTCGTCACCGATTTCCACCAAGACGAAAGCGGAGAGGAAGAAACTGGGGTCGAATAGGCCGTAAGCGCCTTACCTTTCAGTAATATCAGCAGTAATGAATTTGCGCGCCTTGAGGCGAGTGCGGATAATGCTGCCCGTGCATCTATGCGAATTGGGGTATCTGAAAAATATAGGCAGGCGCGAATACGGGAGAAACGATGATGAGACTGGTTGTATCCGTTTGTGCGATGGGCGCGCTTCTGGTCGCGCCCGCTTTCGCCATGCATCACGAAAAAGACGAAGAGGCGGTTCGCAAGACGATTGCGGATGCCAACAATGTCTGGCTCGCCTGTGACACTGAAGCATGGGGCAAGTATGATGCTGAAGATCGAAGCGCCATGTATCCGGACTCGCTTGACCTTCAATATGACATTAATGACAGTAAGGCGCGTGAAATCGAGTTCTGCAAGAATGGCGGCAAGCACGAACTTACAAATTACAAGATCGAAAAAGTGATGGTGAAAGGCGATGTCGCGATAGCGGCAGGCTCGGGCCATTACAAGCAAACGTATGGCGACGGAACGTCGCCGATCAATGCTGATTTCAATTTTACCGATGTTCTGTTTCGCTCAAAGGATGGCTGGAAATTCAAGCACAGCCATATCGGCGTTGTGATGCCGCCGCCGGAAGCGGAAATGACGGACGAATAGGGTTACGCGCCGCTTGGCGGCAATTGTCCCGGCGGCGAGTTAACCGGACGTTGTCAAAGGCGTGGGAAGGGATTTGCGCGCAGCCCCAAGCGCGCCTAGATAGGTGATACGTAAGTGACATGGAGAGCGCCATGGCTGTTGGCCCCTGGCAGATCCTGATTATCGTAATCCTCGCCCTGCTGCTCTTTGGCGGTGGCGGTAAGATTTCATCGCTGATGGGCGATTTTGCGAAGGGTATCAAAGCCTTCCGTAAGGGACTTCAGGATGAGGATAGTAAACTTGAAGATCGGGCGGACAAGGCTGTCGACGTCACGCCGGATGCGGAAGACCGCGCGAGTTAGTCCGTAGAATGCGCGCTAGGGTGAGGCCGTCATGAACCTGATGCCTCAGATCGGATTTTTCGAAATCGTCACTGTGGCGTTGATTGCGCTGATCGTTGTCGGGCCGAAAGACCTGCCGCGCCTTATGCGCATGGCTGGCCGGCTTGTAGCGCAGGCGCGTCAGCTCGGATCGGAATTCGCCGCTGCCTTCAATCAGATGGCGCGCGAGACTGAGATGGAGGAGATGCGCCGTGAGATTGAAGCGTTGAAGCACAATAATGTCGTCGCCGAAGCCAAGCGGGCCGTCGATGATGCGACGAAACCCTTGGAGCAAGCAATCGCCAAGGAAGAAGCCGGTATAGCTGCTGCGAGTCGGCCGAAATCGCTCGTGCCTAATCCCGGCGCGCCGCAAACGCCGCCGGGCCCTGTACTTGAAGCAGGTGCAAAAGCCGAGTCCGCCGAGTGAGTTTGCCCGCCGAAAAATCGCAGGATGATGAAGAGCAGGACGAAGTCGCCGCGTCGGCCGCACCGTTGCTTGACCATCTAATCGAATTGCGTCAGCGACTCATCATCGCTGTCGGCGCAATCGCTGTCGGCTTTGGGGGCTGCTTTTTCTTTTCGCGCCAGATCTTCGACATCTTGATCATTCCCTTTGTCGAGGCTGTTGGTCGCGCTAACGCCGGACGCGATCCAACGCTTTATTTCGCGCCGCTAGAATTTTTCTTCACGCGCGTGCGCCTTTCAGTATTTGCTGGCGTCGTTCTCGCTTTTCCAGTGATTGCGTTCCAGATCTATCGCTTTGTCGCGCCCGGGCTTTACAAACGCGAGCGCCGCGCCGCCGCGCCTTTCTTGCTGGCGATGCCGTTTCTTTTCGCGGTGGGCGCGTGCCTTGTCTATTTCGTGATGATGCCGTTCATCATGCGTTTTGCGGTCGGCTTCGAAGCGCAGGCCGGCGGCGATACGCCAGCCAATTATGAATTGCTGACGCGCGTCGGCGATTATTTGTCGCTCGTGACGACGCTGATCCTCGGTTTCGGTTTCGCCTTCCAGCTTCCGGTGTTCCTGACGCTGCTGGCGCGGGCTGGAATTGTCACGTCGAAAATGCTCGTTTCCTATCGCCGCTACGCGATCGTCATCATCTTCGTCGTCGCGGCGGTATTGACCCCGCCCGATCCGTTTAGCCAGCTCGTGCTCGGCGCCTGCATCATCGGGCTTTATGAAGCCTCAGTCATCTCAGTGCGAATGGCGGAGAAAAAAGCGAAAGAAGCGCAGGCCGAAGCGGCAGCGTGACTCGCCTTACTTTTTTTCAAGAAGCAGCGTTCCCTCTTTTTCCAGTTTGCCAGTGATGATTTCAGCAAGCGATGCGAGCATGCCCGGCAGCATTGCTTGAATTCGCACGTGGTTGGGAAATATGTCGACGGTCCCGAAAATATTTTGCCCGAGCCCTTTTGCCGTGAATTGCAACTGACTATCGCTTGCCCAGTTTTCCGAAAAGGAGAGCGGCATCATGCCTCCGGAAAAGCTCGTTTGAAGCTTGCCGAACCCTTCACGCAAGCGGCGGCGTGCTTCTTCCTCGCCGAGATCGTGGGAAAGCGTGACAGTAACTTCACGGGGCATGACGGCTCCTCAGGTCTTAATCGTGTCGAAATGGGGCCTTGACCGGCTCAATACAACCGCTGGGAACCGCCGCACTTCTTTTATTCGCGTCAACAGGCGTTTATTCTTAAGGCGTTCCAGGGGATTCGACATGTCGAAACTTTTTGCTTGGTTTACCGGATTATTAGCGCTGGCGGCTGCCGGCGGCATTGCTGCCGCAGGGCCCGGAACCCGCTTCGGTTATTGGGATTACACAACCGGGCTCAAGCTCATTCGAGACATTTCCTCGCCGCAATCTTTTGCGGGCCTCAGCATATCGCCGCTTATCGCCGCGGCGGGTCTGGCCCTTGTCGCCGCCGTTTTGGCGTTTGTAACGCGGCATCCTCGCTCGGCGGCGTTTGCGTTCTTCTCCGCCGTAATCGCTGGCGCTGCATTGACCGTTCCGGTGCAGATGAAGCGTGCGGTCGAACTCAATCCCTTCATCCACGATGTGACGACCGATTTTGACGACCCGCCGCAAATCGTCGCTGCGGCGTCACTGCCGCGAAAAAATCCGACGGAATATCGCGGTAACGATCCTCTTCCGCGCGACGAAAGCGGAAAGACTGTCGCAGAAGCGCAGAGGGAAGCGTTTCTACTCATCAAGCCGATGTATGTGCGCAGCGATCTTGATGGCGCGAAAGACGTGGCGCTGAAAGTGATCAATTCAATGGGCATGGATATCCTAGCCCAGGGTGACGCGCCGGGTGGCGGCTACGCGATCGAGGCGGTCGCGATTTCGCGCTTTTTCGGTTTCAAGGATGACTTCATCGTTAGGTTGCGTCCCGGCAAGCATGACGAAGAAACGCGTGTCGATATTCGTTCTCAGTCGCGCGTTGGTCTTTCGGATCTTGGCGCCAACGCCAAGCGCGTTCGGATTTTTATGGAAAAATTCAGGGCCGAGTTCCCGGAGTAGGATTGAAGAGAGAGCCAGGAGACGCGGCGCCATCAAGCCTCACGACGCCGTCTGCGATTAGGCGTGCGCGACCTGACGCGATACGCGCTAGGCATTCCGGATAAAGGTGGTGTTCCTGCTCAAGAATGCGGGCGGCAAGACTTGCTGGCGTATCGTCGGCTGCGACAGGGACCGCTGCCTGGCCGATGATCGGGCCGGCATCGGTTTCGGCGCTGACGAAATGCACCGTGCAACCTGCGATCTTGACGCCGGCTTCGAGCATCCGCTCGTGAACGTTGAGTCCCTTGAAAGAGGGCAGGAGAGAAGGATGGATGTTGATGAGTTTTCCTTGCCAGCGCTCCGTGAATTCAGCCGTCAACAAACGCATGAAACCGGCAAGGCAGACAATTTCGGCGCCGAACCTTTGAAGCGCCTTGTCGAGCGCGGCTTCAAACGCTGCGCGGCCTTCTTTGCCCTTTCCGAAGGCGCGATGATCAATCGCCAAGGTTTCAACACCATTGGCGCGCGCCGTTTCAAGTCCGGCCGCGTCTGGGATATTTGATATAACGCAATTAATCTTGGCAGGATAATCTTTCGCTTTGGCGGCGTCGATCAGGGCGCTCATGTTCGAGCCGCGCCCCGAGATCAATATCGCGACGCGCTTCCTCATCATTTGATGGCGATCTCGCCGATTACGCGCGGCGATTCACCGGCTTGTTCCAGCGAACCGATAATTCGTTGCGCTGCAATCTTTTCGACAATGAGCACGCCGCCGACGCCGCAGTTGAATGTGCGACGCATGTCTTTATCGGAGAGGCGGCCATTTTCTTTCAGCCAAGCGAATAGCGGCGGCAAAGCGAGGGCGCCGTCGTCAAAACGTGCTTCAAATTTATTCTCATCGAAGAGGCGAGGCACATTGTCGGTTAGTCCGCCGCCGGTGATATGGGCAAAACCACGAACGCTTTCGTCTTTCAGTAGCGGCAAAACCGGTTTCACATAAAGGCGCGTCGGCGTCAGCAATGCGTCGCCAAGTGTTTTCGTTGCGTCAAATGGCGCGGCGTCATTAAACGATAGATCGGCGTCGGCGGCGATTTTCCGAATCAAGGAGTAACCATTTGAATGCGCGCCGGAAGAAGCGAGCGCAATCATTATGTCGCCAGCTGCAAGTTCGCGCGGCAGCAATCGGCCGCGTTCGACGGCGCCGACGCAAAAACCGGCGAGGTCGTATTCGCCTTCGGAATACATGCCAGGCATTTCGGCGGTTTCTCCGCCAATGAGCGCACAGCCAGCTTCGCGGCAACCATTGGCGATTCCCTTGACGACGGCAGCTGCGACGCCCTCGGCAAGTTTGCCGGTCGCAAAATAGTCGAGAAAAAAGAGCGGCTCGGCGCCTTGCGCCAGAACATCGTTAACGCACATCGCGACCAGATCGACGCCGATTGTGTCATGGCGGTCCATTGCAAACGCAATTTTCAGCTTTGTGCCGACTCCATCCGTTCCGGAAACAAGGAGAGGGTCCTTGAATCCCGCGGCCTTCAGGTCGAACACTCCGCCGAAACCGCCCAGCATAGCGTCAGCGCCGGCCCGGGCGGTCGCCCGCGCGAGGGGGGAGATCGCCTCAACCAGTCTTTCGCCGGCGTCGATATCAACCCCAGCCTTTTTATATGCGTCACTCATCCGCGCTGCTCTAGCGACAGATTGGGGCGGGGCGCAACATTGACATTACACTGAAGCCTAATGGGGGTGCGCTCCCCATGCGGTGCAGCTATAATCGGCGGGCTCGCGCCGCTCCCTGGCCGGGCGCAAAGAGTGGACATTTCGATGCGGTTTTTTGGCGTTATAGGCGCGATTCTCCTTTTCTTCTCATTTGGGGCTGACGCGGCCAGGGCGGCGGGCGATGAGGTTTTCGTCGTGGCGAGGGTGCCGGTTCAGGGAACCGGCGAGACGGCGACGGCGGCGCGTCAGGCGGCGCAGGCGCAAGGGCGCCGGCGGGCAATCGACATTCTCCTGCGCCGGGTGACGCCTGAAGAGGACTGGGTGTTTCTGCCGACGGTTTCAACCGGTCAGCCGGCCGAAATACCTGGGGACGGAACCGGCAAGACGGCGATCGCCATTTCCTCGTCCGATCTTGTCGGGCTCGAATCAGGTTTTGAGGTCTATGGCGAGAAGGCGTCCTCTAACTCTTATCGCGCCTACATTACTTATCGGTTCAAACCTGACGCCATTCGCCGCCTCCTCAAAAATGCGCGCCTTCCCTATAGTGAGGCGCAAACACGCGTGGCGCTTGTGCTGCCGGTCTTGCAGACCGATTCCGGCACTTATCTCTGGGAAAGTAACAATCCTTGGATGGCGGCGTGGAAATCGCGCCCGCTTACACATGAATTAACGCCGATGACGACGCCGATTGGCGATCTTGAGGATTCTCAGACGATTTCAGCGCGTCAGGCCTTAGCGCTTGATTCCGGCGCGCTATCAGCGATCGCGTCCAAATACGGCGTCAGCCAGGTGATGGTCGCCCATGCGCGCCTTCAGCAAGCGGAAGGTCAATTCAAACTTTCTGTCCGGCTCATCAACGCTTATCGCGAGCTTGGAAAAGCCGAAGAAGTGTTAGATGAAGACGAACAGCTCAATGTGTCCGACGCAGCGAACACCTCACCGAGCTATGCCACCTTTTCAAGCCCGGACGAAGATTTTGCGACAAAGGTAGGCGAGACTGTAGCTCGCGCCTATCTCACCGAGGCGGTGGGCAATTTTCCGGCCCTTGCCGAACGTGCAATTGATGCAGCAATCGCCGATTATGCATCCGGCTGGAAACAAAAGACGCTAATCGATCATTCGAAAGAAGCACTGCTGCCGGTGACTGCGTTTTTTGATCGTGTCGCCGATTGGTCGAAGATCCGCGCGGCGCTGATCGCGACGCCGCTTGTCGGCGCAGTACAAATCTCCTCGCTCTCTCGCCGTGGAGCAGAGATGGATGTCCGTATATTTGGCGATCCGTCGAAAGTGCAGGTCGCGATGGAAAATCAGGGAATCGTTTTCTGGACGGAAACCGGTGATCGATGGTTCCTGGCGACACCTACTGTCGCGAGCAAGGTTCGCGGCCGGCGTTTTCTCCGTGGCAATGAGCGGCGCGGTATATTCGGCGCGGATGATTCGAGCGACGATGACTATGCGCCTGTGCCCGTCAATCAGGAACCTGAAGGCGAAGGCAATTCGTACCTCCGCAAGATTGAGCAGTAAGGCTGACCGGACAGCGAGTTCACAATGAGCGCGGACACAGAAAAAAAGACGCAACGCGCGCGTCAGATTCCGCTCGGATTTTCGCCGCCATCGTCTCGTCTTGCCCGCAATGATTTCGTCATTGGCGAATGCAATCTCCGCACAATCGAAACGCTTGACGGATGGCTGGCGTCCGAAGAACCAATGCTGGCGATTTCAGGGCCGCCAGCATCGGGCAAGACCCATCTTGCTTCAATTTCTGCGGCCGCACTTGGTTGCGAACTGGCGGCTGTCTCGGTTGAGGGCGCGGCGCCAAAGCCACATGGCGATGCGCCTTGTTTTATAGTTGACGGCGTTGAGTGTGTGCGTGAGCCGGTTAAAATATTTGATCTCATTGAAGACGCCAAGGAGCGCGGATTCAGATTAATTCTCGTCGGCCAGGGCAGGACCGAAGATTGGGCGGGCGGCCTTGTCGATCTCGAAACGCGTCTTGCCGCGATGCCGCAGATCCAAACCAAGGAGCCAGACGAAGAGCTGTTGGCGACGGTAATCGATAAAATGCTTCGTGACCGCCAGCTCCGTCTAAGCCAGCCTATCGGACGCTACGCCGCGCCGCGCCTCATGCGCACATTCGCTGCAGCTCAGGCTTTCGTTGGCGCACTGGATGCGGCTGCAGCGGAAAACAAGGTCCCAATTGGCCTGAAACTCGCCCGGGAGGTCCTTGCTAACCTTTCCGAAGAGGCTTTTCGGGCATAAATCAATCTATCGCGCCTAGTGAGTGGAATTCGCCATGTCTGCCGATGACGGGCTGAAACTGGACATTGATAACGCCACGCCGGCGATCGGCGCGGAATCGCCTGAGCGATTTATCAACCGTGAACTCTCCTGGCTTGCATTCAATCAACGCGTGCTCGACGAGGCGTTCAATGAAAATCACCCGCTGCTTGAGCGGCTGCGATTCCTGTCGATCTCAGCGAATAATTCCGACGAATTTTTCATGGTGCGTGTCGCTGGTCTTCGAGGGCAGGTGCGCGAGGGCGTTTCCGCATTCAGCCAGGAAGGTCTGTCCGCCCAAGAGCAACTGACACTTATCAATATTGAAGCCTCACGGTTGATGGCCCGCCAACAGGATTGCTGGCGCGAATTGCTTCCACTTCTGCGCGAGCAAGGCGTTGAATATCTGTCCGCCGATGAACTTGCCGATACGGAAACCTCGTGGCTCGAGACGGAGTTCCTCAATAATATTTTTCCGGTGCTCACTCCAATTGCGATCGATCCGGCGCATCCTTTTCCTTTCATTCCCAATCTCGGGTTCGTTCTGTGCCTTGATCTGAAACGTAAGGACGACAGCGCTCTCACCGTACTGCTGCCTCTGCCGAACAAGATTTCGCGATTTATTCGTCTGCCGGCGATGCCGGCCGAGGAGAGCCGCCGCGGCGTCGCACGTTATATTTCACTCGAGCGAATAATTGTCCGCTTCATCGAACATATTTTCCCGACGATGACATTGAATACGCACGGCGCGTTTCGGGTCGTGCGTGATTCTGATGTCGAGGTCGAGGAAGAAGCCGAAGACCTCGTTCGCGTATTCGAATCAATGCTGAAACGCCGCCGCCGCGGCGATGTCATCCGCCTGAAAGTTGATTCCTCAACGCCAGAAAACATGGTGGCGCTCATTGCCGATCGCATGCGCGTTGCACAGCAGGATGTTATTATCGTCGACGGTATTTTGGGCCTTGCACAGACGTCAGATCTCATTCCATCCGAGCGCGCCGATCTGATGTTTACACCGTTCGAGCCTCGTTTTCCTGAACGGATCCGCGAGCATGGCGGCGATTGTTTTTCGGCTATCCGCGAAAAAGATTTTATTGTTCATCACCCTTATGAATCCTTCGATGTCGTCGTTCAGTTTCTGAAACAGGCTGCAGCCGATCCAAATGTGCTCGCCATCAAGCAAACGCTTTACCGGACATCGAAACAATCGCCGATCGTTGAAACGCTCATTGAGGCGGCGGAAGCGGGCAAGAACGTAACCGCGCTCGTTGAGTTAAAAGCGCGCTTTGATGAAGAAGCGAACATCAAGTGGGCGCGTGCGCTTGAACGCGCTGGCGTCAACGTCGTCTATGGGTTTCTTGAATACAAGACGCATGCAAAATTATCGCTCGCCGCGCGTCAGGAAGGCGATACGCTAAGAACCTATGTGCATGTCGGCACTGGCAACTATCACCCGGTGACCGCCAAAATTTACACCGATCTTTCGCTATTCACCTGCGACCCAGCCATTGGACGCGACGTCGCTAAGGTCTTCAATTTTGTGACAGGATATGCGCGTCCTGAATCCTTTGAAAAATTCGCCGTAGCGCCGCTGACATTGCGCAAGCAGTTTGTGCGTCTCATCGACGATGAGATTGAAAATGCAAAGGTGGGCAAACCGGCGGCTATCTGGGCGAAGATGAACGCGCTCGTCGACGGCCAAATCATTGACAAATTCTATGAAGCAAGCATGGCCGGCGTGCAGATTGATCTGATCGTCAGAGGCGTTTGTTGTTTGCGCCCGGGCGTGTCGGGGCTTTCGGAAAATATTCGTGTCAAAAGCATCATCGGCCGCTTCCTCGAACATGCGCGCGTTTACGCTTTTGCCGCCGGCCAGCCGCTCCCCAATCCGACGGCCAAAGTTTATATTGCGTCCGCGGATTTGATGCCTCGCAATCTCAACCGGCGTGTTGAGGTGATGTGTCCGATTGAAAACCCAACCGTGCACAGTCAGGTTCTCGACCAGATCCTGCTCGCCAATCTGCGTGACGAAGGGCAATCTTGGCGGTTGCAGTCTGACGGCGCATATCGCCGTGTCGTCAGCGAGGCGGAAACGCCGTTTAACGTCCACGCCTATATGATGACCAATCCGAGCCTGTCTGGACGCGGCGAGGCGTTACGGCACGATGCGCCAAAACCGCTTCAGCCACGCAAATAGGGCGCGCCGGTAGATAGAATCGGCGATTACTATCGGCGAATTGTGAGAATGCGGTGAGCGAGAATCCGACCCCCGGCGCAGCCCACGCAACGCTTATCGGCGCTGATCCCGCCGAAAGGCGGCGCGCTGTCATCGATATCGGTTCAAACTCAGTCCGTCTCGTCATCTATGACGGTCCGCGCCGCGCGCTATTTCCGATCTGCAACGAGAAAGCCCTCTGCGGCCTTGGACGCGATATGGATGATGGCGGCTCGCTCAATGAACACGCCGTTGACATGGCATTATCGACGCTGGCCCGTTTTCGAGCCCTCATCGCCGCGCATGGTGACCCGAAAACGCATGTCGTAGCGACAGCCGCGGTGCGGGAAGCGGAAAACGGCGCCGATTTTGTCGAGGCGGTCAAGAAGATCGGCTTCGATTTGAGAATATTGTCCGGCGGAGACGAGGCGAAATATTCAGCCTTTGGCGTCGTTTCCTTTGAACCCGGAGCAAGCGGTCTTGTTGGAGATATGGGCGGCGGCAGCCTTGAACTCATTCATATTGAAGATGGCGAGGTCATCAATGGCGCCAGTCTTTCAATCGGACCGTTTCGCCTGATGCGCCATTGCGGCGGCGATTTGAAAGCAGCGGCGCAGGAGGCGGATAATGCGCTTGGCGACGTCTCATTCATCAAGGAGACAAAAGGGGGGGTCCTTTACGCCGTTGGCGGCGCCTGGCGGGCGATTGCGCGCGTGCATATGCGCCTTCGCGCCCATCCCTTGCCGATCCTGCACCATTACGAACTCTCGGCGCGCGACGCGATTGAGATTTGCGACCTGATTTCGAAACAGGGCCGGGCGTCGCTTCTTGAAACGCCAGGCGTTTCCGCCAAACGTGTCGACACGCTTCCCTATGGCGCGATCGTTTTGAAGGCTGTGCTGAAACAAGCGAAGATTTCGCGGATTCAAGTTTCAGCAGGCGGTATTCGCGAGGGACTATTGTTCGGCGATCTCTCGCCGGAAGAACGCGCGATCGATCCGCTGATTGCTGGCGCAGCTTTCCTTGGCGCAAGGCTGTCGCCGGAAGCTTCGATGGGACTTGCCGTGGCCGAATTCACAAGCGGACTTTTTCCGGAAGAAACGCCTGCCGAATCACGCATCCGCGAAACGGCGAGCCTCCTCGTCGATATTGGCGCCTATTTTCATCCCGATCTTCGCGGCGAACAGGCGTTTGACACAGCGCTCCGCGCGCCTTTCCTCAGTGTCACGCATCCAGAGCGCGCTTTCATCGCTTTGTCTCTTTTCTGTCGACATCAGGGCGCTGGCCCGCAGCCGCCGCAGCCCGAAATCATCGCAATGCTCACCGAGGATGAAAGAAAGCGCGCAGTTCAGCTCGGTCTTGCCTTCCGCTTTGCAAGCGCTTTCGGGCCGAAAGCGCCGGCGCTTATTCATTCCTCATCTCTTACGCGCGACAGCGCGCGCATCATTTTCCGGACCAAAGAGCAATTGATGCCCCTGTTTGAAGAAACACCGAAAAAACGCCTCGATGCTATCGCTGCATCATTCGATGCACAGGCCGAAGCGATTTTCGATTAGTCTCGGGGTTTTTCGATCAGGTCGATCGAACCTTTATTCAAGGTGAGCGCGATTTCTCCCTTGAGCAGTTTTTCGGCGAATTGTCCGAATATCTCGCGCCGCCAGCCCTCAAGCGCCGGAACACCCTTGTTCCCAAGGGCGATCGCCTCAAGCTCAGCATTTGAGGCAATAAGGCGAGAGGCGACATCATGCTTTTCCGATTGTCGCTTCAAGAGAACTTTTAAAAGCTCAACAACATCGGGCGGAGCCGGATTCCGCTGATCGCGTTTTTCCATTTTCGGCAAATCGCCCCGGGGGATCGATTTTCCTTCTGCGATCGCTGTCAAAATTCCACTCGCCGCGCGAGAGCGTTCAAACCCTTGCGGGATAGTCCGCGCCTGTGAGAGTTCCGATGCACTTGTCGGTTTTGCGCGCGCCAGTTCAAAGAGCGCATCGTCTTTCAATACCCGGCCGCGTGGCACGTTTCGCTCCTGCGCTTCGCGTTCGCGCCATTCGGCGAGCTTCATGAGCGGGCCGATATCGCCCGGGCGCGCGCCACGAAGTTTAAGCCGCGTCCATGCCTCTTCTGGCGGCGTTGAATATAGCGACGGATTGGTGAGGGCGCTCATTTCGCTTTCAACCCAGCCGATTCGCCCGGTTTCATCGAGGCGCGGCTTAATGATTTCATAGGCGTCGCGAAGGTGGGTGACGTCCGATAATGCGTAGCTTAATTGCGCGCCGGAAAGCGGCCGGCGCGACCAGTCGGTAAAGCGGTGCGCCTTATCGATCGAGACGCCAAGCAGGCTTCTGACAAGCGGTTCGTAACCTATCTGCTCGCCGAAGCCACAGGCCATCGCCGCAATTTGCGTGTCGAACATCGGCGCCGGCGTCTTGCCCGAAAGGTGGTAGAAAATTTCAACGTCCTGACGCGCGGCGTGGAAGACCTTGGTCGTGCCAGTGTCATTGAGGAGATCAAGGAAGGGCGCAAGGTCGATGCCGTCGGCGAGAGGATCAATGATCGCTTCCGCGCCATCGGCCGCCGCCTGGATGAGGCAGAGGATCGGCCAATAGGTCTTCTCGCGCATGAATTCGGTGTCCACTGCAAAAAAGGGGCGCTGGGCAAGCTCCCTTGAAAACGCCGCTAATTCGTCGGTGGTGGTGATAATTCTC
>JAWKVJ010000016.1:0-67345 GCA_041398085.1 Parvularculaceae bacterium
CAGAGACGCGCTCGACAATCTCGATCGCGACCGCGCCTTCCTGAAAAAGGGCAACGTCTTCAATGATGATCAGATCGACGCCTATATCGAATTGAAAGCCGCCGAAGTGAAGCGTTTTGAAACGACGCCGCACCCTGTCGAATTCGCGATGTATTATTCGTCCTAGGATTCGCGCGACTGAAAAGGAAAAGGCCGGGCCGCAACGCCCGGCCTTTTTTGATTACGCAAATTGCGTCAGGCTTAAAAGATTGCCGTCCGGGTCCTTGAACCAGGCGACGCGCGCAGATTTGTCCGGAGCGGTCCAGATTCCATCATCGCTCTGGGTCATCCACTCGAAGCGCTCGAAGGAAACACCCTTTGCGCGCAACGCGGCGGCGACGCGCTCGACATCGTCAACGCCGAACCCGAAAATCGTGTGACTATGAGCCTCCCAGTCTTTTACTTCGGAAAGGCGGAGCTCGCCGCCCGGAATGGCGAACACGGCGGCAAAGTCGTCATCCTTGAGGAGCCTCATGCCGAGAACCTCCTGAAAGAAAGGCTTTGAAACTTCCCGGTTTTTCGTCGGAATGATGACAAGCGGCCTCACGCCCGAAAGCTCGGTCATGGTCGTTCTCCTATGTGTGTTGATTTGGCGGCCGCGACATGGCGACGGCGCACGGCCATATTAGCGGAGCACAACCAGAGGCCGTCAAGAAAATATTGATCGCAAAATTGGCTCAACAATGAAAACCGCTATTTCGCCTTGCATGGCTCCCGCAAATGCGGGCTAAAATAACGTCATGACGACACGCCGGCATTTCCTTCTTAGCGCAGGCGCGGTAACCGCCCTCGCCGCCTGCGGACGAAAGCCCGCCCCGCAATCTGAATATCTGGAGAAAGCGCGCGCGCTGATCGCGGCGCGCCCTTCGCTCGATCTTCACGCCCATCCGGGTCAAACCTTTATCCGCAACGCGGCCAATCTTTCGCCAGCGCTCATGGCATTCGCCGCCACCGCGAAGGGAAATGAAGAACGCGTCGTTGAGGACATGCGCGCCGGCGGCATGACGGCCGCCGTGTTCGCCGCGGTCGCCGATTTTCAAATACTCGACCTTGGCAAGGGCGGCCTTCATGCGCGGCGCGAATTCAAAACCGGCGAGGCTCTTGCGAGCTACAAAAAGCAGATCGCCAATCTGAAAGAGCTGGTCTCAAAAGGACTGGTGAGCGAAATCCTCGCTCCGTCCGATCTTGAAAAGGTGAAAGCGGCGGGCGGCGTCGGCGCGGTCCTTGGCAGCGAAGGCGCCGATTTTCTCGAGGGAAGCGCGGAACGTGTCGCTGAGGCCTACCAGGACGGCGTTCGCTGCATTACGCCTGTTCATTACCATACGAATGAACTCGGCGACATCATGACCGAAGCGCCGACGCATAACGGCGTCACGGAAGCCGGCAAGGCGGTCATCAAGGCGATGAACCGCGCCGGCATCATCATCGATGTCGCGCACGCCTCCGAAGCGACAGCGTTCGGCATGCTGGAGGCGTCAGACAAACCCGTTCTTTGCTCGCACACGCATATCAAATCGGCAAAGTCAGATTCGCCGCGTTTTATCAGCCTCGATCTCGCCAAGGCGATAACAGACAGCGGCGGCGTCATCGGCGCCTGGCCTGCCGGCATCGGCATTGAAACGCTTGATCAATTCATTGACCGCATTTTCGAACTGGTTGACGCGGTCGGCGCCGATTATGTCGGTATCGGCACGGATATGGACGCAAATTACAAACCCGTGTGGGATAATTACCGCCAATTTCCCGATGTTGTCGCAAGCCTCACCGGGCGCGGCATGACGGACGATGAAATTGCGAAAATTATCGGTGGCAATGGTTTGCGCGTCTTTTCAGCAGTGACCTTAAAATAACCGCGCGGCTAATGCATCGCGCTTCGTTTCAGATTTTCAATTTCCTTCAGAAAGGCGGCAAGACGCATGACGCCGTCCGGCCATGGGCCGAAGCCTGACGCGGCGTCGAAATGACCCGCGGCGCCGGCGTCAACCAGCGTTGCGCCCCAATTGCGCGCAAGTCTTCCCGCCTCGTCAAAAGCGCAAAACGGATCGTCGCGGCTAGCGACAAGGAGCGCGGGAAAAGGAAGCAACGCGTCAGACGCCGGATGAAACCCTTCCGGAATCGTCAGGTCCTCTCCGCCCACAGCGAAATACTTTCTTGACGCCTGTTCCTCGATTGTCGCGAGCGGCGCGACCAACATCGCTCCCGTAATTTTTCCGGCAGCCATCGAACTTGCCGCATGCGCCGCCGCCAGGACGCCAAGCCCATGCGCGACGAGAAAGACCGGCTGCGCCGCGCCTTCAACAGCGCTTGCAATTGCGTCTTTCCATTCGGAAAGAACCGGTTTGTGTAAATCGCCCATAGCGAGCATGCGCGCGGTTGAGAGTTTGCCTTGCCATCGCGTTTGCCAATGATCGGGACCAGCGCCGGTCCAGTCCGGGATCATCAGCAAATCATAATCGCTTACCGCCATGCTTCATCATACCCTTTTTCTAAAGCGCATATTCTTACGCAAATGTCTGAACCTTATCGACAAGCGATGCATATTGCGCGTTAGTTGCAATCGGGCCTTTCGCCCAGCGGGCCGGCGCGCCGGCGCGTAATCGTACAAGATCTTCAACGAGCGCCGCCTGTTGTTCATAACCGTATGACCGGAAGGCGCGCGCGAGGTCGAACCTGTAATGATAGCGCCGATGCGCGAAGATCTCGGCGCCGCTAACGCCGAGTGCAACATATTGCCAGACATGAACGAGTTCATGGGCAAGATGCGCGCGCTCGCCAAGGCTCGTCGCCTCCACCGGCGCGCCTGCCCAGAAGATGCCCGCGCCGCGCGTCACGGTCGCCTTTAATAGTCGAGCGACCGGGTTGTGCCAGCGATTGAGGATGCGCACCGCGTCGAGATCGACGCCATTTGCTAATGGCGCCGGCAGCAGTGATTTTTCCTGTTCTGTTAAGGGCCTTTCCCGAAACCCAGCCATCTCGCCGCTCATGACATTCCATACCCGGTTGACCTCTCACCTCATTTATGTAACCATTATATTACATAAAAACCGGAGAGATCGATGGCTGTAAATACCGCTGCGCCGCAATGGTTCAAATGGGCCGCCTGGGCCGCGCTTCTCTGGAGCCTTCTCGGCGTCGCCTCGTATCTGATGGATGTGACGACCTCGCCCGAAGCGCTCGCAAAACTGCCCGAGGCGCAACAGGAGCTTTATGCAAACCGCCCGGCATGGATCGTCGGCGTTTACGCGGTTTCCGTTTTCTCAGCACTCGCCGGCGCCATCGCTCTACTGCTTGGAAAAAACTGGGCGCGCCCCGCCCTCGCTCTGTCGCTCGCATCGGTCATCGTCCAGTTTTTTTCGATCATTTTCGTTTTCAATCTTATCGCTCTCATAGGCTGGTCGGCGACGATCTTTCCCGCCGTCATCGTCATTCTCGGCGCGGCGATGCTTTGGCTCGCACAAACCGGCTCGAAAAAGGGCTGGCTTCAGTAAGTTTTACCAATGACCGATCCCGACAAGGACATGAATGCGATATTCGCCGCGCTTGCGCATGAAACCCGGCGACGCATTCTCGACCTGTTGAAGGAGCGCCCGGGCGCCGGCGTCGGCGAGATCGCCGCCGAGTTCGATGTCAGCCGCATCGCCATCATGAAACATCTCTCCGCGCTTGAAGACGCGCACCTCATCGTGTCCGAAAAAGACGGGCGAACGCGCCGGCTCTATTTCAACGCAGCCCCGATCCAGATGATCTACGACCGTTGGACGGATGAGTTCAGCGCCTATTGGGCGGGACAGGCCGCCTCGATCAAATATCTTTCCGAAAGCCGCGCTATGGCGGATATGAAGTCGAAAAAGGGACGAAAATGAGCGACAGCAAATTCGCGGAAAAGCAAGTCTATCGCGTCATCGTCAAGGCGCCGATCGAGACGGTCTGGTCTGAACTTGTCAAAACCGCCTCGCCGCGCCCCTTCTTCTGGAATTCAAGCTGGGACACGCCGGAAATGAAACCTGGCGCGCCGTTTCGCATGGTGTCGAAGAAGGGCGGCATCGTCGCCGTCGTTGGCGAATATCTCGAAATGGAGCCGCCCCATCTCCTCTCGCATACATTCCGTCTGACCTCGCTTGAAGACCCACCCTCGAAAGTCACTTACAGGTTAAAAGAAACGCCCGACGGCGTTGAGTTTTCGCTCATCACGGAAAACATTGTTGCGGGTTCGAAGAGCGTCAAATCGATGGATGGCGGCGCAAAATACATCGTCAGGAATATCAAGGATTATATTGAAAAAGGCGGACCCGCCACTGGCGCGCGCATGATGCTTGGCCTTTACGACCTGATGGCGCCGTTTGCGCCGAAGACGATGCGCAAGGAGAACTGGCCGCTTGGAAAGATCGAATGAACGTTGAAATTCTGGTCGATGCGGACGCCTGCCCGGTCAAAGAGGAAATTTACAAGGTTGCCCTGCGCTATGGCGCGCGCGTTGTCATTGTCGCAAATGGGGGCGTCAGAATTCCCGACCATCCGCTGATCGCGCGCGAGATTGTCGGCGAAGCCTTTGATGCGGCCGATGACTGGATCGCAGAGAGTACAGGGCCCGCCTCAATTGTCATCACAGGCGACATCTTGCTGGCCGACCGTTGCCTAAAATCTTGCGCAGCGGCGGTTATCGCGCCGAACGGCAAGCCGTTTACAAGTGATTCCATCGGCGCGGCGATTGCGATGCGCGCCATCATGAATGATCTTCGCGGCAGCGGCGATCCGACATCGGCGGGCGGACAGAAACCATTTTCAAAGGAAGACCGGTCACGATTTTTGCAGACGCTTGACGCAATTCTCGTGAAATCAGGCAAATAAACGCTTTGAAACACGAGCGTCAATTTCGCCGCAATGGCGAGAAATTAATGACGCGCTAAATACCACTAACAACTTCTTATGGATCGACTGCGACGGCGCCCCGATCGCATATGCAGGCTGGAGTTTTCTCTTAACCGGGATCGATTATCATCCGCGAATAATACAAAAGGGGCGACTGTGACTATCGAGCTAACGGCCGAGGCCGTGACTGACGCAAAAGCGTTCGCGCAACCCGAACGTTTATATGAATTGTTCTCCCGCCTTCGCCGCGAGTCGCCAGTGACGCGCGTCGAGACGGAGGCTTTCCCATCCTTTTGGCTTATTACCCGCCACGAAGACATCAAGGCCATCGAGCTTGCGCCCGAGACTTTCCTCTCCGGCCCGCGTGCGATCCTGCTGACCAAGGCTCAGGAACAAACCAATATTCAGTATTTTGGCGATCGCAATGGATTAAAGACGCTCGTCCACATGGACGGCGAAGAACACAAAAAGCACCGAAAAATAACGCAGAGCTTTTTCTCGCGCGGCAATATCGAAAAACTAAGGCAAGGAATGGTCGCGCAGGCCGACGCCTATATCGACAAGATGGCGGCGATGGGCGGCAAGTGTGACTTTGCGACGGAGATCGCTTTTCGTTATCCGCTGCGCGTTCTGATGTCGATCTTGGGCGTACCGCCCGAAGATGACGATCATATGCTAAAGCTGACGCAAGGCCTGCTCGCCTATTACGACCCCGAACTCGCCTATAGTCACGACATGGGCGAAATGGCGCTTGTAAAAGTCGTTGGTGATTTCGCCGAATATGCGAACGCCCTGATCGCCAAACGCCGCGCCGAACCGACCGATGATCTCGCCAGCGTGCTCGCAAGTGCGACAATTGATGGCGAGCCGATCGACGCCTTCAACCAACTCAGCTATTTCATTATCGTTGCGACCGCCGGTCATGACACGACCAGCGCAACGATCGCGGAAGGCGTCAATGCGCTCATCGAAAACCCCGGCCTTTTGGAGCGGCTGAAGGCCGAACCTGAACTTTGCGTCAATGCGTCGGAGGAATTCGCCCGCCTCGCAACGCCGGGCAAACACTTTTTGCGAACTGCCGCCAAGGACGTTGAAATAGCCGGCGTCAAAATCGCCAAAGGCGATACGCTTTTACTGTCGCTCGCTTCGGCCTCGCGCGACGACGCCGTTTTTGAAAACCCGCATCGGGTGACGCTAGATCGCTGGCCCAATCCGCATCTTTCATTCGGCGCCGGGCCGCACGCCTGCCTTGGTAAAAACCTCGCGCGGCTTGAAACAGAGATTTTCTTCAACCGATTGCTGCCACGCGTTCAATCGATCGAACGCGCCGGGCCGATTGAATATGTCGAATCTTTCTTTGTGTCCGGCATCAAGCGGCTGCCGATCGCGTACAAAATGACCTGAACGGCGATATAGGCGCGTTGGGATTTATTCTCCGCCGCAGCTTTTCCCGCAAAGCCGAAGCAACCGCCCTTCCGGATCATCAGTCAGAATGTAAACGTCACCGTCCAGCCCGATGTCGTTGTCGCGATGAAGCCCCGCTCCCGTTGCAGTAAAGCGAGTCAAGCACGCACGAGGCGCCGGCCTGCGGCGCGCTCATGCATCTGGTGTTTTACGAAGGCGGGAAAGAGCGACATTTTTGCGGCTGCGTTTTCGCCATCGGCGAGGCGGAATATATTTTCATAAAAGAACGCCATCGCGGCGAAACCATTCAGCGCCTTGATGAAATCGTTCTTCGAATTCGGCCCCCAGAAACCCGCGCCGATGCGAAGCGATTGTTCATAAGACGGCGCAACGTCAATCTCGCCGGAAAGGAGCTTCGCCGGAACCGCCGGATCGACGCAGAGCGGGCGCGCAATTCCAATGAGGTCCGCAGAGCCGTCGCCGAGCGCTTCATCCATCGCTGCGCGGCTTCTGAATCCGCCCGTGACCATCAGCGGCATCTTGGCGACGCGGGCAATCTCCTCGGCGAATTGCAGGAAGTAAGCCTCGCGCTTTTTCGTCGACTCGCGAAGCTGCTCGACCGGCGCCTCCATGCCGTCAATATCCATCATTCGCGGCTGCTCATAATTGCCGCCGGAAATTTCAAGAAAATCGACGCCTTCTTCATTGAGCCAGTCAACGACCTGAAGGCATTCATCGAAGGTGAAGCCGCCTTTCTGGAAGTCCGAAGAATTAAGCTTCACCGCGACAGGAAAACCCGAGCCGACTTTTTTGCGGACCGCCGATACGACACGCAACAGCAGCCGCGCCCTATTATCGAGCGCGCCGCCATAGTCGTCATCGCGCTGATTGGCGATCGGATTCAGAAATTCCGAAATGAGGTAGCCATGCGCGGCATGCACCTGAAGGCCGGAAAAGCCGGCGGCTTTTACAATCGACGCCGCATTCGCAAAACGCGCGACAACATCATCGATGTCTTCGCGCGTCATCGCCCGCGGCGTTCCGAACTGGCCGCCTGGCAAATCGACCGCAACCGATGACGGCGCCAACGGATGCTTTGAGACATAGCGCGGCGTCTGGCGGCCGGCATGGGAGAGCTGAACCATAATCTCGGCGCCGGTTCCTTCGGCGGCGTGCGCATAGGCCTCAAGCGCGCGCATCCGGTCGGCGTCCTGCGCGCCATCGATCGCGACATTGCCCGGCCGCTCGAGATAGCGCCGGTCGATCATGACATTACCAGTGATGAGCAGCCCCGCCCCGCCCCCGGCCCAGCGTCGGTAAAGCGTTTCAAGCCGCGCCGTCGCGCGATTTTGCGAATCGGCGAGCCCCTCCGTCATCGCCGCTTTGACGAGACGGTTTTTGAGGCGGACGCCGCAAGGCAGCGTAATCGGGTCGCCGATATGGGCGGTCATGAGCTTCCCCGCCGCGGCTACGCCGCGGCGCCAGTCAACAAAGATCGAGTTTGATCCTGATTCTGGCGCCCCGTCGCCGGGAGAAACGGCTGAAATCGAGGGGCGCCAAAGGTCCTTGCCTCTGGGGCCGCTCGGCGCACACCATCAGCGCATGGAAACGCTTCCGATCCTCACCGAAATTGACGGCCCGGTCTTCACCGTCACCATCAACCGGCCCGCACGGAAAAACGCTGTCGACCGCGATTGCGCCGACGCGCTGGCGAAAGCCTTTCGCGCCTTCGATGACGACAAGGATCTTTCCGTCGCGATCCTCACCGGCAATGGCGGAACATTTTGCGCGGGCGCGGACCTCAAAGCGATCGCCGAAGGAAAAGCCAACCGCACCGAGCAGCAAGGCGACGGCCCGATGGGCCCGTCGCGCATGCGGCTTTCAAAACCGGTGATCGCGGCAATTGAAGGTTTTGCGGTCGCCGGCGGACTTGAACTGGCGCTCTGGTGCGATCTTCGCGTCGCGGCGCGTAACGCGATTTTCGGCGTTTATTGCCGCCGCTTCGGCGTGCCCTTGATCGACGGCGGCACGATCCGCCTTCCTCGCCTCATCGGCGCGTCGCGCGCCATGGACATGATTTTGACAGGACGCAGCGTCAGCGCCGAGGAAGCACTAGACTGGGGTCTCGCCAACCGCATCGCCGGGCCCGGCGATGCGCTCCATGCAGCGAAGTCGCTCGCTCGTGAAATTGCCGCCTTGCCGCAAGTCTGTATGCAGAATGATCGCGCCTCGGCGCTCGGCCAATGGTCGCTTTCGGAAGCGGACGCGCTTGCCGCGGAATTCGCGCTCGGCATGAAAACGCTGCGCTCCGGCGAGAGCCTCGCCGGAGCGACGGATTTCGCTGCCGGCAAGGGCCGCGGCGGCAAAGCGCTTTAACGCAAAAGCCCGTTCTTTTTCGCGCGCATTGAATACCACACGAAGAAGACGCAGCCCGCAAAGATGATCGCGAACATGACGAAGTGCTCGCTCGCGCCTGGCATTGGCGAGATCACAAGATTGTGGATCAGGCTCAGCACATAAGAGGCGAGCGAAACGATGAAGACCGGAACTGCGAGCTTGTTGCGCAACAGCAAAAGCACGCCGCCAAGGAGCCCGCCCCAGACGCCGATCGCCCACACAGCGGTCAACCATGCCGGCGCGTGATGCATGAAGGCGATTTGCGCCTCGGTCATGCCGGCCGCCTCCATATAGGCGTCGCCCTTCGTCATCGTCATGAAATAGTCAAAGCAGCCGAAGGCGTTCCACAAAACAGCGACGACGCCGACAGCCCACAAATGCCACGGCGTCTTTTGCGTTATTGAAGTCATGTCTTTCTCCCGCTCCTTCCGCAAAGCCTAGCAGAATCGCGCAGTCGCCCCAATCTTTCCCCTGAAGCCGGCATTCTGGGCCGTTGCGCCTTGGCGGGGCTGAAGGATTCGGCCTACAGGAAGCCTCCCCTCAGTGGAGTAATGCGAACGGCTATGGCGAGACGCGCGACCAAGACAAAATCCCAGGACGACCTCTTTTCGGGGGGCTCGGGCGATTACACCGCCAAGGACATCGAGGTTCTTGAAGGGCTCGAACCGGTCCGCAAGCGCCCCGGCATGTATATTGGCGGCACGGATGAAAAGGCGCTGCACCATCTCTTCGCCGAGGTCCTCGACAATGCGATGGACGAAGCGGTCGCCGGGCATGCGAGCCGCATCGAAGTCGAGCTTGACGATGACGGGTTTCTTTCCGTCTTCGACAATGGCCGCGGCGTGCCGATCGACCCGCACCCCAAATTCAAGAACAAGTCGGCGCTTGAAGTCATCATGACGACGCTGCATTCGGGCGGAAAGTTCGAGGGCAAAGCCTATGCGACATCGGGGGGCCTCCACGGCGTCGGCGTTTCTGTCGTCAATGCGCTGTCGGACGATCTGACGGTTGAGGTTTATAGAAACCGGCAAATGTTCCGCCAGACTTACTCCCGCGGCAAACCGACCTCGAAACTGAAAGACGCGGGATCGGCGCATAACAAGCGCGGCACGATGGTGCGCTTTCACCCCGACGTGCAAATATTCGGGCCGAAAGCCGCGTTCAAACCGGCGCGACTATTCAAAATGGCGCGCTCGAAAGCCTATCTCTTCGGCGGCGTTGAAATCCGCTGGAAGTGTTCGCCAAAACTCATCAAGGACGACACGCCGGCTGAAGCCGTCTTTCATTTCGAGGCGGGTCTTTCCGATTATCTCGTTTCTCTTGTCGGCTCGAAGCCGACCGTTACGGATGAAACCTTTTCCGGCAAGATCGAGCGCAAAGAGGATAACGGCCACGGCAATGTCGAATGGGCCGTTACCTGGGGGGCGGCGGGGTTTGGCGACGCCGACGGCTTCATCCACTCCTATTGCAACACCATCCCGACGGCTGAAGGCGGCACGCATGAAGCAGGCTTTCGCGCCGCCCTCTCCAAGGGTTTGAAAGCCTACGCCGACCTTGCGGGCAACAAGAAGGCCGGCAATGTCACCGCCGAAGACGTGATGGGCACGGCCGGCGCTCTATTGTCCGTGTTCGTCCGAAATCCTGAATTTCAGGGCCAGACGAAAGACAAGCTCGCGACCGCCGAGGCGCAGCGCCTTGTCGAAAACGCCGTCCGCCCCGCTTTCGATCACTGGCTCGCCAGCCATCCGAAACAGGCGAACGAACTCCTCCAGTGGGTGATCGACCGCGCCGACGAGCGCATGCGCCGCCGCAAGGAAAAGGAAGTTTCGCGCCAACAGGCGACGCGGAAACTCCGCCTTCCCGGCAAGCTCGCCGACTGCACGCAGAAAGACCGCGGCACGGAAATTTTCCTCGTCGAGGGCGATTATTCGGCCGGCGGCAGCATGAAACAGGCGCAATCGCGCGACACAGGCGATCCCTCCTTGCGCGGTAAAATTCTCAACGTCGCCTCGGCGGGCCGCCGACGGTCTGCCAACCGAAATTCAGGACATCTCGCAGGCGCTTGGCGTCGGCCTCGGCGTAAATTCGATCTTGAAGATCTGCGCGTTACGAAAAAATCATCATCATGACCGACGCCGATGTCGACGGCGCGCATATCGCCTCACTCCTCATCACCTTTTTCTATCAGGAGATGAAGGAGATGATCGACGCCGGACGGCTTTATCTCGCGCAGCCGCCGCTTTACCGCCTCTCGGCCGGCGGCAAGACCGTCTATGCGATGGACGATGAAGCGCGCGAGAAACTTTTAAAGGCGGAATTCAAGTCGAACCAGAAGGTCGAGATTGGCCGCTTCAAGGGCCTTGGCGAAATGATGCCGGCGCAATTGAAGGAAACGACGATGAACCCGGGGTCGCGCTCCCTCGCGCGCGTCATCATCGCCGACGACAAGCAGGAGGAAGCGTCAGATTTGGTTGACCGCCTGATGGGCAAGAAGCCGGAACTGCGCTTCCAGTTCATTCAGGAGAATGCGAGCTTTGTAAGGGACGAACTGGATATTTAGGGGGGCTCATGATTGAAGCGGATGAGCGGCTGGTCATTGTCGTAGGCGCAGGCGCAAGCGCAGAATTCGGCATTCCGACCGGCCAAAAATTAGTAGCCGACCTCAGGCACGGACAAATTATGCGTCCGAGTGCAGATCGGTACAATATTTTTGAGGATACTTTCGATAATTTTTACGAATTTGTACGAAAAGTGAAAACGAATTCGCTGCAAACACTGAACAAATTCATTCATGCAGCGCAAGCATCCCCACACAACTCTATTGATCTGTTTGCTTTTCATCACCCGTCATTTTCCGACATATGTAAATATTATTCTGCATGGGGAATATTGAAGGGGCATTACCGGAAGGCGAATGATGCCGATGCTGGATCAAATTGGCAAATTAGGACTGATAAATGGCTACTCCCCAACACAACTGACGGGAACCAAAACTGGCTTGGCGTACTTGTTCTAAAATATTTGGAGGGAAGTAGGAAATCCAACCAGCTTCGGCCAGAAACGCTGACTTTTGTTACCTTCAATTATGATCGCATCATCGAGAACGCATTTAGACAATTCATAACACAAACTGAAATGTTTAACGATGCGGACGAAGCAAGTATTCCAAAAACGCTTCACGTATACGGATCATTTCCAGAGCTTCCTAAGGAGATTAACAATACCGATATTTTTGAGGCCGCTGCGAACGCAATTTCTTACATAAATGATGAAAAGAAACCCGCGGACACCATTGACGAAATCCGCGCCAAAGTGCGCGAAGCCACCACAATATTTTTCGTTGGATTTGATTTCGACCCACTTAACGTCGAATATATCGCATTAAACGAGTCGGCGGCACGAAAATTTGCCCTTGCATATGACGGTAACGATCGCCTTGTAGCGAGAATGAGAAAGCTAAATATTTCAACAGATCACATCAAAGCTGGCAGTTTTGATAATCCAATATCTATTGGACTCGCTGCATCGCGTGGATTCTTTGACATGGCGAACCTGATCGACTGACGCAGCCGTAGCGGTGGGTTAGCCGAAGGCGCGGGCCCGCCAATTCTGTCTATCGCATCGGTGGGCATCCCCCGGCTTTCGCCGGGGTCTGCACACCCTACAATTGTCATTCCGGGGCGGCCCGAAGGGACGAACCCGGAATCCATCTTTGCGAATATCGATCAAACGCCCATGGATTCCGGGTTCCGCTGCGCGGCCCCGGAATGACAAGCGGAAAGAAAGGGCGGACAGCGAAATTTCAGCCGTGATCCCGGACCCCTGCGCGCAAAGGGGCGCAAGCTGCACCATCGAGGCGGAACCCCAAAAAATCGAAAATACATTTTATCGGTTCATCAGCGCGCACTGTTCGCGCGCGGCGGCGCCCCTCGCCAAGCGATTGATTTCATTCAATCCGTGGCCGGACCATCTTCCGCGTTAACCACGTTTGACCCCTTTTGGACAAACTTATCCCCCTCCTTTTCAGAGGGTGTAGACTTCACGCTCGATGGTTGGAGAAGGGTCGATTATGAACGAAACGGGCTATTCGGAAAAACGCGGCGCAGCGCACGCGAAAAGCGCCGCCAGTTCCGCTCCGCACTATACGGACAAAACCTCCAGACCCCGCATAAAGGTTGGAAACATCCTATACGCGGCCCGCCGGACAGTGCGGCGGATGCGGACAAAATTGCCGGGCGCGGGACTGGCTCGATTTGTCATTCCGGGGCTGGGTGAAGCGAAGCCCCTGAAATCCGGAGAACCGGAACGGACAAGAAACAAGGAACTCAGCGTTTCCCCTTCGAAACGCCCCGAGAGGGCAGGAAAAACGCAGGCCCGACAGGGGATGAGCGAAGCGCCGATTCAGGCTAGAAGGAAGGCGCGTGAGGAGCAGGAGGGATTGATGAAAACGCTTTCATTTGTTGCGTCAGCCGCCGCAGCGGCGATTTTCACGGGACCGGCGATGGCGCAGTCGACGCCGCAGGCGCTTGAAGAAGCGTTCGTGACGGCGGTCATCAATGAAGACGCCGGCGCGCTTGCGAAACTTTATACGGACGATGCGACCTCGTTCAGCCCGGACGGATCGCTCGCAGTCGGGCAAGAACAGATCGAAGCCTCATGGGCGCCTTTTTTCGAGGCCTTTGACGGCATCACGATCAAGCTGTCGCCGCTCGGCAAGAAGAAGGTCGGCGACGACACAGTCATCAATTGGGGGCGCTACACCATGTCGATGACGCCCGCCGGCGAGGCCGAAGGCGCCGAAGCGGTGTCGAGCGAGGGGCGTTATTCCGACGTCATGGTCAAGACCAAGGACGGTTGGCGCTACATGCTCGATCACGCCGATGAAGGGTCGAGCGGCGACTAGGACAGCTGGTTAATCGCTATACGGATTAATTGGCTAGCGCGTCTTGCGCATCCAGAAATTCGCCGGCCCATGCGCGGTCATGGCAAGGGCGGGAATGGCTTTCGCCATCTCGTCATGATGGAGCGCGTAAAGCGCGTGGGCCGGCATCATCACCTCCCACGCGTCATTATGAAGGAGAAACGCCTGCAACAGATATTGCTCGTTCCAGAAATAGCGCTGTTCGCGCGTCCATTTTTCCGGATATTCGAGGGGGAGGAAAATGTCGTGGATATGAACGACGACGCCTTTTTGAAGACGCGGCAAGATGTCGAGATATTCATAGACGACGTCGGAGCCGATCGCGGCGACATGCGTTGAATCGATGAAAAGAATGTCGCCGTCCGACAATTCCTCAAAGCGCGACAGCGGCGTTTTTTCAACGCCAAGCTCGATCACCTCCGAAACGCCGTCCGGCGCCGGGCGCAGATATTCCGGCAGGTAAGGTTCGATGCAGACATAATGGCAGGGCCGGTCCGGCGCTTCCTCGCGGTTTTTGGCGATCGCCAGCGAGGCGGCGAGCGTTGAATAACCGCAACCGATTTCGATGACGCGGCGCGGCTTCAAATGGCGGATCATCGCGTAATAAAGCTCCGCGTCGCCCGCGCCATAGGCGGGATTGGCGAGCGTGAAGCGGCGCGGGTCGTCAAGCTTTTGGCGCGGGAAATTGTTGTATTCCGCGGCGTATGTTTCCGCGAAGGTTTGAAGGAGCGCCAGCGCCTCATCGATTTTGAGATCGAGACCGTAAAGGCTTTCGCGCTTCGCCCAGAGATCGCTCTTCAGACGCGCAACCGTTGGCGTCGGCGCGTAATAATGCGCCGGCATGACATGCAGCCCCTTCGCCTCGGCGCGGTTGAAAAGCTCGCCGCGCCAATGGCCGAAATAGCTGTCATAGGCGCCCGACGCCTTCAGCAGCGCAAGCCCGGCGCGGGCCAAAAGGTTTTGAAAGTGCCAGCCGATATCCATGCGCGCTCCGCCTGTCGCCTTTGTGGCTCCGGGTTACAGGCGCTCGGCGATCAGGGGCAAGCCTTCGGCCCAAACGAAACCGCCGCCAGCGCGGGGGGCGTACTGGCGGCGGCGCGCCGCAAAGACGGAGAGAAACCCAGGGCAAGGGAGCTTTGCGGCGCTTAATGCATTACGCTGGCCGGACGATGGCGGATCACAGCGCTCAAAGCTTTTTGGTACGGCAGGCAATGGGGTCCAGAATGACGCCGTTCTTTTTCAGACGCTTGGCGTAATCGGCGATATCCGCCGTGCCGCCCAGCCCGCGCGAAGGAGCGCCGTCCCAAACGATGATCATGTAGTCGGCCTCTTCAACGACCCGCATGCCGGCGCGCATGAAAGCTTCATCCGGGGTCTTGCCGTTGACGCGGATGATCTCAGCCGACCGGGCGCAGATCCGTTCGAAATCATGCGGGTCTTCATGGCCGATCTCGATCTCGCCAGCGACGGTCGCGATAACGGAAATGAGCGCCGCCCCACGGGCGAGAATGACTTCGGCGAAGAGCTGGTCGGCGCCGGGAGCGAGCGAAGTATAGCCGGCCGACGCCTTCAGGCGCTCGACCTCCTCCGTCATCCGCTCTTCCACCCATGCCCAGTCCGCACCTTCACGGCGGCGGTGGCCCGATACGCCGACTTTCATTGTCCTCCCCCGGCAATGCCGCGACAGCGTGCGACAGACAAAGTTTGTCTATTCGCCGCCCTCGCGGTCAAGCCGTTCGAGGAAACGCGCCGCCGCGCCGCGGCCGCCCAGCCCGAAGGCGAGCGCGGCGGCGACCGCCGCTGCGCCGAGGATCAGGACGAAACCCGCGAAGATGATGTCTTCGCCAAGACCCATCTCCCGAATGCCGATTGCCGTGACGAGCACCATAATGCCCCACTGGACCACCGTCGCGACGAGTTCGGAGCGCGCGTCGCCCGTCCGCCGTAACGTGTTGGCGACGAAGCGCGAGATCGGGATGCCGGCCAGGATGACAATCGACCCAAGGAGGATCTGGCCGCCGACAGCGAGAATCTGGCTCAGCGCCGTCGATAAGGGGTCGATGTTGAGCTGCTGCGCGGCGGTGATCGCGCCGACGATCAACATCGCCGCCATGGCGATATTTGCTGCAATCACCGTTGGCGAGGTGAGCGGCGTTTTCATGGACTGTGCGGCTGTTTCTTCATCCGCTTGCTGCTCAATAGCGATGCCAAGCTGACGCCAGAAACTGTCGAAGCCCATTCCGGTCAACACTGATATGATGAGCGAGCGAACGGCGCGGGCGAAGAGCGTAAATACGAAGAGGATCAATACCGCCGCGATAATGCTTGGAATGGCGTTCAGCATCGTTTGCAGCATGACTGTCAGCGGTTCCGAGATCGACTGGATCGACAATGCTTCAAGCCCGATGATAAAGGTCGGAATAAGAATGAGCACATAGACGATAAGTCCGAGCGCACGTGCAATTTCCTTGCCTTTGATGAAATCGCCAATTTCGATGCGGCGGGCGGCGTGATCGATCGGCGCGGCGGAAAGAAGGCTCGTGACAGCGCGGCGCGCAACCGTCGCGATGACGAAACCGATACTGATAATGATCGCAAAACCGATGACATGCGGAAGATAGGCCATAACGGTTGCGACCATTGAATTCACCGGCGCGAGCACCTGGCCGAGGCCCAGTAAATTAACAATCGTCGGAATGAACAGCAGGAGAATGATCCAGAACGCGGCGGCGCCAAGCGACTTTCCAAGCGAAGGATTGCCGGGGCCCAGCGCGTCACGATTAGCGGCCAGTCCGAGCTTAGAGCGATCGACGCGCTTGCGAATAAATTCTGAGACAAGCCGCGCCAGAACAAGCGCGAGGATCATCAGACCGACGGCTTTGATCGCATTCGGCAGGTACGCCTGAAACGCTTCGGCTGTTTGCTCCAGCTGAGAGCGAATTTCATCCATGGTCAGGCCCTTCCCTGCTCAGTTCGAATTTCGGCTAACACGAGTCGACTACCGCCTCGCCAGAGCGGACGCCGGGCGCGGGATAGCAGGCGCCGCCCCGCCGAGGCCAGCATAAAATGCCCTGTGGGAACCGTCGGCCAATCGGTTGCGCGGCCGGATTACCGCGGCGCGCGCCAGTGAACGCCGCCGCGCATAGGCCGCGCGACCCGCGTTGCACCAGGAAATGTGAGCGGCAATTTGCGAAGGCTCCGGACGGCCAAAAAGGCGGCGTTTTCAGCGTCGAGATAGTCCTCGCGCCAGCCGCCGGCATCGGCGCGCGTCACCGGGCCGGCGAGCGCCTTTTCAAGAGCGGTGAATATCGCTGGCGGCGCACCGCGACAGCCGTCAACGATGATCCACTCTGCCGGCGGGGCGGATACGATCTCCAGCGCGGCGCGAACGCAAGCAGCGATAAAGGCGACGATGGTCGCTGCGCCATCAGCCAGCGACAGGCCGAGCAATGGATCGAGTTTGAAATCGCGCGCATCAAAAAATTTCGGCGGCTTGCGCCTTAAATAGGGATTGAGCAGCATCAATCGCAAAACATCAGTATGAACAGCGCCGCGACGCAGCGCTTCATCGCTCAACCCCTCCGCACCCGCCTTAAGGCTTATCCATTCTTCAAGAAATTGCTTCGCCGGCCCTGCGTCGAAAGCTGAAAGTTCAGCGAGGGAGGCGTTGGCGGGCGTATAGATAATCATGGTGCGATCGCCGATCTTGACGATTGCGTTCGGCGTTTCTGCGTTATGCGCACGGGCAAGCGCTGCAAGATACAAGGCCTCGATCGGCCGACCCGCGCCGCCTTCCGCTAGGTCCATGTCGGCGAGATTGCTTACGACATCGATCCTGGACTCCTCGGCGATGGTCTTGCCGTCGCCGATGCGCAAGCTGCGACCCATCGCTTCGGATGAACGTCTGGGTTGGTAATGGATCTCATGTCCGCCAACGCCGATCACATCGATATGGGTTCGCTTGATACCGTTTCGTTCAAGAAGCTCCTCAACGGCGTTAATGCATGCACCGGTGAATTCACCGCCGGCCTTGCCGATGTCAGCAGCACCCTCCCGGCCTTCGCGCGCCGCCTTGGCAGCCCGGTTGATGAAAATCTTGAGGTCGCGGCTGAAAGGCTGGAAAAAATCCGGGCCAGCCTCGAAAAAACCCTCGCCATCCGTTGAAAGGATAGCTGCTCGAATGCCTTCCAGAGACGCATCGCTCGCAAGACCAATGGCGGTGAGGTTCGTCATTCAGGCATTTCACGCCGTTCCTGCTTGGACGCAACCCGCACTCATGCGGCGACAGGTTTCCATGACGCAAATGTCGCGATAGACAGTCGCGTCGCTACTATGAATACCGGGACCATGTCGTTCAAATCCGAATTCCTCACTGTGCTCGATGAGCGCGGCTTCATTCACCAGGGAACGAACCCGGAGGGGCTCGACGAGGCCCTCCAGAAGGGCGTGGTGACAGGTTATATCGGGTTCGACGCCACGGCGAAGTCGCTCCATGCCGGCAGCCTGATCCAGATCATGCTTCTTTACTGGCTGCAAAAGATGGGTCACCGGCCAATTGCGTTGATGGGCGGCGGCACCACTAAGGTCGGCGATCCCACAGGTAAGGATACCCAGCGCACGCTTCTCAGCAACGCCGATATTGACGACAATATCCAGTCGATCAAAGGCGTTTTTTCTCAATTTTTGACATTCGGCGACGGGCCAACCGACGCACTGATGGTCAATAATGACGACTGGCTTTCAAAGCTCGGATATATCGAATTCCTACGCGACTACGGCACGCAATTCACAATCAACCGCATGCTAACTTTCGACTCGGTCAAACTCCGTCTTGAACGCGAAAGTCCGATGACATTCCTTGAATTTAACTACATGTTGATGCAGGCGTTCGACTTCCACGAATTGTACCGACGTCACAATTGCCTGTTGCAAATGGGCGGTTCCGATCAATGGGGTAACATTGTCAACGGCATCGAACTGTGCCGGCGCAAAGACGGCGTTGAAGCTTTCGGGCTGACAACCCCCTTGCTGACGACCGCTTCCGGCAAGAAGATGGGCAAGACCGAAGGCGGTGCAGTCTGGCTAAACGCCGATATGACGAGCCCTTACGACTACTGGCAATACTGGCGCAACACTGAAGACTCCGATGTCGGCACGATGCTCGCCAGATTTACAACGATGCCGATGGATGAAGTGCGCCGGCTGGCGGCACTCCAAGGCTCAGAAATCAACGAGGCTAAAAAGGTGCTCGCAACCGCGGTCACAGCGCTTCTGCATGGCGAAGAAGCCGCGAATGATGCTGCCGAAACTGCGCGCCGCACTTTTGAAGAAGGCGCAGCTGCCGAAGGACTGCCGACAGTCTCTATCGAAAAGACAGCGCTCGAGGCCGGGTTTCCCCTGCTTCGCGCTTTTATTGAGACATCATTAATTGCGTCAAACGGCGAAGGCCGCCGCCACATTAAAGCCGGTGCGCTCAAGGTAAATGATAATACGATCAGCGCCGAACGTCAGTTGAAAACTGCTGACCTGCAAGACGGCGCTATCAAACTTTCCATCGGCAAGAAAAAGCACGCTCTTATACGCATTCATTGAGAGGGCGTTTCGATAATTGGCGGCGCATCCGTCGTCGTAGGTTCGAACATCCGCCGCAAAACGCCGGGCGCCAATGCGGAAAGCGGATTCACTGTTATGCGCGGCTCGCCAACCGGTCCGTCAACGGCATAAGACATGGCAAGCACGCCTTCGCCTTCGCGATTGACGAGAAGGCCGCCAATGAGCGGCGTTTTCCCAAGGATAGAATTGATCTGATAGGCTGGCGCCACGGCGCCTGTAAGTTGGACCTTCTTGTCACCATCGAGCGAAAACCGGCCCTGTGTCGTAATTCCCACTGAGGGGCCGGTGGCGCGGGCGCTTTTCACGGTGATCGCGCCTCCATTGATTGTAAAATCTGCTACGGAACGAGACAGTTCAATTCCGTCGCCATTCACTAGATCTGAAAGACCGGTGAAAGATCCAGCTGCGAATATCTTCGCCAAGAGCGGCGCGCCTACAATACGAATGCCGTCGGCTTCGAACACTCCTTCACCGGTTTGCGAATTCCCCTCGGACGTCGCCGGATAATTTATTGAAAGCGTGCCTTCGCCGCCCCTTACAGAGGTAACCCCGAAAAGGCCGGCTAACAATGCACCGATATTTTCTGAACGCGCCTCGAACAAAGCGCCATCAGAGCCGTCCTGATTAACCGGCGTCAAAGCAAACACAAACGGCTTGCCGCTTGCGTCATGGGCGCTAAAATTTAAATCCGTAATACCGGTCTGATCCTGCCTGAATGAGGCCGTCATATTTTTGAAAGAGGCGCCCCCGCGCAGATCGACTTTTTTAATCGCCGCAGTGGCGGCGACTTTCGCTTTCGACTTTGTGTTGAGCCTGGCGTTTAAAAGGCTTTTCATGAGCTCAGCTGCATTCAAATAGGATCCGCTGAGCGAAGCGTTGAGCGTATCGGCATCACGCACCGCTTCGATTGAGAAGTCTGCTGCATTCTTAAGTTTAAACACTGGGAAATTCGCTGCTTCCAGTCGCCCATTCGCGTCAAGACGTGCGCTCCCCGCAATATCGATCCCGCTCCCGCTCATGCTGAAATCGGAAAGGCGCGTCTCACCATCCTCAAAATCAAATTTCGCTATTAATCTTGTCGGCTCGCCAAGTGGTTTTATCCAGCTTAGAGCTTCAGAAAAGAGCGTCGTATTCTGAAAGTCGGTTTCAATCTCAATTGATCTCAGCGCATCAAGCGCCCCGTCCGCCCGCGCCTTGAATGTTACGGGCCCATTTATGAATTGGCGTGTCGGAATTCCAAGGCTGTCAGCGGTTAGTGAGCCCGCAACTCCTTCAACTTCAAAATGAGCGCGATCGCCTGTCCCGAAAAATCTTTGGGTCCATCGAATATCAACTGGCGCCTCAGCCAAACGGGCCTTGGCGGCAACCGACATAGACTTGTCCATGAGGCGCAGAACGCCATTTGCTGATTTCAAGTCTGCATCTGCATATAAATGTTTAATTGAAACATTCTTGAATTGAGCAGCGCCGTCATATTTATAGGTCTCGATTGGCGCAACTGACTGGTTCGGCCTTGTAATATGGACCGACACAGACGCGTCTCCCGAGAAGTCCTCAAGCGTCAGGTTTGTCTGCTTCAATATTGCGAGCGGCGGATCGTTCAGAACGGCAATTATTTTTCGGACCTGACCATCAGTCTTGAACCGAAAATGGGCCGGGGCGCCTTTCGGCTTTAAGATCGGAATATCGACATCGCCATCAGTGACCGCCAGACCGCCGATGCTAGCCTTGGAAGCCGAAAATCCAAAGCTGTTGCCTTTGAGTTCGCCTGCCCCGGCAACCCCGACCAGAGGCTCCATGCCTGGCGCATAATGAATTGTCGCCCCTCTCGCCCTGAATTTGAGCGACATTGCATCATCAGGCATGACGCCGTCAGAAGAAACCGCACCTGGCTTCAGATCCATCCTGAAATCACCGCCGTCGAAAACTCCCTTGCTAATTCGTGTTTCAACAAAAGTTCTGGCCGCCGACGCTAGATCGAGTGGCCAGATTTCCAACAAATGCGGGATATCCAGTTCGCCCCTGATTTTCGCCTTGGCGGTGATCGCCGGTGACTTGCCAGCCGCCGGCAAAAATGAGAACTCGCCTTCGACTTTTGCAGCGCCAATGCTCGCCTTTACTGAATTCAAAACCAGCATCCGCGCCGCCGTATGATATTCACCGGTAATTTCCGCCGCGGGCGCTGACAATTTTGTCGCAAAAATGCTGGCGGGATTTAGGGTGAGGTCTTTGCCGTGAAGATCAAACGCAACTACTTCAGGCCGGCCTGCTTTATTATTTACAAGCCTAACTGCACCAAAAATTACTCCAGACGCATCACTTGACGCGAAAGTTGCACCTTCGACATCGAAGCGATTCTCTATTGGATCAAACGTCGCTTTCGCATCAAAATAAGTGAGATCGGTTGACCATCCACCGAACGCCAATTTACCGGGGGCAGCCGAAATCTCGAGTTCGGAAGAGATTATTCGACCATCCTCTTGCAACGCCACATTGATTTTACCCGTTAATAGTGACGTCAGCGATGGATCGTTCGTTTTGAATAGCACTGTAAGCAGATCGCCGACAGGCGTGTTCTTCATGGACAAATTTGTTTCGATCCGACGGGCGTCGAGATTGTAGTTCGCGCTCGCATTTATATGTGCTGCCTCGCCGCCAATATCGAAGACGGCGTCAATCCGTGCGGCGTATCCGTCTGTTGTACGCTGAAGCAATGCTGATGCATTTTTTGCGAGCCATGTACGGCCGCTTGCAGCATCAAAGAAAGTGATGTCTGTGTCATTAAGTTCGGCGCGCTCAAAAGCTTCCCGGAAATACCTTCCTCCAGTCAACGACTGAAATACGCGCCGCCGCTCCCCTGACGCAGCTCCGAAATCTAGTCCAACGCGACGGTCTGCCCTTCGCACGATGCGCAATTGGCTGCCCTCAACGAGGATACGCCGCGGTCCAATTTTTCCGCTAAGCAGGTCTCGCGGATAAAGCTCAAGATCTAGTTGCGGAACCAAGGCGCGCGCATCGCCGCCCCGGTTGCCTATGCGCACACGCTGTAGCGTTAGGCTGTATCCACCCTTCTTATCCACCCGATCGAGTGAGATTGCGCCGACCGATCTGACCCCATCATCAAAAAGAAAGGCGTTGGCGGCGTAAGTCACCGCTGGAGCGGCCCAATTCAACCCCACCGGCCCCGACTGCACCCGCCAAAATACGAAGGCAAACAGCGCCGCAACTGCCGCAACCGCAAGGCCGATCACCTCAACAACGATAAGCAGCACTCGACCTGCCAACGATTTCATCCGTCCTTCCCGTCTGGCCGAGCCTCATCGGCGATAAGCAAGCCGAACATACGCCCTCCAAGAGTGAGAATATAACAAACGTAGACGGAATGTCTTGCCCAGCTGCCTTGAATTCACGGACTAATTGCGATTTACCAACTTGGAGTTACCGGAGAACATGATGGCGGCCAAAGCAAAACCGCTCGATGCAGGGGATAAGGCGCCCGCCTTCACTTTGCCGACGGATGGCGGGGGGAAAATCAGTCTTAAAAACCTCCTCGGCAAGAAGATCGCCCTTTATTTTTATCCCAAGGACGATACGTCTGGCTGCATACGCGAGGCGGTTGAATTTTCTCGGGCGGAGAACTCGTTCAAAAAGGCTGGTGCGGTGGTCATTGGCGTTTCAAAAGACAGTATCGCTCGCCATGACAAGTTCAAGGAAAAGCACGATTTGACGATCACGCTCGGCTCAGACGAACAAGGCAAAATTCTCGAAAAATACGATGTATGGGTCGAAAAAACACTCTATGGTCGAAAATATATGGGTATTGAGCGGTCAACCTTCCTGATCGACGCTAAAGGAGTCATTCGAAACGTTTGGCGGAAAGTCAAAGTCCCCGGCCATGTCGATGAAGTGTTGGAGGCGACGAAGGCTCTTGGCTCCGGTAAATGACAGAACAATGGGACAAAGCTGCGCTTGCGGTTCTTCTGACGGCTGACCCCGAGCGGAAGTGCAAGCAGGCGGTAACGGCTTATTCGCAACTGGCAATCAGGTTTTCATTCGATCAAATCGCGGCGCCGCCCGACCGCCCGGCCTGAAAAACCTATTCTATTGCGCCCGGCAAAAATGAAAAAACGCCGGCTTGGCGGCGTTGAGGGCCGCAAAACGCTTCTCCACGCGATCGCCCACATTGAATTTAACGCAATCGATCTTGCCTTTGACATGGCGCTAAGATTTGCTCCAGATATCCGCAAATTGGGTCTGGCGGCGGACGAATTCGTCAAGGACTGGTTTTCCGTCGGATTTGACGAAGCCCGCCACTTTCGAATGCTCTCCAAACGGCTTGACGATCTAGGCGCCGTCTATGGTGACCTGCCTGCACATGACGGCCTGTGGGAAAGCGCCGAGCGCACCTGCGACTGCGTCCTGGCCCGGCTAGCTATTGTTCCGCTCGTCCTTGAAGCGCGCGGCCTTGACGTGACGCCCGGCATCGCTGCGCGACTGAGACGCGAGGGCGACAATGCAAGCGCCGAAATATTGGACCTTATTTGGCATGAGGAGATACCCCATGTTCAAGCTGGAACCCGTTGGTTTAAAAGGGTTTGTAAGGCAAAAGGCCTGTCGCCCGAACAAGAATTCCTGAGGCTTGTCGCGGAACGATTTAGCGGCGGTCTCAAGCCCCCATTTAACATTAAGGCCCGCGAGATCGCTGGAATCCCCGCTTCGTTTTACGAAAATTGGAATTCCAATGCCAATTCCAGCCCCGAATTACGGGTTTAGAGCTTTTAAAAAAGTATGGTTACTTCATCACATAACTGTTGCGAAATGCATGCAGATCGGCTGCTATATATTAAGGGGTGGCGAGTACAACGCTGTGAGGCGTTGAGCAGGGGCGACGTTGGATGAGCCGCAAGAAGACCGGCAAAGCTGCGCGTATTATAAGCCGGCTTTTTAAAGAACGACAAATTTACCACCGCAGCGACGGGGTCGTTCATTTCATTTCGATGTCGACACGGACCCAAATCGCCCTGGCGGTCGTTGTCGGCGCAGCTTTGCTCTGGATCGCCTACGCGTCAGTCAATGTCGTGTTCAAAGAGCAAATCATAGTCGCGAAAGACCGCGATCGCCGTGTTGTGGAAACTGTCTATAATAAACGGCTAGCCCAGGCTCAGCGGGCCTATGACGACGTAAGCTCGCTGAACGTGATCATGCAGCAGGAATTCGACGAGACCATGGCCGAAATTTCGGCGCGTCAACAAACGCTTAAAGCGATGGTTGAACGCAATGCATCGGTCGACACAGACGAAAGCACCCTTTCCAAGAGCTTGTCGGAAGCGGGCTCTCCGAATGGACAAAAGCCGCTTAACGGCAATCGGATTATGATTGACGTCGCGCCAGCTGAACCTACTCCACGTCAGTCACGGCTTTCTCAGCTCCGCCGGGAAGCCCAGCGCGAAGCCATGTCATCAGGCGCCCAAGTTCCTCCGAATAGTCCCGCTGCGCCAGCGCTCCATCAGATGCGCTCAGCAGCCAGCGACTTATACGTAGAACAGGTTCTGCTTCTCGCCCAGCTGGAAGAGCGGGCAAATCGAAAAATTAAAAATCTGAAGATGATTTTGGCGAGTACGGGAGTCAGCCCAGATCAGCTAGTCAGTCCGGCGAAGATTTCAAATACGCTCCTCGCGCAAGGCGGGCCATTTATCGACGCATCCAACTTTTCGTCGTCGGCTTCAACGGCATTCTTCCGGCAGGCAAATCGGACGGGGTTGATCGTTGATGAGTTGCGCGACTATCAGGACGCCGTGGATTCTATCCCGTTGTCGTCACCACTGATGGTCAGCCGACGGTTTACCAGCGGATTTGGCGTGCGGCGCGATCCTATTAATGGGAGGTTAGCAAGCCACCACGGTATCGATTTTTCGGCGGCGTGGGCTTCTCCGGTAACCGCGACCGCAGACGGAAAAGTTCGATATGCCGGCGTGCGCAATGGATTTGGCTGGGTGGTCGAGATCGACCACGGAAATGGTTTCATGACGCGTTACGCTCATCTTAACCGGATTGTCGTAAGAACTGGACAACGGGTGAAGCTGCACCAAAAGGTTGGCGAGCTCGGAAACAGCGGCCGGAGCACTGGTCCGCACGTCCACTACGAGATTATGTTCCGCGGACAACCAAGGAACCCTCTGCGTTTTATCGAGGCAGGTCGCTATGTTTTCGAAAGCTAAGCAGAAAGACAATTCTGACGATCGCAACCGGTCCCCTTCGAACGATGCGAATTCCACAAACGCAGCGCAGCAATCAGGTCCGGCAAAAAGGTCTAGTTCCATGAAAGCGGCTGGCGTTCCTTCAATAATCTCGGCGGATATGAGCCTTAGCGGCAACATAACGTCTTCTGGCGAAGTCCAGCTTGATGGCGCTCTCGAAGGCGACATTCGCGCAGCCACCCTTATCGTTGGGGAAAAAGCAGCAGTTAAAGGTGAAATCGCTTGCGAGTCGGTGATGATCCGCGGACGCGTGGAAGGCAGCATTCGCGCCAAACAGGTCGCCCTCGCCGCTACCGCTCATATTGAAGGCGATATCCTTCATAGTTCGCTGTCAGTCGAGAGCGGCGCACATTTTGAGGGCAATTGCCGGCATTCCGAAGATCCGCTTTCCGATAGCGCTGCTGGCGATTTCCGGAAATCCCGCACGGGTTCTCCCTCGCCGCGACCGCTGACGAGTGCTAAGGATGAGCAATCGCCTCGTCCGGCTGCAAATGCTGATTCCCCCTCGTTTTTGAACCCGGCTCGCTCCCCTCTTCGTTAAGAAGGTCTTCGTCAGTCATTCGAGGTCACGCGTTGTGCAAGCGCAGCGCCCATAAATTCGTCGAGCGCGCCGCCCAGCACATCGTCTGGACTTGAGCTTTCAATATTCGTTCTAAGATCTTTGACCAATTGATACGGCTGCAGAACGTAAGAACGGATCTGGTGCCCCCACCCAATATCCGTCTTAGCTGTTTCCGTTGCCTGAGCAGCCTCTTCACGCTTTTGAAGCTCAGCCTCATAGAGACGAGCCCGTAGCATACTCCAAGCGGTCGCGCGGTTCTTGTGCTGCGACCTTTCGTTCTGACATTGCACAACAATTCCGGTAGGAATGTGCGTAATTCTTACAGCTGAATCTGTCGTGTTGACGTGCTGCCCGCCAGCGCCAGAGGCCCGAAATGTATCAATCCTCACATCATTTTCATTTACATCCACCTCAATAGCGTCATCAATGACTGGATACACCCAAACGGATGCAAAAGAGGTGTGCCGGCGTGCGTTCGAGTCAAAAGGCGATATGCGGACTAGTCGATGGACGCCGGATTCTGTTTTCAGCCAACCATACGCGTTGAAGCCACTTACCTTGATTGTAGCCGATTTTACGCCGGCCTGTTCGCCAGATTGTTGTTCAATCATTTCAACGTCGTAGCCGCGCTTATCGCACCATCGCAAATACATGCGCAGCAGCATTGCGGCCCAATCGTTTGACTCGGTCCCTCCCTGTCCAGGATGGATCTCCAGATAACAATCATTTGCATCCGCCTCACCCGAGAGCAGCGCCTCTGTTTCTGATGCATGCGCTCGCTCAGCCAACGCTTTCATGAGAGTCAGAATTTCGTCAGCGGTCGCCTGATCACCTTCGTTCGCTGCAATAACCGCAAGCTCCGAAAGGTCATCTCTCTCTGTCGCAATTTCGGTAATTGCTCGAATCTGATTTTCGAGAGAAGTTCGCTCTTGCATCAGCTTTCTTGCTGACTGAGCGTCATTCCAAAAATCAGGATGCTCAGCTCGAGCATTTAATTCTTCAAGGCGCGCGTTCGATTGATCCCAGTCAAAGACGCCTCCTCAGCAGTTCCAGAGACTGCTTGATTTGATCAGATAGTGCTGCAATGTCCGTCCGCATTTTTTGCGCCGTCGCCTTCTATTTATCGGTTCTGAAATCGCTAGTAGAGTCCGTTGAGGTCGTCTACCGTAGCCTGAGGCGCATCCTCACTTGGCGTCTTTACTGATGTCACGCTATCCGGGTCGAGGCCAAATTCATCCGTCGATGGACCAGAAGAAATGTTGTCGTCGGCCTTGAACGCCTCGAGAATTACATGCCTGTCGCCAGCTCTGGCCGGTTTTCCAGTCTTCGCATCAACTCTGACAAGTCTAATACCTGACGGAATCCGGAAAGGGATACCGGCCTGATCCTTCAAAGCCGCTCCCATGAACTGCCCAAATATAGGCGCTGCTACGCGACCTCCAGCCTCTCCCTGTCCGAGAGATTGCGGCATGTCGAAGCCTACATAAACGCCAACAGCCAAATCAGGAGAAAAACCGACAAACCAAGCATCCTTATAATCGTTAGTTGTTCCTGTCTTTCCAGCGACGGGCTTATCCACGAATTTTTTCACGACGTGCCCGGTTCCGCGTAAAACGACACCTTCAAGCATTGACACGATCTGATAGGCAGTGCGCGGATCCATTATTTGCTCGCGCGGATCCGCCAATTGCGGTTCAGCCTGGTCATTCCAAATTTGGTCTGAACATTGTAGGCACTCCCGGTCATCGTTCTTGAATATCGTTACACCATCGCGATTCTGCACCCGGTCAACAACGAATGGAGTGACGCGCTTTCCGCCATTAACGAACGTCGAATAAGCAGCTGTAATACGCATGACTGTCGTTTCCGCTGCTCCCAGTGAGATCGCAAGTTCACGCGGCAAGCTGTCAGAAAGATCAAAGCGCGACGCGTAATCGATGATTCTGCCAATACCGAGATCTTGCGCCAGCCTCGCAGTCATAGTGTTGCGTGATTGTTCAATGCCTAACCGAAGCGTGCTTTCGCCGTAAAATCTCCCTTCGACGTAATTGCCTGGCTTCCACCAACTATCTACGCCCGGGGCGACAAATGGCGCATCCAGAACAATGCTGGATGGCGTGTAGCCGTTGTCTAAGGCCGCAGCATATACGAACGGTTTGAAAGCAGAACCCGGCTGGCGTCGCGCTTGTATGGCGCGATTGAACTCAGACAGATTAAACGAAAATCCGCCTACCATTGCGAGGACACGGCCCGTGTGCGGGTCGATAGCGACCAATGCGCCATTAATTGCCGGCACCTGCCGCAACGCGTATGCGCCATCTTCTTTAAGTGGTTCAACGTAAACGATGTCTCCGCGTTTCAACACCTGGCTGGCAGATTTAATTTCAGCCCCTTCTTTATTCACTGTCTCATAGGGACGAGCCCAAGCCAGGTCCTCTAATGCGATAGAACCCATCGCGCCATCTGAAAATCCGACCGATGCGGACTTTGTAGCGACGTCCAGAACAAGCGCCGGACGCCAGGGCGATAAATCGCCTGCAATGCGTTTGTTGGCGGAAAGCGTCTTCTCTACTGATATGAGATTGTCCGCCCAATCATCGCCGACTTCCATACTGCCGACTGCTCCACGCCACCCGTGGCGCTGGTCATATTCAACCAGCCAATGACGCAAGGCGCTCCCTGCTGCCTGCTGATACTCGGGATCAATTGTTGTACGAACCGCCAAGCCGCCGTCATACAATGCATCGGCGCCGTATTTCTCCGCAATTTGCTTGCGTACTTCTTCCGTAAAATACTCTGAAGCCCAGTCACGTGCTCCGAGCGGAGGCGCTAGATGAGCCCTGAGCGGCTCTGCTTGCGCTGTTTTTTCCTGCCCTTCCGAAATTTTACCATCTTCATAAAGGCGACCGATTACCCAGTTACGCCGCTCAACTGCACGGTCATAGTTTGTAACTGGATTATAATTGTTTGGTCCTTTCGGAATTGCCGCCAGATAGGCGGCCTCTTCGATGGTGAGCTGGTCTAAAGACTTATCAAAATAATTTAGCGCCGCAGCGGCGACGCCATATGAGCGGTTTCCGAGGTAAATTTCATTTAGATAGAGTTCCAGGATATGATCTTTCGTAAATGCCTTTTCAATTCGGCGCGTAACGAGCCATTCTTTCATCTTGCGTTCAATTTTCTGCTCGCTTGAGAGAAGAAAGTTTTTCGCGACCTGCTGAGTAATTGTTGAACCGCCTTCCAACCGCCTGCCACGCAAAATATTACCGATATTTGAAATTTGCGCGCGCATGATGCCTTTGAAGTCGAGACCACTGTGTTCGTAAAAGTTCTTGTCTTCAGCTGAAACAAAAGCTTCCTTTACGAGGTCGGGCATCGCCTCGATCGGCATGAATAGGCGCCGTTCACGGGCAAACTCCGCAACGAGCGAACCGTCATTTCCATACACCCGTGTTGTCACAGGCGGTTTGTAGTCTGCTAGGACCTCGTATTTGGGCAGATCGTTACTCAAAGAGAAAAGATAGACGCCAAGGGCGCCGATACCTAATAGGCCGACAAGAACCCCTCCAACCGCTATAAATCCGAAAATCTTCGCAGCCAACTTCCAGGACGATCGCGAGCGCTTTGAAACAGACTGTACCGGACGGTCTTCTCGCTTCTCACCGGCGTAAATTTCGTCTTCCGACATGAGTCACATTCCAAATTTGGTAAAATTCTCTCAAGGCCTGATTAACACCTCGGTGGGGCAGAAAATAGGCCGCTCCGCCCCGATCTATCGCTTTGCCGTTGACGCCTCATTGAACGCCTGGCGGGATAACGCCCGCTCAGTGAAATAATCGTCAATTGCATTTGCAACTGCACCCATCGTCCGTTTGCGCCATGCCGGCGATTTGAGGTTGGCCTCGTCCTTAGCGTTTGAAATAAAGGCAAGTTCTAGAAGCACGGCAGGAACATCCGGCGATAACAAAACGATTAGATTTCCCTTACGATGGGTGTTGTTGAGCAACGGCGTCACACCGGCCAGCTTTGAGATTAAAGCCTGCGCAAAGCGATCAGACTCGGAGCCGGTCCACTCCTGGGCCTTGCTATAGAGGATACTCCCGACAATAGGATTTTCTTTGTCTAAATCAGCGCCGAAAACCTTATAGTCTTCCTGCGATAGTGCCTCTCGCGCGGACCTCTCAGAGCCGGACTTGGAGAGGGTGTATATTGATGCGCCGCGCAATTTTGAGTTGCTGATAGAGTCTGCATGCAGGGAAATAAATAGCCCTGCTTGGGCGTCACGAGCGATTTGGGTGCGCTCCTCGTAGGCTACGCGCTCATCTTTCGAACGAGTCAAAACGACCTTATAGCCACCCAGTTCAACCAGCGCGTCTTTCAAGGCCAAGGCGGCCGCCAGGGTAACATTAGCCTCACGAGCACCGTCAGGACCGAGCGCGCCCGGATCTGAGCCTCCATGACCGGCATCAATTACCACGACCGGCATTTCACCGGCTGCAGGACGCACAGAAAGAGAGGCTGAAGACGTCCCAGTCGCTGGTCGCGCTTGAGAACTGCTAACCTCGTGTACATCCTCCTCAGTAGACGCTGAAATTACGTCGGATAGCGTTTGAAATTTATTCGCTGAAACAACTTTCTTGGTCGGCTCTGTTTCTTCCACATCCATCACAACCCGAAAATTGCGATTTGTAGCCGACGGCGGAATGGAAAACAACTTTTTGATTTTGCTATATTTTTTTAGCTTTATCTCAACCAGAACATCGCCTTGCCCAACCTCCCGGGCAGAGTAACTTACTACGAGCCCCGTCACCTGCTTTTCGGGCTGAGGCTTCGGGCCAAGGCGAGCCCCGACCAACATGAAAGAGAGAGATTCGCCAGCATTATCCTGACCGGCATTAAAATTTACAGCCTCGGATATGTCGACAACGACGCGAGAAACGGTCGGCGAGGAAATCCCAAAACGGATATCCTTCACAAGCGCCTCGGCAGCGAAAGCGGGCCCGCCCATAGCAAAACCAGCACCGACCGCAGATGCTAAGACTATGATTTTTCGTGATAAAATAGAGAACACGCGAACACCAACCAATTCACCCTCGCGAAAAACCGATCTTCACGGCCACTTCGTTAATGCCGCGTTAAGGGATTTTCTATCCCAACATCAAAGAATGAGTCGGCATTAACCGTCGCTTTTCTTTTTCCACGTGCTAATGCATTGTGGAATAACCAAGATTTGGATTCGTGCCTAGCGATCCCTAAATTGGTCTTGAAATTCAACCGCCGCATGTGCGGCGGAGATTGAGACTGGTAGCCCCTGGCGCCAGTTGGGACGGAAGTGCGCCGCAATTTGACGGCTGCAACCGTCCAGGGGCAGAGGCCGGCGCTCAGGCGCCAATAAATTCGAAACTGCCGCATCATTTTTCCCGGTGTGGCTCCTTGAAACAAGATGCGCGCTCAGATTGAAAACCGGATGAATGAAATGGGGGCTGCCAAGCAGCCAGGCCCATACATCGTCACAATCAAAGCGCGCTTTGATTACAGCGGCGACGCGATCAACAACGCTCTCCGCTTGAGAGAATTCAATGAAAAAGACCATGCTTATCGACGCAGGCAACTCGGAAGAAATCCGCGTTTGCCTTCTTCAAAATGGAAAAGTTGAAGACTTTGATTTTGAATCCGCAACAAGGAAGCCTTTACGAGGCAATATATATTTAGCGCGCGTGACGCGCGTTGAACCGTCCCTTCAAGCAGCCTTTGTCGAGTTTGGCGGTAATCGTCACGGCTTTCTCGCCTTCAATGAAATACATCCGGATTATTATCAGATCCCGGTGTCCGACCGCCGCCAAATTAAAGAGGCGGAGGCCGAGGAAGCCGAGCTGGCGTCATTGCTCAATATTGCGCATGGCGATGATGACGACGGCCTTGAGGATATCGACGCACCGAAATCCGACGAGGAAAGTGAAGTTTTGTCGGCAGAGGATGACTCCGTCGATTTTACTGAAAGCGAACATGATGTTGACAGCGATCTTGAAATAGTCGCCGACATCGAAAAACACCCTGACGAAACATCTTTGGAAAGTGACGTTAGCAACGACCTTCAGCACGGAGAAGCGGATCGGTTAGAAACTATTGATCAGGACGCCGCGGAGACTGTCGACGATCATGATGACGCCTCCAGTCAAGAAGAAAAGCTGGAAGACGCCGAAGATGCCGAATCCGGTTTTGAATCTACTGACGAAGACTTGTCTTCCTTGTCGCGCGACGAGCTCATTGAACGATATAAGGATGCGCGCCGTAAACGCGCGCGCCTCTTAAGAAACTATAAGATACAAGAGGTCATAAAACGCCGCCAAATCATCCTCGTTCAGGCAGTAAAAGAAGAACGTGGAAACAAGGGGGCGGCGCTTACAACATACCTGTCCCTTGCCGGTCGATATTGTGTCCTAATGCCAAACACTGCGAGGGGCGGCGGAATTTCTAGAAAAATACCCGTTGCGGCGGACCGAAAGCGTCTGCGGCGCGTCGTAGCAGAATTAGAAGTGCCAGAGGGTATGGGGCTGATTATCAGAACCGCTGGCGCAAAAAGAACAAAAGCGGAAATCAAGCGAGATTACGATTACCTAACGCGACTCTGGGAAAACATCCGCACCTTGACGCTAAAGTCGATTGCACCTTGTCTCATTTATGAAGAGGCTAGCCTCATAAAGCGTGCAATTCGCGATCTTTATGATAAAGACATTTCTCAAGTGCTTGTTGAAGGCGATAATGGCTATCGTGAAGCAAAAGACTTCATGAAAATGCTAATGCCTTCTCATTCTAAAAACGTGCAACCCTATAAGGAATCGACGCCGCTGTTTCTCAAATATGGCGTCGAACCACAATTGGATGCGATGTATCAACCGGTCGTCAGGTTACGTTCTGGCGGCTATATCGTCATCAACCAGACGGAAGCGCTCATCGCTATAGACGTCAACTCCGGCAAGGCAACCCGCGAGCGCAATATCGAACAAACCGCACTCAGGACAAATCTGGAAGCGGCTGATGAGGCCGCCCGTCAGTGCCGGCTTCGCGACCTCGCCGGTCTCATTGTGATTGACTTCATCGATATGGAGGAGTCCCGAAATAATCGCACCGTCGAAAAACGATTGAAAGACGCCCTTCGGACCGATCGCGCGCGCATCCAGGTAGGAAGAATTTCAACTTTCGGTCTTCTTGAAATGTCTAGGCAACGCCGACGTTCGGGGATTGTCGACGGAACAACGCATGCATGCCCGACATGCGGCGGCGCCGGTGCAGTTCGCTCGCACGAAATGGCGGCTCTTCGAATTTTGAGAACGGTTGAGCATGAAGCCCTGTCGGGTCGAGCTGGCTTATTGCAGATAAAGTCGGCAATCGACGTCACACTTTATATTCTGAACCACAAGCGTGAATGGCTGAACCGTATTGAAACCCAATATGGCGTTTCGGTTGAAGTTTTGGCTGATCCCACAAAAGCTGGAGACAATTTCGACATAGATCGGATCGGCTCCAAGAAAGATGTGGGCGCCGAAGGTTCAGAAATAGTGCGTGCTGACACCACAGAAACAATCGAACCTGAATATGAAACCGCAGACGAACTTGACCACAACTCAGACGAACAATCGACCGAGTCTAGCGGACGCCGCCGGCGCAAAAGACGCAAGCGCCGCAAGGATGCCTCTCCACAAAGTTCGGAGGACGTGAAAGACGCTTCCGATCAGCCGCAACCGGACATCTACGATGGAGATGTGGATACATCTGAGACCAAGGATGCCTCAGCATCGTCCGACGATGACCAGAAACCAAAGAAACGCCGCCGACGCGGTCGTCGCAGCGGCCGCAAAAATTCAAACCGTCAATCCGACAGCAACGGTCAGAACGACGAGACACAAATAGAAGTGTCCATTGAATCTGTTAACGAAGCGAACGCGGGTTATGGAAGTGAGTTGAATTTTGTTGACTCGAACGAGCCGTCTGCGCCTCCTCCGGAAGAGAAAGAAACAACTGTATCTGCAACCGATTTTGACGGTTCGGGGCAGACGGCGCCGAATGGCGGCACACCGTCGGCAATGACTTTCAGCCCGACTGCAGACGCCCCCAGCCAATCTCCAGCTTCTGACGCCGATGCCAAGCCCTCTTCAGCAGTCAAGAAATCCTCTCGGAAAGGCTGGTGGCAAAAAGCCTTTGGAGAATAGGGTGTTAGTCGCACGTCACAATTCCGCCAACTCTACGATAGATTGTTGAGCTTTCTGCTATTTTCGGATTGTCTGGACAGATGAATTCAGTAGTTCGCGTTTGCGCCGGTATTTTGGGTTTGTGTGTCGCTATCGTCGCACAAGCACAATCAGCCTCGGCCCAAACCATTTTAAGAGATGCTGAGATTGAGCAGTTTCTTGATGACTATTCGCGCCCGATTTTCAGGGCTGCCGGATTACCGGCGGACGAGATCAAAATACTGCTGATTGGCGATCAGTCTTTCAATGCTTTCGCAGGCGGGCTGGTGATGGGCGTCAACACAGGCTTGCTGACCATTTCAGATACGCCCAACCAAATTGAAGGCGTCATCGCACACGAAGCAGGCCACATAGCAGGCGGACATTCAGCACGATCAGATGCAGCGATTTCCGCGGCCACAAAGCCTGTACTTCTAAGCCTTGTACTTGCAGCCGGCGCCATTGCAGCTGGCGCGCCCGATGCCGGAATCGGCATTCTTGGCTTAGGCCAGCGCATAGGGCTTGCTAATGTTTTGAAATATAGCCGCGGTCAAGAATCGAGTGCTGACCAAGCTGCAATTTCTTATTTGACGGCGGTGCACCACTCAGGCAAAGGCTTAATTCAGTCTTTTTCAAAATTGCGTAACGACCAACTTCTTCACAGCTATAAAATCGACCCATATTTGCAGAGCCATCCGCTAGCGCAGGCGCGCGTCACTGCGCTAAAATCGCGTGCGGAATCCTCGCCATATTTCAACGTAACTGACAGTCCAGATGAAATTGAACGCCTGCGAATGATCCAGGCGAAGATCAAAGGGTTTCTCCAGGACCCCGCCTCCACGCTTCGTGAATTCCCGCTATCAGATCAATCCGAAGAAGCTCACTATGCTCGCGCTGTTGCGTATTACCGGTCAGCACGAATCGACAAAGGCCTAGCTGAAATCAATACGCTCCTCCAAGCACAGCCGCAAAACCCCTATTTTTATGAATTAAAGGGCCAAATGCTATTTGAATTCGGGCGCGTCGAAGACTCCATTAAACCTCACGAGAAATCGGTTGAATTTGCGCCAGACAAAGCTCTTCTGCGCATCAATCTCGGTCGGGCGCTTGCAGCAACCGAGACCACCGACAACTTGCAACGCGCAGTGATGATACTGAAATCAGCCATCTTGCTGGAGCGTGACAATTCGTTCGCGTGGTTTGAATTGGCTCACGCTTACGGGGCGCTGAACGAGGTGCCTATGGCGGACCTCGCAATGGCCGAGTCAAACTATCATAATGGGCTCAAACAAGATGCTGCGCGATTTGCGAGACGCGCCCTTAACGGACTTAAACGCGGGACGCCCGAGTGGCGGCAAGCAACTGACATTCTGGTGGCGACCATAGACATAGATCCCGCGACGGCTGACAAGTTGGGGCCACGCAACTCGCCAACTCAAACACAACCGAAAAAGCAAGCTCCACAAGAAGACAGAACGGTGCCCAACCCTCCCGCATATCAATTCCACTGAACCCAGCTATTGACCCATCGAGGGGAATTAAAATGAAGTCAAAAATCTTTATCGGTGCGGCGCTCGCTGGCGCCGCCATATTAGGCGCCCTCGCAGTTACGATTGGGTCGGCACAGCAGTCCCATCCCGAAACGATAAATGGGGTTGACCGCGCTGCGGTAGAGCAGATCGTTCGTGACTATCTAAACGATAATCCAGAGGTCATAATTGAGGCGCTGAACAATTACGCGGAGCTACATGCCCAAAAAGCAGCCAGCGATGCATTGCCAAAGTTGTTAGACAAGAAGACAGGCGCAGAGGCTGGGAAAAATGCAGCGTCGGCAAAAATAGCTGTCATTGAATTATTTGATTACCATTGCGCATTCTGCAAGCGCGGTTCGGATTTCGTCAAAAGACTGACCGAGAACGACGCTAACGTAAAAGTCGTATTCCGTGATCTGCCAATATTACGTCAGGAATCTGACCTCGCTGCACGATTCGCCCTCGCTTCCCGCGGACAAGGAAAATACGCAGACTTTCATTTTGCATTGCTCAACTCGACCGGCGTGTTAACCGAGGACAGGATTCTTTCAATTGCAAAGAATGTTGGCCTTGACATTGACGCCCTTAAAAAGGCGGAAAAATCTCCTGCGCTTGAAGACGCTCTCAAAGAAAACCGCAAGATCGCTCAAAGCCTTAATCTTGATGGCACGCCCTCATTTATCATCGCAACGCTGGATGGGAAATTCATCAAAGTGATTCCCGGTTACCGACCGAATGACGTTGAAGATGCAATCAAGGAGGCCAAGAAGGCCTCGTAAGGCAAAGCACTTCTAAATCAGGCCCGCCAGCGGCGAAGACGGGTCAGCGTATCTCTTCTTCGCCATCCGGCCTGCCAGATATGCTTTGCGGCCCGCGATGACTGCATGTTTCATTGCGGACGCCATCATAATTGGATCTTTGGCTTCCGCTATCGCCGTGTTCATAAGAACGCCGTCACACCCCAATTCCATTGCAATTGCAGCGTCAGACGCGGTCCCGACCCCCGCATCAACGATCACCGGGACTGATGATTGTTCAACAATCAAGCGAATGTTCACCGGATTCATGACCCCTAAACCGGAACCGATCAGCGACCCGAGAGGCATGATCGCAGCACAGCCAAGGTCTTCCAATTTGCGCGCAAACACAGGGTCGTCAGAGCAATAAGCCATCACATCAAACCCGTCCTGACGCAGAAGTTTCGCGGCACGAAGCGTTTCTTCCATCTCAGGATAAAGCGTCTTCTGATCTGCAAGCACTTCAAGCTTTACAAGACTCCACCCACCTGCTTCGCGCGCGAGCCTCAGCGTTCGAATGGCGTCTTCAGCAGTGAAACAGCCTGCGGTATTCGGCAGATAAACGTATTTTCTCGGATCAACGTGATCCGTAAGTAGCGGTTTGTCTTTCTCAGTAAGATTTACGCGACGAACAGCGACCGTTACCATCTCTGCTCCAGCAGCCTCGGCGGCGCGAGCGTTTTCTTCGTAGGTCCGATACTTCCCAGTGCCTATTATAAGGCGCGAACTAAACGCCCTGTCAGCGATCTTGAGCACATCGTCCATCACTACCCGCCCCCAACGAACTGGACGATCTCTATCCGGTCGTTATCTGCAAGCACAGTCTGCCTATACGCTGACTTGGGAACAATTTGGCGGTTTCTTTCAATGCCTAGCCGTCTAGGATCAAGTTCGAGCGCCTCAATCAGGCCGGCGACGGAGATACCGCCAACAAAATCTCTTGCTTCTCCATTGACCGTTACCCGCATCAAACTATCCGTAATTGCAGTTTCAGCTCGAACGGGGTTTTATGTGTCGTCTTGCGGTCGCCAATGCAAGGTCTGCCCACACGGCACGGAGAGATAATGACCACTGCATTTATCCTGAATGGGCCTAATCTCAACTTACTCGGGGCGCGCGAGCCTGAGATTTACGGGACCGTGACGCTGGATGAGATACGCCAAGCCACAGCATCGCGCGGACATGAAACCGGGCTAAAAGTAGATTTTCGGCAAAGCAACCATGAGGGCGAACTTATCGACTGGGTACAAGAAGCGCGCGAAAAAGCAGCCGGGATCATTATTAACCCCGGCGCATATACCCATACATCAATCGCCCTCCACGACGCCCTCAAGTCGTTGGAACAGCCCAAGATTGAGCTACACTTGTCAAATATCCATAGGAGGGAGGCGTTCCGCAGGCATTCATTTCTGAGCCCGGCAGTTTCAGCTGTTATATGCGGGCTGGGAGCCGTCGGATATATTGTTGCGCTTGACGCCCTTAAACGTCTCATCGACAAGAGACCCTTTCCATAAGCCGGCCTCAAGGAACCGCCGCAAAAATGAACTCATACAAACAAAACGCGATTGAAGCAGCCTGGATCAGGGAATTGGCGACCATCCTTGACGAAACCGGACTTACGGAAATCGAGATCCAGAAATCCGACATTCGCGTCAGGGTGGCCCGTGGCGGCGGTTCAGCCGCGATTGCTTACGCGCCAGCAATTGCAAGCGCGTCCGAGCCGGCCCCGCCATCTATTCCCGCAAAATCAGCGAACGCAAAACCCGCCGCGCCAAGCGGACCGCCCGCCGGCGCGGTCACCTCTCCGATGGTCGGCACGATCTACCTCGCACCGTCGCCGGGTGCGGATCCGTTCGTCAAACCGGGCGACAAGGTTTCGCAAGGTCAAACACTGATGATCGTGGAAGCGATGAAGACCATGAACCCGATTGCCGCCCCTAAAGCCGGCATGGTCAAAGAGGTGCTTGTCAAAGACGCGCAGCCGGTTGAATTCGGCGAAGCGTTAATTGTCGTCCAATAATTCCGCCGGACACCAACCGAGCGCACGCAATGTTCAAAAAAGTCCTCATCGCCAATCGTGGTGAAATCGCCCTGCGCATTCATCGCGCCTGCAAAGAACTCGGCATCGCCACGGTCGCGGTTCACTCAAGCGCCGACACAAATGCTCTCCATGTGAAACTTGCAGACGAAAGCGTCTGTATCGGACCGCCGCCGCCAAAGGACAGCTACCTTAATATTCCCGCGCTCATCTCCGCGGCTGAAATCACAAATGCCGACGCAATTCATCCAGGCTACGGGTTCCTGTCTGAAAACGCCCGCTTTGCTGAAATTGTGGCGGCTCACAATTTGACTTTTATCGGCCCGACCCCGGATCATATCCGGGTCATGGGCGACAAGATCGCCGCTAAAGAGGCGGTTGGCGCCGCCGGCATTCCGCTCGTTCCGGGAAGCCCCGGTTCAATCTCTTCGATTGAGGAGGCTAGCGAATGGGCGGAAAAAATCGAATTCCCGGTTCTTGTTAAGGCAGCCGCAGGCGGCGGCGGACGCGGCATGAAAGTCGCCAAAACCAAAGACAAATTGGCCGAAGCCGTTTCAACGGCGAAGGCCGAGGCCAAGGCCGCGTTCGGAGATGATTCGGTCTATCTCGAGAAATATCTGGAACAACCGCGCCATATCGAGATTCAGATTATCGCCGATAGTCACGGCAATGTCGTTCAACTTGGGGAACGAGACTGCTCTTTGCAGCGCCGGCACCAAAAAGTTCTTGAAGAAGCGCTCTCCCCTGCCTTGAGCGATGCTGAACGCATCGAGATAGGCGACATTGCGCGCAAGGCGATTGCAAAATTGGGATATCTTGGCGTTGGAACGATTGAGTTCCTTTACGAAAATGGACGCTTCTATTTTATTGAGATGAACACACGCCTGCAGGTCGAGCATCCCATCACCGAACAGGTGACCAATGTCGATCTGGTGCGCGAACAAATCAGGATTGCCGCCGGCGAACGACTATCCTTCAGCCAACAAGACGTCGCCTTCCGCGGTCACGCAATCGAGTGCCGAATTAATGCTGAAAACCCCAGAACATTCAGGCCCTCTCCAGGCGAGATAACCTATTTCCATGCACCGGGGGGGCCGGGCGTCCGTTTCGACAGCGCAGTCTATAGCGGTTACAAAATTCCCCCTTATTACGACTCAATGGTCGGCAAATTGATCGTTTTCGGCGATGACCGCGACACCTGTATTCGCCGCCTCGCAAGATGCCTTGATGAGATGCAACTTGTCGGTGTTGAATCGACAATTCCGCTTTTCAAGGATTTGATTGTCCAGCCGGACTTTTTAAAGGGCGACTACCACATCCATTGGCTTGAAGAATGGCTGGCCAAAGAAGAGGCGGCGGAAGCCTAACGCCACTTGCGAGCATTTGCGGCGTAAGCGATAATCGTCAGATGCCGCGTGACGCCTCGTTTCGCATCGACCCCGACGAACTTCTGAAAGCCTACACGCTTGGCTATTTCCCGATGGCTCGATCGCGATTCGATGAATCAGTCGTCTGGGTTCTGCCGGATTTTCGCGGCGTATTGCGTCTTGACGAATCTCGCGCGCCGCGCCGTTTGCTGCGCCTGCTCAAACAGGAACCGTTTGAAATTCGCGTAAATTCGCGATTTGCAGACGTCATCGCAGCATGCGCGAAAAGCGCAAAGGGCCGCGAAGACACATGGATCAACCACGCGATTGAAAACGTCTATTCTGAACTCCACGCGTCAGGCTACGCGCATTCTGTGGAATGCTGGCGTGAGGGCCGTCTTGTCGGAGGTCTTTACGGCGTCGCGATCGGCCGCATTTTTTGCGGCGAGAGCATGTTTTCAATTGAGCGCGACGCAAGCAAGATCGCCATGCTGCATTTGATCGCCCGGCTAAAACTTAATGGTTTTGAGATTCTCGACACGCAATTCTGGACGCCTCATCTCGCTCAATTCGGCGTTAAGGAATGTCCGGATACGGAATATCAACTACTGCTTGATCGGTTTCTGACAACGCCGGCGCCGTTTGTCGGATCGAACGCTCAATTATCAAGCGTCTCGGTTTTGCAGTCGATCACCCAGACATCGTAAACGGGATGATCTAACGGATTGAGCGCCGGGCTAGAGGCGAACATCCATCCGCTAAAAATAACCCCCGGCGGCAATTCACGTTGGCGCTGGTCAGGCGAGAGAATATCGTCGAGCGCCCTCGCCCGCGCCACATCTTCTTGCGAAGATTGGGATGACGTTTGGGGCGGCGACAACCGTTCTTCCCCCACATTACCTTCCGGCGCGGCAGTCGTGGTTGCTTGACCCGCATCAGATGGAGCAGCGGCGGCGCTCTGCTTCACATCCGCCTCGCGCTTCGGCGACATATCGGCGATTTCCAGAAACGCCGTTGTTTCCGGAAACTCTTCGGGCGGACGCTTGTCGCAATAACGCGGCGTTATTTCCAACGTGCCGAAAGTCGCTGTCTCGTTCATCTTGATGACGATGTCAGTATATTTCGCTGTAATCTTGTTTAGCGCGCGCAGGGTTACCGAAACCGGCTTGCGCTGCTGCTGCTTTTCAATATCCGGAAAATCAGATGAGTCGCCGCGTGACAATTGGTCGAGCTCGCTTGGCGCTTCTGTCGTCGTGCGATTGAGCGCATCAAGAGCCGGATCGGCCGCCGGCTGCGCACTTGCGCTCGTGTAAGTCGCCAAAAGGCCGAAAAACAACACCGCCTTTTTCACTGAGCTTCTCCGGATAATGGATCATTGTCGCCCGCAGCGGCGCTCGATTTTGAATTCGTAAATGTCTGAACGGCGAGCCCGAGAAGGTCGACTGATCCTTGCGTGTAGGAAATAGTGTCGCCAGACGCGAGCATGACATCGCTGCCGCCTGGCTCAATCGAAACATGGGCGCCGCCGATAAGACCGTCTGAAACGATCTTCGCAATGGAATCTTCCGGGATTTCAACGGTCGATTGAACCGACATCGACAGCAACGCTTCATAAGTCTTCGGATCGAGGCGGTTCGCCGTAACGGCTCCAACCTTGACGCCGGCGATACGCACCTCGGAACCGACCGAGACGCCGTCGACTTTGCCGAACACTGCTTTCAACGGATAGGAACGCGCTGACGCCGCCCGGCCGCTCGCTCCATACGCGTAAACGAGAAATGCAGCGGCGACCGCGATAACCGCGAGGCCGACAATCGTTTCAAAAAATCGCGCCTTGACCATCGACCTATCCGTTTTGCGCGCCTTCCGGCGACCAGGGCTCATATTCATCCGCTCGCTTTTTGACGCCCGCGTAAACGAGGCTTCCCTCCGGATGATAAGCGAGCGGCGTACCGGTCATATTCGGCATATGATCCTTCTCGAAGGAACGCCGTTTTAGCGGCGCGACCGTCGGCGGTTCGGCGAATGTATGGTGAATCCAGCCGTGCCAGTCGGGCGGAACACGGCTCGCCTCGGCGACGCCGTGATAGATGACCCACCGGCGCTTCACCGCGTCCGCGCCGCTGCCGGTGCGTTCTTCAAAATAGCGATTTCCTTGCTCGTCCTTGCCGACAAGGCGCGCATTCCGCCGCCAGAGCGTGAAAGAGGTGCCAAGGGTCGTTGAATCCCACCAGGCGAATAATTGGGTAAACATCGGAACTCTTTGTTTGCGGGCCAAGAAAACCCCTATAGACGGGCGGGAATATGGCGCCGCCCGACCGGCCCGTCCACCGGCCCGGCGAAGCCCCGTTTAAGGGGTGATTCGTCAAAACGAGGGGCCCCGGGCAGGTGATTCGGCGGTCCCTGATTGAGCGGGCGCCGCCGGGCCGATAAAATGCCGCTAGCCGGCGAGGATCTGAAGACCCCATGCGTTTTGAGCGACATTTCACGACTGCCAAGGGCGGCCCTTATCAGGGGGTTCGTTTCCGTCAGGCGGACAGTGAAATACGGTCCGCGACCGGCGAGACGCTTTTTGAACTGCGCGATATCGAGGTCCCGGCTGACTGGAGCCAGACGGCGGTCGATATCCTCGCCCAGAAATATCTCCGCAAGGCCGGCGTTCCCGCCGTTACCCGGAAAATCCCCGAAAAGGGCGTGCCTTCGTTCTTGCAGAGCTCCGCGCCCGATATCGCCGCCATAGCGAAGCTGCCGCCGGAGACGAGGCTCGGTGGAGAAACGAGCGCGAGGCAGGTTTTCGATCGGCTCGCCGGCGCCTGGGGCTATTGGGGCTGGAAGGGAGGCCTGTTCAGCTCTCCCGAGCAGGCGCAAATTTTTGTCGATGAAATGACGGCGATGATGGCGCGTCAGATCGCAGCGCCGAACAGCCCGCAATGGTTCAATACCGGTCTTCACTGGGCCTATGGTCTCGAAGGCGAAAGCCATGGGCATTATTACGTCGATCCGATCACCAACGCTGTTGTCGAATCCGACAATGCGTATGAACGCCCGCAACCGCATGCCTGTTTCATTCAGTCGGTGAATGACAAGCTCGTCGGCGAAAACGGCATCATGGATTTGTGGTCGCGCGAGGCTCGGCTTTTCAAATTCGGTTCCGGCGCCGGCGCGAATTTTTCTGAAATTCGCAGCGAAGGCGAACCGCTTTCCGGCGGCGGCAAGAGTTCCGGCCTGATGAGCTTTCTCAAGGTCGGCGACGCCGCAGCCGGCGCGGTCAAATCCGGCGGCGTTACGCGCCGGGCGGCAAAAATGGTCGTTGTCGACGGCGATCATCCGGACATAGAGGAATTCATCCGCTGGAAAGCCTGCGAAGAAGGCAAGGTCGCGGCGCTCGTCGCCGGTTCGAAGGCGCTCGCCGAACACCTTCCGAAAATCCTTAATGCATGCTGGGCGAATGACGGCGACGACCGGTGCGATCCCAAAAAGAACGAAGCGCTCAAAATCGCGCTTAAAGCAGCGCGAAAGGCGCATGTTTCGGACGCTGCGGCGCGCCGCGCTATTGATTTCGCCCGTCAGGGCGCCAAATCCATTGTTGTTGAAACCTACGATCTTGATTGGGACGGCGAAGCTTACCGCACTGTATCCGGCCAGAACTCCAACAATTCTGTGCGCCTTACCGACGCATTTTTCGACGCGCTGAGGGAAAATTCTGACTGGCGGCTGACACGCCGAACCGACGGCGCGCCCGTCAAGATCATCAAGGCGCGAAGGCTCTGGGACGCGATATGCGAAACAGCATGGGCATGCGCTGATCCGGGTCTTCAGTTTCATGACACGACGAACGCATGGCACACTTGTCCGCAAGGCGGAGACATCCGCGCGTCCAATCCGTGTTCTGAATATCTTTTCCTCGACGACACGGCGTGCAATCTCGCTTCCGTCAATCTGTTGAAATTCAAGACCGACAATGGATTTGACGTTCGCGGATTTGAGCATACCTGCCGGATGTGGACGATTGCGCTCGAAATCTCCGTTTCCATGGCGCAGTTCCCCTCGCCTGTTATCGCGCGCAAATCTTTTGATTATCGAACGCTCGGCCTTGGCTACGCCAATCTCGGCGCGCTCTTCATGGCGGCGGCGATACCCTATGACAGCGCCGAGGCGCGCGCGATCGGCGGCGCTGTCACCTCGCTCCTCACCGGTTCGGCCTATCGCGCATCGGCGGAAATGGCTGGCGCAATTGGCGCTTTTCCCGCCTGGAAAGAAAACCGCGACGCGATGCTGCGCGTCCTTCGCAATCACCGGCGTGCGGCCGTCGGCGCCGAAACAGCGGGCGATTTCGAAGGGCTTCGTTTCGCGCCGGCGCCGCTGGATGCAAACGCTGTTCCCTGGCGGCAACTGGCCGAGCGGGCGAAGTCCGTCTGGAGCGAAGCTTATGAGCTTGGCTCGCTCAACGGGTTTCGCAATGCGCAGGTGAGCGCCATCGCGCCGACTGGCACGATCGGGCTTGTCATGGATTGCGACACAACGGGCGTTGAGCCTGATTATGCGCTCGTCAAATTCAAGAAGCTTGCGGGCGGCGGCCAACTGAAAATCATCAATCGCCAGATACCGGCGGCGCTTGCAAGGCTTGGCTATTCCGAAGCGGAAATCAGAGACATTGCGCATTACGTCCTCGGCCGCGGCACGATTGACGGCGCGCCGGGCGTTGCCCCCGAAATTCTTCGAAGAGAGGGTTTCACCGACCGGCATCTGAAAGCGCTCGAAGAGCGGTTGAAAACCGCATTCGATTTGACCTTCGCCTTTACGCCGCAGGCGCTCGGCGAAGATTTCTGCCGGAATATTCTCGGCTTCAGTGAAACGCAGCTGAACTCGACCGGATACGAGGTGCTTCGCGATATCGGTTTTGAGGATGAAGAAATTCACGCCTCCAACCTTTATTGCTGCGGCGCGATGACGATCGAAGGCGCGCCGCATTTGAAGCCGGAACATTATCCGATATTTGATTGCGCAACGCCGTGCGGGCGCATAGGCGAGCGGGCGCTGTCGGTTAGCGCGCATCTGACGATGCTCGGCGCGGTCCAGCCTTTCGTTTCGGGGGGCGTGTCGAAAACCATCAACCTGCCGAACAAGGCGAGCATCGCCGATTGCGCGCACGCATATCTGCGCGCCTATGAACTCGGGCTCAAATCCATTGCGCTTTACCGCGACGGATCGAAGCTTTCGCAACCGCTGGCGAGCGCGCTCCTTTCCTCCGCGGAGGAAGACGACGAAGATTTCATCGAGGAAATCGCCAGCGCGCCGGCCGCAGAAAAATCGCGCATTGTCGCAGAACGCATTGTCGAGCGAATTATCGAGCGAACGCCGGGGCGCCGGCGCCTTCCCGATCGCCGCAAAGGCTATATCCAGAAAGCCATCGTCGGCGGTCACAAGGTCTATCTGCATACAGGCGAGTTTGACGACGGCGAGCTTGGCGAAGTTTTCATCGACATGCACAAGGAAGGCGCTGCTTTCCGCAGCCTGATGAACAATTTTGCAATCGCCGTTTCGCTCGGCCTTCAATATGGCGTGCCGCTTGAAGAATTCGTCGACGCTTATGTGTTCACGCGCTTCGATCCGTCGGGACCTGTTGAGGGCAATGACCAGATCCGGCACGCGACCTCGATCCTCGATTACATTTTCCGCGAGCTGGCGATTTCCTATCTTGGCCGCTCCGACCTTGCTCATGTCGATCCGGCGGAATCGGCGGTCGATGCGATCGGCAAAGGCGTTTCCCGGGAAAAGGCACAGGAAGACGCCTCGCGCCTTATCTCGAAGGGATTTTCGCGCTCGACAGTGTCGGACAATCTGGTCGTCCTCAGGGGCGGAGATTTCGACCGCCTCCGAAAGCCGGCTATTCCGGAAAAGCCTGCGGCCGAAGACATCGAACCCGATCCCGCCGGCTCGGCGTCGCCGCCGGAAATCGAAGAACAGGTCCGCCGTCTTGCGGAAGCGGTGAACCGCAAGGCGCCGCCCGGCAGCCTCGCCGCGCCGCCAGGCCGGGAGACGCGCGCCAAAATGAAGGGCTACGAAGGCGACGCCTGTCCCGATTGTGGACAATTCACGCTTGTCCGGGCCGGATCGTGTCTCAGATGCGACAGCTGCGGCGCTAGCACCGGCTGTTCGTGAGCCCGCCGCTTTAAGCAATTGATAATCACAAATTAAGCGTTCCTTCGCCGTTTCAGGGTCAAAATGGCGCAGTGAGTTCCACGTCCGGAACCAGGGTGAGCCCCGATGCTGCGCATTGTTCTGTTGATGGTCCTGTTCATGATCATGGCGTTTTCGCTGGTCGCGAATCTTGTCGGCGAGCGAACAGGCCGGCCGAAAGTCAGCGTCGTCAACGAAGTCACAAAAGGCGTTCAAAAAACATTGAACAGCGCCGACCGTATTGCGCCCGATCTTACCGGCGCGCTCGACAAGGTCGATGCAAGTCTTGGCAAGCTCACCAAGAAAGTGACGGAAGGGTCGAAAGACGAAACCAGTATGGTTCGAACTGAGTTCAACATATCGGGCGGCGACTTTACTTCCTCCGACGCCGCCAAGGGCGTCTTCGCAAGCGTCACGATGAACAAGACAAAATTCACAGGCGCGCTTTTGGACGGCGCTTCTTTCGAAGGCGCGACAGGCGCTGAAACGAATTTCGTCAAGGCGCGGATGTCCGGCGCGGATTTCTCGGCGGCGAAACTTCCCGCCGCTGATTTTTCCGGCTCGACGCTCTCCAATTCCGCCTTCCGCGCCAGCGATGTCGGCGGCGCAAACTTTACCGGCGCCATTCTGACCGGATCGAGCTTTTCGGGCGCCAAGATCGCGGACGCCAAAATGGTGAAAGCCTTCGCCGCCAACAGCATTTTTGTCGACGCAAAAGCGCAAGGCGCGGATTTTTCGAGCACTGATTTGCGCTCGACGCGTTTTGAAAACGCCAATCTCAAAGACGCCGACTTTTCCGGCGCCGATGTAACGGGCGCAAGTTTCGCCGGCGCGAAATTGCAGGGCGCGAAAATGGCCGGGGCGATCGGCCTCACAGGTGAGCAGCTTGCGAGCGCCTGCGGCGACGCCAGCGCGACGCTGCCAAAAGGCTTGAGCCTCAGCCCCTGCGAATAGGGCCGCACATTCCTGAAACATCAGACTAATGAGCGCTAGCGGCGGTCGTCGTCGCGGCGGATCTCGCGCGGGTCGAGCGCTTGCAGGACGGCGAGCGCTAACGGCGACAAACTCTTCACTTCGAACGGACCGCGAGACGACGCCCTTTCGAAACTGAGCGATCGCGCGCCTTCCCGCAAAGCCGGCGCGAGGCTTTTCTCGATCGCCGCGCCGATATCGGCAATCGCCGCTTTGGCGCCGCCGATCGTCTTTGTAAAACTGTCGATGACTTCCGAAACGCTTCGCGCACGCGCGCCGTCATAAAAGACATGCGTATTCGCCGCCGCCGCGGCCGGCAGCAGCGTCGCCGCTTTGTCCGTTGCTTTGGCGGTCAGAAGGATGCGCGCGCCCGTGGCGCCGAGAAAATGCGCAGCATAAAGCTCGCCCGCCGCAACTTCACGGCCTAGGCTTGATTCAAGCGCCGCCTTGTTTTCGCGCGCCAGGGCGCCGGCGAGGGCCGCCGCTTTTCCCGGATCGAAGCGAAGGTCCAGAATCGCCTGACGCTGTTGCGCATCCGCGACGATGAACTTGCCTGACGCCGTCTCGGTGATCGCCGCGGCTTCAGCAGCAAGTCCGTATTGTCCGCCATATTTTTTAACGGCGCCGAGCCAGGTCTGTTCGATGAATTGGAAGAGGCCGGCAGCAGTAGAGGTCGAAGCCTTGGCGGCGGGATTCAACGAACTCTCGCGCAAGGCGACCCGATAAAGATAATCAAAGCCGACACCCGTTTCCGCCGACGCCTTTTTCAAAGCGCCCGAAACGGCGGCCGATGCCGTCGCGGCAGATGTAATGGCGTCAGTCATGGGGGCGTCCCCTCATTTGCGAAAAACGCTCGCATGTCATGGTCAACAAACTCCTAATTCTCAAAAACGCCCGGCCGAAAAGGCGGCGAGCGCAGGATCATGCGCGCCGTCAAGGATGAGACGCGCAAGCGCTTCGGCCGTCGCCGGCGCCAAGAGGACGCCGTTGCGATAATGACCGAGCGCGTAAAAGAGGTTTTCTGCGTCAGGCGCGCCGCCGATGATCGGCACCCCGTCTTTGGTGGCGGGCCGCAAGCCGGCCCAGCGGCCGAGTTCTTCGGCCGATTGCAGCACGGGCGCTGTTTGCACCGCGCCTTCTTTCAGGGCGTCGATGCGCCCATCATCCGTCGTCACCGACCAGTCGCGTGGAATTTCGGTGGCGCCGATGATGACGCGGCCGTTTTTTTTCGGACAAAGATAGGCGCGTCTTGAACGGATGACGCGCGATGGCGCGCCGGCGATGCGCACAAGCGACACCGCCTCGCCCTTTACCGGGAAAAGCGCGCCTTCCGGCAATCGCGCAAGGCCGCCAATACGCGCGCCGGTCGCCAGAATGACGGCCCCCGCGCCGATCGTTTCACCCGTCGATAGCCTGACGCCTTTAGCGCTTCTCCCATCGGACAAGATTTCGCTTACCTGCGCGCCGCGCCTCACGGCCCCGCCACAGCTTTGCAAAGCTAGAGCAAGCGCGCGCCGCACGGCGGATGGATCGACCTGGGCGTCATGGCGGGCAAAACGCGCGGCGACGATTTCTTTCGACAGCGACGGCTCAAGCGACAGCGCTTCGGCGCGCGTCAGCGCCTCGCCGCCATCGGCCTCTTCAACAAAAGCCGCATTTTCCGCATCGCTGAACGCGACTGAAAGAATGCCGCCTTCGTCAAAATCAATGCCGGCGCTGCTTTCATCTTCGATTTCCCGCGCGAAGCTGCGCCAGAGTTGAAGGCTCTCGCGACTGAATGCGGACAGCGCTTCGCCGCCCTGCTCCAACGCATGCTCGAATGAGGGCGCAAGCATTCCGGCCGCCGCTTCGGTCGATGCGGGCCCGCGGGAATCAACAAGCATCACCGCCGCGCCGCGTTTTGAAAGTCGCCACGCCGTCATCAATCCAATGACGCCGCCGCCGACGACGAGAATGTCAGGCCTCTTCATTGCCGCTGCTAATGCTCCCTATTCGCCGATCTTTTTCACGCCGCCGAGCAGCATGGTTTTTTCGCGCGAGCCCGCCGATGAACCGAAGAAATAATTGACGACCGCCGCGGTCATCGTCGCCAGCGCGCCGAGCATGATCGAGAATTCCGTCTCGGTCCCTGCGGGAAGACGCCGCGCCACCATGGCGGCGAGCGTCAGGAAAAAGCCGGCGATGATGAGCGCGCCGAGAATTGACGGCGTCCAGTCACGCATTTTCTGCTGGCGCTGGCGCGCGCTCGCCCGGTCGCCTGCATCGATGCGTTGTTCTTCAAGCGCGGCGTTGCGGATGGCGATTCGAAATTCATAATCGGCCTTTTTCAAGGCGACGATCTGTTCGGGGCTCGCATTTTCCGCCGCCTCGGCGAGGTCTTTTTCGGGCGCTGCGTCCTTGCCGAATATCGCCCGCGCAATCGCCGACACCGCGGCGCCGGCGAGCGGACCGCCGAGACTCTCGGCGATTTTCGGCGCGGCGCCCGCGACAGCGTGTTTAAGCCGCCCGCGCGTTTTGCCGTCGTCATTTTCATTCGCCATTCGATACTCCTTCACTGAATGCGAATTTCATTTCTGATGACGATCATAAGGCCATTTCGAAGGTGTCGGATAAACTGGGGGATAAGGTGGGGGATAACTTTGCCCAAACCGGTCACCGGCTTGAATTCTTTAATTTTTTTTCATCCCCAAATTCGATTGCATCGCCCGGCGGATCAATTCAAAGTTGCAACTCAATTCGTTGGCCATGGCGGCGGCGACGAAATTTACTGGCGGCAGGTTGAATGATTCTCGCGGCGTTCATTGCGGCGCTTTTATTGATTCCGTTGATCTCATCAACGCGGCTGGCCCGGCGGGCCGCCGCTGCGCCTGCTGCTACGATCGCCGCCGGCGGCGCGCTCGCTGTCTTTTTCGGAATTTTGAAAATGCCGGCGCCGCCCGCCGACCTTGTGGCTTTGGTCGCCAAGGCGGGCCTCGCCATGCTTGGTTTCGCCTCCGCCGCGCAATTGCGCGTCAGCCGCCTTGCGCGCCAATGCCCCTCCTCCTTCCGTCTCACCTATGGCGGGGCGCCGCTCTATCTCTTTGTTTGCGCGCTTGCCGCCTTCATCATGCTGCCGCAACTTTCGGTCGCCTCTGCGATGCTGGTCGGCGCCGCCTTGATGCTGAACGGCGCGGCGTTCGACCGGAAGGCGGTCGCTGCAACGCCTGAGTCGGGCCGCATTAAAACGGCGGTGCGAACCGAAAGCGCCGCCATCGTTGCGCTCGGCATTCCGGCTGCGATCCTCTTCGCCGCCAACGCGACCGCCGCAGGCCCCGGCGAAGCAGCGCTCGAACCGATGCTGGCCGCAAGTTTTTCAGTGCTTAAAGGTTTTGCGCTTGGCGGGGTTGCGGGCCTTGCCGCTTCCTATATCGGCGCTTTTTATCGCCGTTGCACGAAAGACCAGCGCGCGCTCGACGGACAGATCGCCGTGCTTGCGGGCGTTCTCGTTTTCCTTTTCGGACCGAAGCTCGGCGCCGACCCGGTTGTCGGCGCGACCGCGGTCGGCCTTCTTTGGGGCGAACAGACATCGGCGGCTTCAACAACGCGCCTTCGCATTCGCCGCTATATCGACCGCGCGGTTACGCCGCTCACCTATTTCGCCTTCGGCGCCTTGCTGATGCCGCGCATTCTTCAGGCCGACATGTTGACGACCGTATTCGCGCTCGCCGCCGTTACCGTCATGCGCGCCGGCCCGCGCCTCGCCATTCTGCAAACGCCGGCGATCCCGAAAGAAAGCCAGATGTTCCTTGCCTGGTTCGGCGGCGCGCCCGGCGCAGCCTCGGCGCTCTTTGTCATGATGTTAATGGGCGACGCGGCGCTTTACGACGCTGACGCGGTGCTCGTCGTCACGAGCCTATCCATCGTCTTCGGCGTCGCCGCCGCGCGACTGACCTCGCGCCCTCTCGCCCGGCTTTACATGCGCGAATCAATTCTGGCGCGCAAACGCCGCGCCTGGATGGGTTAGGCGGATTTTTCAAAAATTTCGCGACCGATCAACATGCGACGGATTTCCGACGTGCCGGCGCCAATTTCATAAAGCTTGGCGTCGCGCAAATAGCGGCCTGTCGGATATTCGTTGATATAGCCATTGCCGCCCAATAGCTGGATGGCGTCGAGCGCTGTTTGCGTCGCCTTCTCCGCCGCATAAAGAATGCAGCCCGCCGCGTCCTGACGCGTCGTCTCGCCGCGATCGCAAGCGGCGGCCACCGCATAAACATAGGCGCGGCAGGCGTTCATGCGCACATACATGTCGGCGAGCTTGCCCTGAACGAGCTGGAACGAGCCGATCGGCCGGTCGAACTGCTTTCGTTCATGAACGTAAGGAATGACCGTATCCATGCAGGCCTGCATGATGCCGATCGGGCCGGCTGAAAGCACGACGCGCTCATAATCAAGGCCTGACATCAAAACGCGAACGCCATGATTAAGCTCGCCGACAATATTGTCTTCCGGCACTTCGCAATCTTCAAAAACAAGCTCGCCGGTGTCAGAGCCGCGCATGCCGAGCTTGTCGAGCTTTTGCGCGGTTGAAAAACCTTTCCACCCCTTCTCGACGATGAAAGCCGTGATGCCTTTAGGCCCGGCTTTGGGATCGGTCTTGGCGTAAACGACGACGACATCAGCGTCCGGCCCGTTGGTGATCCACATTTTAGAGCCGTTCAGGATGTAGCGGTCTCCCTTTTTCTCGGCTTTGAGTTTCATGCCGACAACATCCGACCCGGCGCCCGGCTCGGACATCGCAAGCGCGCCAAGGTGTTCGCCGGAAATAAGCTTCGGCAAATATTTCGCCTTCTGCGCCTTCGTCGCATTGCGGTTGATCTGGTTGACGCAAAGATTGGAATGCGCGCCATAGGAAAGCCCGACCGATCCCGAGCCGCGCGAAATCTCCTCCATGACGACGCAATGAGCGAGATAGCCGAGCCCCGCCCCGCCGTAATCCTCTTCCGCCGTCACGCCGAGAAGGCCAAGCTCGCCGAGCGCCGGCCACAGATCGCGCGGGAAAAGATTGGTCTCGTCGATTTCTCCCGCCCTCGGCGCAAGCTGCTCATCGACCCAGCGGGCGACAACCTCGCGCATTTCCTCAATCATCGGGTCGAGGCCGAAATTCATGGCGATCTGGGAATTGGAGCGCATGAGGGTTTTTCCGTCTTTTTGGCGTGATCTGCTAACGCCACGGGGTAGCCCCGAGGACGCTCCGCGGCAAGACACCCGGTCATTGAGCGTCGCCATGACGGATTCCTCACACGACGAATTGGCCTTCGGAGGAAATTGAGCTATTTGGCGTGGTTTGACGGCAGGCGGAGCCCCATGACGAATTCCTCCGATAATTCAGCCGCTTCGCCTGACGAAGCCGGAGGCGAAGGGACGCGTTTGCGGCTCAAGGGCATCACAACGGCTGATGACGGCGCTGAAAGCCCCGAAATGGTGAGCTTTGAGGCCTGGGCGTCAGCGGAAACGCGCGGGCGCGAGATCTCGCTCGCCCGGCGCGCGCGCATTTACGAGACCGTCGGGCGGATGTTTGCGGGCTTTATTTTCGCCGCCGTTTTCATTGGCTGGCCGCTCGGAACGCTCGCCGGCCATTACGCCGCCGCCAATACGCTTGAAGGCTGGACCATCGGCACCAGCTTTGGAAACTACATCCTGCTCGGCGTGATCGGGCCGCCCGCCGCTTGGCTCCTCGGCCATCTCGCCGCACGCATGACGATGATGATCGGGGCGAGCGAAGCGATCGCCATCGCCGCCCAGCAATTCGTGCAGCCGGACAAGGCGGCGATCCGCAATGTCGAAACTGTCGGCTCGGCCGTGCGCGGCCAGATGGAAACACTGAATGCAGGCATCGACGACGCGCTTATCCGTCTCGCGTCAGCCGAAGCGATGATCCGTCAGCATGTCGGCGCCATTGAACAGGCGGGCGCGGCGATTGAAACCCATGCAAGCGGCGCATCCGATCGCGTTGCAAGCGAGCGAGCCCGGCTAATCGAACTGACCGAGACGCTCAACAGCCGCGCCGATGAATTCGCAACCGCCATCGCAGAAAAAGCGCAGGCTAACATTTCAGCGCTTGCAGATGCGTCCAACGCAACGCTCGACGCTGAAACACGCCTTGACGACCGTCTTGCGCGGCTTGAAGTCGCCGCACAACGCGCGCTCCAAAGTTTTGAATCGCTTTCCATGGCGCTCGACAGCGCCGATGAAAACGTGCGCGAACGGTCTGGCGCGATTGAAGCCTCGGCGATGGAAGTAAAACGCGCGACCGAAATCGCCTCGAAGATCGCTGACGCCGCTGCTGAAACGGCGGCGCGCAACGCAGCAAATGTCGGCCTCTTTTCAACAAAGGCGGCGGAAGACGCGAAAAAATCCGCCGACAGCGCGATCGAGGCCGCGCGCAATGAAGCAAAGCGCGTCGCCGAAGCGACCGCGCGCGCCGTTGAAGACGTTACAAAGTCGACGCGCAAGGCCGTTGAGGGCGCAGCTGGCGAGGCAGATCGCGCCGCATCCGCCGCCGATCTCGTCTCGGAGGCGGCGAAGAAAGCAACTTCGGTCGCCCACGCCGCTTCGGAAGAGGTGAAAAAGGCGAGCGAAGCGGCGCAAAAATCCGCCCATGATGCGGTCCAGCTTTCCGAGACTGCGTCGAAGCGCGCCGAAGCGCGCAACAAGGAACTCGCCGATGCGCGGGCCTCGCTTGAAGCGGAAAATGCGCGGCTTGAAGCGCTGATCGAAGAACAACGCCGGCGCGCTGACCGCCTCGCTGAAGCAATCGCAACCCAAACCGAACGCCTTTCAAAACTTGCCGAAAGCCAGCTCCGCGAGCAGGAAGCCGCGGCGCGTCTTGCAGAGGCGCAGGCCGCCATTCAAAAACAACGAGCCGACGAGACGAAACGAAACGAAGACGCTGAATTGCAGCGGCGCGAGACTGAAAAGCGCCGCAAGGCGGAAACGGAACGCGCCAGCGCCGCGCCAGCGCAAAAATCTGACGACGCCAACGTTCTCGAGCTTGGCAAGAAACTTCGCGAGATGGAATCGCAAGGCAAGCGCCCGCCGCGCGAGGCCGATCCCGATCGCGCTGCCAGACTTGATGAACTCGCCAATGACATTTCGCGCGGACGAAATGGCCGCGCCGCCAATGGCGCCGGCGCGAACAATGGCGATGAACGCCGCTCCAAACACGACGTTTCCTGGAGCGAAATTCTTTCAAAAACAGATGAGGCCGAACCGCTCGATCTCGGCGTTGAGAACCGGAAAGACGACGCTTCGCGCGCGGCTGATGCGATCGACATTGTCGCCGGCCTTCAAGAATTCACGCTCGATCTTGAACGCCGCCTTTATGGCGAGCCGCCCCCTGCCTTGCTTGAACGGTTCGAACGCGGCGACCGCAATGTATTTGCAAACCGGTTGTTGCGCCTCAATGAGTCTGATGTGAAGCGGCGCATTCGCGGCGAGTCCGGCCGCGACAAACCCTTTGAGCGGTCGATCCACGGCTTCCTGCAAGGATTTGAAACGCTGCTTGAAGACGCCACCACGTCCGAAACAGCGGACGAGGAACTGGAGCAATACCTCTCCTCACCATTGGGCCGGGTTTATCTGCTCGTCGGCGCGACCGTCGGTTATTTCGCTTAAGATCGACCGTCTTCGTTCGTTTGCGATTGAAATTCTATGTAGCGCCGGGTCAAAAAAACCGTGCGCAAATGGCGCAGGGCCCGTTATCATCCTCCTCGAGCCTCCGTGCTATTTTAGGCCGCCATTGCCGTGGAGCGGAACTTAATGACCGACGAACAGCGCGAAATCCTCAGCAAAGTTCCCGCCGCAACAGCCGCCTTCTGGGTGGTCAAAATCCTCGCGACCACCCTTGGCGAAGTCGGCGGCAATCTCGTCAGTATGAATATGGGCCTTGGCTATCTAGAGGCGACCGCCATTCTCGCCGGGATATTCATTGCGCTGGCGGTCACTCAAATTTTGGCCGCACGTTTTCACCAAAGCCTTTACTGGCTGACGATTGTCGCGTCGACAACGGCGGGTACGACGCTTGCTGATTATGTCACGCGCTCACTCGGCATTGGCTATACCGGCGGTTCAGCATTGCTTCTCGCTCTCGTTATCGCGTCATTGCTCACCTGGCGTTTCGTCATGGGCCACATTTCAGCGGATATGATCGCCGACCGAAAAACCGAATTTTTCTACTGGCTGACGATCACCTTTTCGCAAACGCTCGGCACAGCGCTCGGCGACTGGTTCGCCGACACGGCAGGCCTTGGTTACTGGGGATCAGCAATGGTGATCAGCGCCATGCTGCTCGTCGTTCTTGGATTGCACCTCAAACGCGCCCTTTCTGGCGCATGGCTATTCTGGGCGGCGTTTGTGCTGACGCGCCCGCTCGGCGCCGTGCTCGGTAATTTCCTCGACAAACCCGATCATGGCGGTCTTGCGCTCGATCGCCCTCTCATCGTTACCGTATTAAGCGCTTTGATGGTCGCAGCGTTGATTTTCTGGCCTCAGAAAGCCGGTCACCATCGTTGATCGCGCACAATTGTCAGCTAACCGCTTTCAGGCGAGGTTTGGCCAATTCAATGATTTGATCGCTCAGTTTCTCGACCTCTTTGGCCGCGAGGCCAGACGGCTCAATTTCAGACGCGATACGACCCATCGCCAGGCTCTCGGCAAAAGCAGCGCGCGAACCGATCTCTGTTCTGGCGATTGGCAACCGCAACTCCTTCATTTTCGAACGAATGAGATCGGCGATACGGGCCCGAGGCGGCGCCCTATTGATTACAAATAACCCAGGCGCGAGCGCGTCGCCGATCATCTTTGCGGTCGGAAGCGACGCATCAAGATCTAGCGGCGACAATTGGAGAGGCGCAATGACGAGATTTGATTCGCGCATTGTTTTTGAAATGACAGAATCCAGTGTCGGCGGCGTGTCGATGATGACAATATCAGCAAGGCCGTCCAGCCTCCGTAATCGGAAGCCGGGACTAAACCGGACATTTTCATCGAGGTGAAAATCCAGCTCGCCAAGACGCGCTTTGCGTCTTTCCGCCCATGTCGTGAAGCTCTTCTGATCGTCGAGGTCAATTGCAGCCAGCCGGAAACCGCGTTTGGCGAGCAAGGCGGCCAGGTGGCAGGCGATAGTCGTTTTGCCCGCACCGCCTTTGCGTTGAGCTATTGTAATAATGAATGCCATCAACCCGCGCCCCGCCGTCCGGAATGATGGCGGCTAGGATTTTGATGACCGGATTCTCCAACGCTAGGAAGACCGCAATAATTGCGTAACCACCCATTGCCGCCCATGGGAGGGGACGACGCACAATGCCCTTTATTTATTGCGTTTTCGCCGCTTCGGCTTTTGCCGCCGCTTCAAACGTCCATTGGACGATTTCGCCTTCAATGCGAATAGCGGCTCTTCCGAGTGCTTCTGCAGACGCATTGGCGTTATCGCTTGAAACCTCTTCGCTCGCCCAGAACAACCGGGAGGCTGCAATTTCGCCCCGTTTCGTCACAAGACGCGCGAACACGGAGACATTTGCAGAAAGCGGTCCGGCGTTATGGTCAATGACGAATTTTCGGATATCGGTCTGAAGGATATAGTTTGAACTTGGCAGTGTCTGCCTGCTGCCGACGCCGACGATCCTGCCGGTATTTTCAAAGCTGCGGACGAGAGCGGCGCCGAAAAGGCGCGGCGCGCGGTCGACCCATTCGCCGCCGGCGTAATATTCAATTTGCGACGGCGCCCGCGACAAGGCGATTTTCGCCGTATTGAAGGCGAGCGTCGCGTCCGGTTCGTCGACCGCCAGCGTCCATGTAACCGGCGCTTGCGCAGCAACATCCGCCTTCACATCCGCAATTTCATAGCGGGCTGCAGGTGCGCGCCCTTCGGGCAATACCGAAACGCAAGATGACGCCAAAACAGCGGCGGCGATCGCGAACAGGGTTCTCATTGCTTGCCCTCATAACGCGGGGTTGATTCACCCAGAAGATAACCACGCGGATCGCGATCGATCTCCCGTAAGACCTGATCGAGCGAGCGGAAAAGTTCGCGCGCTTCGGTTACCGCCGGCGCGACGCCGGCAAGACCCTGGCTGGTGAACACGCGGATGGCGTCGCGGTTTTCGGCGACGACATCGTTCAGCTCCGTCACCAGTTCGCGCGTTTCCTTCATGGTCGCACGCGCTTCGGCAATCGTATCCGGTCCTTGCTCGCGAACAATCTTGTCGAGTGCAGCCAAAGTTGTATTCAGCCTTTGAGAAGCCTCCGCGAGGCTCTCCGACGCCTTCGCCGCATTCACTACAGCCGAACCGATATTGTCTTTTTCCGACGTAACTTCGGACATCACTTCGTCAAGCCCGGCAATAACACGTGTTATGGCCTCGGTATTTTCTTCGGAAAGAAGGCGGTTAGCAGACGCGATAATTTCGCTCGAACCGGAGATCAGCTGCGCGATGCCCGACGCATCCGCCTCAATCTGAGGTATGCCCCTTGTTACGTCTTTTAACAGCGGCGCGTCGCGGCTGCCGCCGACCAGCTGAATGATTGCAAGGCCAGTGAACCCGACCAGTTCAAGTTCGGCTTTGGTGTCGGTCTTCACCGGCGTGTCATTGTCGACCTGGATGCGTGCGATCACAACCGATGGATCGTCGGGTGAAATCTTCAGTTCCTTGACCGTTCCCTTCTGGATGCCGTTGAAACTGACGCCGGCGCCGACCTCAAGACCGGAAACGCGGTCGCGGAATATAATATCGTAAGTATCGAAGTGTCGTTTCGATCCTGTCATTACGAGAACGAACATGAAGGCGGCTGCAACGACAATGAGCGTAACCGCGCCAACGAGGACATAATGCGCGCGCGTCTCCATTGCTCAGGCTCTCTCCATCGGCGCGGCTGCGCCGTTTTTCTTGGCCCCGAGCGCCGCCCGGCCGCGAGGGCCGGCGAAATACTCCTGAATCCACGGATGATCATTGCGCCGGACCTCGTCGAGAGTGCCGATTGCAATCACCCGCTTTTCCGCAAGCACCGCCACCCGGTCGCAAGTGGCGTGCAGCGTATCGAGGTCGTGGGTAACCATAAACACGGTTAACCCTAAGGATTTCTTGAGAGAAACAATCAAACTGTCGAAATTCTCGGCGCTGATCGGATCAAGGCCCGCCGTCGGCTCGTCGAGAAAAACGATTTCAGGGTCAAGCGCCAACGCCCGGGCGAGGCCCGCGCGCTTGCTCATGCCGCCTGACAATTCCGACGGGTATTTTGCGCCAGCGTCGGGCTGCAATCCGGACATCGAGATCTTCATCGCCGCAATGTCGGCTGCGAGCTCCTGAGACATCTTCAAATGCTCGCGAAGCGGCGCCATCACATTTTGCGCAACCGTCATCGATGAAAACAGCGCGCCGCCCTGAAACAACACGCCCCATCGCTGCTCGATCTCAAGACGCTTGGCCTCGCTGGCTTCATAAAAATCTTCGCCGAAGATCTTCACAACGCCGGCCGACGGCGTTTTCAGGCCGATGATCGCGCGCATCAAAACGGATTTACCGGAACCGGAACCGCCGACAACGCCGAGGATTTCATTTCGCCGGACCTTGAGATCGAGATTCTCGTGCACGACATGATCTCCGAACTGGGTTTTGAGGCCCTCGACATCGATCACAGTCTCAACTGGCGTTGCGTTCGTCAAAAGTCGATCTCCAGAAAGAACATCGCGAAGAACGCATCGAGAATGATGACGACAAAGAGCGACTGAACGACAGATAAAGTCGTGCGTTGCCCGAGACTTTCTGAACTTCCCTCGACCTGCAGGCCCTGGAAGCAGCCAATGATTGCGATAACGAAGGCGAAAAACGGCGCTTTGATAAGGCCAACCCAAAGATTCGAGAGAGCAATCGTTTCCTGAAAACGATTGACGAAAAAGACAGGCGAAATGCCCATCGCAGTCGCTGCCACGAAACCGCCGCCGATCACGCCAACGATGGCCGACATGAACGCCAGAACCGGCATCATAAGAATGAGCGCAATGACGCGCGGCAGCACCAAAGTTTCAACCGGGTCAAGGCCGAGCGTCTTTAACGCATCGATCTCCTCGCGAATTTTCATCGTGCCGATCGCCGCCGTAAATGCGCTGCCCGACCGACCGGCGACAAGGATTGCGGAGAGCAACACGCCGAACTCGCGCAACACCGCGATACCGACAAGTTCGACCGTGAACACCTCGGCGTTGAACAGCCTGAGGATTTTGGCGCCCATGAACGCGACGACCGCGCCGATCATCAGCGACATCAGGCCGACGATCGGCATCGCGTTAACGCCGGCCTCCTCCATATGGTAGAAGACCGAAACCGGCCGCAGCTTTTTCGGATTGCGCCACACCCGCGCCCATGTCGCGAGGGTCAGACCAATGAACTCAAGAATCTTGAGTGAGACGACATAGCCCTCGGAAATGCCTTGCCCCAAACGGATGACGAGCTGCACGAAGGCGTTGGGCCGGACCGGCTCAATATCGCAGGGCGCGACATGGGGCGCGACGCTGTCGATCAATTGCCGGGTTTGCGGCGCAGCCCCGATGATTTTCGAGATTTCAGTGCGCGTGGCGCAGGATTTCAGCACGCGCTCAAGGACCATCGCGCCCGCCGTGTCGAGCTTTTCGACGGCCGATACGTCAATAATGACCTCGCGCCCGACCGAATCGTCTTCAAAAAGACGCAGATCCTCGTCGATCGCGCCCAGAAAACGCGCCCGCCAGTCGCCGGTCGCCACCAGCATCAGGGCGTCGCCTTCAAGACCAACGGTAAATGCGGCTGGGTTCATAGCGCGTGAAAATTCCTAGCGTTAACAATTGCGAACGGCTCAACGCTTGCATTGTCGAAGCTTAACCCGGGATGATAAATTCATCCTGAATTGTGGTGAACGCCGGTTAATTCTTTGACCGAGTACCGGCGAAACGTAGGTTTGGAGTAGTCGAGAGTGGCGAAAACACTGCTGGCGGCCCGGTTGCGCTGGTTGAAAGCCCTGCCATTGCTCGCCATGGTGGCGGTGTTGGCCGTGCTCGCGCTGATGGCGCTCGCCAATGCCGATTCGCGTCATGGCGGCCCGCGCGAGCGCTTATTCGACCTCTACGCGCGCATTTTTCCGGCTGACATCAAAACCGTTACGCCATTCCAGATCATCGAAATCGACCGCGAGAGCCTAGAAAAAATCGGTCCATGGCCGTGGCCGCGCTCACTCATTTCAGAAATTGTCGGGGCGAGCACCGACGCCGGCGCCAAGGGCGTCATCTATGTCGAAGGGGTCGACGGGCCTGACCCGCTTTCGCCAAAATCGATCGGAGATTTCTGGCTCGCCGGATCGCGCGACCCGCGCCTCGCCGAACAGCTGTCGCTGCTCCCGAATACGGACCAGATGCTCGCCGAAGCCTTGGCGAACACAAGCGGGGCGATCTCGGTAGGGGCTGAGGCGGTTACACAAGATGTTGCGCGGCTTCCGCTTGAGCGGGCTGACGGCGCCGCAAGCCGCGTTATCAAGGTTGAGGGCGCCGCTGAATATTTCGGACTGCCGTCGGCAAAACTGCGCGGGCCGATAAACTCTGACCTCGCGGCGTCTGCAGCCTTAACAGTCGCGGCGCTGCCCGCAGATTCAGACGGCGTTGTTCGGACCGCCACATTGTTATGGTCCGCTGGCGGGCGCATCGCGCCGGTCACAGCGCTCGAAGCGGCCGACATCGCCGGCGGCGGCAAAAAAATCGAAATTACAGCCGACGAAACATCAGTGACTTCGGTCGGACAGTCCGTGAAATCACTGCGTATCGGCGACAACGCGATTCCGCTCGGCGACGCGGCGACCATGCGGCTTTATTTCCCGCGCCGCGTTGTAACGCCGACGACGCCGGCCTGGAAGGCGCTGCAGGAAAAGGATTCGCTCGGTCAGCTCGACGGAAAGGTCGTCTTCATCGGCCTCGGCGGCGGCGTCGGTCCGACAGTCAAAACCGCCCGCGGCGAGATGACCTTGCCAGACGCGCAGGCGATTATCGCACGGCAGATAGAGGCCGGCATTACGCCATCGCGGCCGGCCTGGTTCGGTTATGCCGAAGCGCTGAGCGTCTTGCTGTTCGGCGCCGCGGCAATCATGTGGTCACAGCGCCTCGATTTCTGGAAGGCGGTTGGCGTCGCTGCAATATTATCAGCGATTTTATTCGCAGGATCGCTCGCAGCGTTTGCGTTCTCGTCATCGCTTGTCGATCCGCTTGCGCCTTCCCTCGCCTTGTTCCTCGGCGCGTTCACGGTTGCTGGCGGACGCTCCTTGGGTGAAGCGCTGAAGGACGACAAGGTGCGCGGCGCCTTTCAGGGCTCGCTCCCCGAGCCGACGATGAAGCGCGTGCGCGAAGAAGGGTCCTCAGACGTTCTTGGGGGCGCGCGGCGGGCAATCACCGTCCTTGCCTGTGAACTAAGATTGATTGACGAGGATATTACGCGACTTGCCGACACGCCGGGCGAGGTTACGAATCTCATCGCGGCCGGCTGCGTGCACCTCAAAAAAGCGATCATCGATGCGGGCGGCGCCGCCGAACAAGCCGATGGCGGACGTATCTTCGCTTATTTCAATGCGCCGCTCGAAAACGCCGATCATGTGCGCAACGCCTGCGCCGCAGCGCTCCGCCTTGTTGAGAGCATGGACAAGATCAATATCGAGATCGAGAACGCGCCCCGCTTCAAGGGCGCGCAACTGCACCTCGCCATCGGCATCGCCACTGGTGAATGTTTTGTCGGACCGATGGGCCATGGACGCTCAAACCGCTACTCCGCAGTCGGCAAGCCGATGGAGCTTGCATCCTTCCTTTCGCGCCAGGCGATCGCTTACGGTCCCGCGATCATTTGCGACGAGACCGTGCATCGGCGCACGGATCACCATTTCGCCTTCCTTGAACTCGACCGGTTGAAAACGCGCAACGAGGAACGCCCCTTCTCAATCTATGCGCTGGTCGGCAATCCCTTCATCAAATCGAGCAAGGGTTTCCGTGCGCTTGAGGACGAGCATCGCCAGATGCTGGCCGCCTACAGGTCCGGCGATTTCCTCGCCGCACGGGCTCATTTGAACAAGGTGCGCCAGTCGCCCGGAGCCAAAATCGCTCTTTTCGACCTATATGAAGAGCGCATTTCAAAACTGGCGGCCGAAGGCGGCGCCGACGGCGCGCAATGGGACGGCGCGGAGCTTGTGACGTTTTAACGACGCTCATTCGATCAATCGCCCCGCATAATTTTATTTTCCAGCACAGGCGGCGATTGCGGATGGTGGATTTTCTGCACTAGGCGGCGTGTTTTCAAACTATACAAAAAATTATTTTTCCTGAGTTCAAATAGTTCGGCGCCGCACAATCTTTCTTTTCCGCCCCATTCAAAAGATCCAAAACTGCATTAGTGAAAGATGCGGCAAGTTGAAGCGGTCGTTCTCAAACACCAAAATTACGCCATTTTTCAAAGCTTGATTTAAGCGACGCTCCCATTGTCGTGATTTGCAAAATCACTGATTTGCGAGACGACAAATTGTAAATGCACAAATCTTTAAATCTCGCTCTCCTGAAAACTGCACTTGTCAATTTATGTGCTGTTCACGTTTTTCATCATGCGGCAAAATGTATTCGGCATTTGATTTGTTTCTTTTTTGAAAGCGCGAATAGGTTTCACGCGCGCGCCGCCTTTTAGGACGCGCTCTTTAATTCAGTTGCTTTCGAATTCACCGGCATCCGCCTCGCTGCCGGCTCCTGATTTATTGCGAGGTTACGAAGGAGAAAGAGAATGCGGATTACGCATTTGGGAGGAGCTGCATTCGTCATAACGGCGATTGCTTCTGCCTTCGCAATAACGCCAGCCTCGGCGCAGGTCGATCACAATGCGACCGTTACGCCGGCTGCAGCGCATGGCGAGTCCGGCCGGGTTTCCGGCATGGGCATCGCTAGCGCCCCAGGCATTGAAGAAAGAAGGGAACGACCACTACGTCTTGTAAAGATTCCGCCGGGACAGGAGAAACCAGATCCTGTCTTGCAACCTTCACCAGGGCCAAATGCGGCGACAACAACGCCGAACGGTTTTGCGGGCCTTGGTCAGGGAGACTATGGATATACCGATCAATACGCCCCGCCCGATACGACGCTCGCGGTCGGGCCAACGCAAATCGTTCAATGGGTCAATGCCGACTTCATCGTGTTCGACAAGGCGACGCATGCCGTTCTGCACGGACCGGTCGCCGGCAACACATTATTCGCCAATCTCGGCGGACCGTGCGCGGCGAATAATGACGGCGATCCGATCGCACAATACGACAAGCTCGCCGATCGCTGGGTGTTGACCCAATTCTCGGTATCCTCACAGCCTTACATGCAGTGCGTCGCCGTTTCTGACACATCCGACGCGCTTGGCTCCTACCACCTTTACGCTTTCAGCTATGGCAATCTTTTCAATGATTATCCAAAGCTCGGCGTATGGCCTGACGCCTATTACATCACGTTCAACTATTTCACGAATACGTTTCAGGGCGCAGGACTTTGCGCTTATGACCGTGCAGCAATGCTCGCCGGTCAGCCTGCAACGCAGCAATGCTTCCAGACGTCAACCCAGTTTGGCGGCCTCCTCCCTGCCGACGTCGACAGCGCCGCCGCGCCGCCGCCGGCCGGCGCGCCAAACCCTTTCATCAGCTATGGTTCGAACTCTTTGAACCTGTGGCGCTTCCATGTGGACTGGGCGAACCCGGGCAACACAACGCTGACCGGCCCGATGTCGATCCCGGTCGCAGCCTTCACGCCTGCATGCTCTGGCGGCGGCGCCTGCATCACCCAGCCGGGAAGACGCGTCGCCAAACTCGACTCGCTCGCGGACCGGCTGATGTATCGCTTCGCTTACCGCTCTCATACGGCGGCGAATACGTCCGAAACCGCCGTCGTCAATCACTCGATCAAAACCGGCGGCAATAAAAAGACCGAGATTGTCGGCGTTCGCTGGTATCAGCTCACCAATCTGACGAGCGGCACGCCCGCGGTCGTGCAGCAAGGCACTTTCTCGCCGGACTCAACCGATCGCTGGATGGGCTCGATCGCTCAGGACAAGGACGGCAACATCGCTCTTGGCTATAGCGCTTCAAGCTCGACACAAAATCCGTCGATCTATTTCACCGGCCGCCTCGCAACCGATGCGCCGGGAACGTTGCAAGCGGAATCGCTCCTGAAAGCCGGCGGCGGCGCGCAAGGCCGCACGCTCTCGCGCTGGGGCGATTATTCGACGATGTATGTCGATCCATCGGACGACTGCACGTTCTTCTACACGACGGAATATCTGAAGAATGACGGCACCTTTAACTGGAGCACCTGGATCAGCTCCTTCAAATTCCCGTCCTGTCAGTAACGCCCGTCAATACTTAACTGGCGATACTCAAACGGAAAGCCCCGGCTGCGAGCCGGGGCTTTTTTCGTTTCACAAGCCAAAAATATCAAACGGTCTGATCTTCGACCTTGGCGTCGGCAGCATTCTTCTTGACGCTTTCAATCCCGCCATCGCGGCCTGACTCCGATTCATACATCTGCGATGAGCCGATCACCTGATGGTTCGCGGCCTTCAGATTGAAATGGAACTTGCCGCTGTCGGACGTCTTGCGCTCATAGCGGGCGTCGTCACCGGCGTTCTTCCTGACGGACGCGATCCCGTTCTCGGCGCCGGACTTGTCCTTATAGCCCTCGCTGGCAAGGATATTCTCGCCATTGCCCGCCTTGAGGCGAAAACGGAACTCCCCTGCCTTATCCTTGTAAAGTTCGAACTTGCCAGCCATGCCGCAACTCCTTTCGCTTGACTAAATTCTGGTCTCGGTACGCCACTAACCCGATTCTACCGTTAGAGCCGGTCCCCCGGGCCTTGCGTTCGGCGGCGAGGCCGACCTAAGGATGTTCCAGAATCGTTCTCATGTCCAAGGCCCCCGACTTGACCGCAAAACCTTCCATTTCCGCGCGCGCGATGGCGAGCCTCGCCCCGGGTCCCGACTCCAACGCGCCCCATCTCGACGGCCTCAATGACGAGCAGCGCGAAGCCGTGCTGACGACCGAAGGGCCGGTTCTGATGCTGGCCGGCGCCGGCACGGGAAAAACCCGGGCCCTGACAACACGCCTCGCCCATCTTCTTTTCACCGGACGCGCCCGTCCATGGCAGCTTCTTGCGGTGACGTTCACCAATAAAGCCGCGCGCGAGATGAAAGAGCGTATTGGCGCGCTTATTGGCGAAAGCGTCGAAGGCCTTCAATGGCTCGGCACCTTCCATTCGATTGGCGCGCAAATTCTACGACGTCACGCGGAACTGGTCGGACTGAAATCAACCTTCACCATTCTCGATGCTGACGATCAGATCCGCCTCGCCAAACAGGTAATTGAAGCCGCCGGCCTTGATGAAAAACGCTGGACCGGGCGCGGTCTCGCTACTGTTATCGACGCCTGGAAAAACCGCGGACTGACGCCTGACAAGGTGCCGGCAAACGAAGCGTGGAATTTCGCCGACGGCAAGGCGATCAATCTATACGCGGCCTATCAGCAACGACTGATAACGCTGAACGCCGCTGACTTTGGCGATTTGCTTATTCACAACCTGTCGATATTCCAAAAACACGGCGATGTGCTCGGCCAGTATCAGGAGCGTTTTCGCTATATGCTTGTCGATGAGTATCAGGACACGAATGTCGCGCAATATCTGTGGCTTCGACTGCTTGCGCAGAAACACAAGAATATCTGCTGTGTTGGCGATGACGATCAATCGATCTATGGTTGGCGCGGCGCTGAAGTTGAAAATATCTTGCGCTTTGAAAAAGATTTTCCGGGCGCAAAGGTCATACGGCTCGAACGCAATTACCGCTCGACGCCGGCAATTCTCGCGGCGGCATCCGGCCTCATCTCTGCAAATTCCAAACGCCTCGGCAAGACGCTCTGGACCGAAGAAAATGAGGGTGAGCTCGTCAAGGTCAGAGGCGTCTGGGATGGCGAGGAAGAAGCGCGCCTTATAGGCGATGATATTGAGAGCGAGCAAACAAAGGGCCGGGCGCTTTCGGACATGGCGGTTTTGGTGCGCGCCTCCTACCAGATGCGCGCTTTTGAGGAGCGCTTTAATACGCTCGGTCTCGCCTATCGCGTCGTTGGCGGTCCAAGATTTTATGAGCGCGAAGAGGTGCGTGACGCGATCGCCTATTTAAGACTGCTACGCAGCGCCGATGACGATCTCGCTTTCGATCGGATCGCCAACAAACCGGCGCGCAAGATCGGCGGCGCGACCATGCAAGCGATCCACGCGCTGGCGCGCGCCCAATCAATCACGCTGATGGCCGCAAGCCGGCTGATTATTGAGTCGGATGAAATCGGCGCGGCGGCGCGTAATGCGCTTCGAAAATTCGTCGAGATGGTCGACCGGTGGGCCGGTGAAATTGATGGGATGAGCCCGCGCGATTTAACCGAACTCGCGCTCGATGAATCCGGATACGTCGATTATTGGAAAAACAGCAAGTCAGCGAAAGCGGAATCGAAACTTGAAAACCTCAAAGAGGTTGTGAACGCCGTTTCCGAATTCGACACGCTTGCCGGCTATCTCGATCACGTCGCCCTTGTCGCCGAACACAATGAAGGAACGGCGGACGGACAAGTCTGGCTGATGACGCTGCACGCCGCCAAGGGGCTTGAATTTCCGGTCGTCTTTTTGCCGGGCTGGGAGGAAGGCGTTTTCCCTTCGCAGCGCTCGCTCGACGAAGGCGGCACGGCGGCGCTCGAGGAAGAGCGTCGCCTCGCCTATGTCGGCATCACGCGCGCGCGCGAAAGCTGCCGCATTTCTTTCGCCGCCAATCGTCAGATCTATGGCCGCTGGCAAACCGCCCTTCCCTCGCGCTTTGTCGACGAACTGCCGGAGGACGAGGTCGAGGTCGTGTCTCAACCCGGACTATACGGAAACGCCGCCGCCTCTTTCGCCAGCCACTCGCGATTTGATGCGGCCCGAGTTGATGACGGCGCCTATTATGACAATCCCGGCTGGCGGCGCGCGCGCGCCGCGAAGTCGCGCTCATCTTCGCCTGCGCCGTTAATCGAAGGAAAGGCGCAAGACGTTTCGGCAAGTTCGGGACGGTCGAAATTTGCAGTTGGAGCGC
>JAWKVJ010000017.1:0-67849 GCA_041398085.1 Parvularculaceae bacterium
GCCGCAGCCGACCTTCTCGACCTGCTTCGGCGCGCCCTTCATGCCGCGTCATCCGTCCGAATACGGAAAGCTCCTCGGCGAGCTTATCGAAAAGCACGGCGTTTCCTGCTGGCTCGTCAATACCGGCTGGACCGGCGGTCCGTTCGGCGAAGGCTCGCGCATGCCGATCAAGGCGACGCGCGCGCTCCTTTCCGCCGCGCTTGACGGCTCGCTCGCCGCCGCGCCGATGCGCAAGGACGAGATTTTCGGCTTCGACGTGCCGGCCAAAGTGACGGGTGTCGACGACAAGATATTGAACCCGCGCGATACCTGGTCCGACGGCGCGCGCTACGACGCGCAAGCGCAAAAACTCGCTTCGATGTTCGTGAAGAATTTCGCCAAATTCGAAACCTATGTTTCGACCGGCGTTCGCGTCGCCGCCCCAAAAGGCTGAACGCGCCCCATTCTTTCTCAAGGCGCCCGGTAAAACGGGCGCCTTTTTTATTGCGCGACTCTGTTCCCGTTTGTCCGTATTTGCCGGCGCTTGCCGCCTATAGGATGAAGTGAGCATTGACGCGCCCTGCAGCGCGTTTGTCCGTATAATGCGGAACAAGTTCCGGGTGGGCAGTCCGCGTGGCGCATCCTCAATAATTCTGCTGAATACTGAGTTGGCGGAATAATGGATTCCGGGTTCGATCTTTGCGATCGCCCCGGAATGACGGGGAAGGAGATCGGAACAAAATGCTCGTCCGTCATTCCGGGATTGCGCGAAGCGCAGGACCCGGAATTCACCTTTTTGCGCACCGCAAGGCGCGCAAATCATCAACGTTTCGATCATCTTCTCCTCGCCCTCCTTTCCGGCTCGCGCAAGTCAACACGCGCGCATTGTAAAGCCTTTGAAGAGGGGTCGGATAACATGGGGGATAAACTGGGGGATAACTTGGCCGAAAAGATCAACGCCTTGAAACAGAAGACAAATTTTCATCGCCTTTTTGGCGATTATGAATTCGTTTCAAACGCCAGAGTTGATCGCGGCTCGCCTTGCCTGCTGGCGCCATCGCCTCCATATCAGGTGGAGCGGGGGCGTGATGATCAAGACGAGGTGGTTGAAACGAAAAGAAAGACGGCAACGGCCGGGCGTTTCGCTTTTTACTGCATTCATTGCTGGCTTTTCGCTCGTCATAACCGTCATTCAGATGTTCGTTCTCAACACGAGCGCCGAATGCGCTTATGCCGGGTTCTGGATAACAGGCTGGTTCGGTTTTGCTTCCGTCTTTCATTTCGCCGCAGTCGCCGTGTCGACGCTGGGCATTTTATTCCTCATACGCATTATAGCCGGTTATGAACGGAACGCCGCTGAAGCTGCGATGCAAGGCGTCCTGATCAGTTCGCTGATCGCATTCATGCTGGCGCTTAAGGCTTTCGTCTTCCCTTATGGGACGCCGTCAAGCGATCAATATGCATCCCTCGTCAACCAACTTTCACCGATGCGCGCAGTCCTTCTCGAAGAGCCAATAACTGAAGCAACTGCATTTGACTGGCCGTTCGATTATCCCGCGCCGCCGCCGCGCCCGGTCCGACCGGATCGCGACCCTTCGATAAACAAGCGCATTTCAGAGATATTCACGAGCCGCAACTCACCTACCCTTGGCGAATATTCGCGCCTTAAACAGTGCATTTCAGAATATCGCAGCGCACGTGAACATTATCCGGCTGATCTCGACCGCTACAGGGAATGGCAAAAGGGATTTGACGAATGGCGGTTTGCGCACCCGCGTGACTATGAACTGCAGAGAAAAAATTTGCCGGGCGGCGCCCGCTTCTAACTCCGATGAGCCCCTCAAATGCACCAGGGCTTGGCCGCGCCATAGGGAATGGCGAGGCCAGCGGCGATGAGCGCATCGCCCACATCTTCGCCGTCGCCGCGGAGGACGATAGCGGCGACGCGGCCGCCATATTTGTCGTGCTCAATTTCCATCAGGCTGACATCGCCACCTCCGGCGAAGCCTTCGACAAAGGCTTTGCTGCGCGCGCTTCCTTGCTTTTTCAGCAGGGCATTTCGGACGAAAGAGTTCCGGCGCATCGACGTCCTTCAGCCGGACCGAGATCGAGACGGTCTGGTCGACCCAGATTTCGGCCGCGACCCGGACCGTGTCGCCATCGACCACCCGCTCGACCCGCGCCGGAACCGGCCCCGGCAAATCGGACGCCGCTGCGGGTCCCGCCAGGGCGAGGCTGGACGTCGCCACAACTGGTAGTATATATCTCCAAACCACAACCATTGCGCGAGCCATAGCATGTTCATGCTATGTTCTGCAAGTCGAATGAAGGAAAGCCGACAGACGAAGAGCGGGAGAGGAAACAAAAGCCCTCATCAAAAATCGACGGCGCGGCCCTTTCGCTCCCAGTCGCCATAGCGGGTCGGTTCAAGGCCCTTCGGACCGCCCTCCTCGGGCGGCAAATCCGCCGCCGCCTTGCGACGTCTTTCAGCAGCTTCAAGGAGCGCGCGCCTGGCCGCCGGCGTCAGCGAGACGCCGGGCGCTGCGCCTACGATTTCAGCACCGTCGCCGTCCGCCTTCTCATCGGCGTTTTCGTTCATATTGAAGCGCTCCTTGCTGACACACATATAAGCGCCATCATTCATACGGCAAAGGAACGAGATGGGTCACCTTCGAACCTATATTCTGATCGCAGCGCTGACCGCGCTTTTCGGCATGATCGGTTACGCGCTTGGCGGCGCCGGCGGCATGGTGCTGGCGCTCGGCTTCGCGGTCATGTCGAACGCCTTCGCATACTGGAACGCCGACAAGGTCGTTCTCTCGATGTACAAGGCGCAGGAAGTCGACAGGAACGCCGCGTCTGGCGCCGTCCGCCGCTATGTCGAGATCGTCGAAGGGCTCGCCACAAACGCCGGCCTGCCGCGCCCGAAAATCGCGATCATTCCCTCCGATCAGCCGAACGCATTCGCAACGGGCCGCGACCCCGAACACGCCGCCGTTTGCGCAACGACCGGCCTTCTTGAAATGCTCAATGAAGACGAAATCGCCGGCGTCATGGCGCATGAACTGGCGCACGTAAAAAACCGCGACACGCTGACTATGACCGTGACCGCAACGCTCGCCGGCGCGATCACCATGCTCGCCAATTTCGCGTTCTTTCTCGGCGGCAATCGCAACAACAACATCTTCGCGACGCTGGCGATGATGATGCTGGCGCCGCTCGCCGCCGGCCTTGTGCAAATGGCGATCAGCCGCGGGCGCGAATATGAAGCCGACAGAGGCGGCGCTGAAATTTCAGGCCGGCCGGAAGCGCTCGCCTCGGCGCTCGCCAAGATTTCGAACACGGCGAAGCGGCGGCCGAACTACACCGCCGAGCGTCACCCCGAAACCGGCCAGTTGATGATCATCAATCCGCTGTCGGGACGCAGCGCCGCGGCGCTTTTCGCGACCCATCCGCCGACCGAGGACCGCATTGGCCGGTTGATGGAAATGGCCGGACACCATGGCGGGAATTCGCATTTCGAGCCGGCGCCGCCGCGACAAAGCGGTCCCTGGGGCTAGGCGCAAAACAAGCGCTGAAACCTTGCTGAAATCCTAATAGCGGCGGCCCAACACGCGCCAATTTTATTAGAGACTTAAGCGCTCCCTTTACGCGCTGGCGACTATGATCCCCCGAACTCTAGGGATTGTTCGCCCATGCGCATGGACTTCGCCACTATTGGCGGCATCGTCGCCGGTCTTTTCGTCGTCGGCCTCGCAATCGCGATGTCGGGATCGGTCATCGTCTTTTTGAACGCGCCGAGCCTTTTGATCGTGCTTGGCGGCGCGGCGGCGGCGACGGTCCTTCGCTTTCCGGTCGATGAAGTGGCGGCGGCCGGCGTCACCGGCGCGAAGACCGCCTTTCTCGATCACGCCAAAAGCCCCGGCGAATTGCTGGAGGAGCTTCGCGCGCTGGCGCAAGTCGCCCGCCGGCAGGGACCGATGGGCCTTGAGCGGACGCCCGTTTCCGACCCGTTCCTGGCGCGCGGCAAGCAGATGATCGCCGATGGTCTGACGACGGATCAATTGCGCGCGCAATTAACGCGCGAGCGAGAGCTTGAAATCCTTCGCCTCGTCAATGGCGAGAAAGTCTTCCGCGCGATTGGCGAGGCCGCGCCCGCCTTCGGCATGATCGGCACTGTCGTCGGCCTCATCAAAATGCTCTCCCATATGCAGGACCCGACGACGATCGGCCCGGCGATGGCGATTGCGCTTTTGACAACGCTTTACGGCGCGCTGATCGCCTATGTCATCGCGCTGCCGATCGCCGACAAGCTCGCTTCCAAGCTGGAGGTGCAGGAAACCAATCTGTCGCTCATTATCGACGGCCTTGTGCAGGTCGCCGAGCGCCGCTCTCCCGATGCGATCACAGACATGCTGATCGTCTATCTGCCCGAAAAAGCGCGCGGCGCCTTTGCGAGCGCAGCGGCGTGAACAACTCCCCCGCTATCCCGAAAAGAAAACGCGGCGCGGCGCCGTGGCTCGTCACCTATGCCGATCTGATGACGCTGCTCGTCTGCTTCTTCGTGCTCATCGTTTCCTTTTCAGTGCAGGACGAAGCGAAGATGCAAGTCGTCGCCGGCTCGATTCGCGAAGCGTTCGGCGTCACCAGCGAGCGGCGTTTCTCCGGCGAGCGCACGCTTGACGGAACGCCGGAGCAGCGCCAGCCGGGCGCTGTTCTCCCTGTATCCGTTCCCTCAGGCGACGGGCTCACCGAAACGCTGTCAGCTCGCCCGGCCGCGGGCGCAGCCCAGAAACGCGGCGCGCATGAGAGCGCCGACGCGGCGCGGCGCGCATACGAGGCCGCCAAGGAGCGCCTTGAGCACGCCATTCTTCTGAGCCCGATCACAAAGGGCGCCAATGACGCCGTCACGATCAACCTCACCAAGACAGGACTACAGGTCATTCTCGTCGACACCGCCGGGCGCGCCATGTTCGATCGCGGCAGCGCCGAGCCGACCGAGCAAGCAAAGGAACTCCTGCAGGAAACGGCGCGCGCGCTTTTGCCGCTCGCTAACCGCATCACCATCAACGCCGACGCCGACGCAACTGGCGCCGGCGCCTATTCGCCTTTCGACCTCACCGCCGCGCGGGCCAACGCCGCCCGCCGCATCATGCAGGAGGCGGGCTTTCCGGAAAAACGCATCGCCGCCGTCGCCGGCCGCGGCGCCGCCTTCCCTCTTTACCCGGAAGATCCTTACGCGCCCGGCAATCGCCGTATCGAAATAACGCTCGAACCGGCGGCGCCGCTCCTGCCCGAAGACAGCCCGCTATAATCTGACGCATGTTAACGCGGCAAAACGCAGCTATCGCTGCTTTTGGAAGTATTCCAATTTCATTACCGATTGGACATGCTGCAATGCGGCGAGGCGTTAACATTTGCCGCTCTCCGCATAACTGGCGCCATTAATTTTTATCATGCCGCCGTTGTGATGAGACTTTACGATTCTTCATTCGACTCTTTTGCGACGCAGGATAGATTTTTATTGAGAATCTATCCGCTATGGGGGGCGGGCGATAATGGGCAGTGCGCAATGGCGAATATCGCGATCCATGCCGAGGCTGACACCCACGTCGGGGCTGACAAAGGGCGAATTTCAAACCTCACTGCGGCGAGGCGGCTGATCGCTGAATGGGCCGAACTCGCGCGCGAGACCGCAAGCGGTATTGACAGGAAACTCGCCCGGCGGCGCATTTCGGTGGTCGCCAAAGCGGTCAGAAGCGCTGCGGAAAACGCCGACGACGTGATGCTGAAACTAGCGCTCTGGCGCGGCGCCAAATCAAGCGACGACAAGCGGATGCCTGCCGACGCGCTTCTTCGTTCGGCGCTTGACGATCTTTCATCCCTGTCCGAGGGCGCTGACCAGACGCAGCTCTAATTTCCGCAATAAACCGGATTCCACTTTATTCGCCCGGCGTAACGGTTTTCAGTTGCTGCGCCGGGTTCTCGAAAAACCGGTTCCCACTTTTTCGCCCGGCGCTAATGCGCCTCGTCCCAGTTCTTGCCGGCGCGCGCATCCACGACAAGCGGCACTGAAAGCGCAACCGCCGGCAATGCCGCGCCTTCCATCACTTTTCTCGCAACGTCGATTGTCTTTTCCGCTTCGTCCTTCGGCGCCTCGAAGATGAGCTCGTCATGGACCTGCAAGAGCATCTTCGCTTTCAGATGCGCATGGCTCAAAGCGCTTGGCATGCGGATCATCGCCCGGCGGATGACGTCGGCGGCCGCGCCCTGGATTGGCGCGTTGATCGCCTGGCGCTCGGCATAGCCGCGCATCGCATGGTTCTTGTCGTTGATGCCGCCGACATGGGTGCGCCGCCCGAAAATCGTTTCGACGAAACCTTCTCTCTTGGCGCTGGCGATCGTGTCATCCATATAGCGGCGGATGCCGGGAAATTTCTCGAAATAGGCGTCGATATAATCCTTCGCCTCGCCCCGCGAGATGCCAAGTTGATTGGCGAGGCCGAAGGCCGAAATGCCGTAGATGATGCCGAAATTGATCGCCTTGGCGCGCCGCCGCACCATCGGGTCCATGCCTTCGACCGGCACGTCGAACATTTCCGACGCCGTCAGCGCGTGAATGTCGACGCCCTCGGCGAAAGCGTCCTTCATGGTTTTCAGATCGGCGATATGCGCAAGCAGGCGCAACTCGATCTGGCTGTAATCGGCGGAGATGAGAACATTACCTTTTTCAGGGATGAAGGCGGTTCTGATTTTGCGCCCGTCTTCGGTTCGGATTGGAATGTTCTGAAGATTGGGATCGGTCGAGGCGAGGCGCCCGGTCGTCGTCGCAGCAAGCGAATAAGACGTGTGGACGCGGCCCGTTTCAGGATTGATCGTATGGGGGAGCGCATCGGTATAAGTCGATTTCAGCTTGGACAGGCTGCGCCAATTCAAAATCGTGCGCGGCAATTCATGACCTTCCGCGGCGAGGTCTTCGAGTATGTCGGCCTTGGTCGACCATGCGCCTTTTGCGGTTTTTTTGCCGCCTGGGAGCGATAATTTTCCGAACAGAATATCCGATATCTGTTTCGGCGAGCCGATATTGAATTCCTCGCCGGCAAGTTCATGCGCTTCGGCTTCATAGCGCGCCATACGCTGGGCGAAATCGGAAGAAAGCCGCGACAGAACGGCGGGATCGATCTTCACGCCCTCGCGCTCCATCGCCGCAATCACCGGCACGAGCGGACGTTCGAGCGTCTCGTAAACGGTGGTCTTTCCTTCAGGCGACAAACGCGGCTTTAACGCAGCGTGAAGCTGGAACGTAATATCGGCGTCTTCAGCCGCATATTTCGTCGCTTCGGGAATAGCGATCTCGTCGAACGTCTTCTGGTTCTTCCCCGTGCCGGCGACATCTGAAAATTTGATCGTATCGTGACCCAGCCATTTCTTGGCGAGCTCGTCCATGCCGTGGCCGTTTGCGCCGCAATCAAGCGAATAGGAGATGAGCATCGTGTCGTCGAACGGCGCGACATCGACGCCGTAACGCGACAGGACATGCAGATCATATTTGATATTCTGGCCGATCTTCAGAACCGACTTGTCTTCAAGCACCGGTTTTAGAAGCTTCATCGCCTTGTCGGCCGGCATTTGCTTGATGGAATCTTCGCCATCGAGCGCAAGTCCCTTGGCGCCATGCCCGAGCGGAATATAGCACGCAACGCCCGGCGCCACGGCGAGCGAAACGCCAACCAACGCGGCGCGCATCGCATCAAGACTGTCTGTTTCGGTATCGACCGCAATGACGCCGCGCTCAAAGGCGGCGTCGATGAAGGGCTGCAATTCCTCTTTTGAGGTTATCGTCTTGTATTCGCCGACAGGCGCTGCGCCATTGGCGGAAGATGTGGCGGCGGCTTTGGCGGCCGACTTTGCAGCCGGCGCCGCAGCAGATACGGCCCCGTCATGATCGCCGTCGATCCGCCGCAATAGCGTGCTGAATTCCATTTCCCGAAGGAATGCGCCCAGTTTTTCTACATCGAGCGAGCGAATTTTAAGATCGTCAAGCGGCTCTGGAAGTTCGATATCGTCCTTCAGCGTAACGAGTATTTTGGATATCCGCGCCGCGTCCGCATATTCAATGAGGTTTTCGCGCCGCTTGTTCTGCTTGATCTCGGAGGCGCGTTCGAGAAGCGTTTCAACGTCGCCATACTCCTCGATCAATTGCGCGGCGGTTTTAACGCCGATGCCGGGCACGCCCGGAACATTGTCGACGGAATCGCCGGCGAGCGCCTGAATTTCAATCACCTTCTCGGGCGGGACGCCGAATTTCTCAATCACTTCAGCGCGCGCGATACGTTTGTTCTTCATCGTGTCGAACAACGTCACCTTGTCGTTGACGAGCTGCATCAGATCCTTGTCGGATGAAATGATAACAACTTCGCCGCCGGCTTTTTCCGCAGCGCGAGCATAGGAGGCGATAAGATCATCCGCCTCGAAACCTTCCAGCTCTATGCAGGGAACATTGAAAGCGCGCGTCGCCTCGCGGACGAGCGGGAATTGCGGCACAAGATCTTCCGGCGCCGGCGGGCGATGCGCTTTGTAGTCCTGATAAAGATCATTGCGAAAACTCTTGCCTGAATGATCGAAAATGACGGCGAAATGCGTCGGCTCATGCTCATCGGTGACGTCGGTCAACAATTTGTAGAGCATGTTGGAATAGCCGGAGACGGCGCCGATCGGCAGGCCGTCGGATTTGCGCGTCAGCGGCGGCAACGCATGATAGGCGCGAAAAATATAGGACGAGCCGTCAACAAGATAGAGGCGGATAGGCGCTTTCGACATGGAAGTTTCCGGCTTGAGAAATGGGACGCGCGAGGTATCCCTTTTCTCAGCCGCGATGTCGAGCGGCAAGCGGCGAACTATGTCGGCCTTTGAATTTCGGCGAGTTCCGCGGCGAGCGCGGCTTCCTCGCTGGCGCGCGGCTTTGAAAATCCGGCGAGCATCAGGAACGTCACCGGCGTCAGGAACAGCGTGAAGATTGTCGCAAAGCCGAGCCCGCCGAAAATGACCCAACCCAATGCGGCGCGCGATTCAGCGCCCGCGCCTGAGCCGAGAATAAGCGGCAAGCCGCCAAGCAGGGTCGAGATCGCCGTCATCAAAACGGGGCGAAGGCGCGTCATCGACGCGTCGAGGATCGCCGCCTTGACGCCCATGCCCTGATCGCGGCGCTTATTGGCGAATTCAACGATGAGAATGCCGTTCTTCGCCATGATGCCGATCAGCAGAACGAGACCGATCTGGCTGTAATAATTGAGCGAGCCGCCGGTCAGCTGGATTGCGAAGACGGCCGCCGCAAGGCCAAACGGCACGGTCAGCATGATGACGGCGGCCGAGACAAAGCTTTCAAACTGCGCCGCAAGCACTAGCAAAACGATGAGCGCGGCGAAGGCGAAAACAAGCGCCGAGGAATCGCTCGATTGCTGCAAGATCTTCGCTTCGCCCGTCAGCGTCACCGCAAAATCGCCTTTCAGCGTCTCGCTCGCCGCGGCGCGCATCGCATCGATCGCCTCGCCGAGATGGACGCCTTCGGCGAGAGAAGCCGTGACCGGCACGGCGCGGCGGCGCTGCTCGCGCGACAGCGTCGCGGCGATCGGCTCCTCGCGAATTGTCGCAACGCTTGAAAGCGGGGTGAAAACGCCGGTCTTGGTGCGGACATAAACATTGGCGAGCGCCGTCGGATCATCGATCGGCCGACCGCCCGCCGACAGCATGACATCAATAACATCGTCGCCGACAAAAAGCTGCGCGGCGCGATATTCATCAGACATCGCCGACAAGGTTGTCGTGATTGCATTCACCGGCACGCCGAGCAGCGAGGCCGCTTCGCGATTGACATCAACGCTTACCTGCGGCTGCGACACGCGAAAATTGGGGCGCACATTGGTGAAGATAGGATTTTGCTCAAGCTTGGCGGAAAGCGCTTCGGCGGCGTCGGCGGTCTTGTCGTAATCATCGCCGAGCACGGCGAATTGGAGGCCCTGCCCGCCGCCGCGGATGCCAAGGCTGTTGCCCTTTCGGACGATCGCCGTCACGCCCGGCGTTGTCGCGGCGATGGCGCGAATTTTCTGTTCGACGTCATTCTGCGTAATCTTGCGGTCCGACCAGTCCTTCAGCAGCAAACCGACGAAAGCGTTGTTGCCGCCATTGACGCCGGAAACGGCGATGACGCGCGCCGCATCGCCAGCCTCGACGATCTCGCCCATCCGGTCTTCAATGGCGCGCACCTTGTCGTCGAGATAGGCGAAATTGGCGCCGTCCTGCGCGGAAACGAAAAGGAAAACGCGGCCGCGGTCTTCATCCGGCGTCAATTCACGCGGCAGCGTCTGATAGGCGAGGAATCCAACCACCGCGAAAGCGAGTGACGCGCCGATCGGAACAAGCGGCTTGTCGAGCAGGAAGGCGAGAAACCGGCGATAAGCGCGCGCCGGCGCGCCTTCCTTTTCACCGGGTTTGTGCGCCGTCGCCCGCGCGAAGCGGATCGACAGCATCGGACAGAGCGACAGCGCTACGAAAGAAGAGATCAGCACGGCGAAGGCGAGAACGAAACCGAACTCAGAGAAAAGCTGGCCCGCCTGGCCCGGCAAAAACGAAATCGGGATGAAGACGGCGGCAAGCGTTGCGGTCGTCGCCATCACCGCGAAAACAATCTCGCGCGTACCGAGCACGGCGGCGGCGCGTTTGCCGGCGCCGCCCGCTTTCCAGCGCTCGATATTTTCGGTGACGACAATTGCGTCATCGACGACAAGGCCGGTCGCCATGACGAGCGCCAGAAGCGTCAGCAAATTGATCGAAAACCCGGCAAGCCAGATCGCCGCGAGCGTGCCGATAAGCGAGACCGGGATCGCAACCGCTGGAATAATCGTCGCACGCCAGGAGCGCAGGAAAAGAAAAATGACGATGATGACGATGATTGTCGCCAGCAACAGGCTTCGCTCAACCTCCTCGATCGAGCGCTTGATGAAGATTGAATCGTCCGTCGACACGGCGACCTTAACATCGCCCGGCAATGAATTGTTGAGCTCATCGACCGCAGCGCGAACGCCCTTGGCGAGGCTCACCGTATTCGATTGCGCCTGACGGATGATGGCGATGCCAACGCCCGGCTTGCCGTCAACGCGCGCGGTTGTTGATTCATCGGCGTAACCCCAGTCGACAAGTGCAATGTCGCCAATGCGGGTTTCATCATTGAGGCGAAGAGCGGCGATGTCTTCCGGCGAGGTCGCAGCCGTTTGCGCCTCGATCAGCAATTGCTGGCTGGAATTGCGGATGCGCCCGGCCGCGGCGTTCGCCGATGCGGACTGGATGAGCGCCGAAACATCCTCAACCGTAAAGCCGCGCGCCGCGAGCGACGCCGGCATGATTCGTACCCGGATGACACGCTGGCGGTCGCCATAGACCCGAACTTGCGCAACGCCTTCGACCGCCTGCAGGCGCGGCGCGACAACATCTTTAACGAGCAGGGCGAGATCGCCCGGGTCCATCGTTTCTGACGAGGTCGTCAGACGCATGACCGGCGAGGCGTCATTGTCGGCTTTGACGACGCGCGGATCGTCAATATCGCGCGGCAAGCGATTCCTGATCGTCGAGACGGCGTTTTTCACATCCGTCGCAGCGATATCGATATTCACATTTGGCGAAAATTCAGCGACGACGCGGCTGCGCTCGCGCGAGGATTGAGAGGAAATATTCGTAACGCCGTCAACCTGTGCGACAGCGCCTTCGATGAGAGAGGTGATCTGCGCATCGACCGCTTCCGGGGTCGCGCCGCGATAAGTCGTATCGACGGTGACGACCGGCGTGTCGACATCGGGAAGCTCACGCACTTCAACGCCGAATAGCGCCGCAAGGCCGGCGATGACGATCAACAGGCTGATGACCGTTGCGAGGATCGGCCGCTTGATGAAGACGGCGATGAAGCCGCCTGAAACCGATGGCGCGGCGGCGCCCTCTTCGCTCGTCTCGCCCGGCATCTTCAGTCAGCCCCGAACGCGCCGGCCGAGGCGCCGCTGACGCCGCCGACAGCGCCGGTCTTGAATTTCATGCCGGGCCGGACACGGTCCGACCCTTCAACGATGAGCGTGTCGCCGGGGCTGATTTCGCCTTCTGCGATGACGATGTCATTACGGCGCTCAAGAATGCGAAGGTCGGCCCGCACAGCCGACCCGTCAGGCGCAAGCCGCCAGACATAGGCGCCGGTTCGGTCCCACTGAACGGCGAGGCCCGGCACCGCCATGGCGCGCGCGCCCTTCGAGGTCGTCGTTACGGCATAGGTCGCGCCGGCGAGCATCGCCCCTGACGCATTGTCGAATGTCGCTTCAAGCCGCAGCGTCCGCGAGGCGGGGTCAACACGGCTGTCCATTGCGGTAATGACGCCTTCGACCGGCGGCGTTTGCTGGCCGGCAAGCGCGGCTGTAACTTTCTGGTCGAGCGCCACATCGCTGGCGAGTTCCTGCGGCGAGGCGAATTCAATAATGATTTTCGACCGGTCGTCGATCGAGGTGACAATGTCGCCCGCCTTTAAATAATCGCCCGCCTCAATCGTCGTCAGACCGACGACGCCGTCGAAAGGCGCGCGGATCGTCCGCTGCGACAGCGCATATTCCGCGTCTTTCAAATCCGCCTCGGCGGCTTTCGCGGCATTGAAGGCGGCATCCGCTTCAAGCTTCGAGGCGGCCTTGTCGTCGAGAAGGCCGGCATAGCGTTTGGCGTTCTGCTCGGCGATCGGATATTGCGCGCGCGCTTTTGCGAGCGCGATCCGCTGCGCCTCGTCATCAAGCTGAAGAAGGACGTCGCCTTCTTTCACTTTTGCGCCGGCCTTTATGTTCACCTTGCGCACGAGGCCGGTTGTTTCAACGGCGAGCGTCACGCTTTTGAGCGCGCGGCTCTGGCCGATCGCTTCCAGCGTCCGCCCCGCGATGGCCGTTTCGACCTTGCCATAGGTTACCGCCGGCGTCCGCGCGCCGCCAAAATCGCCAGATCCGCCTGCTCCGCCGCCGCGAGCCTCGCCGCCTGCACGCGCAGCCCCGCCCTCGCCGTGCGGCGCGGCGAGAAAGACGGCGGCGGTCGCCGCGCCGATCGCAATGCCGACGACGGCGCCAACGAGGAACAGGCGAGATTGACGCATCGAAAACCTTATACTCAGTCCGCCGGCCAGCAGATCGGCGGAACGGGCGATTGGGGCGCATTCGCGCCTTGATCGGGCAATCTAAGCACACTTAACGAAAAATGGCTTACAAATCCGTCGTTTTCGGACGGTCACGATGCAGCGAACTGGCGCTTTTTGACGGGCGGCATGGCTAAAATCACCCATCAGGCCGCAACGGGCGTCATCAGATAGCAAAGACAGTCCTGACGGATGGCGCGTTCATTGTCGCTGATCATGGCCGGCGTCACTGGCCGCCGCAGCACGAGGCCGCCATTCGCCGCCTCGAAAAACTCGCCCGTCAGATCGTCGCCATGCTCGTTGACAACGCTGATCGCATCCTTCTTGGCAAGGCGCCGCGCCCAGACAAATCCGGCGGCGGCGTCTTTGAAATTCATCTTCTCAAGGCCGGCGGCGAGAATGAGGTCGGCCTCGGCGCCGCCGAATGAAAAACTGCGCGCCGGATTGACGACGACGCGCCCGACCGTCTCATAAAGCTGGAGCGCATCCAGCGGCGGCGGATGAGCCGGGAATTCCTTGAGCCGCATCGTTTCTTCAACGAGCGAAATTGCTTTTGCGACGCCTTCCCTGTCGCCGCTCTTGCCGCATTCGAGCGTCACCGCCGGACAGAACTGCGAAAAGGCGATCGACTGCGTTGAATTGGGGATCACGTAAAAAACCCCGACACGCGCGAACATCGATGCAAGATGAAGATCGGCGGCGCGCAGGGAATTCACGCAGCCATAATGGGGGTTGTCGCCGGTATTGTTATGAATATCGATGCTGGCGAAAATGCCGGCGTCCCGTGCGATAGCCGTTACTTCCGCGGCCATCGCCGCATGCGCGCCGTCGCCGCCGCGCCATATGCGGTTGAAATCCGGCTCATCGTCCATGAATCGCCGGCCGGCTTCCGCCGCGCGAATATTGCCGACAAAAATCAACAGCGACCGCGGCGGCCGCGCAGCGCGATAACGTTCTGCAAGCGCCTTGAGCACGTAAAAACTCGATGTTTCATTGCCGTGCAAAAGGACGGAGAGAAAAAGCGGGTCCGTCTCTTCGCCTTTAACGGAAATGAGCGTCGGGCCTGCGAAAACGCGCGCAATCGTTTCAAGCTGCGCGTCAGCGAGGGCTGCGGGAAAACCATTCATCCGGTGAAGCATCATCGCGAAGTCAGACCCTTTAAACCGTCCACTCCGCGACAGGACGACCGCCCGCCTGCAATTCGGCGTAACGCATCAACATCGCCTGAAAATCGGCGCCATTGCATTCGACAAAACTTCTCTGCCATCGCGCTCCGTTAAGACCGCTTATTAGGCGCGGGCGCAAGACGCCATCGAAATAATAATCAAGGGCGGCGGCGCCAACCCCGGCTTTCGCAAGCGCCGCGCGCGCCAATGGCGTCAGCCTTTCAAGAAGCAAAGACTGCACGGACATGCGTTTCCCGCCCCACGAAATGTCGGCTTGCAGCCCTTTTTGCGCGCAGGCGTAAAAATTGGCGCGAGCCTCTTCAAAAGGAATTTCATCTTCCGGCGGCGTTTGCGTTCGCGCGAGCGCCAATGCAAGCCCGTAATAGAGCGCAAGATTGGCGATCGAATCGACAAGCGTCGGCCCGGCCGGCATGACGCGCTGTTCAATCCTCAAATGCGGCGTTCCGTCAGGATCGAACCCGGCGATCGGCCTGATCCACCGCCAAACCGTTCCGTTATGAAGCCGCAAATGAGGGAGATTGTCAGCCTTGTCGCTCAACTCCGGCAGCAGCGCCGGGTAACTCAAATTCTCGACAAACAATTCAAGCATCGAGCGGCGCAGATAACCGGTGCCGAGCGTGACGCGCTTGACGCGCCTTCCCTCGACATCGACAAAGCCGTGAAGCGACGTCGCCTGCTCGAAAGCGGCGATGCGCGTTTCATCCCACAAGGACTTTCCGTAAAGGTAAGGAGAGTTCGCACTGACGGCGAGCATCGGCCCCGCCGTGATGAGCGAGGCGTTATAGAATCGCGCCGCCTCTTCCTGATTGACCTTCAAATGCGCCTGCAGCGAGGTGCACGCCGCTTCCAGCATGATGTGATCGCATCGATATTCAAGGCGATCTTCCCCATCGACTTTTATGTGCAAAAGTTCACCGCTTCTTATACGGAATATCTCGTCATTGAGCGCCCGGTAGCGTTCAGAATCAGACATCCATTCAAGCTGCAGCATTTCATCGCGCACAGTCGGCAAAATGCCGGCGGCGATAGCGCCAAGCCCAAGCTCGCCCGCTTTCGCTGTGCATTTCTTCCAGGTATGTTCAAGACCGCGATGCGTTCTTTCGAGAAATTCGGCATCAAGCACTTGCGGCGGCGCATTCAGCTCGAAATTAAATTTCGACAATTCAGTTACGACATCAGGATCAGCGAGCGCCTCGATAAATTCGGCGTTGCGCGGCGCGGGCAGAAAATCCTCATCGACGAGCCAGGCCTCCATCTCAAGGCCGGTCGTCGGGATTTCGTCATAGGAAAAGGCGCGTTCATCGAACCATCGCTTCAGGATCGCCGTCTCGCTGCGAAGGCGCGCGCGATATTCTTCGTGCTCGGCCTCGCTAAAAGCGGATTTTGAGATCTCCTGACCCATTGCGGCCCTCCCGGGCCGAGCCTATCCGGCAATGGGGCACGCCGAAAGCCCCGCCGTCAGGTTGCCGCGCCGCCGACAGCCTTGAACCAGCCACAACGGAACTAGCGCAGGCGCTTATAGAGCGCTTCCACAGCAAAACAGACAACGATCAAACCGATTGCAACGGCGAAATTAAAGACGCTCGAATTGAATGTATGCACAAGCAGCATCATCAGCGCGCCAACGCACAAAACCGAACCGGCAATCGCAATAGCGCGCGACCCGCCAATCGCGTCAGCGCGCTTGAATGCGACCGAATTAACGACCGCGAATATAGCCAGAAAGCCGACGCTTCCAGCCGAGGAAATGCTTTCAAGGTTTAGCGTATTGACAGCGACAAGGGTTGCGACCGCAGTGACCGCAAGGCCGACCGGCTTGTTCCAGAGCTCGCGTGTGAATTCATGAGGCAGTTCGTCGTCTTCCGCGAGCTCATAACTGACGCGGCTTCCGCCATAGATCGACGCGTTGATCGCCGAAAATGTCGAGACAAGCGCCGCCACGGTGATCGCCGTAAAGCCGGCTTTCCCAAGCATCGGCTTTGCGGCTTCTGCAAGCACGTAATCTTCAGCGCCGCTAATCGACTTGAAAGAAAGGGAGCCGACCGTCACAACCGCGATCGCAAGATAAAGCGCGATTACAAATATAACAGCGATATAATAGCTTCGCGGAATGTTCGTTTGCGGATTTTCGATATCCGGCGCGGCATTGGCGATCAGTTCAAAGCCTTCATAGGCGACAAAAATAACCATCCCTGCTGCGAACAGGGAGAGCGGCGCGCTCCAATTTTCAGGCGCGAGTTGCACAAGGTTCGGATTGCCGGCAAGCCCGACAACGCCGATTGCAATGAAAACGAGGAGAATAAGGAGCTTGAAGATGACGGCGTAGGATTCAATTGCGCTGACGATTTTCAAGGAATAGAAGTTGATCGCCGCTGCGAGAATTATGACCGCACTCGACAGGATATGGCTGTCTATCGTTCTGTCGCCGGAAATTGACAGGAGGTTCGGTCCATATGAACCGAACGCCGAGGCGTAGAGAGACAGCATGATGACATAGCTGAACCACAAGAGGTTATTGACGCCGCCGCTGAACAGGCCGCGCCCGTATCCTTCATTGACAAAACGAACCGTTCCGCCTCGATCGGGATAGGTTTTCGACAAATGCGCGTAACTATTCGCCGTCAAAAGCGCGATTAATCCTGCAAACAGAAATGCGACCGGGGTGCCGCCCTTCGCAAGATCCGCGGCCAGTCCGAGAACGGCAAAAATTCCGCCGCCGACCATGCCGCCAACCCCGATTGAAACGGCCTCGAGAAGCTTGACCTTCTCGTTCCCGTTTTTCACTGGCGATCGGCCCATATCATCTCCGCAAGCAGATCCAAATCTGCGCGATTCTAATTATAGGCGCCCTTGTCGGACGGTTTTGTCCTGAGCGCGCCTTTGATCGTGTCGAATACGAGCGGGTCGGGGCTCGCCGATTCATAATCGGGACTGCCGGGCATCGGTTTGAAATTCTTGTCGAGCGGCAAGGGCGACGAGAACTCGGCGGCGTTCATGACATCGGGAAAATAGATGACATTATTCCGGCGTTCGACCTTCGGGAACATAAAGCGCTCATCGACAAACAATTGCCGGCGCTCATCCTTTTCCCTGAAGGAAGCGACGGTGTTGTTGATGAATTCGATCGGCGCGTCCTTGTTTTCTTGCGTCTTCGGGCTCGCGTGAACGGCGATGACCGCGACGCGCCTGCCGCGTTCGGATTTCACCGCCGGCGTATAGAACAAATTGTTGCGAATGATGGTGTCGCCGAAATCGATCAGAATGCTCTGCTGCGTGTTGCCGGTCGCGTGAATGTAGTTTCGTTCAATGATCGTTTTGCCAAGCCCCGCGATAATGCCGGCATTGGCGATAACCATTTCAAGATTGACGTAGCCGCCCTCAAGACGGTTGCCGCCAATGACGGCCGAATGTCCGGTGACGCCCGATGTCTGCAAACGAAGCGCAGGTTGATGATCGAGCCCGTTGCCGGACCAGCCTGTGCGCGAAACAAGGTCATTGGCGTAAAAAACGGCTCGCTTCACATAAGCCATGCGAATTGGTCCGTGATCGGCGAAATTCGGCTCTGAATGCGTAGCGCGGTCCGTCCAGCCGCGCTTGCCGGGACCGCTCACCGCGTCTTTTTTCTGTTTGATTGAATTGCCGATGACGGCGATGCGGTCATTGGACGTATCGCCCTGAACGAGCACGCCGAAATTCCACCAATTGGTGATCGTATTATCGGCGATGATGAATGCGTTGAGCTGGTTCGCCTGCACATTGGAGCCAACGCCGTCGAAAGAGGAGCGATAGAGCAGGAAATCCTTTGTGTTGGAAACATAAATGCCGACATCGGGCCCAAATCCGAGGCCTGTCGCTGCATTATAATCGCCCGTCAGCCGGATATGATCGATCGTCACATCCTGGCCGTTCCGGATCCAGATTGCGCGATTGAAGACGACGGCGCCGTGAATTTCCGGATCGGCGCCGGCGCCGAAGCGCGAAATCATAAACGGTCCGCCGAGCAGGACGAGCTGCCCTTCAATGTTTGTCTTTTCGCCGGCGCGCAGGAGCAACCTTCCCGACCGAGCCGAGGTGAGGCGCTGCACTGCGCCCGGCAGACTGCTCATCCGCTTCGCCTTGTCGGGACAGCCGTCAAAATTCGACGCCGCCGAATAGCAAACGGTTTTCCCGTTCGAATATTTTTCATCAGCGCTCGCGACGTGGATGACGGTCTCGGCGATCGCCCATTCATCATTTGCATTCGTCACCGAGAGCCTAACCTTGTAATCGCCCGGTTTGTCGAACACATGCGCCGCATAGGGGCCTTGCGCTGCGTTCTCCGAACGCGATTGCGGGAAGTCTTCCGGCAAGCTTTCAAAAGGCTTATCGGCGTCGCCGAAATTCCAAATATAGGAAAGTTCGAAAAACGGCTTTTTCGTCGAAAAGCCATGCGGCGTTGCATCGAAATGCACGCCGCACGGCGCCGTGCATGAGCTGCGCGACGGATTGATCTCGACCTTCTTGGGCGCGGAAGAAAAACAAACCGACTCATTAAGCGCCGCATTGACATTTGTGCAAGCGCCGCCCGCTTCTTTTGCGCTCGCGCTCGCCATAGATGAAACGCTCACGATAAGCCCGGCGGCGACAGCAATGGCGGCCAGCAATAAGGATCTCACGCGCATAGTATTCACTTTTTCCAAGCGCCGGGGCGTCCAGCGCTGCTATCGCCAAACTTGCTTATCTTTAGCGTCGCGTCAAAGATTCCCGCTCTGATTGCGACATGGCGACCCGTCCTCATGGCGGTCTTCGGCGAGGCTTGCAGCCATACGCCACAAATTCGGAGCGATAGCGCCCGTGCGAGGCGAATGTCAGGCAGTCGTCAGGATTATGCCGTGTATTAGGGCGAATTCGCCTGTAAGAACGCTCGCCATGCGCGCCCTGTTAATCGAAGACAATGCTGATTTCGCCGGCCTTCTGCGAGAGGGTCTGGAGCGGCGTTCGATTTCGGTCGAGCACGCGGCATCTCTCGCTATGGCGGAACTTCAGCTTGCAGATAATGCTTACGACGCAATAATTCTCGATCTCGGCTTGCCGGACGGCGACGGCGTCGAATGGCTGAACGCGATGCGCAAAGACCGCCCGCCGGTCCTTATTCTTTCGGCGCGCGGCGCGCTCGATGAAAGGGTTCTCGGCCTTGATTCCGGCGCTGACGATTATCTCGTCAAGCCGGCGGAGGTCGATGAGATCGCAGCGCGGCTTCGCGCCCTGCTCCGCCGTCCGGGAACGAGAAGCGCGGTCTTGCTGGAGGCGGGGCCGCTGACCTTCGATCCGGCAAGCCGCGAGGTTCATTGCAACGGCGAGCCAATCGGCTTCGGGCGAAAGGAAACGGATTTTCTCGAGGTCCTGATGCGCCGCCCGGGCAAGGTCGTGCCGCGCGAGTCGATCGAGGCTGTCCTTTACGGATTGGAGGAGGCGGTAACGCCCAACGCGCTTGAGGCGCTGGCCTCACGCATTCGCAAGAGACTCGCGGACGCCGGCGCTGGCGACGTGCTGCATACCGTCCGCGGCGTCGGCTATTTCATCAGCAAAGACCAGTCATGAAACGCTCAATCGGCGGCCAGATCTTCATCGGACTCGCCGTCGCTGGCGTGGTCAGCGCCGGCGTCCTCATGGTGCTTGTCGGCCACCAATACGGATTGTTCAACAAATATGCGCCGCCTCTGGCCGCAACCTGGCCGGAAATCGTCGATCACGTAATTATTCCGTTGACGGTGTTTCTGGTGATGTTCGGCTTTGGCGCCTTCTGGGTCATTCGCCGCGTTTCGCGGCGGCTTGAAGCCGCGACGCGCGACGTGGTCGCCGCCGCAGAACGCCTTGAGCGTTACGATGCGGAAGGCGCGGCGCTGCCGACGGAGATCGAACCCTTCGCCAGTGCGCTGTCGCAGCTGACCGCAAAACTTGAAACGCATGCGCGCCGTCAGGAAGCCTTCGCAATGGATGCGGCGCATGAACTGAAGACGCCGCTCGCCGTGCTCGCGCTTGAGCTCGACAAACTGCCGCGCGACGAACAGGGGCGGGTGCGCCGCCAACTGACGGCGATGTCGGATATGGTCGATCAATTTCTGCTGCTGGCGCGAAGCCAATCGGCGGATTCTTTCTCGCGGCGCCCGCCCATCGATCTCAGCGACGTGGCGCGGCGCGTCACCGCGGAACTCGCGCCGACCGCAGTTTCGGAGGGCAAGTCGATCGCGTTCCAGTTGCATGGAGCGCCGGAAAAAGTCGCCGGCCTCGATGAGGCGATCGCCGCGGCGCTCAGAACGCTTGCGATCAATGCAATCCGTGCAACGCCGGAGGGCGGCGAGATTATCATCGAAGTCGGTCCCGGCGGCGCCGTGAGCGTTTATGATGGCGGCGAAGGGCTTGATGCGGAAACGCTCGATCGCCTGAAAGCGCGGGGCGTGCGCGCCGACCGCGCGCCCGGCGGCGGCGGCGGCCTGGGGCTCGCCATCGCCGACCGGATCGCCGAGGCGCACAACGCCGAGTTGCAAACAACGATGCCGGACCGCGCCGGCGTGCGAATGATGTTCAACCCGGCCTGATTGTCGCACGGCGCCGTCAGCTTGATGTCAGGGTGATCTGCGCATTTCGACGCTGCGAACAGTCAGAAAATCGCAGGGTTTTGATATGGCGGTCTCATCCCGTTTCTTTCCAGCCTTCATCGCGGCGATAGCGGCGTGCTTTACCGCGCCGGCCGCAGCGCAAACAGAAATCGAAATTTCGCCAAGCTCGCGCGAGGCGCTCGGCGTTGAAACTGCAAAGGTCGCGCCTGCAGCCGCCTCGACCGGGGTTCGCGCGCCGGCGATGATTATCGCACCGGCCGGCGGATTACGCGGCGTCAACACGCCCTATAGCGGCGTTCTTGTTGATGCGCTGACGGCACCCGGCGTCGAGGTCAAAGCCGGCGACCCGCTCGCCGTCATTTACAGCGGCGATTATTCCGAAGGCGCCGCCGAACTTCAGTCGCGCCGACTCACCATGGCGCATATGAGCGAGCTTTCCAAACGCGCCGACGAACTTTTGAAACTCGGGTTGCGTTCCCAGCAGGAAGCCGACGAAGCGCACCATGATGCAATGACTGCGCGCATCAATTACGATGCGCTGAACACCCAGCTTGAATATATCAAAAGGGGCGAGCGTCCCGGTCAGTTCATACTGACCGCGCCGGCAGGCGGCATCGTCACTCATGTCGCGCCGAAAGCCGGCGCCATGATTGACGCCGGCGCTGTCGTTATTTCGATTCTGACGAGCAAAACGCTCTGGGCCGAGGCGCAATTATCCGAGCGGCAGGCGGCAAACCTCACGCGCGGGTTGGCGGTGTCGATCGAAGGCATCTCGGCGTCAGGCGAGATCGTTTCGGTCGACCCTGAAATCGATCCGGAAACACGTTCGCTCAGCGTCATGGTTGCATTGCCGCCCGTGCGTGAATGGCGCCTTGGCGCGATGTTGACGCTCAGCTTTCCAACAGCCGTCGCCGGAAAAGGCGTCGTTCTTGTCCCTTCGAACGCGCTCGTTCGCATCGGCGGCGTGGAGGTTGTGTTTGTCCAGACTGAAAACGGCTTTCGAACCGAAACCGTCGATATTGTCTCGCGCACGCGCCAGGACGCGCTCATTCGAGGCGACGTCAAACCGGGAGAAGAAGTCGCCGTCTCTGGCCTTGCAGCGCTCAAGAACATCGCCAGCGGGGTCTGATCGTGCTTGATCGGTTGATCGCCTTCTCGCTTTCGCAGCGCATGTTCATCATCGGCGCCGCCGCGCTGCTTGCCTTCGCTGGCGCCGTCGCCGCGCTTCGTCTGCCGATTGACGCCTTTCCCGAAATCGCGCCGACGCAAGTCAAGATCATCATGAAAGCGCCTGGCATGACGCCGGAAGAGGTTGAGGCGCGCGTCGTTCGTCCGCTCGAAATGGAGCTCCTCGGCATTCCGCGTCAAAAGGTGATGCGCGCCAAGACGAAATACGCAATCGCCGACATCACGATCGATTTCGAGGACGGCGCCGATGTCTATTGGGCGCGTCAGCAGGTAAGCGAACGGCTTTCAGCGGTGCTGCCGAGCCTGCCTTCGACCGTCTCCGGCGGCCTGGCGCCGATATCGACTGCGCTTTCAGAACTTTTCATGTTCACAATTGAAGGCGGCGACCTGTCGCTGGAAGAACGCCGGTCGCTGCTTGACTGGGTGATCCGGCCCAGCCTTCGAACCGTGCCGGGCGTCGCCGACGTCAACGCGCTCGGCGGACGCGTGCGCACGCTCAATGTCGCGCCAAATGAAGCGGCGATGACCGCCGCCGGCGTCACGCTTGATGAATTGCGGCGCGCGCTTGAACAAAACAATCGCAATGACGGCGCCGGAAGGCTCGAAGACGGCGAAGAAGCGCTTGTCGTCCGCAGCCTTGGCGCAGTGGCTACGGCGGCCGATATTGAGTCGCTCGTCGTCAGGCAGGCCCCGGCGGGCGTCATTCGCGTCGGCGATGTCGCAGACGTCACTGTGGATGCGCTTACCCGCTACGGTTCGGTGACGAAAGATGGCGAAGGCGAAGCCGTTGAAGGCATCGTCGTTGCGCTCCGCGGCGCCGATGCGCGTAAAGTCGTCGACGGCGTTGAGCAACGATTGAAAGAGCTTTCGGCCGGCTTCCCTGAAGGCGTCGAGGCAAAGGTTTTCTACAACCGGTCGGACCTGATCGAGAAAGCCGTCAGCACAGTCACAGAAGCGCTGTTGATCGCCTCGCTTCTCGTGGTCGGGTTGCTTCTCCTCTTTCTCAACAATCTCCGCGCCGCGCTGGTTGTGACGCTCATCCTTCCCTTCTCCGCCCTTGCCGCGTTCCTCCTTATGCGAACTGTCGGCATGTCAGCGAATTTGATGAGTCTCGGCGGTCTCGCCATCGCTATCGGCATGATCGTCGACGGCGCCATCGTCGTCACCGAAAACGCCGTCGAACGCATGAGCGAAAACGTTCGCGCCAACAAGCTGCATGTGATCTATCGCGCAGCGGGCGAGGTTGCCGCGCCGACCGCCGCCGGCACGCTGATTATCTGCCTCGTCTTCATGCCGTTACTGACGCTGCAGGGGCTTGAAGGAAAACTGTTTGCGCCGGTCGCCATGTCGATCATTTTTGCACTTGGCGCCGCTCTTGTGCTGGCGTTGACGTTGATCCCGGTGCTCGCCGCATTCCTGCTCAAAGAGGGCCACGCCAAGGAAGCGCCGGTAATGCGCGCAATATCGCCGGTCTATGAGCGCCTCCTCGGCGGCGCGCTGGCGCGCCCATGGATCGTCTATGCGGCCGCGGTGGCCGCCATCGGCTTCGCCATGCTCAGCTATCTCGCTGTCGGGAAAAGCTTCATGCCGACGATGAATGAAGGCGCGATCGTCATGCAGGAGGCGTCGCTGCCGTCGATCAATCTAGAGCAAAGCCAGGGCGACGACATGCGCATCCAGAAAGCGCTGATCGAACGCGTGCCGGAGGTGAAGCATGTGATCGCGCGTCTTGGCTCCGACGAATTGGGGCTTGATCCGATGAGCCTCAATGAGAGCGACATGTTCCTCGAACTGGCGCCGCGCAAGGATTGGCGAGGCCCGGATACTCAATGGCTCGTCGGCGAGATGCGAAAAGTGATGGCCGACTTTCAGGGTATCGAGACCTCGTTCACGCAACCCATTGAAATGCGCGTTTCGGAAATGCTGACCGGCTCGCGCGGCGATGTCGCTGTGAAAATATTCGGTCCGGACGGCGCGACGCTTGCCAATCTCGCTGGCAAAATCGAAACAGCGCTTTCGGGCGTTAAAGGCGCAGCCGATGTCTTCACGACGTCCAACGATCTTGCCGAATATCTGCAGGTTGAAATCGATCCGGAACGCGCCGGCCGCTTCGGCCTCGACATTGTCGCTGTGCAAGACGAATTGCGCGCCCGTCTTGAAGGCGTCAATGCCGGCGAGGTCATTGAGCCTGGCCGGCGCACGCCGATCATGGTCCGCGCCGATAAAAACGTCGAAGGCGGCGCCGACTCTTTCGATTTCGGCGACGCCAGGATTTCAACGCCCGACGGCGGTTCGGTGCGCCTTTCCGACATCGCCCAAGTAAAGCGGGCCGAAGGTCTCGCCGCCGTCAACCGCGAGAACGGCTCGCGCTATGCGGTCGTGCAGGCGTTCGTGTCCGGCCGTGACCTTGTCGGCTTTGTCGACGACGCCAAGATCGCCGTCGACAAACTCGGCGCCTTGCCGCCCGGCTACCGCTTGAACTGGGGCGGCGAGTTCGAGAATCAGCAACGCGCCGCAGCGCAACTTTCAATCATGGTGCCGCTGTCGCTCGCGCTCATTTTCGTCGTCCTGTTTGCAACACTGCGCTCGCTCCGCCAGTCGCTGCTGATCCTCTTCAATATTCCCTTTGCGCTTGTCGGCGGCGTCATCGCGCTGACGATTTCGGGACAATATCTTTCGGTTCCCGCATCCGTCGGCTTCATCGCGCTCCTTGGCATTGCGGTGCTGAACGGGCTCGTTCTCATCACTTATTTCAACGACCTTCGCGCGCTTGGTCTCGACGTTGAACAAGCCGTGCGCCAAGGCGGCGTCCGCCGCTTGCGTCCGGTTCTGATGACGGCGGCGACCGCTGCGCTCGGCCTCGTTCCTCTTCTGTTTGCAACGGGACCGGGTTCGGAAATTCAACGGCCGCTCGCGATCGTCGTCATCGGCGGTCTTGTTTCATCAACCGTTCTTACGCTGTTCCTGTTGCCGCTGCTCTATCGCCGTTTCGGCGCTGAGCGAGCATCGGCCCTGTCCGTCAAGGAGGTCGCATGGGTGCGTCCCTACGCAAGCTGACGATCATCTGCCCGCGTGAGATCGAGGCGCCGATGTCGGACGCGCTTGATGCGATCGATCCGCCATTGCCCGGTTACACCGTTCTCGAAGCGCATGGCCGCGGTCCGACAATGAAGCCGGCGACGGCGAGCGAACGCGTTCGCGGCGCGCTGCGCATGTCGTTGTTCATTATTATCCTTCCTGCGGAAACCGCCGCTGAGGTGCTCGGCGCCGTCAGGGCCGCATGCCCGCGTCCGCAGATTTCCTACTGGATCGAACCGGTCGAAGATTTTGGACGTTTGTTATGATACGTAAACTGATTATTGCTCCCGTATTGCTTCTCATCTTGACGGCGCCTGCGCCGGCTTCCGCCTTGCCGCCGGAAGAGACAGTGCTTGATGCAATTAACGCCTCGCCGCGGGTCGCCGCCGCGCAGGCTGAGGTCGAGCGCGCGTCAGCCGCGGCCAAACGACTGCGTGTCGGCGAGTATGAAGTCGTCCTCTCCGGCGGCGGCGGCAGGCGAAATGTCGATTATCCCGGAACCAGCGCCGCTGACTACACCGAATGGAATGCCGGCCTCAGCCGCACCGTTCGCCTTCCCGGGAAACGGCGCGCCGACAAGGACCTCGCTTCGCTTGAAATCGAATTGGCGGACGCGGGTCTTGCGCGCACACGAATGGAGGCGCTTCTGGAATTCGCGTCTTTATGGACGGAATGGCGGCGCGCCGCCGAGGGAGCGCAAACGGCGCAGCGGCTCGCCGAAGAAGCGCGCAACCTAGCCGGTTCTGAAACAGCAGCGGTCAAACTGGGCGCCAGCCGAAAAATATTCGTCGACCAATTGCGCGCTGAAGCCGATCTTCTTTTGCTTAACGCCACGCGTGCGGAAATCGATGCGCAGAATGCGCGCGGCGCCATTGCCGCGGCGTTCCCGGCGCTGCAATTGCCGGCGACGCCGGCGCCGCTCGATTGGAACAAGCTGCGCATCGCGTCGCTAATGGCCGCGCCGCCGCCGGAAAACCCCTCCCTTCGTGAAGCGCGCCTGGCGCTCGACCAACAAGAAGCAAAAGCCCGCCGCGCGCGGCTCGACCGGTTGCCGGATCCAACGTTAGGCGTTCACGTCACCAATGAATTTGGCGGCGCGGAAACAAGCGTGCTCGCGACGCTTTCAGTGCCGCTCGGCGCGCGCGCCCGCAGCGCGTCAGCGGCTGAAGCGGGCAGCATGGCGTCAGCATCGGCGGCGAAAATGAAAGCGGCGGAATATGAAGCGGCGCGGCGCGAGGAACAGGCGCTGCGCGACGTGCGTTCAGCCTCGCTCAACCTCGCCAACGCCGAAAGCGCCGTTCAACTCGCGCGCGATGCATTGAACCGCCTGCAAAAAGGCTATGCGATGGGCGCGGTCAATCTCGGCGATCTCACATCGACAAGACGGACGCTGACAGAGACCGAAAAAGCGCTTGTCGATTATCGCGTCGGCGCCGAACGCGCCTACCTCATCCTCGCTATCCTGCACGGCCAATTCGGCATGGGCGAACGCGACGGCGTTTAACAAGGCGTAACGCCCTCAACGAGCTCCGTTGCAATACACAAATTAGAAGGGGTGGTGCCGCTTAGGTGACTTGAACACCTGACCCCATCATTACGAATGATGTGCTCTACCAGCTGAGCTAAAGCGGCAATTTCCCGTACGGGCGGCGTTGCATAGCCGCTCGCGGGCGATTGGGCAAGCAGGACCGGCGATCGGCCCGCTAGCCGCGCAAGACCGCGCCGGTCGCCTTTTCGGCGGCGGCGACAATGGCTTTGGAAACGGCCTCGATTTCCTCATCCGTCAGCGTCTTGTCGCGCGGTTGCAGCGTCACTTCGACGGCCATCGATTTCTTGCCGCCCGGAACGCCTTTGCCGTGATAGACGTCAAAGAGGCTGACGTCGGCGATGAGTTTTTTCTCCGCCCCGCGAACCGCTTTCAAGAGCGCCTCGGCGGCGGCGTCTTCATCAATAACGAAAGCAAAGTCGCGGCGGACCGGCAACAACTCGGACGCATCGAGCGCGGCCCGCGTTTTGACCGGCTTTGTTTTCGGCGTAGGGATGCGGTCGATGAACGCCTCAAAGGCGATGACCGGCCCGTCGACATTCATCGCTTTCAAAACGCGCGGATGAATTTCGCCGAAATAGGCAAGTTCGAGTTTCGGCCCGAGACGCAAAACGCCCGAGCGGCCCGGATGATACCAGTGCGGCGCATCGGCGGTCGTTTGAAGCTGGGCGATTTTCGCACCAGCCGCGTCAAGCGCTGCGAGCGCGTCAGCCTTGGCGGTAAAAACATCGGCCGGCTTTTCATCGCCGCGCCAGTCGCGTTTTGGATGCGAAAGGCGCGCCCCGGCGGCGAGTGTTTCCTGCCCTTCCGGCCGGTCGGAGCGATAAGCGGGCGCGACTTCAAAAAGCGCAAGATCGTCATTGGCGCGATCGGCGTTTCGCTGCAGCGCTGCAATGAGATTTGGCAAAGATGTGGGGCGCATCGCGCCAAGGTCTGAAGAAATCGGATTAGCGAGGATGAGCCCCTGCGCGCGAAGCCAGTTTTCGCCTTCTGAAAAGAGCGCTGCGTAACGCGCGTCTGTGAACGACCAGGTGACGGCCTCCTTGCCGCCGCGTGCGGCAAGCGCGCGGCGCGCCGCCGACCGGCGCTGCTGGGCGAGCGTCAGCTTTGGCGGTTCGACAGCGTTCAAGGCGGGCAAGGTCGCGGCCGGCAATTTGTCAAAACCGACAATGCGCGCAATTTCCTCGACAAGATCGGCCTTGCCTTCAATGTCGGGGCGCCAGGTCGGCACGTCGACGAGCCAGGGATCGGCGCGGCTTACCGAAAAGCCGAGCGCTGTCAGAATTTTTTCGGATTGTTCCGGCGCGACATCGACGCCGGTGAGGCGCTTCACCTCCGATGGCGGGAAGGCGACGGCGCGGCGATGATCGGAAATCCTGCCGGCAATCTCGATTTCGCTCGGGGCCCCGCCGCAAATGTCGAGAATGAGGCGCGTCGCCATTTCAAGACCGGGAACAATGAATTCAGGATCAACACCTCGCTCAAACCGGTAGCGCGCATCGGAATGAATGCCGGTTTTGCGACCGGTTTTTGCAGTTCTCAACGGGTCGAAATATGCGCACTCGACGAAAACGTCTCGCGTTTCCTCCGTACAGCCCGTATCTTCCCCGCCCATCACGCCGCCAAGACCCAGAACGCCATTATCGTCGGCGATGACGCACATCGTCTCGTCAATCGCGTAGGTCTTGTCGTCTAGCGCAAGAAAGCTTTCGCCGTCGCGGCCAAGCCGCGCATAAATCTCACCCTTGAGCTTGGCCGCATCGTAAACATGCAAGGGCCGCGCGCGGTCATAAGACATGTAGTTCGTAATATCGACCAGCGCGGAAATCGGACGCAGGCCAATTGCGCGCAGGCGGTCCTGCAGCCATTTGGGCGACGGCCCGTTTTTGACCCCGCGAATGAGCCGCCCGGCGAAGGCCGGACAGGCGTCTTTCGCGTCATCCGGAAAATGAAGGCCGATCTTCTGATCGCACGGGAATTCGCCTTTAACGGCCGCGGGCGCCGTCGTGATCAGCCTGCCGAGCCCCGCAGCGGCGAGATCGCGCGCGACGCCAGCGACACCGTTCGTATCCGGACGATTTGGCGTCACCTCAAATTCTATAACCGGATCATTGCCGCCGACCCATTTGACGACCGGGTCGCCGACTTTGGCGTCAGCCGGCGCCTCGATTATGCCGTCATGATCATCGCCAAGCTCAAGCTCGCGCGCCGAACACATCATGCCGAGCGACTCAACGCCGCGAATTTTCGCCTTGGTGAGCGTAACATCGATGCCCGGCACATAAGCGCCGACCGGCGCATAGGCGATCTTGATGCCAGCGCGCGCATTCGGCGCGCCGCAGACGATCTGCAACAAGCCGTCTTTCGTCTGCACTTTGCAGAGCCTCAGCTTGTCCGCCTCCGGGTGCTTTTCGGCCTCGATCACATCGCCGATCGTAAACGCTTTCAATCGCTCGGCGGGATCGTCGACATGCTCGACTTCGAGGCCGACGGTGACCATCGTCGAGCGATTTCATCGCGAGCGACGCGTCATCTGGATGCTCTTTCCAGCCAGGACAGCGTGAACTGTTCTTTCTCTTCCGAGATTGTGTTTTCGCGCGCAACTGCCCGATCGTCATGCCATTCTCACACTTTTTCACGGGCGTCGTTGCTCCGGCTTCCGCGCCGGCATCCGGAACGCCAGCAACGATCGAAGACAGAGCAATAGCAGACGCTGAACATGCAGCACTCTGACCGGATTTAAACACCTTTGACTTCCACAGTTCCTCGAATGCTGCATCGGTGCGCTCATCACTCGCCCGGTCCAAAAGGATTGCGTGGTTTTCCTCTCCCGCCGCAAGAACGCCAATCGCTGTATCAGAGCTCGAGGTAAGCCGGAACCAACTCTTCCGGAAGAAAGCGGTCGCGCATATCCGACCACGCCTCAACCTCTCGACCGTTAATCATCAGATCTTTTAACTATTGCAGGACCGATTCCGTCATTCGTGAAGCCGTTGTCATCGTATGACTGCAGCGTTGAAGAAGAAACGCCGCCTATATTGATGATCGGAATGACGCTCGCATGCTGCTGCGCATGATCTGCGCCTGATCCCGGGCGACAAAGAGGGCGCAGGCGCCGATGATCATCGCCACGTTCAGTCGACCGTTTCGAAATTCAGACCTTTTTCTTGCCGCTCTCGCCGGTCATCAAAGGCTCACGCTATGACCCGCGCCAGCGCGTCGCGCACCGGGCCTGCAATATCACCAAGCCGGGGATTCTCAACCGCCTGCATCAGCTTGACCGGATCGACCGCGGCAACTTCACTTCGTCATCCGTCTGCTGAACGATGACGTTGCAGGAGCATGACGCAATCTTGTCTTCGGCGGAGCGCCTTATGCGCGAGCGTCGGATTGCGAAGGCGCTGTTGCGATAGGGACGAAAATCCACATCGATCTTCTTTTTCAAAGTCGCCGACGTCGATCTCGTGAGCACGCCGAAGCCTTCAGCCGCTAGCGCCCTCGGCAGCGCGCTTTTGCTGATGACCGTCGAAATCGCCGGGCTGGTTTTCGCGATGTAATAAGTCATATCAATTCTCTACCGGCTGAGGCCCGACCACAAATTCGGAATATCAAGCGGATCGACCGTAATGCTCCAGCCAGCGGGCGTCGGCAGCGAAAGTCGCGCAGATCCGGCAGGCCGTATTTCAGCATGGCGAGGCGGTCAGGTCGCGCGAACGCAAAGCACAATATTCCGTCCGGTCGAGCCCGCAATTTGAGAACATTCGGATGCACCATGCCTGAGCCGGAAATCTCCATCCATTTCTCGCCCTGGCCGATGCACCTTCATTGCCGACGCGTTCATAACCGATCATCCCATTCGCCGAAGGCTCGGTGAACGGAAAGAAGTGCGGGCGGAAGCGCGTCTTGACGCTGTCGACCTCGAAGAACGCCTTGCAGAAAGCTTCGACCGTTCGCTGAGATGCCCCATATGCGTCTCTCGGTCGATGACGAGGCCTTCGACCTGATGAAACATCGGCGTGTGCGTCTGGTCTGAATCGCAGCGAAACGTCCGCCCCGGGATGATAATGCGGATCGGCGGCTTTTGCGTCATCATCGTGCGGATCTGTACAGGGCTCGTATGCGTCCGCAAAAGCATGCGTGAGCCGTCTTCCTTCTCGTTGAAAAAGAACGTGTCGTGCATTTCGCGCGCCGGGTGATCGGCGGGGAAATTCAAGGCCGTGAAATTGTGGAAGTCGTCTTCGATATCGGGCCCTTCAGCGACGTCAAAACCCATCGCCGAAAAAGATTGCGATAATTTCTTCCGTCACCTGGCTCACCGGGTGGATGCGGCCTTGGCCGGGCGGGAAACAGAGCAATGTCACATCGACTGTTTCCGTCGCCAACCGCGCTGAGCGCCGCTTCCTGCTTCGATTTTTCGTCTCGATCGCCTCGGCGACGCGGGTCTTCAATGCGTTCAGTTCAGCGCCGGCGGTCTTCCTCTCTTCAGGCGACATTTTTCCCGAGCGTCTTCATCTGCTCCCGATGACGCTAACTTCTTGCCGAGCGCGCCGACGCGCACTTCTTCAAGCGCCGCGATTGATGAGGCGGCGGCGACTTTTGCGAGCGCGCCCTGTTCGAGTTCCTTGATGTCGGACATTTCTCGTCCGTCTCCATTCCCAAAAGAAAAAGCGTCATCCGTTTCCGAATGACGCTTGTTGCAATGCATGACAATGCGTCACCCGGTTCGTCATTTTGGCGAGGCCGGGGACGGAAAGGAATTTAAGCCGCGAGGGCCGCTTTCGCCTTTTCCGCCAGGGCCTTGAACGCCTCGGGCTCTTTCACGGCGATGTCGGCGAGAACCTTGCGGTCAATCTCGACGCCCGCTTTCGAGAGCCCGTCGATAAATCGGGCGTAGGTCATGCCGAGTTCGCGCGCGCCGGCGTTGATGCGCTGGATCCAGAGCGAGCGGAAATTGCGCTTCCTGACGCGGCGGTCGCGATAGGAATATTGCGCCGCTTTTTCGACCGCCTGCTTGGCGACGCGAATCGTGTTCTTACGACGTCCGCGATAGCCCTTGGCGGCCTTGATGACTTTTTTGTGCTTGGCGTGGGCCGTTACGCCCCGTTTGATGCGTGACATTTAAGGCGTCTCCTAACGGTCGTAGGGCATGTATTTTTTGACGATCCTCGCATCGGCATCGGAGAGCGTCTCCGTGCCGCGGTTCTGGCGGATATATTTGCCATTATGCGAGATCAGCCGGTGCCGCTTGCCCGCGACGCCTGATTTCACTTTGCCGGAGGCGGTTACCTTGAACCGCTTCTTGGCGGAGGATTTGGTCTTCAGTTTCGGCATTTCGCTTACCTTAAAAAGGCCCTTTCGGGCGCGCAACGAAGCCGCCAAGGCATGCCATGAGCCCGGCGACCGGTCAGAAGCGGCGGGTTATAGCCCGAAAACCGCCGCACGCAAGGCCCAGGCGCCCGAAAAGGGGCGGCGGCGGCGAGCGGCGAGCCGAGCCGCTTTTGCGACGCGCCGTAGGGCGCTTTGGTCCCTAACGTGTAAGGTGAGATTTCGGCCAGCCTTGAGGGCGGCGGGCGGCCGGAGGGGTCAGCGCCGCCTCCAAGATTGTCATTTTATGAGATTTCTGGCGTTCCTTTTTACCGTTATCGCCTTCATGGCGCCGGCGCGCGCAACCGAACCTCTGGCGGACGTTCCCTTCAGGGTTTCAAGCGACGGCAATATCCTCGTCGGCGTCATGGTCAACGGCCACGGGCCCTATGAGTTCATTCTCGACACCGGATCGACGATCACCCTCGCCTTTCAGAACCTTTCCGAGATTGAACATTTCGAGCCGACCGGCGGCGCGCCGCTCCGCATTCTGGCGATTACCGGCGCTGAATTTTACGACGCCTATCATATGGGCGAAATCTCGATCGGAGAGGCGCGGCTTCCCGACCATACTGGCGTTCTGGTCGAGGATTGGGAGGCGCCGCGCCAGACACCGGCCGGCGTTCTCGGACTCGACTTCCTGACGAAATATACGCTCGCCTTCGACGTCGGCGCCAATCGCGTGAAAGTCTACGAAAGAGGCGCGCTCCCACGCCGTGAATTGAGCGGATACAAGAAAGCCAATCTTGTTGCATTTCACTTCGCGAACGCCGCTGACACATTGTTCACCCTGCGCGGATCAATCCGTAAACGAACGGTGAATTTCCTGATCGATATCGGCTCCGGCAGCACCATGCTCAATTACAAGGCCGCGTCGGCAGTGTTTGCCGGAACCGTAAGGCGCACCGGCGCTGAAGGAATGACGACAGGAAGCCGCCTGAAGGATGTATTCGATGAAAAACAAGCGCTACGAACAGCGCTGATTGAAACCATGCGCGTCGGCCCCGTTGCTTTCGACAATGCAGGCGTATGGGTTTATGACGCGCCGATCTTCAAAGAACTTGGCGTCAACAGAACTTCATTCGGCCTGTTCGGCGCCGATCTCATCCTGCGCCAGAACTTCGTGCTCGATTTCGGCAATGAGGCAATCTATTTTGCGAAAGGCGGTCGTTACAAATCGCGCTATTGATCGCTCTTCTCGCGGTAATAGGGCTCGACGACGCCATTCAGCTTGATCGTCAGCGGATTGCCTTTGCGGTCGAGCGTCTTGCCGGCTGCAACGCGGATCCATCCTTCCGAGACGCAATATTCCTCAACGTTCGACTTTTCATCGCCATTGAAGCGAATGCCGACATCGCGCGATAGCACGGCCTCGTCGTAATGCGGACTTTTTGGATTGACGCTGAGGCGGTCCGGCGGCGTGTCTGACATGGCTGCGATCTCCTGGCGGGAAGGCCGCTAAAAGAGCGAAATGGCGGACCGGGTCAAGCGCGGGCGGTCTAAAGGGTCGATAAAAGCGGCGCCTCCCGCTTACCGTCAAATTAACCCTTTCGCGCGACTTTCGCCCCTTCGGAATTGCATCAAGGGGGCAAAGCCCATGTTCGGTAAGGAAAAGCCGGAAGCCGGAATGATCAAACTTGGCCGCGACGGCTATGTCAGCGCCGACGATGTGCGCCATTTGAGAGCGAAGGTCTTCGCCGATGGCGTCGTATCCCGCGAGGAATTGCAAACGCTCTTCAAGCTTGGCGAGGCGGCGCCCGTCGGCGACCCTGAATGGCCGCAATATTTCGCCGAAGCCGCCGCTGACTTTTTCCTCCGCGAAGAGGAACCGAACGGCTATCTGACCGATGCGGAATTCGCCGAACTGAAAGCGATGGTCGTTCGCGACGGCGCCAAGGCGAGCCCGCTCGAACTTGGGCTTCTCGTCAAGCTGATGGAACAAGCCGTATCAACGCCTGACGAAATGTCGGATTTTTGCGCCAACCAGATTCGCCGCGTCGTTTCAGACCGTAAGGGCGGGCCGCGCATCACGCGCGAGGTCGCCGAACTCATCCGCCGTTATCTTTACGCCGCCGGCGGCGCTGGAACCGTCGCCGTGACGCGCGCTGAAGCCGAACTTCTTTTCGATCTTCACGACATGACGGCGGACGCCGTCAATGACCCGGCCTGGTCTGACCTTTTCATCAAGGCGATCGCCGCTCATTTGATGGCGCATGTCGGTTATCAGCCCTTGCCGCGCGAGGAAGCGCTACGGCTGCATGAATGGGTCGAGGACCAGACGATCAACCCGGCGGGCTTCTTCAACCGCATGCTGTCGGGCGGTCTTGCCGGCATCAAGGAAGCCTATGGCCAAAAATCCGTGCAGGCGCGCAAGAACGAGGAAGACGAAATCCAGGCGGCGATAGCCGAGCAAGTGACGGCGCAGGAAGCCGACTGGCTTGCCGACCGCATCGGCCGCAATGGCAAGATCGACAATGCCGAACGCGCGCTCCTTCATTATATGCGCGAGATCGGCGCTGATCTGCCGCCCAAGCTGACGGCCCTCACCTCGCGCGCGGCGTAAAATTGCTGCGCTGGCTTTATAAGAATATTGCTTTCGCCATCCTGGCGCCAATCATTGGCGGCCTTCTATTTCATGGCCTCGCCTCCGCGACCCATGTCGCGACCGGCGGCGCCTTCAACTATTCAAAGGCGAGCGAGAAACGCCAGCAGGCCTATCTTGAAAGCGTCGCGGCGGGTTTCGCCAGAGGATTTACAATGGTCCCCGGCGAGGCGGTCGCCATCGAGCATGTGAAAGCGAGCGCTGGTGACGACGAACTCCAGTTCGACGCGCGCTTCACCAATCGGGGCCTAAACCGCGCGCCTTATTCGCAGAACGCAGAATTGCGAGACAATTTCCTCACGATCGGATGCGCCGCGCTCTCCATGCAGGATATCCTGGGACAAGGCGTTGACATCGTCGCGACGCTAAAGCGCCCGAGCGGGCAAAGCGTTGCGCGCATTCATCTCAATGAGGCGGCCTGCGCAAATTATCTCTGACGCGTCAGGAAATATCGTGACCCTGACGGAACGAGGCGATGAAAGCGTCGATGACGCGCGCCCACCGGCTGATATTGCCGGCGATATTGTCGCTCGAAACGCCGCCTTCGAGTTCGATCACATAATCAATGCCGACCTGATTGCGGCCCGGAATTACATAGGCCCGCCCGAAGACCTGGCTTTCATTATAGTGATTGATGATTTCAAAATCTTTCTGGGTCGCGGCGCGGCCAAGATCGAAATTGGCGAAGAAGACGAGCGTTGAACACGCCTTTGGCGAGCCGGCGCAATCAAGCGCGCGGATCCAGTATTGAACGGCGCCGGCCTGGACGCTGGCGACAGGCGCTTTGGTGTCGACATCTTCAATGACAGCGACGGGCAAGCCCGCCGCGCCAAGAATTGAGGTCAGCTCATCTGCGGTTACGGCGCTTTTCATTTCGGCGCTCGCAGCGCCTAGGCTGAACGCCAGCGCGCATCCCGCCGCGATAACGGATTTGACCAAGACCTTCATAAAAACGCCCCTCACTACCCCTTCAGGAAAAGGATATTGCCGCGAGGAATATGGTTTTGGCAAATCCTAGCTCATGGCGCAGCCAGCAGCGCCTCCGCGTTGACACGAGGCGCGACGGGCCTATTTATCCACCGGGCTCGCCGCTCAAGATTTCCAAGGGAATTCCATGGCTTTAGACCCGGCGCCGTCACGCACAGCCGACCGACCGATTGCCTCGCGTCCTTTGTCGCCGCATCTCCAGATCTGGCGCTGGACGCCAACCATGGCGGCGTCGATATTCCATCGCGCCACCGGCATTGCGCTTTACGCCGGCACGATCCTTGTCGCTGTCTGGCTTTTCGCTGTCGCCGCCGGGCCTGAAATTTACGTTGCGACGAATGCGTTCCTGACCTCGCCCTTCGGTCTCGTCATATTGTTCGGCTACGCAGTCGCGTTATTCTTTCACACGCTGAACGGCCTTCGCCATCTTTACTGGGACGCCGGGCGCGGTCTGGCGATTGAAACAGCGACGAAAACATCGATCGCCGTCTTCGCGGGCGCCGCGCTCCTTGCAATCCTTCTCTTCGTCGCCATTTTCGCCGGCATGGGAGGCTGATCGCCATGACGCATAAAGGCACCGCCTCTTTCATCGTCCAGCGCGCCAGCGCCGTCTTCCTGTTGCTGCTTGTCGGCTGGCTCGTTTTCGCGATCGTCAAGATAGCGGGTGCGCCGCTTGACGAAATGCGCGCTTTCCTCGCCCTTCCCGTCAACGCGTTCCTTGCGGCGCTCTTCATCGCCGCCTCGGCCGTTCATATGCGCATCGGCATGAATGAAGTGATCGACGATTACGCCCATGGCGGCCTTCGCGGCGTCTGGAAGTTGCTCAATCTATTCGCCTGCCTCGGCGCCGCCGCGCTCGCGCTCTGGTCCCTTTTCACCCTCGCCGTTTGAGAATCCGTCCCTATGAGCCAAGCCTACGAAATTATCGACCACGAATATGACGTTGTCGTCGTCGGCGCCGGCGGCTCGGGTCTTCGCGCAACGCTCGGGGCGGCGCAGGCGGGCCTCAAAACGGCCTGCGTCACGAAAGTCTTTCCGACCCGCTCGCATACGGTCGCGGCGCAAGGCGGCATCTCCGCTTCGCTCGGCAATATGGGCGCGGATGACTGGCGCTGGCACATGTATGACACCGTCAAAGGATCAGACTGGCTCGGCGATCAGGACGCGATTGAATATCTCTGCAAGAATGCGCCGGCCGCCGTTTACGAACTTGAACATTGGGGCGTTCCCTTTTCGCGCACCGAAGACGGCAAGATCTATCAGCGCGCCTTCGGCGGCATGACACGAAATTTTGGCGAGGGCCCGATCCAGCGCACTTGCGCCGCCGCCGACCGGACCGGCCACGCCATGCTGCACACGCTTTACGGCCAGTCGGTGAAGCAAAAGGCTGAGTTCTTTATCGAATATGTGGCGCTCGATCTCATCATGGATGACGAGGGCGCGTGCCGCGGCCTGATGGCCTGGCGGCTCGACGACGGATCAATCCACCGTTTCAACGCAAAGATGGTTGTGCTCGCGACCGGCGGTTACGGGCGCGTCTATTTCTCCTGCACATCCGCGCATACCTGCACCGGCGACGGCAATGCGATGGTCTTGCGCGCAGGACTTCCCTTGCAGGACATGGAATTCGTCCAGTTCCATCCGACCGGCATTTACGGCTGGCGTTCTCATTACCGAGGGTGTCAGAGGCGAGGGCGGCTATCTCACCAATTCGGAGGGCGAGCGTTTCATGGAGCGTTATGCGCCATCAGCAAAAGATCTGGCGTCGCGCGACGTTGTTTCCCGCGCCATGACGATCGAGATTCGCGAAGGGCGCGGCGTTGGTCCGCATAAAGACCATATTCATCTTAACCTCAACCACCTCGATCCAAAAATCATTCACGAGCGGCTGCCGGGCATTTCAGAGTCGGCGCGCATTTTTGCCGGTGTCGACGTCACCAAGGAGCCGATCCCGGTGCTGCCGACAGTCCACTATAATATGGGCGGCATTCCGACGAATTTTCACGGCGAGGTTGTCACCAAGAAGGGCGATGACGCCGATTGCGTTGTGCCAGGCCTGATGGCGATCGGCGAAGCGGCCTGCGTTTCGGTGCACGGCGCCAACCGTCTCGGCTCAAATTCGCTGATCGATCTTGTTGTATTCGGACGCGCCGCCGGCATGCGTTGCGGCGAAGTCGTCAAGGCGGGCGAGCCCGCGCGCGCCTTACCGAAAGGCGCAGGCGAGGAAGCGCTGGCGCGCCTTGACCGCTTCCGTTACGCGAAAGGCGAAACCCCGACCGCGAAACTGCGCCTCGACATGCAAAAGTCGATGCAAAATCATTGCGCGGTTTTCCGCACCGGCGAGGTTCTTGAAGAAGGGCGCCGCCAGATCGGTGCGATCCACAAGCAGCTCGCCGATATCGCCGTCACCGACCGCACCATGGTCTGGAACACCGATCTCGTTGAGACGCTTGAATTCGACAATCTGATCGCGCAAGCCGCCGTCACCGTTGAAGGCGCCGTCAATCGAACCGAAAGCCGCGGCGCGCATGCGCGCGAGGATTTCCCCGACCGCGACGACGCCAACTGGATGAAGCACACCGCCGCATGGTTCTCCAACGGCAAGGCGACGCTCGATTACCGGCCCGTGCACTCCTATACGATGACCGACGAAATCAGCTACATCGAACCGAAGAAGCGGGTTTATTAAGTTGTGACGATCGGCGGCGCGCTTGCTGAAGACTGGCTCTTCCTCGCGCTCACCGTCTCCGTCGCACTCGTCAACCTTTCGATCCTTGGCTGGATGTTCTTCCGTATCGATCGCGTCATCCGCGAAAACGGCTCGCTCGATCTCTACTGGAACTTTGTCGGCCGCAGCTTCGGCTGGCAATTGCTGATTCTCGCCCTCTACTGGTTGTTATCGTCGCTTGTTTGAGCCATTTTCAGCGTGAGAGGGGACGGCAATGACCGCAAAATATATCGATGATCACGGCGTGCTCGGCATCAGCTATTTCGCACTCGCCGTCATCTTCGCGCTGGTCGGCCAGTTCTTGGCCTATGGCGCGCTCGATCTCCTCTCTGGCGCGGTCGAGTTTGCAAAGGTCGACCCGGCTCATTCAACACCGACGCTCGTTCTGGGGCTGACGCTCTTCGCGCAGATTATTCTGCTGGCGCTCGGCCTTTCAAAATCAGGCTTCACCGCAATGCGCGCCGCCGTTGGAACGGGCGCGATCATCTTTTCTTTCGCGATGCTGATGCTCTTGTGGGTGGCGCTTCAATGCGTGCTCTATAATGCCTGCCTTTGACCCCTGGGCCGACTTCGTATTTACCAGCCGTTAATCGCGAGCAAATGCGCCGCGCCCTTCTCCCCCGCCGGTTAACCTTGCGGCGCCAAAGTTTCGCTAGCTTGCGCCGATGGGCCCCGTCGCCAGCACAATTTTCAATCAGCTTCGGGCTGGCGATTTTCTCGATCGCGCCCGCATAAGGCGCATTGCGGTCATTTTCGCCGCTCTCTCGATCGTCGCCGTCATGGTTCTCATCGCGACGTCGAACGGCTTCAAAGACGCCACCGGCCGGCCGCTCGGCGCGGATTACATATCCTTTTACACGGCGGGGAAGATCGCGCTCAAAGACGGCGCTGGCGCGGCCTATGACCAGGAATTGGTCTATCAGGAACACCAGCAATTGTTGCAAGAGACGGCGCCGCATTTCTGGCCGTTCCTTTATCCGCCCGTTTACATTTTCCTGGCGATGGCGCTCGCCTCGCTTCCCTATCTTGCCGGCTGGCTCGGATGGATGGGGTCAACGCTGGCGCTCTATGTCGGCGCCATGCAGAAGATCGCCCCCGGGCGTTATGCGGCGTTTCTGGCGCTTGCCTTCCCGGCCGTTCTATCAAACTTCCTGCACGGACAGAACGCATTTCTCCTGACCGCGCTGTTCGCGGCCGCGACTTATCTTCTATCGCAGGGGCGCGGCGTCCTCGCCGGCGTCGCCTTCGGTCTTTTATCGATCAAGCCGCAATATGGCGTGCTGATTCCGATAGCGCTCGCCGCGTCAGGCCAATGGCGCGCAATCATCGCCGCAGCCGTCACCGTCGCGCTCGTCGCTGCAGCGCCAACGATTGCATTCGGTCCCGGCATCTGGAGCCTGTTTGTCCAGAACACCGCCGGCGCGCGCCATATCATTGTCGAGCAAGGCGCGATCGGTTTTGAAAAAATCCAGAGCTTTTTTTCGCAAATGCGCATGCTCGATATGCCAGTATATGCAGCCTATGCCGCACAAAGCGCGATGTTGCTCTTGTGTGGGGTATTCGTATTTCGTCTCTGGCGCAGCGACGCGCCCTATGACTTGAAGGCCGCCGGACTGATTGTCGCCTCGCTACTCGCAACCCCTTATGCGCTCGACTATGACATGGTGATCCTGGCGCCGGCGATCGCCTATCTTGTGCGCGATGGCGAGATGCGTGGTTATATGCCCTTCGACAGGTCAATGCTTTTATTCGCAGCGCTCTCGCCGGCCTTCACTCGCGCCGTCGCCAGCGTAACATTAATCTCAACCGGCCTCATTGCGATGATTATGCTGCTCTTGATTGTCGAGCGGCGGCGCACTGAACAATCCAGTTTCGTCCGCGCTCCCGCCCGCCTAGACTAGCGGCGAAGGAGTGCGCAATGACCTATCGCTGTTTCAGCCTCGAGATTGAGGACGCCATCGCCCATATCCGCTTTAACCGGCCGGAAAAGGCGAATTCAATGATACCGGAATTCTGGCGGGAGCTTCCTGAAGCAATCGACAGACTGTCCGCTGAAGGCGAAGCGCGGGTCATCGTCATTTCCTCGGAAGGAAAACATTTCACCGCCGGCATGGACATTTCCGTTTTCATGGAAGGCGGTCTCGCCGTTGGCGGAGACAATGCGCAGCTGGCCGCTGAAGCGTTTCGTCATCACGTTATGAAACTACAACACACATTTTCAGCGCTTGAACGCGCGCGGCAACCGGTTCTCGCGGCGATACAGGGCGGCGCCATCGGGGCCGGCGTTGACCTCGCAACCGCCTGCGACTGCCGCTACGCTTCGGAAGACGCTTTTTTCGCCGTCCATGAAACGGCGATCGGCATGACCGCCGATGTCGGCACGTTTCCACGCCTCGTAAAACTCATCCCTGAAGGCTGGGCGCGGCAGATGGCCTATACAGCCGAACGCCTGCCGGCGGCCAAGGCCAAGGAAATCGGTCTCGTCAATGAAGTCTTCGCCGACCCTGATGCGCTCCTTGAGGGCGTGATGACGATCGCACGGCAGATTGCATCGCATTCGCCACTCGCCGTTGCCGGCTGCAAGCGTCAAGCGAATTATGCCCGCGATCATTCAACCGCCGACGCGCTCGATTATATTGCGACCTGGAATGCGGCGATGCTGCGGCCGGAAGACATCCGCGAAGCCTATACGGCGCGCGGAGAAAAACGCGCGCCGCAATTCGACCCGCTGAAAGAGATCGAACGCTGACAATTTTCGGTCCACAATTAAGTCGAATTTCACCTTCAGTCCCATAGAATTTTCCCCAGTGAGGGGAGTGGCGATCATGTCTTTTGTTGACGCCTATTCGATAGGCTTGCTGGTAGTTTCGCTCAGCTTTTTCATTGTGCGGTATCTGCGCGAGGAACCGCCCGTAATGCCTTATCTGGTGATTGCGTGCACCTGCGCCGTCACTAATTTTATCGGTGCCTCAGGCGGCATCGGCGGCATCCTGCTCCTGATCGCGGCGTCATTCCTGTTCATCGGTTGCGTGTTCTATCCGCAATATCGCGGTAAACAGAAGTCGTCCGGAACAGGCGATCTCAAGGCGCGCTCGCAAGACGCCTGACCGTCGATTTATTTACGGCCTTTTTCCAGCCGTTAAATCTCCCGATCAATTCCTTCGCACGGCCATCTGATTGTCGCCGTCATCCATTGTTCTCCAGTCTCGCCAAACGCCGGAGAGAGCAATGGAGAAAAAAGAGCTTCAGGCGCGCGCGCTCGGACCAAAATTATTGCTGGTCGGCGCGCTCGCTTTTTTGATGTGGATACCGTGTCTGATGATCTATGCCCTTTCCTGGGAGCGCTCGACGCGGGCCGACACAGCACGCAATGAAATCTATGCGCTTGCCGGCGGCCGGCAGGTTATTTCAGGCCCGGTCATTCTGGTGCCGGCGAGCGTTGAGACCGAACGTCTCGACAAGACGGGGGCACCGATTTTCTGGCGAACCACGGTCGTCTTTACGCCGAAAACGCTGTCTGTCACGGCGAACCTCGACACGTCCGTGCGAAGCCGGTCGATCTATGACGCGACAATTTATGATGCCGGCCTCGTCATGACTGGCGCCTTTGCGCCCTTGTCGCCGCCCCATCTTGGCGCTGGCGAGGTTCATTATGACTGGGCGGCGGCGCGTATCGCTGTGAAGCTCGCCGATGAGAGCAATCTTAAAGGCATAAGCGGCGAGCCGGTTTTGACGATCGACGGCGTCGTGCGCGATAGCGCATTCGAGCCCGGAATCTCCTATCACACGGGCGACGAAAACGGCCGCTTGCAGGCGCCGGGCGTCAGCGCGCCGCTGCCAATCGCCGATCCGGCGCGCGGTATCGGGTTTCGTCTTGAGATGCGCCTCTCGGGCGGCGGTTCCGTTGAATTCTCGCCTGTCGGCGAAACGACGTCGGTAACGCTTGATGCTGACTGGCCGCACCCTTCGTTCTTTGGCGCGCGGCTTCCCGATGAGCGGCGCATCAGCGCGACGGATTTCTCAGCAAGCTGGCGCATCCCCTATCTGGCGCGCAGCCTGCCGCGCAGTTTCGCCGCTGATAGCGGTCTGTCGCTCCTCGATTCGGGGAAATCATTCGGCGTCAAATTCGCTGCAAGCGGCGGGCCCTATCAGAGCGTCAATCGCGCCCTCAAATATTCGCTCCTGTTTCTCGGCGTCGTCTTCCTGACATTTTTCCTCATCGAAGCGACGATGGGCGGCAGGGCGCATCCGGTGCAATATCTTCTGCTTGGCCTCGCGCAGATTGTGTTTTTCCTGCTTATTCTCTCGCTGTCTGAGCATATTCGCTTCGACACAGCCTTTATCAGCGCCGCGTCGGCGACAACCCTGCTCTCGGGCTTTTACGCCGCAACTGTATTTCGCAGCCTTTTGCGCGGCTTAATCGCCTTCACGGCCTTTGCAGGGGCCTATGGACTGATATATCTCCTCATGAAATCCGAGGACTACGCCCTCCTGATCGGGTCGGTCGCAGCCTTCGGCGGCATTGCGCTCACCATGGCCGCGACGCGCAATATCGATTGGTATGATCTGGGCGGGCGCCGCACGGGCTCGCTTCAGACCCAAGGAAAGAGCGATTGACGATGGTCGAACTCACGCTGCCCAAAAACTCAAGGCTCTCCGGCAATGGCAAAACCTACCGCGCAGCGAGCGGCTCTGAAAAAACCCGCACCTTCAAGATCTATCGCTATGATCCGGAAGATGGCGAGAACCCGCGCGTCGACATCTATGAGATCGATATGTCCGGCGTTTCGATGGTTCTCGACGCGCTCATCAAGATAAAGAATGAAATCGATCCGACATTATCATTCCGCCGTTCCTGCCGGGAAGGCGTATGCGGTTCCTGCGCGATGAACATCAACGGCGCCAATACGCTCGCCTGCACCAAGGGCATGGACGAATTGGGGCCCGGCGAAGTCAGCGTCTACCCCTTGCCGCATCAGCCGGTGATGCGCGATCTCGTGACGGATCTTTCCAACTTTTTCGAGCAGCACGCCTATATCGAACCGTTCCTGCGCGCCGACGCCAGCAACAGGGAAAAGGAGTTTTTGCAATCGCCGGAACAGCGCGAAAAGCTCGACGGCCTTTACGAATGCATCCTCTGCGCCTGTTGTTCGACGTCCTGCCCCTCCTATTGGTGGAATGGCGACAAGGATAATGGCGAGGAATATCTGGGCCCTGCGGCGCTGCTGCAGGCCTATCGCTGGCTCGCCGACAGCCGCGACGAAGAAACCAATGATCGCCTCAACCGGCTTGAGGATGAATTCAAGCTTTATCGCTGCCACACGATTATGAATTGCGCGCAGGTCTGTCCGAAGGGGCTCAATCCGGCCAAGGCGATCGCCGAAATCAAAAAGATGATGGTCAATCGGCCGCCCGCGAAAGGTTGAATGACCCAAACACGATATGACCGGCCAGATTAAAGGAACTTGCCATTGCGGCTCATGCGGCTGGTCGCTTAGCGGCGACCCGGGTTCCATCACGGCCTGCAATTGCACGCTGTGTAGGCGTTACGGCGCTCTTTGGGCCTATGACTATGAAAATGAACGCATACGCATTTTTGGTGATGTCAGCTCTTATCAGCGAGTTGGAAAAGACAATCCCGCGCTCGAAATTCTTTTCTGCCCGACTTGCGGCGGGGTCGTCAGCTGGCGCGGACTGAAACGCGAAATAGACGGGCGCTTGCGGATCGCCGTCAATATTCGGCTTGCAGAGCCGCAAGCGGTCGCGGACCTGCCGATCGATCATTTCGATGGGCTCAATACATTCGAAGATTTGCCCCGTGACGGGCGGTGCGTCAGGGATTTGTGGTTTTGAAAGGGCCTTCGGAAACGGGGCGCTCACCCACTCACGCCGAAGGCTTGCAAAATGTCGCTAGTAACGCGTTTCGGGCGGCGCGTTAGAGCATCGAGCAATACCCAGGTTGATTTGACCGCCGCTGCAGCGCGCGCCGCGCCCGGTTTCCTGATATCAATGAAGCGGTCAAAGCGCGGCCCGTCGGCAGCGCCAAGCCAGGTCCGCGCCACCACGTCATCTCCCGGAAGAATCGGGTCGCGATAGTCAATCTCGTGGCGAAGCACGACCCACAACCAGCGCTGGCGCATCTCGTCGCCAGCGATGAGACGCCAGTGACTAACCGCTATTTCCTGCGCCCATTTCAAATAGACTGCGTTGTTGACGTGGCCCATTTCGTCAAAGTCCGCTGCGGCGGGCGCAATCGACTTCAGATAGGCGCTTTCAAAATCCGCCGCGCCGACGCCGGTTTCGTTCTTGCTCATGCGAGGATCATAGCGCGCAGCGCTCTTGCTGAAATCCCTCTTGCACATACCCGCAACGCCGCGCGATGAAAGACGCATGGAGCATTCGATATGAACAATTTGGCCACCGGCAGGGCGCCAACCTTTCGCGAATTATTCACGCCGAAAATCGTCACTGTGCTTCGCGAGGGCTATGGCGCGGCGGAATGGCGCGCCGACGCCTTCGCCGGACTAACGGTGGCGATTGTTGCGCTCCCGCTCTCCATGGCGATTGCAATCGCCTCAGGGCTCGGACCAGAAAGAGGCCTTTATACCGCGATTGTCGGCGGTTTTTTTGTGTCGCTACTCGGAGGAAGCCGCTTCCAGATCGGCGGCCCGGCCGGGGCATTTATCATTCTCGTCGCCGCGACCGCCTCTAAGCATGGCGTTGACGGCGTCATTCTCGCGACATTTCTCGCCGGCTTCATGCTGCTGGCCGCCGGGTTCTTGCGGCTTGGAACCTATGTCCAACTTATTCCGTTTCCCGTAACCGTTGGTTTTACCGCCGGCATCGCCATCATCATCTTTACAAGCCAGATAAAGGACCTGCTCGGCCTGACAATCATTGGGGCCGAGCCGGGAGAAGCGATCGGAAAAATCATCGCGGATCTCCAGGCGGCGAGCACTTTCAATCCGGCGGCGGCAGGCATCGCCATTGGCGTCATCGCAACGATAATCCTGATCAGACGTTTTCAACCGCAGCTGCCGTCAATTCTGATCGCCGTTGTTCTCGCCTCTATCGCCGCCAAAATATTCCACCTTCCAGTTGAAACAATCGGCACAAAATTCGGCGGCGTGCCCCGCGGCCTTCCTTCCCCGGAATTTCCGGTAATTTCCATTGAACGGTTAACGGCGCTGCTGCCGGACGCCTTCGCCTTTTTCCTTCTCGGCGCAATCGAATCTCTCCTTTCCGCTTCCGTCGCCGACTCCATGACGGGCCGCCGTCACCGATCAAATTGCGAACTTGTCGCGCAGGGCGCAGCCAATATCGCCTCGTCAATTTTTGGCGGCATGGTTGTCACCGGAACGGTCGCCCGCACGGCGACCAATATTCGCGCCGGCGCCCATGGGCCTGTCTCCGGCATCGCGCATTCGCTGATTCTGCTTTTATTCATGGCGATCGCCGCACCGCTCGCATCCTTCGCACCGCTGGCCGCGCTTGCCGGCGTTCTCGCCGTCATTGCGTGGAACATGGTTGAAAAAGAAGCATTCGCCGCTGTTATCAAAACATCGCGCGGCGATGCGGCGGCGCTTCTGGCGACATTTTTCCTGACGATTTTCAGAAGCTTGACCGAGGCGATTGCCGCTGGCGTTGCGATCGGCGCGCTCGCCTTCATTCACAGGATCGCCGGGAGCGCGCAATTGAAAAGCGCCGGCGCCCTGATCCACGCCGATCAGGCCGACAGCAAACCCGGCGAGCGCACGCAATATGACGCTGCGAGGAGCGCAGGCGTCGGCCAATCCTATGCGATCTACCGCGTCTCCGGCGCCATATTTTTTGCGTCAGCGGCCAGCCTCGGCCTGGCGCTAGACAGAATTATCTCAGGCGAGAAGAATCTGATCCTCGATTTTTCCGATGCTGCGTTTATCGATATTTCCGGTGCCATGGCGATTCGAACATTCATCAATCAGGCGCGGCGCAAGAATGTCGACATCACCATCACCGGCGCCGCGCCATTGATAGTCAGCGAACTCGCACGAGCCGGCGTTGATGGAGCGAGCGTTAAGTTTGCACCCTCAATCGAAGCGGCGCTGGCGGCGATCAATGCGCGTTGAGCTTATTGAGCAAGAGCGCCGGTTCTGAGATCGACGCCCGCCCCTTCAAGCGCGCGGCGTAAAGGATCAAGGCGGGCGCCATAGGCCTCAGCGCGGCTGCTTCTGATCGAAACTTCCTCTCGCACCTGCAAGGCGCTCAAAGTCGGCGCCACAGCGCGCTCCTTCTGGAAGGCGGCGCATTGTGGCTCCCAGTCAAGCCCCGCCGACGCGATCAGTTTCTTGGCGCCATTCTCAAAGTTGCCGACAAAATCCTCATACTGAACAGTTATGAAGCGCCCCAGCAGGACGCGTTCAAAATGTGAAACGAGCTTGGCGTAAAGACCGTATCGGCGCGCGATATTCTCAAGGTCTGTCGCAAACGCCCAGAACTTCAGCATATCCTGACGCCAGATGGAAAAGCAGCATTCCACTGGGTTGCGGCGGACATTGATGATCGGCGAATTCGGAAAAACCTGCGCGATAAAGCCTGCGGCCTCTGTATTGAGAAGATTCTTGTCGGTTACATAAACGGCTTTTGCAGCGTCGCCCTTGATGCCGCGAAAATAGGTCTCCGCGAGATGCTTGCGCTGATCCGCCGAAAGAGACGCCCGGCCGGCTTCGTGGTTTTCCTTCAGCCAGCGATTGAACAAATTGGGAATCATCGGCATTTCGCCGCCTGTTTCCACTTTAGAATGCGCGCCGATCACGCTTTCAAGCAGCGTTGACCCCGACCGGGGCAAGCCAACGATGAAGATCGGCGAAGGCCCGTCAGGCGCTTCATAATCAATTTCTTCCGCCCCCTGAAAAACCGATATAATTACATCGGTCCAGGCGCTCTGACCTTCATAGTCGAATGCGATGAGATCATGCTCAGCGCGCTCTGAAGCGAGCCTGTTTGCATAATCAAATTCAGAAAACGCCGCGTCAATTTCGCCGCGCGCCTCCATGCTTTGCGCCGCGAGAAAGCTCGCTCCCGCCCTCGAACCGAGGGCGATGTCTTCGGCGCGCGCATAATTACGCACGAATCTTTCCTGATCTTCGTCGAGCCGGCCTTTTCGAATGAAACTCAAATGCTGATAAGGTCCAAGAAGCGCCGGATCAGCCTTGATGGCGCGCAACGCATAGTCTTCCGCCTTCTCTGCATCGCCCTGATAGATGAGAAGTTGCGCGCGCGCCGCGAGCGGGCGCGGATGCTCGGGCGCAACGGCCTCGGCGCGGTCAAGCGCTTTTTCAGCTTTCTCGAAATCAAGCGCCTGCATCGCGATTGCTGCGTATTGGGTATATTCTTCCGCACCCGGCGCAATCAGCGTGTTGAGTTTATCAAATGCGATGAGCGCGTCATCATAAAGACCGCGCTCGAAAAAAGCGGTCGCAAGATCGCGCCAACCCACCGGCCGCTCCGGAGCGACTTCGGTAAGGCGTCGCGCCAGCGTTTCCATGGCGCTGAAATCCCGGCGCCGGCGCGCTATTTCCAGCCGCACAGTAAGCCCGTCGGGGTCGTCGGGGCGAATTTTCTCGGCATGATCAAGGACGTGATAAGCGCCGCCATATTCGCCGGCCGCCGCAAGCGCACTTGCGAGGATAAGCGCCGTTTGATGATCCCCGGGATCCGCCTTCAGCGCTGTATCGAGCGATTCAGCCGCCTCTTTCCAGCGATTCATCTGGATGAGTATCGTTCCAAGCCTTTTTGCTGCCGGCGTATAGGCGGGATTGGCTGCGACGGTTGATTGCAATGTCGAAACCGCCGCTTCGGATTCGCCGCTTTTCAACTGGTATTCCGCCAGCAGCGACTGAAAGCGCGGATTTGAGGGATCGGTTGAAACAGCCCGTTTAATTGGTTCGCCCGCCTCGGCAGTCCGGTCGGAGCCGAGCAAAACGAACCCGTAAAGACATTGAAGGTCCGGCCCGTCCTGGCCCGCTGCGAGCGCAGCCTCGCAAGCAGCGGCCGCCTCGCCTATCGAGCCGGCACGCAGCATCGCTTCTATCTCGCTGACCGATTTCACAGTCGATGCATTTGTCATGAACTTCAGACCCTTCCAGCCCCGCCGATCATTTGGAGCGGCGCCGCTTATACGCATTCACGTGCAAATTGCCACCTTCAGGAATTTATGGGTCTTACGCCTGGAATCCGTTCTGGTTGGTTGGTTGATTTCTATATTTATTTTGATACATATAGAAATATGGAATTATTAGATGCTTCAAGCGCCTTTTCAGCGCTCGCCGAGCCAACCCGGCTGGAAACGGTGAAATTCTTGACAAAAGCGGGTCCGCGCGGCGTTTCCGCCGGCGAAATCGCTGAATTGACAGGAGCGGCCGCCCCCACAATGTCGTTTCATCTGAAGGAGCTTGCGCACAACGGGCTCATTCAATCGAGAAAAGAAGGACGGCGCGTCATTTACGCCGTCAATTATGGCGGGCTGAGATCGCTCATCGACTTCCTGATGGATGACGTCCTCGCTGGCGACCCAAGGCTTTGCGGCCCCTATATTGTCGCGGCAAAGTAGTCGACACCGTGCTGCGGCGGGTCCAAACGTCATCATTGAGGCGGACCCGTGCGGCGCCGAAACATCCGCCCGCCGCTTTGTGATTGATCGCGACTGATGCGCGGGGTTTTTCAAGCGCAAGAAATGTATTTATTGCGGCCGGACACGGACAAGAACACACAAAGAAAACCGACTGCGCATTTTACCGGATGAAAGTATGGCTTTTTCACTCGCCCAAAAGCTTGGCGCAGAGGCGCTCGGAACAGCAATTCTTCTGGCGGTCGTTGTCGGTTCCGGCGTCATGGGCGAAACGCTCTCAGGCGGCAATATTGCGATCGCGCTTCTCGGCAATACCATCGCCACCGGCGCGGCGCTTGTTGTACTTATCCTTATGTTCGGCCCGGTTTCCGGCGCTCATTTCAATCCCGCAGTGACCTTCGCCTTTCTCCTCCGCCGCGAGATCGATCCCGGTATGGCCGGGCTTTATTTTCTGGTGCAATTGGCGGGCGCTCTTGCTGGCGTCGCGGTTGCGCATTTGATGTTTGGCATTGCGCCGATTGAAATCGGTGTCAAAGCGCGTTCGGGCGGCGGTCAGCTCCTGGGAGAGGCGGTTGCAACATTCGGTCTCGTATTGACGATCCTCGCGACGATCCGTTTCCGGCCCGAAACCGTTCCTTACGCTGTAGGTCTTTGGATCACCGCCGGCTACTGGTTTACGTCCTCGACGTCATTCGCCAATCCTGCGGTGACAATCGCCCGCAGCCTGACAACGACATTCTCCGGAATCCGGCCCATCGACGCGCCAGCCTTTATCCTAGCCGAAATGGCGGCCGCAGCGATCGCCGTTGCAGCGGCGCGCGCGCTTTACAGTCAACCTCAAACGGAATGACGCATTGATGACCATCCGGCCAACGACCGCTAAAGAGCGCGGATGACGGGTCCGCTGGAGCGCTATCGAACGCTGGTGAGGGAGGGCGCGCTCGCCCCCGACGAGGCGCAGGCCGCTGCTGCTGCTCGCCTTGACGCGCTTTCGCATGAGCTTGCCGCGCTGTCGAATCGCGGTTCGCTGCCGAGACTTTTCTCCAGGGCGGCAGCCCCGCCAAAAGGCCTATATCTATGGGGCGCTGTCGGCAGGGGCAAATCCCTGCTGATGGATATTTTCTTCAATAACACGCCGATCCGGCGCAAGCGGCGCGTGCATTTTCATGAATTCATGACCGAGACGCATGAGCGGATCGCCGAATTTCGAAAACTAGACGAACGCGCGCGCAAAAAAAGATCCGGCGTAAATATGCGCTCAATTGACGACCCGATCGGTCCTATCGCCCATGATATCGCCGCTGATGCCCGGCTTTTGTGTTTCGATGAATTTCAGGTCGCCGATATCGCCGACGCCATGCTTCTCGGCCGGCTTTTCGAGGCGCTGTTCCAGCGCGGCGTTACGATTGTTGCAACGTCCAACAGGGAGCCGGACGAACTTTATAAGGATGGGCTTAACCGGCAATTATTCCTGCCTTTTATCGAGCTATTGAAAACCCGGCTCGACATCCTTCGCCTCGAAGCAGCGCGCGACTATCGCCTTGAAAGCCTCGACAGCGCACATGTCTATTTCTCGCCGCAGGGCGACGACGCCGACAATGCAATCGATCACGCCTGGCGGCGCCTGATCGCCGGCGCGCGCGAAAGAAGCGAAACTATTACCTACAAGGGCCGCGAAATAAGTGTCCCCCGCGCGGCGCGCGGGGCGGTGCGCTTTTCCTTCTCGGATCTTTGCGCGCGCCCGCTCGGCGCCGGCGACTATCTCGCCATCGTCCGGCGCTATGCAGCCGTCTTTATCGACAATGTGCCCTGTATGGGACCTGACATGCGAAATGAGGCAAAACGCTTCGTCACGCTCATCGATGCAATTTATGATACGCGGACAAAACTTGTGTGCACAGCGGAAGCCGAACCCTTCGATCTTTATCCTGAGGGCGACGGCGCGTTTGAATTTGAACGCACCGCCAGCCGATTAATGGAAATGCGCACCACGCAATATCTGAGTGCGGAAAAACGCGCGCCGGACGCGATCTGAGCTTTAACATATAATCGTCATACAAATCGGCTTCGTGCTTCCGCCATAAAAACCCTCGGGCGGGGAAACGGCGGGAAACTCAGCGACATGGGAGACCAATGACGCCTCTTTTGAGCATCGTTCGAATGAACTGCCCGCAATGGGGTCCGGAGGGCCGTCTTTAGCCCTTTCGCTTTCGCCGCCGTCGCTATATTCGACACGGCATGAATTCCCGCGCGAAATCTGAAAAACTGGCGGCGCTCTCCTTCGCCGAGCTGGTCTCGCTCATTGCAGCGATCATGGCGCTGAATGCGCTTGCGATCGACATGATGCTGCCGGCGCTTGGCGCAATCGGCGCCGAACTTGGCGCTGCGAACGAAAATGACCGCCAGCTCGTTGTCGTCATCTATGTGCTCGGCAACGGCGTCGCCCAACTATTCTTCGGCCCCATCGTCGATCGTTTCGGACGGCGGCGCGTCTTGCTGTTTGCACTCGGCGCTTACGCCGCCGGATCGATCCTCAGCATTCTTTCGGGCACTTTCACATTGCTGCTCGCCGCGCGCGCCTTTCAGGGCGTCGCAACCGCTGCAACGCGGGTCGCTGCGATCGCCATTGTCCGCGACCTGACCTCCGGGCGGCGTATGGCGGAAGTCATGTCGCTCGCCATCACCATATTCATGGCTGCGCCAATCCTCGCGCCGAGCTTTGGAAAACTTGTTCTTTTCGCGGCGCCCTGGCGCGGAATTTTTTACGTCTTGTTCGCTTACGGCCTTCTTATTGCGCTGTGGATTTATATTCGGGTCCCGGAAACGCTTCCCGAAAAAGATCGGCTTCCGCTCGATCTGAAAGCGATCGGCGGCGCTTATTCGGAGTTCCTTTCAAACCGCATTTCGCTTGGCTACACGCTCGCCGCCGCACTCTCATTCGGCGCGCTGTTCGGCTATATCAGCGCGTCAGAGCAGATTTTTGTCGAGACTTTCAATCTTGGCGCGCGTTTTCCGTTGGCCTTTGCCGCCGTCGCTGGCTCGCTTGGCGCGGCGACGCTCGTCAATGCGCGCATTGTCGGCCGCCTCGGCATGCGAAAGCTCACTCATGGCGCGCTCATCGTCGCCGCAATCGTCAATCTAATTCACGCGGCGATCGCAAGCGCCAGCGTTGAGAGTTTTGCAACCTTCATGATCCTGATGATGGTCTTTTTCTTCTGCCTCGGCCTTATCGGATCGAATTCATCGGCAATCGCGCTTGAGCCGATGGGTCATATTGCGGGCTCGGCGGCTGCCGTAAACGGTTTTGCCGGGACGACGCTTGCCGGCGTTATTGGCGGGTTCATCGCCCATCTTTATGACGGCACGACACGCCCCGTTATTCTTGGCTTCGCCGTATCGTCGGTTGTTGCGCTCGCGATCATTCTGATCACCGAGCGCGGACGGCTGTTTGAAACCGGGCGCGCAGTCATTGAGGCGACCGACTGATGGTCGAAAAACGAATATGCCTTGGCGCGTTCGCCGGCGCCCATGGCGTTAAAGGCGAAGCGAAGGTCAAAACCTTTACAGAGAAAGAAGCGGGTGTCGCCGCCTATGGCCCGGTTGCATCCGAAGATGGCGGACGCGTTTTCACGCTAAAATTCATACGCATTTTGAAACCTAGGCTGGCGCTTGTTTCCGCACCCGAGATCGCGAGCCGCGAGGATGCTGCGAGCCTTACCGGCGTTCGCTTCTATGTCAGCCGCGATCAGTTGCCGGCGGCGGAAGATGGCGAATATTACCACGAAGACCTTATCGGCCTCGCCGTAATCGATGAAACCGGCGATCGCCATGGCGAGATTAGCGCGCTCCATAATTTCGGCGCCGGCGATATTATTGAGATTACCCGGCCGAGCGGCGCAAGACAGATGATCGCTTTTCAAAAGGATATCGTTCCGATTGTCGACATGAAGGACGGACGCGTTACCGTCCTGCGCGAGGCGCTCATCGCCGGCGACGATTTGAAGGAAGATTCTGGGGATAGCTAACCCAACTGCTCCCTTCTTGCCGGCGCGCTAATCTATTCGGCGGCGCTCGCCATCAAAGCGCCCGGCATTGCCCGCGACGTTCCGATCGTGTCTATAGCCGAGCCTTGATGGCCGCCTCAGTCCGGGCGGGCAAAACGGCCGGATCCGACCATGTGGCGCGCGACGATCTTTACTCTTTTCCCGGAGCTCTTTCCGGGCCCGCTTGGCGCCTCGGTTCTTGGCCGAGCCGCCGCGGAGGGTCTGTGGTCGCTAGAGACCGTCAATATCCGCGATTTCTCCGATAACCCCTATGGCTCGGTCGACGACACGCCGGCAGGCGGCGGCGCCGGGCTCGTCATGCGGGCCGATATTCTGGCCGCCGCAATTGATTCCGAGCCCCGAAACGACAGGCCTCTTATCTTGCTTTCCCCGCGCGGCGCCCCGCTAAATCAGGCCCGGGCCAAGGCCCTGAGCGAAGGGCCGGGCGCGATGCTCATTTGCGGGCGGTTCGAGGGCGTCGATGAGCGTCTGATCGAGGCGCGAGGAGTCGAGGAAATCTCGATCGGCGACTTCGTCCTCGCCGGCGGGGAAATCGCCGCCATGGCCCTTGTCGAGGCTTGCGTCCGTCTTCTTCCAGGGGTATTGGGCTCGGCTCTTTCGCTAGGCGAGGAAAGTTTTTCTCCCGGCGAGGGCGATCCGCATGGCGGCGAGGACGGGGGCGTCCTTCTGGAATACCCCCAATTTACGCGGCCGCGCATTTTTGAGGGACGGGAAATCCCCCCGGTGCTTTTGTCAGGCGATCACAAAAAGATCGCCGAATGGCGCCGGCGACAGGCTGAAGCGATAACGCGCGCGCGACGACCGGACCTCATCGCTTCCGGTCCTATCCGGCGGGACAAAGGACTGAAGGACTAAGGCCATGAATATTATTGAACAGCTCGACAAAGAAGAAATGGCGCGCCTCGACAAGAAGACGCCGGAATTTGCGCCGGGCGATACGCTGAAAGTCAGCGTGCGCGTGAAAGAGGGCGAGCGCGAGCGCCTGCAGGCCTATGAAGGCGTTTGCATTGCGCGCGGCGGCTCGGGCCTCAATGAGAGCTTTACGGTGCGCAAGATTTCGTTCGGCGAAGGCGTTGAACGCGTATTCCCGATTTATTCGCCGCTCGTTCATTCGATCGAGGTCGTGCGCCGCGGCAAGGTTCGCCGCGCCAAGCTTTATTATCTCCGCGAGCGCCGCGGCAAGTCGGCTCGCATCGCGGAAAAGGTTGACCGTTCAAAGGAAACCGCCGGCGAATAATTCTCGCCAAAACCGGAATTCAAAAAGCCGCTCGCTAGAGCGGCTTTTTTGTTGGTCATTCCGCTTGGGGCGCGCGACCGAGATCGCCTGCAAGTTCGGACGCGACGTAAAGCATGACCGCCCATGCGGCGACATTTTGTTTAAGGTCGGCAGGATCAACCTTGTCGAACGTATCGTCCGGCGTGTGGTGAAGGTCGAAATAGTCCGTGCCGTCCTGATAAAGGTCGAGCGTCGGCACGCCGAGCGCAATGACAGGCTCGATATCAGCGCCGCCAAATACGGCGCCTTTTCTCGGCTCGACGCCCAAGGGGCGCAGCGCCTCGTTAAATAGCGCCGCCTTTTCCGCCGACGCGCCGGTAAAATTCGTGCCGACTCGCCAGACCCTGCCGGCGCCGAAATCGGACTCAGCCGCAAGGCGATGGTTTGCAAGCTCATCCTTGTAATCTTCCGCATAGCCCTTGCCGCCATAAGAGCCGACTTCCTCAGCGCCCCACATGACAACGCGGATCGTGCATTGCGGCTTGCCGATGGCGCGCTTCAAAATGCGCGCAGCGCCCGTCGTGATCGCAATGCCCGCGCCGTCGTCAATCGCGCCCGTGCCGAGGTCCCAGCTGTCGAGATGCCCGCCAACCAGGATAACGCAATCGCTCTTGCCCTTGATCTCGCCAATGACATTGCCGGTCACCGCGTTTTCATTCACCGCTGTTTGCAGATCGAGATTGACAGTAACGGCCCCCTTCGCATGAGCCAGCGCGCGCGTCAGTTGATCGGCGTCAGGGTTTGAAAGCGCGCCAATCGGAATTTTCGGAACGTCATCCTTATAGCCCATCGCGCCCGTATGCGGATTGCGGCGATTGCTGTCAGTGCCGACCGAACGAATGAGCGCTGCAATCGCGCCGCGTTTGGCGCCTTCAACAGCAGCGGCGGAGCGATTGGCGACGACAAAACCGTAGCCCGACCCGTCCTGCGTGCGCATCAATCTTTCATCGACAAAGACGATCTTGCCGTTAAGGCTGCCTTCGGGCGCGCGCTTCAGATCATCGAGCGTTGCAAAGCGAACGACCTCTGCGGCGACGCCGCCTTCAGGCGTTGCGACAGATTTTCCAAGCGCGGTTACTTTCAAAGGCTGCGGGAATGGCGAAACGATCGCGGCGCCTTCGGAAATGCGCGACCATGCCGGCATCGGATAGGTTTCGACGCGAACATTTTTGAGCCCGAGCGATTTGAATTTCGCCGCACCCCATTCCCTGCCGCGCGCCTCCGCCTCGCTTCCAGGAAGGCGCGGCCCGACCTCGGTCGTCAGGCTTTCAAGCATTTCATAGGCGGCGTCGTCATCAAGCGCATAAGAAATAATCTTGTCGACTGTTTTCTTCTGCGCGGCCGTCAGCGATGGCGCATCAGCCGCATAGGCAGTTGAAACAAGCGACAAGATCGCCGCCGCGGCCAGAAACTTCTTCATCCTCATCCTCCGGATCGTGATTAATCGCCTGCGGCGCGCTTAGCCTTTTCAAGCTCCAGCTCAGACGGCAGGAGCTCGTAATCTCTGAAAAAATCGTTGTAATTGCAGGTCAGTTCCTCGCCTTGCGCAATTGTTCTTAGCGCGCGGCCCTCGGCGAAATTAGAATAATCCGTGTTCGGCGTTTCGGAATGATTCATGAAACGCGAATTATCGACTTCATAGACAATGAATTCAGGGTTGTTCGGCTGCGGGAAGGCATAACGGTCGAGCAAAGCCTTTAGATGCGGCGGCGCATTGAGGTAATCCATCTTGGAAATCAACCGGTCAAACGCCGGTTCAAACTTTGAAATGATCCGCCCCTCCGCGATTTCTTCCGCCGTGAAGACGCCGACGCCTTCAATGGCGCTTTTGGCGATATAGGTATTGATGATGAACATGGGGACGCGCGGGTCTTTCCGTCAGGAGAAACGACGAAGCCAGTCTTCGCGTTCCGCGGCCCATATATCAAGTTTGATCGACTGTTCCAGAACGAAAGTTTCAGCCGTCTTCGTCTCCCCGATCTTTTCTGCAACCCGCTGGCTGTTGCTATTAGCGGGATCGATAAGCGAGATGATGCGCGGCAAGTCAGGCCTTTGCTCGAATATCCATTTTGTCGCCGCGATCGCCGCCTCGGCGGCGTAGCCCTTGCCCCAATGGGCCCGGCTGATCCCCCAGCCGCATTCAAGTCCCGGCCAGCCTTCCGGCATCCACGGGCCGACGCGGCCGACCCATTCATTGGTTCCTTGTTCGAAAACCGAGAAAAACCCGAAACCGCGGATCGACCAGTGACCGAGCATGGCGGCGAAGGCGCGCCAGGCGTTTTCCCGCGATGGCGGCTTGTGATCGAGGGTGAGGAATTGCGCCACCTCGGGCGAGGCCATCATTGCGGCGTGATGCTCAAAATCTTCCGGCGCGAGGGGGCGAAGCGTGAGCCGTTCGGTCAGGAATGCGATCATCCGGGCATCTTAACGCGCCCGCAAGGCGAGCACGAGCCCCGGGAGGTACGTCACCAGGCGAGGCCGCGATAATCCGCGCCGCATCGCGCGAGGTCATCATCGCCTGCAAGGTCGATAATATATTTGCCGACACCGCGCTCGATAATAGCGCCCTTGTCGACACCGCTTGCATGGCCGAAAATGATGATCTCGGCAGCGTCAACGGCCTCTTCCGCGTCGCGCGTCATGAGGTCGACAAAGTGCGGGATTTCCCGCTCGATAAACTCCTTGTTCTTGCCCATGAGCTGGCTCGCATCGACAAACTGATCGACGATCTTCAGCTCATAACCCTTGCCGATCAGCCTTTCGGCAAGCGCGACATAGGGGGATTCGCGCAGATCATCCGTACCCGGCTTGAAGGCGAGACCGAACAGCACGGCCGGACGCCGGCCGCAGGCCCTGACCGCATCGACGGCGCGAAATAGATGGGCGTCATTTGAAATCGCAACGGCCCTCAATAGCGCCGGCTCGGCGCGCGCCTCTTCGGCGAGCGAGATCAGCGCCCGCAAATCTTTTGGCAGGCACGATCCCCCGAAGGCGAAACCGGGCCTCAGATAGGCGGGCGATATATTCAGGATCCGGTCGCGCGTGAAAATCTCAAGCGCCGTTCTCGGATCAACGCCGGTTCCAGCAAGTATCCTCGCCGACTCGTTGGCGAAGGCGACCTTGAGCGCATGCCAACTGTTCGACAGGAGTTTCATCGATTCAGCAGCGCCGGGATCGGTAACGATCACCTCGCTATTCACGCCGTCATAGATTTCCCTGATTATTTTTTCTGCGCGCGGCGAGGTCGCACCGATAATCGTGAATGGCGGGTTTTTGAAATCCTTGACGGATTTACCCTCGCGCAGAAATTCCGGATTGAAAGCGATATTGATACGGTTCCCAAGCTTTTCGTCAGCGGCCTCTTCAAGGAGTGGCGCGAGGCGCCCCATCGTGGCGCCGGGCGGCACGGTTGAACGTATAATGACGGTATGCGCGTGATCATTGCCGCGAAGCGCGGCGCCGATTTCGCGCACCACTTGCTCAACATGAGAAATATCGGGCGCGCCGCTCCGGCCCGTAGGCGTTCCGACAGAGACGAGCGAGGCTTCGGTTGAAAGCACTGCAACGGCGCCGTCGTTTGTGGCGCGCAGCCGCCCCGCACGGACGGCGTTAGATGTAAGCTCTGCTATTCTTTGCTCAACAATCGGCGCTTCGCCGCGATTGATCATGTCGATCTTATGTGCGCTGACATCAACGCCAATCACATCGTGGCCAAGCTCGGCGAGACACGCTCCTGAGACGGCCCCGACATAGCCGAGCCCGAAGATCGAGATTTTCATGCGTCGCTTCCCAACACCAGCCGACGCTTCCTTATCGCCAAGAATGCTTAATCGAATGGCGCCAATCCGACTTGTCGATCCCAAATAGTTGCACGTACGCGCGTTCATTCTCCTGCACGGGGAATATTTCTAAATGAAAGGTGAATTTGAACGATTGAATTGTTGAAATCGGGGTCGCCAGGGCGGCATGATTAACGCCGTAAATTCGGAGTACCATCCATGCGTTGTTCAGTAATTCTGGCCGTCCTCGCCGCTTATGGTATCGGCGCAAGCGCCGAGGCGGCGACGTTGGTTCACCCAAGCGCCATGACGCACAGCCAGGAAAAAGGCGTCACTGTATGGCGCGGCGCGGCCGTCAAGAAAACGCCTCCCCCTTCTTTGAAAGGCGCGGACCCGGACTGTCGCGATATCCGGGTCGTCATTGAATATGGCCGCCGCTGGCCGCCGCGCCATCTGCGCACGCACAAAATTCTTGATGAGGCTGACCTTGGAACGCCGGCCCAGCAGCTTGCTTACCGGCCATCGACGCAAGGCTTCTGGTCGGACCGGATGCGCCAAGGCTATTAGTGCGAAAAAGGGCGCGACTTTCGCCGCGCCCACCCGACGTTATCCGAGCGACGGATCAAGCTTGCGGCAGGCTTCCATCAATTCGTGGACGGCGCCGACTGACTTGTCGAACATCTCTTTTTCTTCAGCCGAGAACGTCACTTCTACGACGCGCTCGACGCCATTCTCGCCAAGAACGACCGGCACGCCGACATAGGTGTCGTCAACGCCATATTGGCCAGTCAGATGCGCCGCGCACGGAAGAACCTGGCGTTTATTTTTCAGATAGCTTTCCGCCATCTGGATCGCTGATGCGGCTGGCGCATAATAGGCTGAGCCCGTCTTCAGCAGCCCGACAATTTCGCCGCCCCCCTTGCGCGTGCGATCGACGATCGCATCGATCTTTTCCGCGGTCGACCAGCCCAGTTTCACAAGGTCGGGGAGCGGGATGCCGGCGACCGTAGAATAGCGCACGAGCGGCACCATAGAATCGCCATGACCGCCAAGAACGAATGCGGTAACGCTTTCAACCGAAACATCGAACTCCTTGGCAAGGAACAACCGGAAGCGCGCGGAATCGAGGATGCCGGCCATGCCGACGACCTTGTTTGTCGGTAAGCCTGAAAAACGCTGCAGCGCCCAGACCATCGCATCGAGCGGGTTGGTAATGCAGATGACGAGCGCATTCGGCGCATATTTCCTGATGCCTTCACCGACCGATTTCATCACTTTAAGGTTGATGCCGAGAAGGTCATCGCGGCTCATGCCGGGCTTGCGCGCAACGCCCGCAGTGATGATGCAGACATCGGCGCCTTCGATATCCTTGTAGTCCTGCGTGCCCTTCAGCTTCGATCCATAGCCGTCAACCGGCGCGGATTGAGCGATGTCGAGCGCCTTTCCCTGCGGGAGGCCCTCCGCAATGTCGAACATGACAACTTCGCCAAGCTCCTTCTGCGCGGCGATATGAGCGAGCGTGCCGCCAATCATGCCGGAGCCGATAAGCGCAATCTTGGTGCGGGCCATGGGTAATAATCTCCTTCAGAACGGGAATTGCGCGCGCTCTATAGAAGCTTTTTGCGGCGAACGGAAATGCCCCGCTGCAGATCAAATCAGCACGAGCGTTTTGAGACGAAAATGCTGATTATCGCATCAAAAAAGGATGCGAATTGTTCCCATCACCGATGAGGACACGAACGGCGCGCCGTCCGCGCGCGGGCCGATTGGGCCGCCCATGACGAGTTCCTCATCCGCCGGGCCATAAACGAGATCGAGCGTGCGGAAATAGACATATTCAGCGCCGAGCGAGAGCTTCGGGCTGATGCGCAGTTCAACGCCGGCGCGTCCCTGATAGGCGAAGGCCGCATCGCGCGCGCCCGATTGCGATTCAACGCGCGCGCCGCCAACGCCCACGCCAATATAGGGGGTTAGCGGCGATTGATTGGGAAGGTCGAGATAGACATTCGACATCAGCGCCTGCACGGTGAATTTTTCGTCGCCCGACAGTGCGAATGGCGTGTCGCCAAGCGTGCTGCGATTGAAGCCCCCAGTGACGTCGGGCGTCATCCGGCGATATTCCAACTCGGTCCTGGTGCGCGCATATTGAAATCCGATCGCGCCCGACAGGGCGAGGCCGTTGCCGAATTCCGTCGAGCGCTCAAAATCGAGCGGCGCGATCGAAACAAAGAAAGGGTTATAGGTGAGGCTCTGATTGACTGTCTCGGCCCAGGAAACGCCGGCGCCGCCGCGAACATAGACGCCGGTTGCGCGATCGCTCGGCGTTTGCGCCTGCGCAAGGCCAATCGCAAAATTGGGCGCAAGCAACGCCAAAGCGGTGAGCAAGATCCGTTTCACAAACCCCTCCATCGGGGACACGGCAAATCCGACGCCGCCCCTTAGCCCGGCGACATTACCAAACCCGCGGGAAATAGTAAGCGCGCGAGCTTATTCCGCTGCTGCTTTGAGGTCACGATTTGAAATATCGTCGTGATCGGCGATGAATTTCGCCACCATGGGCTGGATTTCATTGCGCCAGCGCGAGCCGTTGAAAACGCCATAATGGCCGACGCCCGGCTGGATATAATCGGCTTTCAGCCTGTCCGGCAGGTTGACGCAAAGATCATGCGCCGCCTGCGTCTGGCCAATGCCGGAGATATCGTCATTTTCACCTTCGACGGTCAACAGCGCGATATCGGTGATCGCTTCCGGTTTTACACGACGCCCGCGATGCATGAATTTGCCTTCAGCGAGTGAAAATTCCTGGAATATTTCGCGGATCGTCTGGAGATAAAATTCTTCGGTCAAATCAAGGACGGAAAGATATTCGTCATAAAATTTGCGGTGCTTGTCGGCGGAATCGCCATCGCCCTCTACAAGATGCGAAAAGTAGTCGTAATGCGCATTCAGATGCCGGTCGTGATTCATCGACAGGAAAGAATAGAGCTGGACGAAGCCTGGATAGACGCGGCGCAAAACGCCGGCGTAAGGCGCCGGCGTCGTATAGATCATATTGCGTTCAAACCACTCGAAAGACCGCTCTTGCGCAAGAAGATTGGGAACGGTCGGCGAGCGCCGCGCGTCAATCGGACTGCCCATAATGGTGATGGAGGCCGGTCGATACGGGCATTCGTCTTCCGCCATGATCGCCGCTGCGGCGAGCAAGGCGGGGCCCGGCTGGCACACGGCCATCGCATGCGCGCCCGGACCGATATGACGCAAAAACTCAATCAGATAATCGACATAATCATTGAGATCGAAACGGCCATCCGTGATCGGAACATCGCGCGCATTGACCCAGTCCGTCACATAGACGTCGTGGCTCGGCAGCATCGCCTCAATCGTGCCCCGTAGCAGCGTCGCATAATGGCCTGATAGCGGCGCCGCGATGAGGACGGACGGCCCGCGCGCGGCGCCGGCTCGTTCAAGCGCCTTCGGGTCGCGTTTGAAATGGAGAAGATTGCAAAACGGCTTTTCGAGGGATGCGCTGATCGTCACCGGCGTTGCAACGCCATTAATCTCAATTTCCGAAATCTCCCAGTCCGGTTTCGGGTAACGGCGGACCGCATGCTCGAAGACATCAAGCGCAGCGGCGGTCGTGCGCGCCGCCCAGCTGTCGGCCATCGGATTGAGCGGCGAACGCCAGAATTTGGCGCCGATCCCCGCCGCAAGACGCGCCGGCGCCATGGCGGCGTAACCAAGTTCATATGCGGTGTAGAGCATGGGGCCCCTCTCAACTCTTACGCGACACTTCCTGCACAACCCAGCGCCGTCAAAAGCCTAAGCCCCCCCACGCGACGGCGGCCGGCGCAACGGAGCGCGGATGCTGCCACGCGCCTTATGCGCAATGCAACATATATTACGCGCTCGCAACATTTACGCCCGGTTGCGTCGCAGGCGACAAATGAAACGAAAAATACATATTGATTTCAATGTATTATAGAGTTTTTCCGCGCTTCAGCGATTGCCGGACGGCTTCAGCGACGTCAGCCGGCTCCATCGTGTCCTGCAGAGCGAACCGTAAAGACCCGTCCGGATCGACCAGATAAAAGAGGCTCGAATGCTGAACCTCGTACCCGGCCTTGGGATCCGTGACAGGCTCCGCGCGCGCATAGACCTTGAACCCTTCCATGGCGTGCTCGACCGCCGCCTGCTCGCCTGAAAGCCCCATGATCCTCGGATCGAACGACAGATATGTTTTCAGCTTGGCCGGCGTGTCGCGCGCCGGATCGACCGTGATGAAAACCGGCGCGACATGGGCGCGCTCGGCATCCGTCAAATCGTTAAGCGCTGCGCTCATCCGGCCAAGCGCAAGCGGACAAACGTCCGGACAGCTTGCATAGCCGAAATAGACAAGCGCGGTCTTGCCCTTGAGATCGGCGTTCGAAACCGGCGACCCGTCCTGATCGACAAGATTGAAATCGACCTTGAATTCATCCGAGAGGGCGATTGAACCTTGCGGCGGCGCGACTGGCTCCTTGCTGCAAGCCGAAAGAACAGCGCCCCCCAACATTGCCAAACCGAGCGCCCATCCTATTTTCTTGCCGACCATAATCCGACCGCCTTTTATTGCTTGCAGCGCTAACTTGCTTAAGGCTGCGGCGAAGGCGGATGCAAGAGCGATTGCGCCCGGCGCGACAATATGAGGATCGATGCCCAGAACATTGAATGACGTCGAGGCTGTGCAGGCGTTGCGCGGACCCGTGCGGCTAAGGACATTGACCGCCCTGCGATGGCTTGCCGTTCTCGGTCAGACCGCTGCGATCGTCATTGTCCATTTCGGCCTCGGTTATCGCCTGCCTTTAGGCCTTTCCCTCGCTGCGATTGCCGCCAGCGCCTGGCTCAATATATTCGCTATGCTGCGCTTTTCGCCGCAGCGTTATCTTTCCGACCGCGAAGCGGCGGCTTTTATAAGTTTCGACATCATCCAGCTTTTCGCTTTGTTGTTTTTAACGGGCGGCCTCATCAACCCTTTTTCGGTGCTGGTTCTGGCGCCCGTCATGATCGCGGCGAGCGTATTGCCGCTGAGATTGACCATTTTGATTGTCGCCCTTGCCTTGGCGGGGGCGAGCCTGATCGCCGGTTATCATCTTCCGCTTCCCTGGCGCGAAGGTCATTCGATTGAATTTCCGCTCGTGCTCAATCTTGGCGCATGGATCGCCTTTTCATTCGCAACAACATTTTTCGCAATTTATGCACATCGAATTTCGGCGGAGGCCGCAAAAATGCGCAGCGCCTACGCCGCGTCGCAGCTTGTCCTCGCCCGTGAAGAGCGCCTCGCCGCGCTTGGCGGACTTGCCGCCGCAGCGGCTCATGAGCTTGGAACGCCGCTCGCAACAATCCAGCTCACGGCGAAGGAAATGGCGAACGAACTGAAAGGCGCCGGGCTCCTTGAAGAGGATGCAAAGCTTCTCGTTACCCAGGCGCAGCGTTGCCGTGAAATACTTGGCCGCTTGTCGAACCGGGGCGAAGAAGGCGACGCGATGTTCGACAAGATTTCGCTTGATCTTATGATCAAGGAGGCGGCCGCGCCCTTTGTTGAAAACGAAACCGGACCCGTCGTCATCTTCGAAATGCGCGGCGGCGCGGAGGAAAACATTCCCGTCATTCGCCGGCGGCCGGAAATCATTTACGGCCTTCGTAACATCATCGAAAACGCCGCTGGTTATGCGCGCTCGAAGGTGCTTGTCGCCGCCGACTGGAACCGCACGCGGCTGCGTATCGAAGTGCTTGACGACGGACCCGGATTTTCAACCGAAATCCTCGCCCGGCTTGGCGAGCCCTATCTTGGCGGCAAGGGCCGCAACCGCGCTGCGTCATCGGCAAAGGGCGGGCTTGGCCTTGGTTTTTTCATCGCCAAAACGCTCCTTGAACGGACGGGCGCCGATATTTCGTTTGAGAACCGCGCCTGGCCCGACGATGAATCGCAGCTTGGCGCGTGGGTCGCCGCAGAATGGCCGCGAGAGCAGATCGAGGCCGGAAATAGAGCTGCTTAAGGTTGCGCTAATAGAGCAGACGGCGCAAATACGGGATACCGGCCGCAAGGCCATCCTACTCGCCCAACGGACGATAGCGACATGATCGAAGACCGACCGCATTCCGAGCACCTTCCTGACGATGCTTCCTTGCTGATCGTCGATGACGATGACGCGTTCCGCGTCCGCCTCGGAAGGGCGATGGAAAAGCGCGGTTTCCAGACGCAGCTCGCCAGCGGCGTCAAGGAAGCGCTTGGCATGGCCCGCCAGGCGCCGCCAGCCTTCGCCGTTGTCGATTTGCGCCTCGAAGACGGCGACGGGCTTGAGGTCGTCAACGCCATCCACGACCTCCGCGATGATTGCCGCGTTGTGATGCTCACCGGCTACGGAAATATCGCGACCGCGGTTGCGGCGGTGAAAGCCGGCGCCGTTGATTATCTCGCCAAGCCCGCAGACGCCGATGACGTTGAAAAGGCGTTGCTTGCGCGCGGCGGCGCACGGCCTGAGCCGCCGGAAAATCCGATGTCAGCCGACCGGGTGCGCTGGGAGCATATTCAGCGCGTCTATGAGCTCTGCGATCACAATGTCTCGGAGACGGCGCGGCGACTCGGCATGCACCGGCGCACATTACAGCGAATTCTCGCCAAGCGTGCGCCAAAATAGCGCTCATCAGCGACAAAGCGTTCGTCTTTTGCGGTGGGCCGCAAGCATGCGCTTGACGGGGCTTTAGCCTTGATTACCGTCATCCGTTAGAAGCCCATAAACGTATCCACTCCAGTAAATTCGGGGACATGATGATCCAGTTAAAGACGATCGCCGCTGCGTTCGCACTTATTGCGGCAGCGCCAGTTACCGCAGCAGCCGCCGACATTTCGCTTCCCTATGAGGAATTCACCTTGCCGAACGGCCTGAAGGTTGTCGTTCATGAGGACCACAAGGCGCCCGTGGTCGCGGTTTCGGTCTGGTATCATGTCGGCTCAAAAGACGAGCCGGAAGGGCGCACGGGTTTTGCGCATCTCTTCGAACATTTAATGTATAACGGGTCGGAAAATTTCGACGGCGAGTTTTTTGAGCCGCTCGAACAGGTCGGCGCCACTGACATTAACGGCAACACCTGGTTCGACCGCACCAACTATTTTGAAACGGTGCCGACGCCGGCGCTCGATCTTGCGCTCTGGATGGAGTCCGACCGGATGGGTCACCTCCTCGGCGCAGTGACGCAGGAAAAACTCGATGAGCAGCGCGGCGTTGTTCAAAATGAAAAGCGCCAAGGCGACAACCAGCCCTATGGGCGTATGGAATATTCCACGCTGGCCGGGCTGTTCCCCGCCGGTCACCCTTACGCGCATTCAACGATTGGCTCGATGGAGGATCTCGACGCGGCTGATCTTGCAACCGTCAAGGACTGGTTTCGAACCTATTATGGCGCGGCGAACGCCGTCCTCGTCATCGCCGGCGACATCGATCTGAAAACAGCGAAGGAAAAAGGCGCAAAATATTTCGGCGATATTCCCTCAGGTCCGCCGCTCACCCATGTGAAAGCGGATGCGCCAAAGCTTGAAGTTAACAAGCGCGAGGTCATGTATGACCGCGTGCCGCAGGTCAAAATCGATCGCAATTGGGTTGCGCCAGGGCGCACGACAAAAGACGCCGTTTTGTTGACGCTTGCAGCGGATGTTCTCGGCGGCGGCAAATCCTCGCGCCTTTATCAAAAGTTGGTCTACGAACTGGAACTTGCAACAAGCGCGACGGCGAACCTTCAGGATCAGGAACTGATGAGCTTTTATTCAGTTACCGTCGATCCGAAGAAGGAAGCCGACCCTGCTGAAGTCGAGCGCGTCATGGAACAAGTGCTTGCCGATTTTCTCGCCAAGGGGCCGACCAAAGCAGAACTTGACCGCTCGAAAGCGTCGATCGAGGCGGGCGTTCTGCGCGGCCTTGAACAAGTCGGCGGTTCGGCCGGCAAGGCGGCGATCCTGGGCGAAGGCGCGCTCTACGCCGACGATCCAGGGTTCATCCTTAAGCAGCTCGACTGGCTGAAATCGGCAACGCCGGCTGAAGTTCTTGCGGCTGCGCGCGACGTCATGAACGCCGGTTATTATCAGCTGACCGTTGTTCCCTATGCGGATTACACGACCGAGAATTCGACTGTTGATCGGAAGAAGGGCCCGCCTGTCGTCGCCTCGACACCGGATCTCACCTTCCCGACGATTGAAGAGGCGAAGCTGAAAAATGGCGTCAAGGTCGTGCTCGCCAACCGGCCGACAGTTCCGATCGTCAACATCTCGATGCAGTTCGACGCCGGTTATGCGTCCGATTCAACAGGCGCAAAACTTGGCGCTGCGTCGTTCGCCGGCGCCATGCTTGATGAAGGAACCAAACGCCGCACCGCATTGAAAATCGCCGAAGAGCTGGACGGTCTCGGCGCGACCCTCAATGTCGGCTCGTCGCTTGATACGACCGGCGTTACGCTGTCGGCGCTGAAATCAAATCTCGCGCCGTCGCTCGACATCATGGCCGACGTCATCCGCAACCCCGCCTTTGACGGCACGGAAATGGAGAAGCTGCGCAATCGCTGGATCGCCGGCATCGAACAGGAAAAGGCGAGCCCGGTGCCGCTGGCGCTGCGCCTGTTGCCGCCGCTCCTCTACGGCGAAGGCCACGCTTATGGCGTGCCGTTTACGGGATCTGGCACCATCGCCTCGATCAAATCGCTGACGCGCGACGATCTCGTCAATTTCCACAAAACCTGGCTCCGGCCTGACAATGCGACGATTTTTGTTGTCGGCGACGCAACGATGGCGGAGATCAAGCCGGCGCTCGAACGCGCCTTCGGCGACTGGCGCGCGCCCGGCGGCGAAATTCCGAAGAAAAACATCGCCGAAGTCGAGCGCCCGAAAACCGGCCGCGTCATCATCGTCGACAAACCGGATTCGCCGCAATCGCTGATCCTCGCCGGCGAGGTCGCCCCGCCGACCGGCGCGCCGAACAATATCGCGCTTAACGCTATGAACGATATTTTCGGCGGTCAGTTCACGGCGCGCATGAATATGAACCTGCGCGAAGACAAGCACTGGGCTTACGGCGCCTATACGTTCTTCCAGGACGCCCGCGGCCAGCGCCCCTATCTCGTCTATGCGCCGGTGCAAACTGACAAGACAGCCGACTCATTGGCGGAAATCGTTCGTGAGATGAAGGAATTCACGACGACAAATCCAGCGACGGAAAAAGAACTTTCACGAACCGTCGCGAACAATGTTCGCTCCCTCCCCGGTTCGTTTGAAACCTCAGGCGACGTGCTTGGAAGCCTCGTCAATTCAAACCGCTTCGGAAGGCCGTGGAATTACCCGGCGACGCTGAAGGAAAAATACGAGGCGCTGACGCTTCCCGACATCAAGGCTGCGGCCAAAGAGGTCGTCGACCCCGCCGCGCTGACATGGATCATTGTCGGCGACCGCGCCAAGATTGAAGCGGGCATTCGCGCGCTCAATCTCGGTTCGATCGAGGTCAAATCGGCGTCTGATCTGTAGGGTCATCCGACATGAAAGCCCGGAAAGCCGCCTGCAATGGCGGCTTTCCTTTTGTTCATTCGAGCGCGCAAAGCGCGTCGATACGCGCTGCGTCTTTCGGTCTCGCCATGGCGCGCAG
>JAWKVJ010000018.1:0-62304 GCA_041398085.1 Parvularculaceae bacterium
CACGGGACTGCCTTGAACAGCCGGGCATCACCAATCCTGCGCAGTTCCTGGACGTTCAAACGATCCGCCAGCGTCTTATCTGGCGCGCCGCCTATCGCAATTTCGGCGATCATGATGCGATTGTAGCGTCGCGGGGCGTTGAAGCAGCGCCCTCGCAAGCCGGCATGCGCTGGTATGAAATCCGCCGCAAGAAAGGCTCCTATTCGCTTTACCAGCAAGGAACCTTCGCGCCGAATGACGGCGTTCATCGCTGGATGGGCTCGATCTCGATGGACCGCAAAGGCAATATCGGGATGGGCTATTCTGTCGTAGACGGAACATCCGTATTCCCCGGAATCCGTTACACCGGCCGCCAGAGGAAAGACCCGCTAGGCATCATGACGCTCGGCGAAGGCACTATCATCGACGGCACTGGCGTGCAGACGACGACGAACTCGCGCTGGGGCGATTATTCATCGCTGACGCCCGATCCGGTTGACGATTGCACGCTGTGGTATGCGCAGGAGTACTACACCGCCGCCGGTCAGGCTTCGAGCGCCGCCGGCTGGAACACGCGTATCGCCAGCTTCAAGCTGCCGGGTTGCCGGCCTGGCGATGATGATGATGACGATGATTATGATGACGACGATGATGATCACGACGATCATCATGGCCGCGGCAAAGGCCGTGATCGTCACTAATCCGTCGATCTGACAAAATAAAACGGACGGCGCCTATGGGGGACTTGGCGCCGTCCGTTTCTGTTACTCAACAAACTCTACGCAACCAAATCAGTGGTGTTCTGCACTGAGGACGACACTGATGCTGGTGGAGACACCAGCACTTGCGGCGATACGCAGCCGCCAAACCAGTGATGTTATACAGTTACGTCCCAAATGGGGCGAAATCAAGGCAATCGCGCTATGCCTGCAAAGGCGGGCGCCATGTCCCAAATAGGCGAGCCGAGCTTTCCGCCTTATTCGGCCCCGGAATTGTCAGCAGATTCAGACGGTTGCGGCGCCGGACCCAGCTTTTCGAATTTTCCGAGCGTGCAGGTTCCGTGATATTGGCCGGTCTTCAGCTGCACGACGCGTATGAACTCGCCTTCGCAAAGCCGGGTTCCGAAATGCCGGATATCGAACCGCGTAAAATTCGAATCAGCGCGCGGACACACATTTTCCGTAGTGTTTAGATAAGCCTCACTGCCGCTAACCCGGAACAACAGGTGCGTATTGTCAATCGCCTTGATCGTCGTTGACCGCATCGGGATGCATGAAACGGTCTCGCCTGTCGGCTGATATCCGGCCATCGGATCTTTCAGTTTCGAGCGAGCCGCAAATGCGCTCGTTGCTGTAAGAACTACCAGTCCGGTTATTGTCAAAATACGGATCATCATTGATTCTCCATCTATCGCCCGGCCCGAAGGCACCATACGCCACGCTGCGGAAAACTGAAACGCGGCATTGCGTTCACAATCTCACCATCCATAGAGGGTTTACGGCCGTATGACGCGTATGGACCGAAAAAACCTGATCCGCGGCGCATTCATCGTTCTCACCGATCTCGCACCGGTCGGTATTTTTGTCGCCGCCTTTCACCTGGCGCATGCTCATGCCCCCGATGCCGCGATCTTCATTGCCGCCGCCGCCTATGCCGCCGCGACAATCGCCGCAATCGGCTGGGCGATGTTTCGCGGTCGCAAACCGCCACCCCTGCATTTCGTCGCCGCGGCCATGGTCGTTCTGTTTGCGGGCCTCGCTATCGCCTTTCGCGACGGGACCTTCATCAAGGTGAAGCCGACAATCGATTATCTCGCCTATGCGGCCGGCGTTTTCGTCTCAATGGCCTTCGGCGTTAATGTCTGGAAGGTCCTTTTCGGCCACGCCTTCACCTTGCCTGACAGGATTTGGCGGCTCCTCGCCATTCGCTGGGGCTTCTTTTTCCTCTTTATGGCGGCGGTGAATGAACTCATCCGCCAAACGCAAACGACTGAATTCTGGGTGAATTCAAGGCTCCTGATCGCCTTTCCCCTCGTCCTCGCATTCATGCTGATCAACTTGCCGGTGACCCTGAAGAATATTGGCCGGGAGTGACCGCCACGATGCGTTTCCAAGCCCGTTTACAAACATGAAATCGATTTAATCAGGCGTTCATGGCCGCTCCATTTGGCTGTTCCATCTTCTGCTTCGCCAAGCAGGGAGCACCCACCAAATGAATTCAGCGTCTGGACGCCGGCGGTTCGCCCAAAAGCTTCTCGCAACAGCGGCGATCGCCGCTTTGTGCGGCTGCGGCGCCTTGACCGCCTCGAACAGCGCCGAGGCAAGTCCTCCCAAAGCCGCGGCCGTTGCGCCTGTTGCGAGCGCCCCCTCAGCAACAACAGCGCCGGCCGCGGCGAATTGGGGCCGGCCCGCCAATCTCGCCGATCTCGTCGAGCAGGTAAGCCCCGCCGTCGTGCAGATCACGGCGACTGGCGAAATGAAGAATCCCGTCGCCTATCGCGGCGGCCAGCAGATTCCCGATGAGATGATGCAAGGCCCGTTCGGCGATTTCTTCCGCCGCTTTTTCGATGAGAACGGCCCCGGCGCTGCGCCGCAATACAGAGGGCGCATGCCCGAGCGTGCAGCTATCGGCTCAGGCTTCATCATCAATGAAAAAGGCATTGTCGTCACTAACAATCACGTGGTCGACGGCGCCGACAAATTCAACATCAAGCTGAAAGACGGCCGCGAATTCACGGCGACACTTATTGGCGTTGACGATCGCACCGACCTCGCCGTCTTGAAGCTCGATACCGACCAGAAACTTCCGCTTGTGAAATGGGGCGATTCAGATCGCATCCGCGTCGGCGATTCCATTTTCGCCGTCGGCGCGCCTTTCGGCCTTTCGGGCACCGTGACGTCAGGCATTGTTTCAGCGCGCGGCCGCGAAATCGGGGCCGGGCCTTATGACGATTTCATCCAGATCGATGCGCCTATCAATCAGGGCAATTCCGGCGGTCCGTTATTCGACGCCGCCGGCAATGTCATTGGCGTCAATTCCGCAATTGTTTCGCCGTCGGGCGGCAATGTCGGCATCGGCTTCGCCATCCCCGCAGACATGGCGCGTCCGATCATCGAGCAGATCGTCGATCACGGATCGGTTGAACGGGGCTGGCTCGGCGTTTCGATCCAGTCCGTTTCGAAAGACATGGCGGCAAGCCTTGGGCTTAAAAACGCCAAAGGCGCGATTGTCGGCGATGTGCAGGATGGCAGCCCAGCCTCTCGCGCCGGCATCAAGTCAGGCGACGTTATCGTCAAGATCGACGGCAAGCAGGTTGACGACAATACGGCGCTTTCGCGCGCCGTCGCCAATACCAAGCCGGGCGCGACCGCGAAACTCACCGTTGTCCGCGACGGCAAGGAAATTGTGCTGCCGACGAAAATCGACCGGCTCAAGGAAACGAAGCGTCAGGCGATGAATGACGCGCCTTCTGTGACGTCCAACCCGACTTTTGATGCGCTAGGTCTCGCGCTTGCTGAAGATGACGGCTCAATTGTCGTCTCGGACATCGATCCCGACAGCGACGCTGCGTCGATCGGCCTTCAGGAAGGAGATGTCATCGTCTCCATCAATCAGAAAAAAGTTTCGACCGTTAAAGAAGCCGAGGCTGCGATCAAGGCGGCCAAGCAATTGAAGCGGCCGTCAATTCTCGCCCAGGTGCAACGCAACGGGCAAACCACCTTCGTCGCGATTCCATTCTCCTCGGCGTAACTCCGGGAATCGCTTCGAAATGACCGCGCCTTTGCCCCTCGGGTTGCGGTCGCAGACGTCGGCGGCGTTCCGGAAACGGAACGCCGCCCGTTTGTTTCAAATTCCTTTCGCGTTTGTTCCGGGCGGGCGAGGCGCCTTATAGAATTCAGCCATGCAGATCCTGATCGTCGAAGATGACGAAGCCAACGCCCGCTTCATGGAAAAGGGCCTCCGCGAGGCCGGCCATGGCGTGCTGCATGTCGCCAATGGCGCAGATGGCTTGTCCGCAGCGCTCAGCGAGGAGTTCGATGCGATCATCTTGGACCGCATGCTGCCGAAACTTGACGGTCTGGCGATCCTCAAGACGCTAAGATCTGAACGCGTCAGAACCCCGGTTCTGCTTTTGTCGGCGCTCGGCCAGCTCGATCATCGCGTCGAAGGCCTCAAGGCCGGCGCTGACGATTATCTCGCCAAGCCATTTGCCTTTTCCGAATTGCTGTTGCGGCTCGAAGCGATTACGCGGCGCGTGCAGCCGGGCGGCGGCGAGCAGACAGCAATTAAATGCGGCGAGTTGGAACTCAATCTCGTCTCGCGCACGGCGAAACGCGGCGCCCGCGACATCGAATTGCTGCCGCGCGAATATTCAATCCTTGAATATCTGATGAAAAACGCCGGCCGCGTCGTCACCCGCACCATGCTGCTTGAAAAAGTCTGGGACTACCGGTTCGACCCGCAGACCAATGTCGTCGATGTTCATATTTCAAGGCTAAGACGCAAGATCGATCAGGATGGCGACCCGCATATGATCGAAACGGTGCGCGGCGCCGGTTACAGATTGAAGGCGCCGAAGTGAGAGGGCGAAGCGCGACGCTGCGCCTTTTTTTCTTTCACCTGGCGGCGACGCTTGTTTCCTCGGCGCTGGTGCTTGCCGCCGTTTATTTCGGGACGATGCGGCTTCTGGAAAACCAGACCGCCGCCGTCGTCGAGGCGGAGTTGCGCGGCCTTGTCGACGACTATGGGGAGGGCGGCCAGTTTGCGCTTCGAACCGCCATCGCACGGCGCACCAATTCCAAGACGGACGCCGACGCGGTCTATCTTTTCTCCACCAATTCAGGGTCGCCGATCGCCGGCAATCTTCTGCAATGGCCCGATGGCCCGCTTGACGGCAAATGGCGCAAGATCAACCTCATCCGCACCGACACCAATACGCGCGTTCTTGTCGGCGGACGCGCTTTCATGCTGCCGGGCGGCGGCAAGCTTTTCGTGGGCCGCGATCTGCGCGAGCAACGCCAGTTCCGTGAAATTCTCGGCGCCGCCTCAAGCGCGCTCCTTGTCTTCTTCCTGTTGTCGGGCACGCTCGGCGGGTTTGCGGTCTCGCGCGCCGTTTTGCGCCGCGTCGATTCAATCGGCGAGGCTGCGGGCGCAATCGCCGCTGGCGACATTTCGCGCCGCGCGCCAGTCACAGGCGCCAATGACGAATTCGACCAGCTCGCCGCTTCATTGAATACAATGCTCTCGAAAAACGAAGCGCTTATCAACGAATTGCGTATGGTGACGGACAGCCTCGCCCATGACCTTCGAACGCCGCTGGCGCATTTGCGCGCCCGGCTTGAAACGCTCGCAGCCTCACAAGGGCCCGATCCCGCCGCGATTGAAGCCGCGCTCAGCGAGGTCGACTATGTGCAGGGCGTCTTCGCCTCACTCATCGATATTTCACGCGCTGAAGCAGGGCTTTCGCGCGACCAGTTTGAGGAAATCGATCTTTGCGAGATCGTCAGCAACGCGGCGGATTTTTATTCAGCTCTCGCTGAGGAAAAATCCGTAACGATCGCGACCGAATGCAACGGCGAAATCAAGGTGCGCGGCCATGCGCAGTTTCTCGCCCGCGCCGTCGCCAACCTTCTCGACAACGCCGTGAAATATTCGCCGGCAGGCTCCAAGATCATTGCAAATTCCTCGATTAAAAACGGCAAGCCGCAGATTACCATTTGCGACCGCGGCGTCGGCGTCAGCGATGCGGACTGGCCAAACGCCGTGAAGCGGTTTGCGCGTCTCGGCGCGGAACGCCCGCTGCCCGGCGCCGGATTGGGCCTCAGCCTCGTCGCCACGGTCGCGCGTCTTCATGACGCCGAGCTTGTGCGCACCGACAACAATCCGGGACTTTGCGTTTCGATTGTTTTTCCCGAAGCTAAATCTGCTGAGACGGCTTCAAACTAAGGACCAGAAATTGGAAAGGCCCCGCAAGCTTGCGCTCACGGGGCCCCATATCAATTCGTCAGACGGCCTGTAAGCCGGGTTCTGTCCTTCTTGCGAAGGGACGGCCATTCCTCTTGGACGCTGCTTGCGCGGCGCCTCCAGCAACCAACCCGGACCGCACGGAACGGAGACGTTCCTGCCGCCGAAACGGCGCGCGGTCCCTATTCGGTCTTGCTCCAGGCGGGGCTTGCCATGCCTGTCCGCTTGCGCGGCCAGCGGTGCGCTCTTACCGCACCTTTTCACCCTTACCTCGCGAACGAGGCGGTTCGTTCTCTGTGGCGCTTTCCCTCAGGTCGCCCTGGCCGGACGTTATCCGGCGCCCTGTCTCCGTGGAGCCCGGACTTTCCTCGACGCTTTCGCGCCGCGGCCGTCCGACCGTCTGACGGGCAGGAAAATGGGCAAGCCATGCTGACGCGTCAAGCCGTGTCGCCAGCGAACGCCTCTTCTTCAGGCGCGGCTGAGAATTCCGCGTCGACGAGCTCGGGAAACTCCGCCTGCCGCCGCCAGAGCGCCGCATAAAGCCCGCCGCGCGCTATAAGCGCTTCGTGCCGGCCTTCTTCAACGACGCGGCCCATGTCGAGCACGATAATCTTGTCGGCGCGGGCAAGCGTTGAAAGCCGGTGCGCGACGGCGATTGTCGTTCGACCCTTCGCGGCCTCGTTAAGCGCGCCCTGCACTTCCTTTTCCGTTTCGGAATCGAGCGAGGACGTCGCCTCATCGAGGATCAGGATTTTCGGATCGAGCAGGATGGCGCGCGCAACGCCGACGCGCTGTTTTTCGCCGCCTGAAAGTTTCAGTCCGCGCTCGCCGACGCGCGTTTCGAGGCCCTGCGGCAAGCTTTCAATAAATGGGCCGAGTTGCGCGCGGCGCGCCGCCGCCATAATTTCATCTTCGCGCGCTTCGGGCCGCGCATAAGCAAGATTGAAACGCAGCGTGTCATTGAAGAGAACGACTTCCTGCGGCACAAGACCGAGCGCCGCGCGAAGCGATTTTTGCGTCACATCGCGAATATCGACGCCGTCGATTGTGATGCGTCCGCTTGCCGGCTCGTAAAAGCGAAACAGTAATTTCAGAATGGTCGATTTGCCGGCGCCCGACGGACCGACAATGCCGACAAAGGCGCCGCCTTCAATTTTAAAATCAACGCCATCGAGGCCTGCATCACGGCCCTCATGCACGAAGGAAACGTCGTCAAAGCGGATTGAACCCGATTGCGGCGCGAGGTCACTCGCCCCCGGCCGGTCCGCGATATCCGGTTTCAGGTCCATCAGATCGAAAAGCTTTTCGATGTCGATTGCGCCCTGTTTGATCTCGCGCCAGGCGAAACCGAGGATGTTTAACGGGCGATAGATATTGGTCAGCATCAAAATGACGGCTGTGATGTCGCCGGCTTTAAGCGTTCCGCCGGAAACGGCGTAACCCGCGATCAACGCCGCCGCCAGCAAACCGCCGGTCATGACAAGTTCCTGAACGCCGTTCAGCACGGCTAGCGACTGCATCTGACGGACATAGCGGTCATTATAAGCGCTCATCGCGGCGTCGAAGCGGCCCGCCTCGCGTTCTTCGGCGGCGAACGCCTTGACGGTTTCAAAATTTGTCAGCGTATCGACCGAAATGGCCCGCAATTCGGTGTCCGCCTCATTCATCGCCCGGCGCTGGACGTTACGCCACTCGGTGATGACGATCGTGAAGACGGCATAGATTGCGATTGTGGCGACTGCTGCAAGCGCCAATTGCCATGAATAGATCGCGGCGATGACGCTGGCGGCCAGCGCCAGCTCGATCAATGTCGGCCCGATGTTGAAAGCAAGGAAACGAAGCAAAAACTCCATCGCGCCGGCGCCGCGTTCAATGATGCGATTGATGGCGCCAGCGCGCCGCGTCAGATGAAATTGCAGCGATTGCGATTGCGCATGCGCGAAAGCTTCAACAGCGATGACGCGATTTGCATCTTGCGTGACGCGAACGAAAAAGGAATCGCGCAATTGCGGCAGTCCGTTTGAAAGAAAACGCGCTGCTGCAAAGGCGAGGAAGAGCAGCGCGAAAGACGGTGCGCCATTTCCGCCTTCCGTCACCTTGTTAATGCCGTCGCCCATCAGCACCGGCGAGGCGACAGCGAATATTTTGGCGGCAATCGTCAGCAACAGCGCCAGCACCATTCGCAAACGCCAGCGCTTTAATTGCGGCCGCCAAAGGACGCCCGCCATGCGGGCGATCACGGCGCCGAAGCGTTTCGGAGCGGCGTTCGTTTCGCTGAACTGGTTCATCGGGCCTTGCTTACTGAGTGGTGAATAAAATGCGACGCCTATTCACATTCAAGGATAGTCTATTTTTACGAAATACTACTATTAGTTGTGTTAGTTCGTTTTTGCCAACTTACGGGGGATGCTTCAATGCCTGAACGGCCGCTTAACACAGTCCATCGCCTCGCCGCGCTTGCGCAATCCGCAGAAACGCAGCCGCTTGAAGAATGGATCAACGAAGGCGCCTGCCAAAGGCGCGAGACGCGTAAAAAACAACATCGCATTGCGCTCATCCAGATCGCCGATGGCGAAGACCTCCCCTGTGTGATTACGGATATGAGCGCCAACGGTGCGCGTATTCGCTTAAAAGCGATCGCCGTCCTGCCCGCTTTCGTCGTCCTCAAAGAGCCGCTCGGCGGCGCCTCTCGGCGCGCCCGCGTCGCATGGCAGCGCGACAGTTCGGCAGGGCTTTCATTTCGCATCGACCAGCGCGCCAATTTTGCTGTCGGTCGCAACAGATAGAATTCACGGGAGAGAAACCTCAGTGCTTTTTCAAAGATTTTCATTTCAGGCGCCGCCACAGGGCGTCAAACCGAGGCGCCAGAGATCTGTTGCCGGCGGGATGGGCGCTGCGGCGATAGAACTCGGCAAGGAAGCGATCCAGCAACTTATCGACCGCCGCGTTGAAGAACGCAAAGCGACGTTTCGCGCAGGCGTCGTTACAGTAAAAGACAAGGAAGACGTCCCTTGCGTGGTTCGCGATCTCAGCAAATCCGGCGCAAGGATCATGTTCGAAGGCGGCAGCGTCAATGAACGGTACATAACGCTGCGTATGGACCATGCAGGGTTCAGGAAGGACGCCGAGATCGTCTGGCAAAAGGGGCGCGAGGCGGGGCTCAAATTTCGTAAATCTTAACATTAACAATCGGCGATAGACAAACGGCGACCGTCAATTTTCACCAATTAAGAACCAATTCGCGACAATGCTTATGCTGAATTTCGGTATCTTGGGACAGCAAACCAGAATGGCGAAATCGAATTCCACTCGCCTGGATGCGCGCCTGTCGTCTTTATCAAAGACTTCCGGTCGGTCCAGCACGGGCGGGTTTAATTCAAAACCCAAAAAGCCGCGCGGAAAAGATCGCCAGTCGACATTCCGTATCGGCGTGATCGTCTGCGACTCAAGCTCGAGTTATCCCTGCGTCGTCAAGGATCTGAGCGAAACCGGCGCCCGCGTCGCGCTCGAGGGCGAATATGGCCTGTCGCCGCGCATCACCCTGCGCATCGATCAGGCTGGCTTGAAGAAACAAGCCCATGTCGTCTGGCAGGACGGCGTTGAAGTCGGTCTCAGTTTTGAGGAATAATCGTCGGCATTGACCCGGCGCGCGCATCGTCACAGGCTTCGGCGCCGTAAACACCAATTCGCCGCCTCGCCTGAAAGCGCCCTTCAATGTCAGCGAGCAACCGCCCGCTCAAAATCAATATTCTTATTCACCGTCCCTCGCCCTCGGGCGGCGCGCGCGTTATCGCCCGTTATGCGCGCCTGCTGAAAGAGAAGGGGCATGAGGTAACCATCACCGGATTGACGCCGCGCAAACTCGGCATGCGCGAGAAACTCAAGAGGCTGTTGAAATCAAAGCCGCCGTTGAAGTCGCATTTCGACCATGAAGGTCTTGAGTTGAACCTTGTCGCCGATCGAATGGATGTTCGCGGCGAAGACCTCCCTGATGCCGACATCGTCGTTGCGACCTTCTGGATCACGGCTGAATGGATGGCGTTGCTGCCGCGATCGAAAGGAAAGCATGTCTATTTCGTGCAAGGTCACGAGGCGGCGCTCGACCATGTCGATACGGCGCGCGCGGAAAAGACATACCGGTCGGACGCCTATCTCATCACTGTATCGAACTGGCTATCTGGCGTCCTCCTCGACAAATATCGCCGCGGTGACGCCGATATTGTTCTGAATGCCATCGACGCCCATGATTTTGCACCGCTTACGCCGCGCAATAAGAATTCCTCGCCCGTCGTCGGCTTTCTTGCCTCAAACAACGCCGTCAAACGCACCGACATCGCTGTCGCCGTGCTTGAAAAGTTGAAGTTGCAAATTCCGGATCTGTCGGTGCGCGCATTTTCAGCGCATGCTCCGGGCGAGGGGTATGACGCGCCTTCATGGATGAATATTGCAGTCGCCCCGTCTCCGGAGGAAATCCGCGAGATTTACGGCGCATGCGATCTCTGGCTTTTCACCAGCGACGAGGAAGGATTTGGCTTGCCAATTCTTGAAGCCTTCGCCGCCGGCACGCCGGTTCTCGCCCGTCCCGCCGGCGCCGCGCCCGATCTTGTCACATCAGAAAACGGCGCGCTCATCGACAGCAGCGACCCGCACGATATCGCCGAAGAGGCCGCGCGCATTCTTTCCGCCCCAGCAGCCGACTGGAAAAAAATGTCTGACAAGGCGCTCGCCGCGGCGCAGGCGCGCAGTTGGCGCGAGAGCGCGGCGGAGTTCGAAGCGGCGCTCTACCGAGCGCTCGATCAGCATCAATAGCTAACTGAATTTCAGGGAAGCGAAAGCTCTTCATCCGGCCCGAGCGGCGCGAAATATTTTTCGATTTCAGCGGCGCCGACGCCTTCAACGCTCGCTGGCGACCACATCGGCGCCTTGTCCTTGTCGATAATCTGCGCGCGGACGCCTTCGTAAAAATCATGGCCTTCCATGACGCGCCGCGCGATGCGGAATTCCATCTTCATGACGGCGTCAAAATCGAGTCCGTCGCCGCGCTTTAATTGTTCGAAGGTGAGGCGCATCGATGTCGGAGACATGCGCGCCAAAATTCGCTTCATGTCGCCTGCAACGTCATGGCTGTTGTCGTTGAGCGCCCGCCAGAAATCGTCGAACGTGTTGTGTCCCGTAAAGATGCGCTTCAGCGCCGGGCGTATCTGGTTCACATGCGCTTCGCCTGGGTCGCCTGAAAATTCGTCGAGCACTTTTTCTACATCGGCATGGGCGTGACTTGCGAGCGGCGTTTCAAGCAAAGCGTCGACAAGGTCGTCCATCTGAGCGCTCGGCGCGTAATGAGTCGCAATTCCCGCCGCCATGCAGTCGGCCGCTTTGGCGCGCCCGCCGGTGAGGCCGTAATAAAGCCCGAGCCCGTCATGCAGGCGCGGCAGGAAATAACCGCCGCCGACGTCGGGAAAGAGACCGATCGCCGTTTCAGGCATCGCAAAAAGCGTCTTATCCCCGGCGACGCGAAAATCACCATGCACCGATAGACCGACGCCGCCGCCCATGGTGACGCCGTCGATGATCGCGATATAGGGTTTGGTGAAATGATGAATGGCGGCGTTCAGCCGATATTCATGACGGAAGAATTCGCTAGTTTGCTCTGGATTCTTTTTTCCTTCGTCATGAAGTTTTCGAATGTCAGCGCCCGCGCAAAAAGCGCGTTCGCCCGCCCCTTTCACCAGAATGGCACGAACCGACGGATGCCGCTCCCAATCCGTAAGCCGTGCGAAAAACGCGCTGATCATGGCAGGGGTCAAGGCGTTCAGAGCGTCAGGCCTGTTGAGCGTCGCCACGCCCCAGTCGCCTTTACGCTCAAAAATGATTTCGTCAGCCATGTCTCCGGGTCCTTTCAAAGGCCCCCTCATCGCGTCTTATCTAGGAATCAATATCGCCGCTTGAAAGGCTGCAGACGACAATCGTTACTCAGCCGCTTTTTGCTCTTCATGACCTTCAAGCGGCGTTCCTTCAAAACCCGGCATGCCAGGCATCGGGTGATCGCGCTCCTCGGTCAGCGGCGTCATCGGGCCGTGCTGTCCGCGACGATGCGTCATCCATCGAAAAGCCAGATAACACGCCAGCGCAATGACAGCGATCACCGGCATCCAGAATTTCGCTTTTTCGCCAGCGACTTCGCCGCCAGCATGAAAGAGAACGAACATCAGCGATACATAAAGAGAAGCGGTAAAAACAAGCGTCGCGACAAATTTGCCGTAATGCGATCTGAAAAAACCGCAGGCGACATAGGTTGGAATGCGAGTGCCGGGAACAAACCGCGCTGTGAGCATCGTCTGCACGAATTCTCGTTTGATGAGATCGCCCGCGACGGAGACGCCCGGCTTTTCCGCCACTTTGTGCGCCCATTCATAACGCCTTGCAGCACGGCCTATCCAGTATTTCCAGGCGTCGCTCGCGACAAGTCCTGCAAGGATTGTTGCGAACAGAAAGTGGCTCGGCGCAATCCCGGTCAGTGAAGCGGCGGCCGCGCCGATAACCGCGGCGTCTTCCTGAATGAACGGCAACGTAAAAATCGTCAGATAAAGCGCGATACCGGTCAGATGCGCGATATCATCCGGTAAAAAATGGAACACGCCGCCCCTCTTCCTTCGTCCGCCGCCTAACCCGCCCGGGCGGGGCCTCTTTGCCGGACATAGACCGTGAGGAGCACAAGCGCCAGTAGACCGACTGCCACAGCCGGCAGCCAGAGTTTGGCCTGCTCCCCGGCAACCGCGCCGATCGCGTGAAAGAGGGTGAATATGAGCGCGACATAAGCGATCGCCGACATTGACACCCAGAACGCAAAGCGCGGCCAGGGGGCCTTGAAATAACCGGACGCGATATAGAGCGGGATGCGCGTGCCTGGCAGAAAGCGCGAAGTCATGAGGGTTGCGCCGAGCCGCTTGACGACCAGCGCCTCCGCCTTGGCGACGGATGGCTTTTCGGCGAATTTATGCGCCCAGCCTTGCGTGCGCGCGGCGCGGCCGAGCCAGTATTTCCAGAGGTCGCTGGCGATGAGGCCAAGCGTCGTCACTGTGAAAAGAAGCGGCCCGTCGCCCATCGCCGCCAGTGACAGCGACGCCGACGCAATCACCGCCGCATCCTCCTGCACGAAAGGCGCGAGAAAGAGACCGGCGTAAACGCCCGGCATATGCGGGGCGATTGCTTCATGCATGTCGGTAATGAGCGCAGGTTCAACCATTCCCGGCCCTAATAGGTTTCTTTTTGCGGAAGATCGTCTGCGATCTCATAATAATCGCCCTTATCGCGCACGAAGATATGCTCGCTGAGCTTCAGCCCTGTCGGCGCGTCAAGACAGCCCGCGCCAATGGCGACCCGGTGCGCATAGTCATCATGCTTGTCGGCCTGCCAGAACAGCGCCGAGCCGCATTCGCTGCAAAACCCGCGGCGCACAAGATCGGATGAGCGAAACCATTTGAGGCTTTTCTCGCCCTTGGTAATTTTCAGATCGGCGTAATTCACATTGACCGACGCCCAGTAATGGCCGCTCCAGCGGCGGCACTGCCCGCAATGACAGGCGTCGAGCCCCTTTTTGTCCCGCTTGGCCTCGAATTCTACGGCGCTGCAAAGGCACCTGCCTTGGAGTAGGTCGCCCGCTTTTTCTGTCATTATCCCGCCTATATCCCTCTCTCAAAGATACTGACGCATGCTGAAGTGATTTGCTCGGCCTCTATACATTCGCCTGCCGACGGCCGCACCGCACGCCTTGTCACGATTACGCGAAAAACATCGCAGAAATTTACAAATGCTCGTCGAGTGCGCGCAGGAGCTTCTCCACCTCGGCTTTGGATGTGTAGTGGACGAAACTGATCCGCAATCCGCCAAGCGCCTGATCGACATCCAAAGCGTTTAATAAACGGTCAGCGTAGAAGGCGCCGCCGCCGCAATTGACACCCTTGGCGGCAAGGCGTTTTGCAACCTGTTCGCCATTTTCCTGCAAGGCGAGCGCAATTGTCGGCGCGCGCTTTTCAGCGGACGCTGGCCCGAGCAGCCGCACGGTATTTTTCGCCGCGAGATAGTCGAGCACCGGTTGCAGCAATTTCTTCTCATGCCCGCGCATCAGATCGTGAACGGCGCCGGCGCGTTTTAACGGCGGCGCGCCATCATCGCCCAAATGATGCGCGTAAAGCGCATCGACATAATCGGCCATGCCGGCGCAAGCGGCGATCTGCGCATGGTCGGGCCCGGCCGGCGTGAATTTTTTCGTCAGCGAGTCCGCATTGAAATAATGGCCCTGATTGGCGAGGCGTTCGCCGAGCGCGCGGCGCACGACCATGATCCCCTGATGCGGGCCATACGTCTTGTAGGCGGAAAAGAGATAGATATCCGCGCCGAGCGATTTGACGTCTGGAAAACCATGCGGCGCGTAGGATACGCCATCGACGCAAAATACCGCGCCGGCTGCATGAACCCGGTCGGCGATTTCCTTCACTGGATTGATCTCGCCGACGACATTCGAGCAATGCGGAAAGGCGACGAGTTTCACCTTGTCGTCGAGTAATGCGTCAAGGCCTTCAAGCGGTAAATGACCGGTGTCCGGTTCAACGCTCCATTCGCGAATTTCAAATCCGCGCTTTTCGAGCCGCCGCCAGGGACCGGAATTGGCTTCATGGTCCTGATTGGTGACGATGATCGCATCGCCCGGCGCCAAAGTTTCCGCAAAGGCCTGCGCCAGAACATAAGTGTTCTGGGTCGTCGACGGCCCGAAGCTCAACTCGTCTTCGTCAACGCCGAGCATTGCGGACAGGCGCCGCCGCGCCTCGTCCATCTCCTCCCCGCCAAGACGCGACGCGTCAAACGGCCAATAGGGTTGAACCTTCCGCTCGCGATAAAAGCGCGTCAGCCGGTCGATCACGTGATTGCAGGCGTAAGATCCGCCGGCGCTTTCAAAAAACGCCTGATCTTTGAGGGCCGGATTTGTAAAGGGCGGGAAATGCGAACGGACGAAATCGATGTCGAGAGGCAAGACGGCTCTCCGGCGAAGTGACGGCGCGCAGAGCCTATACGAATTCGAGTTTCAATTGGAACGACTGCGGAAGGTCCTCAGACCGCGCGCAAGCCCGGCGGGGTGGCGCTTTCCGCAAAACGCCCCGAGGCGCAGCCAACAACATGGCTGATCTTTTCGCCGTCTTCCGCCAGCGGCGCCGTCATACACCGGAAAAGGATCTTGCGTCCGTCGCAAAGCGTTAGCTCGTCCGACGCTTGATGCGGGCCCTCGGCGGCGACAGCGGCGTCGATATTCGCAGTCGCCTTGTCGAGCAGCGACAAAGTCCATTCGGTCGCGCCGGAAAGATAAACCGTCGAGAGCCGCGCGAGACGCGACCCGAGATAGGTGAAATAGGGAAATCCGACTGATTGTTTCAGATCGACGACAAAAACCCAGTTCCAGTCTTCGCCGAGATCGACGCTGCGCATTTCAGTCCATGTCGGAAACGAACCGCGCGCTGTTTGCGCCCATACGGATAAAAGGCGGTGCGTCAGCCGCCTGTCAGACGGGGGCGCGATAATCGCCTCGTCAAAGAGCCCAGCAGTCCCCTCGATCATCGCGCCCGCCCCGTCCTGGCTCAGCCTCATCGGCTGTCTCTCTCCGCCCGTCTAAAATCCGGCGGATTGAAGTTACGGTTCGTTCATTGAATTGGCGTTGCGCCCATCGATCAGCTTGAAGCCTTTCCGGAAAGGCTGCGTTAAGGACAAAGAATTCATTGACAATTAACCAGGGCGCGGCCATATCGCCGCCAATGTCTGCGTTCTGACGAGCGCATGATGAGAGCGGCGTGAAGCGCTGCGGGGAGAAATCCCGACAATGTGCTCTCTTCTTCAGACCCCTTAAATTTTCGGCCTCCCTCACGCGGGGCTGCTTGCCCCGGGACCCGTAACGGGCGCGCCAACGCGCGCGGCCGCGTATGCCCCAATTTGAAAGTATTCGATGACTGATTTTTCGTCCCTGAACCTCGCCGCGCCGATCGCCAAAGCTGTCGCCGCCGAAGGCTATCAAGCGCCAACCCCGATTCAGGCGCGCGCCATCCCGGCGGCGCTCGAAGGCCGCGACATTCTCGGAATCGCCCAGACGGGCACCGGCAAGACCGCCGCCTTCGCGCTGCCGATTCTCGACCGGCTGACGCGCAACAAAGCGCTGCTGAAAGGCAAGGCGCCGCGCGTCCTGGTGCTGTCGCCAACCCGCGAACTCGCCTTGCAGATTGCGCAGTCCTTTTCGACTTATGGACGTTTCGCTCGCATATCCGTCGAGACCGTCCTCGGCGGCGTGCCGCTGAACCGGCAGGCGCGCGCGCTGCACAAGGGCGTTGACGTGCTCGTCGCAACGCCTGGCCGCCTCATCGATTTGATTGAGCGCAAGGCCGTCATTTTGAACGCAGTTGAAATCTGCGTTCTCGACGAGGCCGACCAGATGTTCGATCTCGGCTTCGCGCATGCACTCCGGACGATCATGCCGCTGCTGCCGAAATCGCGTCAGACGATGCTGTTCTCGGCGACGATGCCGAAAGCGATCGCCGCCCTCGCCGAACAGCATCAGAATAATCCGTTCAAGGTTTCTGTAACGCCCGTCGCCTCAACCGCTGAACGGGTCGAGCAATATGTTACCTTTGTGCGCGCCGGCGACAAGCAGGCGCTGCTCGCGCAGAAACTGAAAGAACCATCGGTCAACCGCGCGCTCGTTTTTGCACGCACCAAGCACGGCGCCGACAAGCTTGTCCGCAAGCTCGAGCAGGACGGCATTCGCGCCGTCGCTATCCATGGCAATAAGAGCCAGCCGCAGCGCGAGCGCGCGCTCAATGCATTCCGTACGGGCCGCACGCCGATCCTCATCGCGACGGATATCGCCGCGCGCGGCATCGACATTGACGGCGTCAGCCATGTCATCAACTACGAATTGCCGAACGTGCCGGAACAATATGTCCACCGCATCGGCCGCACCGCGCGCGCCGGCGCAGCGGGCGTTGCAATCTCTTTCGTCGCCGGTGAAGAGCGCGCCTATCTTCGCGACATCGAGCGTCTGACGCGCCAGCGCGTGACAGTGGCGCCGCTGCCGGAAGGCTTTCAGGCGCCAGCCGCGAACCAGCCCGGCGAGCCCAAAAAACCGCACCGCGGAAAAAGCGGCGGCAAGCATCGCGGGAATAAGGCGCATGGCGTCAATGAGAACACGCCGCGCCCGAAACGCCGCCCGCGCCGCCGTTCACGCGGACCGCAGGGACCAGACGCCGCCGCAGCATAACGCGCACGGCTCAGCCGCCATGGAAGAAGTCGTAAATCCGCTGCGCGAGCGCTGCGGAAACGCCTTCGACGGCGCAGAGATCCTCCGCCTTGGCGCGGGCGATCTCCTTCGCCGATCCGAAATGATTTAGCAGCGCGCGCTTTCGGGCGGCGCCGACCCCTGAAATTTCATCGAGGGGATTGGCGCCCAAGGCTTTCTTGCGCTTGGCGCGATGCGCCCCAATAGCGAAACGATGCGCCTCGTCGCGCAATCGCTGAATGAAGAAAAGCGCCGGGTCGCGCGGCGCCAGCAAAAAGGGATCGCGCCCCGGCCTCACAACCTGCTCGCCAACCGCGCCCATCGTCCGGTCGACGCGCTTTTCGCCGGCCTCATTTTCGCGGCGCGGCTTGGCGACGCCGATAACCGCAATCCCTTCGGCTTCCGGATCAAGACCAAGCTCTGAGAATACGCCAAGCGCTGCTGACAACTGCCCCTTGCCGCCATCGATGATGACGAGGTCGGGACGAAGCTCGGCGTCGTCCTCTTTCATCATGCGCGAGAAGCGCCGCGTCAAAACCTCGCGCATCATGGCGTAATCATCGCCCGGCGTCAGATCCGCCGATTTGATGTTATATTTGCGATAGTGTTTTTTCTCAAAGCCTTCAGGGCCGGAAACGATCATCGCGCCAACGGCGTTGGCGCCGGAAATATGCGAGTTGTCATAGACCTCGATCCGGCGCGGCGGCGCATCGAGCGACAAAACCTCCGCAAGCCGCTCAAGCGATTTACGCTGGCTGGCGCTTTCCGCCGCCCGCCGCATCAACGCTTCGCGCGCATTCATCGCCGCCGCATCGACGATCGAGCGTTTTTCGCCGCGCTGCGGGATATTGAGCGTCACCTTGCGGCTGGCGCGCAATGTCAGCGCTTCAGCAAGAAGGTCTGATTGATCCGGTTCGACATTGGAAAGGATGAGCCGCGCCGGTTCGCGCGCATCGTAAAACTGCGCTATGAAAGCGGAGAGGATCGCCTCGGCGGAATCCTCGCGATCGTGTTTTGGAAAATAGGCGTGATTGCCCCAATTCTGACCGGCGCGGAAAAAGAAAACCTGCACGCAGCTTTGCCCGCCTTCTCCGTGGATTGCGAAAATGTCAGCCTCGCTGACGCCTTCGGCGTTTACGTCCTGCGAGCCCTGCACATAGGTGAGCGCGCGAATGCGGTCGCGAAGACGCGCAGCGCTTTCAAAATCGAGTGCGGCCGCGGCTTCTTCCATTTCCTTTGACAGCCCACGCTGCACGGCTTGCGACTCGCCATCGAGAAAGCTCTTTGCTTCGGCGACCAGCGCGCCGTATTCCGCCTCGCTGATGAGATCGACGCATGGCGCCGAGCATCGTTTGATCTGGTGAAGCAGGCATGGCCGCGTTCGCGAGTCATAAACGCTGTCCGTACAGGAACGCAGAAGAAATGCCTTTTGCAGCGTATTGAGCGTGCGGTTGACGGCGCCGGCGGAAGCGAATGGTCCGTAATAGGCGCCCTTGCGTTTTTGCGCGCCGCGATGTTTGAGGATTTGCGGCGACGGATGGTCTTCCGCGATGAGAATGAAAGGAAAGGATTTATCGTCCCGCAGGATGACGTTGTAGCGCGGCTTCAGCTGCTTGATGAGGTTCGCTTCGAGCAGCAGCGCTTCGGTCTCCGTCCCGGTAACGACGAACTCCATCGACCGAGTCTCGGCGATCATTCGCATGATCCGGTTCGAATGACCGCCGGATTTCGCATAGGAGGAAACCCGCGCCTTCAAATTCTTCGCCTTGCCGACATAAAGGACGTCGCCGCGAGCATTCATCATCCGGTAGACGCCCGGTTTGGCCGGCAGACGGGCGACTTCGTCGGCGATCAAGGCCGCGCCGGACCGCTCCTTCCCGCTATTTTCGGCCAATTCTTCAGTCGACATTAACATCTCGTTATGGTTCGATCCGATACCCTCGTCGCGTATCGCGGGGGTTCGGGGCGGTCAAACGATGCAGCAAGACCAGGAATTTAAAGGCGTTGTCGGTGCGTTTGTGTTGTTCGGCATCATTGCGTTAGCCGGCGTCATCGTCGCTTACGCCTCGGTATCGGATTACGCAGAAGCCCGCGCAAGCCTCTCCTGGGCGAAGGTCGACGGGGTCATTCTCACAGATTCTGACGGCGATGGCGTCCGTTATAGCTGGTTCGACGGCGAGCGCTCGCATGTCGGCAATCGCGTCCGCTTCAGTACGGCGGCGATAACGCCGGGCGGCAAGGTCTATCAGCCGGGCGAGCGCGTCTCGGTCCACATCTCGCCAGCGGACTCCTCAAGGGCGGTTCTCGAACCTGGCGGCGATCCGTTCCTGTTCGCCGCAGGGCTCGGCGGCGGCGCATTCCTCGTCTTCCTGGGGCTCGCCGGCGTCATCCGCCTCGTCATGACGATCGACGGATTGCAGCCTGCGCCAGAGAGCGAATACGACCTCGCGCCTGCCGAATAAAGCGGAAAAGCCTTATCAGTTTTTTGCGTAATAAGCGACGCGCTCATTGAGCGTCGGACGGGCGATCTCGACCTTGTAAAGCGCCGCCGCCTCTTTCGATGCGGCGTTGAAAATCCAAGCCGCGGTGTTTTCAAGCGTCGGACGTTCAAGGCCCGGGATTGAATTCAACAAACGGTGGTCGAGCCTGTCACGCAATCCGTCGCAAATTTCACGCAGTTTTGCGAAGTCGATAATCCAGCCTTCCTCGCAAAGCTTTTCAGTGCGCAGCGTCAGCGTCACGACAAATGAATGACCGTGAATGCGCGAATAGGGATGGTCGTCCTCGCCCTTGACGTTTTCGGCAAGGTCGTGCGCCGCCTCGAAAGTGAACTCATAACTTTGTTCGTACACAGGATTTCTCAGTTTTTCATCAAGACGCCATCGTCGAACCAGCTCATCTCGCAGCCGACCGATTGCGTATCGGGATATACATTTGTCTTTTCCGACCGAACGATTGCGCCCTTGGCGCCGCCATCCTTGCAAATTTTCAGGATCGCTTCGCAAAGCGTCTCCTGGAGATTGATATGACGGTCGTGAACGAGCGCTGCGATCTCGGTTCTGAGGAAATCATAATCGATGACCTCCTTGACGCGATCCTCGTAATGCGGGCGGCGCGCGAAGGCGACCGAAATCGAAACCGTCACCGGCTGCGGCTTCAAGCGCTCGAAATCATGAATGCCAATCGACACGTCGAGTTTGTAACGGTCGAGCACGATATAATAATAGGCGTCATCCAAGAGCGGGCGGTTCATCCCTCACCCTTCCCTGCCGGTATCCGGGCGTTTCGTCCCCCGGGTTCTGAACATGATGTCGTGATCGGACGCCACCATGTGCTGCCCGTTATCGACGAGAAGCGTGTGCCCGGCGATCGAGCCCGTTTCAAGGAGAAAAGCGACCCCCGCCGCGATATCGCCAAGCGCAATCGGCCGTTTGAGGAGATTGTATTTCGAAGCGACAGCCTTGAACTCTTCCTCGCTCTGCCCGCCGCTCGGCAAAATGAGCCCCGGCGCAAGGCCATTGACGCGCACCTTGGGGGCGAGCGCCCTGGCGAGCATTCGCGTCGCGCCTTCAAGGCCGATCTTTGACAGCGTATAGCTGAAAAAATCGGCGTTCAGATTCCAGAGCTTTTGGTCGAGGATATTGACTACGGCGCCCTCGCGCCCTTCCGGCAATTGCGCGGCGAGTGCGCGCGCGATCAGCACCGGCGATAAAAGGTTCACCGTTTGATCGCGGTTCCAGTCTTCAATCGTGAAGTTTGACGCTTCATTATAGTGGAAGACCGAAGCGCTGTTTACGACAGCGTCGAGCGGCGCGCCAAACGCTTGCGCCACGCGGACCGGCAAGGATTCCGCCACCGCAGGATCTGACAGGTCCGCCTGAACGCTTTCACCGCCGATTGATTTCGCAAATTCGCGCGCCTCATCCGGATCGTTATGGAAGTGAACCGCGACCCGCCAGCCGCGACCGGCGAGATGAGAGGCGATTGCAGCGCCGACGCGTTTTGCGCCGCCTGTCACCAGAACGGAACGCGCCGTCATCAGCCAGCCGAAAGAGAAATTGCCGCAATGAACGCGACATAGGCGGCGAAGAAGACGATGCCCGTCATCCGCCGGATATCGCGCTTGGCGAAGATAAAGAAAGCTAGGATAACCGCTGAGGCGATCATCACCGGCAGGTCGAGTTTCAGGGCAGGTCCCGTTATCGGCGCCCCGCCGGCGAGCCCTGCGGCGCCGCCGACAGCCAGCAGATTGAAGATGTTCGAGCCAACGACATTGCCGATAGCGACGTCGGATTTCTTACGGAAGGCCGCGACGAGCACAGTCGCCAGTTCAGGCAGCGACGTGCCGAAGGCGACAATGGTGAGGCCGATCAATTCTTCACGCACGCCGAGCGCCGACGCCAGCGAGGCGCCGCTCGTCACCAGCAGATGCGCGCCCGCCGGCAGGCCGATTAGACCGGCGATCAAGTAAAGCAGCGTCGTTCCGAATTTGTCGCGCGAGCCGTCATTATATTCCGCGACCTCATCAACAACCGGGTCGTGCGCCTTGCCGCCGCGTGCAAAAATCGCCAGCAGCCCCACATATAAAATGATGCCGCCGAAAAGCGCCGCGCCCGTTATCGGATCAAGACCGCCTCGTCCATAGGCAATTGCGGCGAAACCGACTGTCGCCGCCATCATGAATAGCGCATGACGGCGCAATCCATCGACATGGGCGGACATCGGATAGATGAGCGCCGGCAGACCGAGCACCAGAAATACGTTGGCGATATTCGAACCGATTATATTGCCGAGTGCGATGCCCGGCTGGTGCGAAAGGACCGAGGTCACCGATACGACAAGCTCCGGCGCCGAGGTGCCAAACGCAATTATTGTCAGGCTGACGAGCAGCGTCGGCACTTTGGCGGCGGTCGCACGACCGACGGCGCCGCGCACGAGAAGGTCGCCGCCGATCAGGAGAACGGCGAGCCCGAGAACGACAAGGATGAGATCAATAATCATCTGACGGCGAGACCTGATTGCGCCAAAAGGCGCGTATCCGTCCCTAGTCGACCCGGCCTGAGGTGTAGACGTTCAAAAGGACCATCACGACGATGAAGGCGAGGATCATATAAAGCGCGGACATGGGTCTCCTGGGGGCGTTGCGTCGCCCGCTTATATAGGCGTTGCCCGAAAGCTGGCAAATGGGCGGAGCCCGCGGCCGGTAGCCGCCCTATTCGGCGATATCCTCGTTCCAGAGCGCCGGGTTCTCCTTGATGAACCGGGCCATCTGGTCGATCGATTCTGCGTGGGCGAGGTCGATGACCTCAACCCCGTGATCGGCGAGGAATTTTTCATTGCCGCCGAAATTCTTCGTGTCGTTGATGACGACGCGGGGGATCTTGAACTGGACGATCGTACCAGCGCACATCATGCAGGGCGAGAGCGAGGTATAGAGCGTCATGCCGGCGTATGATTTTTGCCGCCCCGCCTTTCGGAGACAGTCCATCTCGCCATGGGCGATCGGGTCGCCCTGCTGCACGCGCTGATTATGGCCCGAAGCGATCAGCCTGTCGCCTTGCGCCAAGACCGAGCCGATCGGCAGACCGCCATTATCGGCGCTCTTTTTCGCTTCCAGAAAGGCGAGCTCGGCGAAACGGCGGTCCCAATCGGTGATCATAGGTTCCAAGGCCATGGTCCTCAGTGTAAGGGTTTGAGCGTGCGCTCCGGCGCGCATCATAATGATCAAACCGGAAAATCAAAATCAGATGGTCACAGTCGTCTCCCATCCGCTCGTGCAGCACAAGCTGACGATCATGCGCGACAAGACAACCGGTCACGCCCTCTTCCGCGAGACGCTGCGCGAGATTTCTTTCCTCCTGGCATACGAAGTGACAAAAGACCTGCCGCTCGGAAAGCGCGAAATCGAAACGCCGCTCGAAAAAGGAATGTTTCCTTCATTTGAAGGGCCTCGCATGTGTTTCGTTTCGATCCTGCGCGCCGGCAACGGGCTCCTTGAAGGAATGCTCGATCTCGTGCCCGAGGCGCTTGTCGGCCATATCGGCCTTTACCGCGACCACGCGACTTTGAAACCCGTTCAATATTACCTGAAACTTCCCGATCGGATCAGCGAACGCGAAGTTATCGTCGTCGATCCGATGCTGGCGACCGGCAATTCGACGATCGCCGCATTGACGCGTCTTAAGGAAGCGGGCGCAACGAAACTACGCTTCATGTGCCTTCTCGCAGCGCCCGAAGGATTGGCCGCGCTGAAGGCGGCGCATCCGGAAGTCTCAATCTATACAGCCGCGATAGACCGTGAACTGAACGAAAAGGGATACATCCTTCCGGGCCTCGGCGACGCAGGGGACCGGATTTACGGGACAATCTGAAGACGGATTTGGGGCGCCTCAAAAGCTTCTCTTCCTCGCCCCTATTCCGCCCTTATCAGCCATTCCTATGCGAGGGATAGAGAGGGAGCGAGGGATCTGACCACAATCGACCGGCATATTTGGCGCTTGCCGAGTTTGCGCACCGTGCGCCCCGACCCGAGGCTTTTCCAGATCGCCTCTCTTGGAACGCTTCTCGCCATCGGCGTTGCCGGACGCGCCTTCGCAATAGAGCCCATCGACCTCGCCGCGATCTTTACGACTGCGCTGTTGACGCAATGGGTCATGTCACTTGTCTTTGCGATCCGCTTTGAGGCGAAGAGCGCAATCATCACATCCTTATCGCTGTCGCTTCTATTGCGCGCCGATGGCGTCATGCCGCTCATCGCCGCGGCCGCCATCGCCATCGGCTCAAAATTCATCCTTCGCTGGAACGGCAAGCACCTGTTCAACCCGGCAAATATCGGCATTGTCGCGACAACGCTGGCGACGTCAGCAGCCTGGACAACGCCGGGCCAATGGGGAACGGCAATATGGCTCGCCGCGATCATCGCCGGCGCGGGATTTTTTGTCACTTATCGCGTTTCGCGTCTCGATGTTCCGCTCGTTTTTCTCGGAACGCTTGCAGCGCTCACGATCGGACGCGCGCTCTGGCTTGGCGATCCGCTATCAATACCGCTGTTGCGCCTTCAAAACGGCGCGCTCATCCTCTTTGCCTTCTTCATGATCTCCGATCCGAAGACAACGCCGGACGGCGCTCTGCCGCGCGCGGCGTTCGCCGCCGCCGCGGCGTGTATCACCTTCGTGTTCACTTACAATTTCTTTGAATCGGACGGCGTTTTTTATTCGCTTGCAATCCTCTGCGCCATCCGCCCGCTGTTTGAACTCTTCGACCGCGCCAAACGCTTTGAATGGAGCGATGCGAAGGCGCGCCCATCGCATCATGCGCCGCCGGCGCCAGCAGAATGACAATTTGAGGGAGACTAGCCAATGAAACGTTCGATGAAAAAATCGCTGATCGCTGCGGCGTCCGCAATGGCGGCGATAACTGCAACTGGCGGCGCTGTCGCTTTTTGCGGGTTTTATGTCGCCAAGGCGGACACCAAACTCTTCAACAAGGCGTCGAAGGTCGTGCTGATGCGCGACGGCGACCGCACTGTCATAACGATGGCGAACGATTATCAGGGCGACCTGAAGGAATTCGCGATAGTCGTTCCCGTGCCGGTCGTTCTTGAAAAAGACCAGCTCCATGTCGGCGAGAGCGCGATCATCGATCATCTAGACGCCTATACGGCGCCGCGCCTCGTTGAATATTTCGACGAAAATCCTTGCGACTTAAGGCGATATGAAGAAATGGCCATGGCTGCGCCAATGGCCAGCCGAAACGGCGCCGCTGATGCAGTGAAAAAAGCCAAATCGCTCGGCGTGACGATCGAGGCGGAATACACGGTCGGCGAATACGACATCCAGATACTTTCCGCCAAGGAATCCGGCGGGCTCGCCGTTTACCTTAAGCAGAACGGCTACAAGCTTCCCAAAGGCGCGGAAGCAACGCTCTCCAGCTACATTAAGCAAGGCACGAAATTCTTCGTCGCGAAAGTAAATCTCGAAGAACAGGCGAAGACCGGTCTTAAATATCTTCGCCCCTTGCAGATGGCGTTTGAATCGCCGCGTTTCATGCTGCCGATCCGGCTCGGCACACTGAACGCCGCCGGCAAGCAGGAGCTTTTCATATTCGCTCTTACGCGCACCGGGCGCATCGAAACGACAAATTATCGCACGGTGAAATTGCCGAGCGGCATGAACATTCCTGGCTATGTGAAGAACGAATTCGGCGATTTCTACAAGGCGATGTTCGAACAGCAGGTCCAAAAAGAATCGGAGCGCGCCGTCTTCCTTGAATACGCCTGGGATATGAACTGGTGCGATCCATGCGCCGCCGATCCCTTGTCCAATAATGAACTCAGAGAACTCGGCGTCTACTGGCTTGATGGCGACGCGAACGCAAAACCAGGCATTCGCCGCCCGACGCCGCGCCCCGGCCCACAGGCCAGCAATGTTTTTGTGACGCGCCTGCATGTCAGCTATGACGCGGATCATTTCCCCGAAGACCTCATGTTCAAGGAAACCGGCGACCGCGAGAATTTCCAGGGACGCTATGTGATGCGTCACGCCTATACGGGCGATGCGAAATGCGCCGCCGCCGATGACTATCGCGCCGGCCTGCCGAAACGGTTTGAGAGCGAAGCGCAAACGCTCGCGACTTTGACAGGCTGGGATATCGAAGACATTCGAAACAAGATGGAAGGAAGCGGCCAGTCCTTCACGCCGCCGCCGAAAGACAATTGGTGGCGCCGTCTCTGGGGCGGTTCCGACAAAAAGGGCTGACCCCGCAGGTCAAACCGGTTTAGGTTCGCTGAATGGCGAACCTCATCACCCTGTCGCGCATCCTTCTGGTCGCGCCTTTTATTGCCTGCTTCTTCATCGATGCGGCATGGGGCCAGAAGGCTGCGTTTTTCATTTTCTCGATCGCCGCGCTCACCGATTTTATCGATGGGCGCGTCGCACGTGCGCGTGGTGAAACATCCGCGCTTGGCGCAGCGCTTGATCCGCTCGCCGACAAATTACTGATCGCCGCAGCGCTCATTCTCCTCATCATGATCGGCACAATTCATCTTGTGCATGTAACGGCCGGGCTCATCATCATCCTCCGGGAAATTCTGGTCGGCGGGCTTCGCGAAGCGCTCGCCAAACGCGGCGCCGGCCTGCCGGTGACAACGCTCGCCAAATGGAAAACAACCGCGCAGATCATTGCTGTCGGCCTCTTGATCGCCGCCGCGCCGACCGGTCTTGTCGGCCGTTCCGCAGAACCCGCCGGCATCCTTCTCCTCTGGCTCGCGGCCCTTCTTACCTTCATCACCGGCTGGGACTATGTTCGGCGCGCGGTCGGCCTTCTGGGCGCCGCAAGGCCCTAAGCAATTCCGGAGCCCCGCTCATGGCGGCTAAAATCGAGGAAAAATCTCCCCATATTCTGGTTGTCGATGACGATGACCGAATCAGGACGCTTTTAAAGCGCTACCTCACCGAAAACGGCTATCGCGTGTCGGTCGCGAAGGATGGTTCGGAAGCGCGCAACCTTCTCGGCGGCGTCGATTTCGACATTCTTATTCTCGACGTCATGATGCCGGGCATGTCGGGTTTCGATCTGACCGAGAAAATCCGCGCCGCCTCGAATGTGCCGATTCTCCTGCTGACCGCGCGCGGCCTGCCTGAAGACCGCATCGAAGGACTTGAGCGCGGCGCCGACGATTATCTTTCAAAGCCTTTCGAACCGCGCGAACTATTACTGCGCATCAACGCGCTTTTACGCCGGACCCTTCCAACCGCGCGCGACCGGCAGATTTTAACATTCGGCGAGTGCACATTCGAACCGGGCCGCGGCGAGCTTCGGCGCAAAGGCGAACTCGTCAAGATCACCGCCGGCGAACTTGCCCTTCTTCGCGTGCTCGCAGCAAAACCCGGCGAGCCAATCGCGCGTTCGGCGCTCGCCGAAGAGACTGCCACGCCGATGGAGCGCTCCATCGATGTTCAGATCACGCGCATCCGCAAGAAGATTGAGGACGATCCCAGAACGCCGATCTATCTCCAGACCGTGCGCGGCGTCGGCTATATGCTCGCGCCCGACTAAATGTTTACAACGGGACGAAAAAAAATTCGCGTGAAAAATTTGCGCATTCATAAAATCGGGCTTTGGCTGCGGCTTGAAGGCTGCATGACGGCGCTCGCATGCTGAAAAAGCTGCTGCCAAAAAGCCTATACGGGCGCGTTGCGCTGATCGTCATTTTGCCGATCTTCCTGATGCAGTCGGTCATCACCTATGTCTTTTTCGCGCGCCATTGGGATACGGTGACCGCGAACCAATCCGCCAACGCCGCCGGGCAGATTTCCTTGTTGACGCGCCTTTTTGAAGAGGCCGAAACAAGTGAAGCGCGCCGCCATGTCGAACAAATCGCGTTGGAAGATCTGAACATCTCAACACGCTTTGAACAAGGCAAACACGTCCCTCAGCACAACAAGCTTTCGCCGTTCAACCTTTATAATGCGACTCTCAATCGTCAATTACGGGAACAATTAGGAAGACCCTTCTGGTTCGATACGCGAAGCTGGCCTTCCTATGTCGAAATCCGCGTCCAGCTCGATGACGGCTATCTCGTCTTTCTTCCGTTTCGCGATCGGGTTTTCGCAACGACTGGGCCGGTATTCGTTCTCTGGCTGGTCGGCACATCCTTGTTGCTCGGCTCAATCGCCATCGTGTTCCTGAGGAACCAGGTTCGGTCAATTCTCCGTCTCGCCACAGCGGCGGAAGCCTTCGGCCGGGGCCGCGATATTCCGGATTTCAAACCAACCGGCGCCACGGAAGTGCGGCGCGCGGGTCGCGCTTTCATCGCCATGCGCGAACGCATACGCCGTCATATGACGCAGCGAACGACAATGCTTGCGGGCGTCAGCCATGATTTGAGAACCCCCTTGACGCGGATGAAACTCTCGCTCGCCCTGTTGCCGGACGGCGAGGATGTCGAGGAATTGCGGCGCGATGTCGATGAGATGGAGAAGATGGTCGAGTCCTATCTCGAATTCGCGTCCGACATTTCATCGACCGATGCGCCGGAAGCGTTTGATGCGGCCGCGCTCGTTGAGGAAACCGCCAATGCAGCCGACCCGTCCGGCGCTCGTTTGACGCTCGATATCGGCCCCGGCAATTTGAAGATCGAAGCGCGGCGCGACGCGCTAAAACGCGCCTTTTCCAATCTCATCGGCAACGGACTTAAATACGCCGACAATGTCTGGATATCGATCAAACGCGCCGGCGCCTATCTTGAGTTCACTGTCGATGACAACGGCCCAGGCGTGCCGGAAGAAAAATACGCCGACGTGTTCAAACCGTTTTACCGCCTTGATGAGGCCCGCGGCGGCAATGTCGCAGGCGTCGGCCTCGGCCTATCCGTCGTGCGCGATGTTGCGCGCAGCCATGGCGGCGACGTGACGCTGTCGCGCTCAGATCATGGCGGCCTGCGCGCGCTTATCAGAATTCCGGCGTAAGATTATTTTCCGGCCATTTCGCGGCCGCGTGCATAGGCGCGCTTGACGGCCTCTTTGACCAGTTTCCGCAACGCTCTGTCGTCGCCATCAAGCGCGGACAGCGCCGCCGCCGTTGTGCCGCCGGGCGAGGTTACCGCTTTGGCTAATTCTCCGGCGCTGCGCGCATCGGCGGCGGCGAAAGCGCCAGCGCCTTCAAGCGTCGCGCGCGCTAAGATTATTGCAGCTTCTCGGCTAAGGCCTGCTTCAACAGCTGCTTCAGAAAGCGCATCGGCAAGCAGAAAGAAATAAGCAGGGCCGCTGCCGGAAACGGCGGTCACCGCATCGATAAGGCGTTCCTCATCAACCCAGACCGCAGCGCCGACAGCGCGCATTAGCGCTTCGGCCTTGGCGCAATCATCCTTCGTTGCCGCAGACGCGGCAAACAATCCGCTGGCGCCTTTTGAAACCGCGGCGGGCAAATTCGGCATCGCGCGAATAATGCGTTGGTGGCCGCCAAGCGCTTCGGCGATCGAGGCGACGCTCGCGCCAGCCATGATCGACAGCGCCAGCGCCGGTTTTGCGAGCTCGCGATACTCCGGTAGCGCGTCAGCCGCCGCCTGCGGTTTGATGGCGATCGCGACGACGTCGAATTGACGCGATTCATTATTCGGGTTTAGCGAGAAAGCGTGTTGGCGCGCCAGCGCTTTGACGACATTGCCGGGATTGGGTTCGAAAACCGCGCTTCTGCCCGGATCGACGACGCCAGCGCCAAGCCAGCCTTTAAGGAGCGCGCCGCCCATCGATCCGGCGCCGATAAGCGCAACTGATATTTTTTCGGCCATTGCGGAAGATTAGCCCGAACGGTTCGCGCCGTCGATACGGAGATCACAGGACGATAGCCTACGAAAGTCCGGGCAAAACCGCCTTTGCGCCGGATACGATCATATCAACCGCAATTGCGAGAAGGATCATGCCCATCAATCTGGTCGTTATTGTTCGCAATGTTCCGGTGAGGACTTTTCCGAAGCTTGCTGCAAAAAACAGCACCAGAAACATGATCAATAAAATCGCGCCGACAACGCCGCCAACTGCGGCGACGCCTATAAGCGTATTCGAATGATTGGCGTAAATGATAAGCGTGGCAATTGTGCCCGGCCCGACGATCATAGGAAAAGTAATCGGATAAAACGCCAAACCTTCGAGGTCCTGCAATTGTTCCTTTTCCTTGGCGCTGCCGTGGTGGGATGCGTGATCGATCCCGCTCAGCATCGACCAGGAGATCTGCGCAAGGACAAGACCGCCAGCGATACGGAACTCGTCAATCGTAATGCCGAAAAATCCGAGCACATTGCGGCCTGCGAACAAAATCGCCGCGCACATGATTGCAGAAAAAATTGTAACGCGGATCGCCAGCGTGCGCTGTTCAGCGACAGAAAACCCGTTCGTCAGCGACAAAAACACCGGCAGGCTGACAAAAGGATTCATGATCGCGAAGAACGCGCCGAAAGCCTTGATCAATTCAATCCTGTCGATGCCGTTCTCCGGAACAGGCTTTAAGCGTTGCCGGCCGTCTCAAAGAGCGAGGCTTCCATCGCTTCTTCCGGCGTCTTGCCGCCCCAGATGAAATAATTAAACGCTGGCAGGAAACGGTCGATCGCCTCACGCGCGCCGCGGATGAGACACTCGGCCTGCACCGTGTCGAGCGCGCCATTGGCGGGCAGCACGGCGGCATTACGGAATACAATCGACAAATCGTCGGACCAGAGATCGAAATGACCGATCCAGAGCCGCTCATTGACCATCGAGACAAGCCGCGCCATTTCGGCAAGCCGTGCTTTCGGGGCTTTGATATCGAGCGGCGCGCCCATTTGCAGCGTTGAAAGCTCCGGCCGCCAGGTGAACCAGAAGCCGGCGTCGCGCCACATGCCCGGCATCGCAACGTGAAGCTCCTCGGCGTCGACGCGCTCAACGCTAAGCGCCAGCGTGTCAGCGACAGTCTCCAGCGCTTCGAGCGGATCGACTTCGTCTCTGGAAGATCGGATAAGTTCAATCGACATGCGGGCCCCTTTGCAGCGTCGCCGAGCGCAGTGCGCGGCGAGTCGGGGGGACCCCGCAATGATTCGCTAGAATTAGGCGCTAGCTCGTTTTGCCCAGAAGCTGTTCAAGTTTTTGCTCAAGCTCGTCGACCCGCACGGAAAGCCGCTCATTCTCGGCCCGGGCCTTTATCGCGATCTCCTTGACCGCCTCAAACTCCTCGCGCCCGACAAGCTCCATATCGGCCAGGAGACGCTGAAGCTGGCTCCGCGCCACTGTCTCCGCCTCGCGGCGCACGCCATCGACCGCGCCGGCGGCGTCTGACATCATCTTGGCGATCTCATCAAATATGGGGCTCTGGGTCTGCATGGCGGCTCCTTCTCGCCTGCCGATTAAACCAGAAAGCCCGGTTTGGCGACAGCGGCGGATAGGCGCGGCCGCGCTCGCCCATTTTCGGGCGAAATCCGGTTTCCCCGCCCCCGGAAACGCTTTAGGAAAGCCGCGCGCCTGACAAGAGTTCCAATGGTTCCTTACCCCGATATCGACCCGGTCGCCCTGCATCTGGGGCCGCTTCCGATCCGCTGGTACTCGCTCGCCTATATCGCCGGCATCGGCGTCGGCTGGTGGTACGCCCTGTCGCTGATCAAGAAGTCGGCGCTTTGGCCCGGCAAGGGCGCGCCGTTGACCAAGGTGCAGCTGGACGATGTCATCTTCTGGGTCGCAATCGGCGTCATGGCGGGCGGGCGGCTCGGCTATCTTTTCTTCTATGAGCCCGGCCTGCTGATCGAACCCTGGCAAGCGCTCGGCGCGACCATGGAGCCCGGCCTAATCAAAACGCTCATCGGGTGGATTCCGATTCCGCCAGCCTTGATGCTCTGGCGCGGCGGCATGTCGTTTCATGGCGGCATTATCGGCGTGACGATAGCGGGCGTTCTTTATTCGCGCCGCCACAAGATCGATGCGTTGTCGCTTGGCGACCTCTTCGCCTCAGCCGCGCCAATCGGCCTTTTCTTTGGACGCATCGCCAATTTCATCAATGGCGAACTTTACGGCCGCCCATGGGACGGCGCATGGGCGATGATCTTTCCGGCCGATCCCCAACAACTCCCGCGCCATCCCAGCCAGCTTTACGAAGCAGGCCTTGAAGGCATTGCACTCTTTTTCATCATCTTTGTTCTCGGGCGCGCATTCGGGTTTTTGAAGAAACCGGGCGCGATCATGGGCGTCTTCCTGATGGGGTATGCGGCCTCGCGCATCATCGTTGAAAATTACCGCGAGCCCGACGCCTTCATGCCGAATTTTCCGCTGGGCCTGACAATGGGCATGATGCTCTCAACGCCAATGTTCGCGCTCGGCGCATTTTTCGTGTGGCGCGCGTTCCGTAAATCCGGCGAAAGCGCCGCCAGCGCGTCATGAGCGAAAGCGCCGCTGCGCCCGAACGCTCAGCGCTTGAAGAGCGTCTCATCGCGCTTATTCGCGCGCGCGGACCAATCACCGTCGCTGATTACATGGAAGACGCGCTCTTCCACCCCCATGACGGTTATTACACCTCGCAAGCGCCCATCGGCGCTAAAGGCGATTTCACGACAGCTCCGGAGATCAGCCAGATATTCGGCGAACTCATCGGCCTCTGGCTCGTCCAGTCATGGATCGACATAGGCTCGCCGAAGGTTTTCAATCTCGTCGAGCTTGGACCAGGCCGCGGCGTCCTGATGCAGGACATTTTACGCGCCGCACGATTGCGGCCGGAATTTCTCGACGCCGCCCATTTATGGTTTGTCGAAACGAGCGGCAGGCTTCGTCATGAACAGCAACGCCGATTGCGCGACGCCGGCGCCGCGCCTGAATGGGCGGACGCGTTTTCCGATGTGCCGCCAGCGCCGATGCTCATCATCGCCAACGAATTTTTCGACTGCCTTCCCATTCGCCAGTTTATCCGCACCGATACAGGCTGGCGCGAACGTCTTGTCGGCTTCAATGAAACTGGCGGCGCCCTCGCCTTTCAAGCCGGAGACATTCCTCCGCCTCAAAATCTCGCCATTCCCGACAAGGCGGACGCAGCGTCCGGCGACATTTACGAACTGAATGAAGCAAGTGAAACGCTCGTCGACGAGATTGCTGCTGCGCTGATCGAAAATGGCGGCCGTGCGCTGATCATCGATTACGGCCATGTGCATTCGGGATTCGGCGACACGCTTCAGGCAGTGCGCGATCACAAATTCTGGCCGCCGCTTATGGCGCCGGGCAAAGCAGACCTTACCGCCCATGTAAATTTCGAGCGGCTCGAACAGCGCGCCTTCGCAGCGGGCGCAGCCGCGCACGGCCCCCTTTCGCAAGGCGCGTTCCTTGAGCGGCTCGGTCTCGCCATGCGCCTGCAACGCCTTTCAAGCGGGAAATCGCCGCAGGAAGCCGCAGACCTTTATTCCGGCGCGCACCGGATTTCATCGCCGAGCCAGATGGGCGAACTTTTCAAGGTCTTGTGTCTTTCCGCGCCAACACTGCCGCTTCCGGCGGGTTTTGACGAATGACGCCGCCTTTTCTCACCGCGCCGCGGCTGGCAGAGGCCGGCCTCGCCCATGGATTTTTCGGGCGCGAGGGCGGCGTTTCGGAAAGGATTTTCACCTCGCTCAACACGGGGCTCGGTTCAATCGACAAGCCAGAGCGGGTTCAGGAAAACAGGCGCCGCTGCCGCGAAGCGCTCCGCGCGGAACATCTGCTGACGCTTTATCAGGTGCATTCGCCAACCATCATTCATATCGAAAAACCATTCGACAGCGAGGCGCCGAAAGCGGACGCCATGGTGACAACGACGCCCCGCATCGCGCTCGGCGTATTAGCGGCGGACTGCATGCCGTTTTTATTCGCCGACCCTAATGCCGGCGTCATCGGCGCCGCTCACGCCGGCTGGCGCGGCGCGCTCGCTGGCGTTCTTGAAGAGACCGTGAAAGCGATGACAGCGCTCGGCGCAAAACCGGAACGCATTATCGCCGCGCTCGGGCCCTCCCTGCGGCAGAAGAATTTCGAAGTCGGCCTCGATCTCGTTCAAGCTTTTACAGAAAAACATCCGTCAGCGGAGAAATTTTTTGCGGCGGGCGCCTCGCCGGAAAAACGCCAGCTCGATCTTGCGGGCTTCGGGCGCTGGCGCCTTGCCGAATCCGGCGTCGAGATGATGGACGATCTCGGCGTCTGCACAATAAACGCGGCAGAGCACTATTTCAGTTATCGAATGAGCCGAAGGCGCGGCGAGCCCGATTACGGGCGAAATCTTTCCGCGATTGCGCTCGCCTGAGACAAAGGTTCCTCAAGAAGCTGATTGGGGGCTTGATCGATTGTCAAGAAACCGTCACAAGGCGGCGGGGTTTTTAAGGCGCCATGCGCGCAAACGGCCGGGGCATCGCCATGAAGCTGATTACGGGAAATTCCAACCGGCAGCTTAGCGAGAATATTTCAAGGCGGCTCTCGACCGCCCTGGCCGAAGCCGAAATCCGCACTTTCAAGGATGGCGAAGTCTTTGTCGAAATAAGGGAAAATGTCCGCGGCGAGGACGTTTTCGTGATCCAGTCGACGTCCAACCCTGCAAATGTCAATCTGATGGAGCTTCTCATCACGATCGACGCGCTCGCCCGCGCCTCGGCGACGCGAATCACCGCCGTCATTCCCTATTTCGGCTATGCGAGGCAGGACCGGAAGGCCGGTCCGAGAACGCCGATTTCAGCGAAGCTGGTCGCCAATCTCATCACCACCGCTGGCGCCGACCGCGTTCTCACCGTCGATCTCCACGCCGGGCAGATCCAGGGCTTTTTCGACATCCCGACGGACAATCTCTACGCCGTCAAAGTGATCGAGGAAAAAATCCGCGCCGTCCATGGCGGCAAGATCGATGACGTAACGATTGTCTCGCCCGATGTCGGCGGCGTGGTGCGCGCTCGCTCGCTCTCAAAACGCCTCGACAACCGGCCACTGGCGATCGTCGACAAGCGCCGCGAACAGGCCGGCGTTTCGGAAGTCATGAACATTATCGGCGACGTCAAAGGCCGCCACTGCATCATGTTCGATGACATTGTCGATTCTGGCGGCACGCTCTGCAACGCCGCCGACGCGCTGATGGAAAAGGGTGCAAAAAGCGTTTCGGCCTATGTGACGCATGGCGTCCTTTCGAACGGGGCCGCAAAGCGCATCAATGAGTCGAAATCCTTGTCCCTGCTCGTCACGACGGACTCGATCCTGCCGAGTCAGGAAATTCTTGCCTGCCCGAAAATCCAGCGCGTCGAGATTGGCGGCCTGCTCGCGGAAGCGATCCGCCGCATTGCGAATGAAGAATCGGTCTCCAGCCTGTTCGACTGAATAAACGGGGCGCGATTGCTCGCGCCCCGCAGTCTCTCCCCAATGCCTGCCATTTTCTCAAACGGCGAGCGAGTATCGCTGCTCATGTGTGCTTATCCATAGGGGCTTCACCCCATTTGCTGCACTCAACTGATTGCTCAGGCGATAGCGCGCCGCATCAGGACGCATGAGAATGACGCGCCGCCCATCGGCGTTTTCACGATGGACAACGGTTTGAAGCCGTGATGAGCGTAAAACGCCTCCGCCGCGAGGCTTGAGACGCTCTCCATCTCGGAAAATCCGGATTCTCGCGCCTCGTTCATCGAGCGGCGAAGGAGCGCGCCGCCGCAACCCTGATTGAGGAATTGAGGATCCGTCGCAAAATGGCGCACATGGGCTCGCGTTTCGTCATGACTCCAGCCGCCGCAGGCGACGGCGCGGTCCTCACACTCGGCGATGAAATAGCGTCCTGACGCAAGCAGCCGCGGATTGGCGCGCGTCATGGCGGGCAGCGCTTTTTCAAGCACTTCGTCGCGATACCAGCCGCGATAGAGCGTTGAATATGATCTTGCGAGAACGCCGCTAATTTCAGATGCATCGTCAGGCGTTGCAATGCGGACAGAAAAATCCGCCATAAGCGTCAGGCAGGATCTTCGCCGTCCGGCTCCCAAAGCTGGATCGGATTGCCCTCCGGATCCTGAAGCCGAGCGAAGCGGCCATTGGGATATTTTTCGGGATCGATTTCGACCTCCGAACCTGCGGCGCGCAATTGTGCGGCCATCTTATCGAGGTCGGCGACGCGGAAATTGATCATCCATTGCTGGTTGGGATCGCCGAAATAATCGGTATCATGACGGAATGGCGCAAAGACGGTCGTTCCGGCTTCCGAGCGCCAGCCCGGCTCGTCATAAGTTTGGGGAACGACATTGATCCCGAGATTGTCATCATACCATTTGGCGAGGGCTTTCGGATCTTTGGCGCGGAAGAAAAAGCCGCCTATTCCTAAAACGCGCTCCATGGCTTTTGCTCCCTCAGCTTTTGTTCCAACGGCGAGACTTGCAGCCCCCGCGGCAAGCGTCAATGTCGTTCTTCGCGTAACCGGCGGCAGTTTGCTCATTTCTGCGCCCTCTCTTTCGGATGACGGCGGACGCTCGGCACTGGCGTTCCGGCGTTAGAGAACCGATCATATCACAATATCGCGCTCGACCCAGTCTGTGTCTTCAAGGTCGGCGTCCATACTGCCGATCATTTCGTCCGCCCGAGCCGGATCGCCAACCTCCGCGACATGAAACAGCGCATCGCCTCGATTGACGACAGGCAGATTCGTCTTGCCGATAACCACGCCGCCGCGCGCGGCCCTAACTTCCTCTTCCGTGACGCCGAAAGGATCGGAGATAACGGCGAGAACATCATCTTCCGCCACGATTGAGCCGAGCGCCGTCTTGCAGCGCATGACGCCGCCAATCGGGGCGCGCGTCCATCCCGTCTTAGCGGAAAAAACCGGCGTTCGCGTTTTCTGCGAAAGCCGCGCAGGCGACATTTCCAACGCCCTCATGACATTCATGACGCCGCGCACGCCGACCCTGATCGCGGTTTCATCAAAACGAAGCGCCTCGCCGCCTTCGTAAAGCAGCATGGCGCAACCTCTCTCCTGCGCCGCCTCTCGAAGCGAGCCGTCCCGAAGCTGGGAATTAAGAACAACCGGCGCGCCAAAGGCCGAGGCAAGTTTGCGAATACGCGTGTCATCAAGCTTTGCGCGAATTTGCGGCAGGTTTTCGCGGTGGCTGGCGCCGCTATGAAGGTCAATGCCGTAATCCGACCGGTCGACAATCTCCCGCATGAAAAGATGGGCGAGCTGCGAGGCGAGCGATCCGCCCGGCGTTCCCGGGAAGGAACGATTGAGGTCTCTGCGATCCGGCAAATATCGCGACAGGCCGACAAAGCCGAAGGCGTTGACAATGGGAATGAGTAAAAGCGTGCCTGCCAGATTGCGAAGCGAGGCTTCCTTCCGCACGCGGCGGACGATTTCAACGCCGATGATTTCATCGCCATGAACGGCGCCGGATACGAATAGCGTCGGCCCGGGCTTGCGGCCGTGGATAACCTCGATCGCAAGGCTCATTCCGGCGTGATTGGAAAGCAGGCTGATCGGCAGGTCGATCCGCCGCCTTTCGCCCGCCATCACCTTTTGTCCGCCGATTTCGAGGGGCGGCCTCCCCTTATCCTTGACCACGCGTTTTTGTCTTGTTGGGTTTTGCGTTCTTTTCGACAAATTCAATGATTTCGCCGGCGACATCAATGCCGGTCGCCTTTTCAATACCCTCAAGACCCGGCGAGGAATTGACCTCCATCACCACCGGCCCGTGGTTCGAGCGTAATAAATCAACGCCGCAGACATTGAGGCCCATCGCTTTTGCAGCCGATATAGCGGTCGAGCGCTCCAGCGGCGTGATCTTGACGGACGCCGACGTGCCGCCGCGATGCAGGTTCGAACGGAAATCGCCTTCCTTGCCCTTGCGCAGCATGGCCGCCACAACGCGTCCGCCGACGACGAGGCAACGAAGATCTTCACCGCCTGCCTCCTTGATGAATTCCTGCACAAGGATGTTGGTGTTTACGCCGCCAAAGGCCTGAATGATTGACTCAGCTGCTTTTTGCGTCTCGCCGAGCACGACGCCAATGCCTTGCGTGCCCTCAAGAAGCTTGATGACGACCGGTGCGCCGCCTACAAGATTAATGACTTCCTCGGCATTACTCGTCTTGTGCGCAAAAACAGTCACCGGCAAGCCGATGCCCTGCCGGGCGAGCAGCTGCATACTGCGCAATTTATCGCGTGCGCGCGTGATGCCGACGGATTCGTTTACGGGATAAACGCCCATTACCTCGAATTGGCGAAGCACAGCCGCACCGTAAAAAGTAACGGAGGCGCCGATGCGCGGAATAACGGCGTCATAGCGCGGAAGGTCTCGGCCCTGATAACGAACAGACGGACGGCTAGACGTAATGTTAATGTAACAGCGGAGATGATCGACAATTTCAATTTGATGGCCGCGCGCCTCGGCGGCCTCAACGAGGCGCGAATGCGAATAAAGATTTGCGTTCCGGCACATCAAAGCTAAATGCATTCTTGTCTCCGTATTCCTGTTTATTTTCCGAGCAGAAAAGACTTGCCGGGATAGATGACGGCGACGCGGCTTATGGAGTCTCGTCCGATTAACAGGCGAAAGCCCATTTCGTCCCGGTTTGTCAGCGTTATTTCTACTTCACGCGATACCGGACCAAGCGTCAGCACGGTCGCAATCACGATGCGCAATTCAATTGCGCCATTAGAGCTTTTAACGCTCCGCTTGTCCACTATTGGCGCGACACAGCGGATCGACGGCGATTTCTTGCGTTGGACGGGATGCACATCGAACGCCGCATATAATTTTCCATCGCGCTCGAATTCTTCAATCTGATATGCATGAAGCGCGCTGCTTTTCGCGCCCGTATCGATTTTCGCTTTTATGCGCGCAACGCCAAGATCGGGCAAGGAAACCCATTCGCGCCAGCCGATTTCAAGCGGCGGCGGCTTGCGCTTTGCTTTCTTTTTTTTTGCCGGTTCGTTCTTAGATGTGGAGCGCATGACCGAGCGTTCGCAGCGCCGCTTCCTGAAGCGCCTCGCCTTGCGTCGGATGCGCATGGATTGTGCCTGCGACATCTTCAAGCCGTGCGCCCATTTCAATCGCGAGACCGAAGGCTGCGGACAATTCAGACGCGCCGCGCCCGACCGCCTGAAGGCCAAGGATCAAATGATTGTCGGCGCGCGCAACGGCGCGGATGAAGCCGTCTTCGGCTTCCATCGTCATTGCGCGGCCGTTTGCTGTGAACGGAAAAATCGCCGATTTCGCCTCAATGCCGGCGGCTTTCGCCTCATCAGGCGACATGCCGACTGTGACGATCTCCGGATCGGTGAAACAGATCGCCGGCATTGCGCGCTTGTCCCACTGGCGGTTTTCTCCGGCGATGATTTCCGCAACCATCTCGCCCTGCGCCATGGCGCGGTGCGCAAGCATCGGCTCGCCGGTGACGTCGCCGATTGCGTAAACGCCCTTCACGGACGTCTTGCATTTGTCGTCGATCTTGATGAAGCGGCCATCCATATCGAGCGGAATGGTTTCACGGCCCCAGCCTTCGGTCGCCGGTTTGCGGCCAACCGTGACAAGCACCTTGTCGGCGGGCAGCGCCTCAACCTTGCCGTTTTGTTCAATCTCAAGCGCCCTGCCGTCTTTCGACATGCCCTTCGCCTTGGCGCCGAGAATGACGTTGACGCCGAGCGCCTTCAACCGTTTGGCGACAGGCCGCGTCAGTTCGTTGTCGTAAGCGGGAAGGATCTTGTCCATCGCCTCGACGACCGTGACGTTCGACCCGAATTTCGCATAGGCGATGCCGAGTTCAAGGCCGATATATCCAGCGCCGATGATGACGAGGTTTTTCGGCGGGGCGCCCAGCGCTAGCGCGCCAGTCGATGAAATGACGTTGCCCTCAAATTTAAGGAAAGGAAGCTCAACTGGAACGGACCCCGTCGCAATGACGATGTTTTCCGCGTGAATGCGCTGAACGCCGTCTTTCGTTTTGACGTCAACCGTCTTGCCGTCAACGAATGAGGCGTGACCGGCGATCGCTTTCGCCTTGTTCTTTTTGAGGAGCCCGCCAACGCCGGTTGTCAGACGTTTGACGATGCCGTCTTTCCATTCGACGGTTTTTTTCAAGTCAAGCTTCGGCTTGCCCGCTGAAATGCCGAGCGCCGAAGAATTCGCAAAGTGCGTCGCTTTTTCGAATTCATCCGCAGCGTGGATGATCGCCTTTGACGGAATGCAGCCGACATTGAGGCATGTGCCGCCGAGCGCGTCAGCGTCAACGACGATCGTATCGAGCCCTAATTGCCCCGCCTTGATGCCGCAAACATAGCCGCCCGGGCCGCCGCCAATGATGAGAACTTTGCAGGTGAGTTCGGTCATTGCTCAGTCCTCAATAAAAATCATCGCCGGATTTTCGAGAAGCGTCTTGATGCGCTGCACGAAGACGGCGGCGTTCCATCCGTCGATGATGCGGTGATCGAACGCGCAGGAAAGATTCATCATCCGCCGCGGCACGAAAGCGGCGCCGTCCCAATGCGGGCGGACCTGCATCTTGTTTACGCCGACAATGGCGACTTCCGGGTGATTGATGACCGGCGTCGTCACCAGTCCGCCCATCGCGCCGAGCGACGTGATGGTGATCGTCGAGCCGGAAAGCTCCTCGCGTTTCGCGCTGCCGTTCTTGGCGGCGTCAGCAAGGCGCGCAACTTCCGCGGCGCAGTCCCAGAGACCCAGCGCTTCGACATGGCGCACAACCGGCACCATCAATCCACCGTCGGTTTGCGCGGCGACGCCAATGTGAATGCCGCCAGACTGATAAACGACGCCAGCTTCGTCGTCGAAAGTCGCATTCACTTGCGGCTGATCGGCGATCGCTTTCGCCATGGCGCGCATCAAAAACGGCAAGACAGTCAATTTCGCCTGCCCGTCCTTACGCTCCATGTTGAGCTTGGCGCGGAGGTCTTCGAGCGCTGTCATGTCGACTTCGTCGACATAAACAATATCGGGAATGCGCGAGCGCGAGATCGCCATTTTCTCGGCGATCTTGCGGCGAAGGCCGATCACCTGAATTTCCTTGACGCTCGTGTCGGCGACGCGCGCGCGGCCGCCGCCGGTCGAAGCGCCATGCTCGAAATAGGCGTCGAGATCCTCATGCGTGATCCGGCCTGCGGGGCCGGAACCCGGAACGCGGCGGAGATCGACGCCGGCATCCGCCGCACGCTTTCTGACAGCCGGCGAGGCAAGCGGCTTTTCGCCTTCCTTACGCGGCGCACCAGCGCTCATCGCAGGCGCAGCCGCGCCGTTTGTTTTCGGTTTCGCCGGCGCTTTCGATTCCGCTTTCGGCTTTTCCGCGGGTTTCGGCGCTGCTTCCTTTTTCTCTTCCTTCTTCTCAGCCGGCTTTTCCGTCGGCGGCGCTGCGCCTTCTTTCTCATTGCCGGCGCCATCGACATCGAGCCGCACAATCGGCGAGCCGACCGCAACAATCTCGCCAATCGTCGCGCCTAGCCAGGAGACTTTTCCTATGACCGGCGACGGAATCTCGACCGTCGCCTTGTCGGTCATCACCGAGGCGAGGATCTGATCCTCCATGACATTGTCGCCGGGCTTGACCATCCATTCGACGAGTTCAGCCTCCGCAACGCCTTCGCCGACATCCGGGAGCTTGATCACATGAACGCCCATCAGGCCGCCTCCATCACGCGTTTGATCGCTTCGCCGACACGTTTCGGCCCCGGGAAATAATCCCATTCATGCGCATGCGGGTAAGGCGTGTCCCAGCCCGTAACGCGAATGACAGGCGCTTCTAGATGATGGAAGCAGCCTTCCATCACGACCGCCATCAATTCCGCCGAATAACCGCATGTCTTCGTCGCTTCGTTAACAATAACGCAGCGCCCGGTTTTTTTCACCGACGCTTCGATCGCTTCAAGGTCGAGCGGCAACAATGTTCTAAGATCGAGAATTTCTGCATCAACGCCCGTCTCTTCAACAGCGGCAAGCGCGACGTGAACCATCGTTCCGTAGGTTAGGATTGTGAGGTCCGATCCCTCGCGGCGGATTGCAGCCTTGCCGAGCGGCACCGTGTAATGGCCGTCCGGCACTTCGCCGAGATCATGCTTTTTCCACGGCGTCACCGGGCGATCATGGTGACCGTCAAACGGGCCGTTATAAAGCCTCTTCGGTTCGAGGAACATGACCGGATCATCATCCTCGATTGACGCGATTAACAAGCCTTTCGCGTCATACGGGTTCGATGGAATGACCGTTTTCAATCCCGCGACATGGGCGAACAAGGCTTCCGGGCTTTGGCTGTGCGTCTGGCCGCCGAAAATGCCGCCGCCCGTCGGCATCCTGACCGTCATCGGCACGGTAAACTCGCCGACCGAACGATAGCGGATGCGCGAGGCTTCAGATGCAAGCTGGTCGTAGCCCGGATAGACGTAATCCGCGAACTGAATTTCAACGCAGGGGCGCATGCCGTAAACGGCCATGCCGATTGCGGCGCCGATAATGCCGCTTTCCGAAATCGGCGCGTCGAAGCAGCGCTGGCGTCCATATTTTTGTTGAAGCCCGTGCGTGCAACGGAAAACGCCGCCGAAATAACCGACATCTTCGCCGAATACGACGACATTGTCGTCGCGGCCCATGGAAACATCGATCGCGCTGCGGATCGATTCAATCATCGTCATGCGGGCCATGGTTTAAATCCCCGCTTCCTGACGCTGCCGGCGCAAATGCACCGGAAAGTCTTTGTAGACATCGTCGAACATCGATCCCGACGGCGCGTGCGGGCCATTATGCAGCGTGCCGTGCGCCTCGGCTTTTTTCTGGATCTGCACCATCTCGCTTTCGATCTGCGATTTCGCCTGCGTGTGGCGCTCTTCCGACCAGGCGCCTTTAAGGATCAAATGGTTTTTAAGCCGCTCGATCGGATCGCCAAGCGGCCAGCCAGAGCCTTCATCCTTCGGGCGATAACCGGTTGGGTCGTCCGAGGTCGAATGCGCCCCGGCGCGATAGGTGACGTGCTCGATGAGCGTCGGTCCGAGATTTTTGCGGGCCCGTTCAACCGCCCATTTCGACGCGGCGTAAACCGCAAGATAATCATTGCCGTCAACGCGCAAAGCCGGGATGCCAAAGCCAATGCCGCGTGAGGCGAAGGTGACGGCGTTGCCGCGCGCAATCCCCTGGAAGGTCGAGATCGCCCATTGATTATTGACGACGTTCAGAACCACGGGCGGCTTGTAAGTGGAAGCGAAAACAAGCGCGGAGTGAAAATCATTTTCCGCCGTTGAGCCTTCGCCGATCCAGCCCGCGGCAATGCGCGTGTCGCCCTTGATCGCAGACGCCATCGCCCAGCCGACCGCCTGAATGAATTGCGTCGCGAGGTTGCCGGAGATCGTGAAATAGCCGTCTTCTTTAGAAGAATACATGACCGGCAATTGGCGGCCCTTCACCGGATCCAATTCATTCGAGTAGATCTGGTTCATCATCGTGTAGATCGAATAGCCGCCGGCGATCAGCAGGCCTTGCTGGCGATAGGTCGGGAAATTCATGTCTCCCTTTTCCATCGCCATACGGAACGCGCAGGCGACCGCCTCTTCGCCGAGCGCCTGCATGTAGAACGAAGTCTTGCCTTGACGCTGCGCCATCAGCATGCGCGCATCGAAGGTGCGCACCGTCATCATGTGGCGCAGTCCCTCGACAAGCTGCTCGTCGGAAAGCTCGCCCGCCCATGGCCCGACCGCTTCATTCTTTTTGTTCAAGACGCGGATGATCTCGAAAGCATGCTCGCGCATATCCTCGGCGGCGCAATCAACCGGCGGCTTTGAAACAGCGCCCGCCTTCGGAATGAGCATCTCACTGAAATCGGGCGTGTCGCCGGGGCGGCATTCCGGTTCCGGCACATAAAGGCTCAACGGCCCCGGCGAGGCCTTCGTCTTTCCCATGTCTCGCTCCCGGATGGCGTCCGGCCAGGGCGGCCGCGCCTGTCTCTCAATTGTCTTTCGTCTAGCGTTTAGGGGTGGCCTGCGCGCCTTGCAATGGCTCGCCCCGGCCGAGCTGAAGTCGCTGCAACGCATTAATTACGTTACAAAATCCGCTGGCGGCCTTTCCCTCTACCCGCCCGCTCCCCGGAGTGAGAAAATCGCGCCGGTATGAGGCCGATTGGCGGGTTATCGCCTTATTTGATTTTGTAAGAATAAAGCGCTTTAGCCTCATCTTTACTGATAAATTCCTTGGCGAGATCGCCTTCAATCGCTTCACGCGGGCGATCTTTCGGATCGCCGATTCCGCCCCCGCCTGGGGTTTCGACGATGAGCCGTCGGCCCTTGGGAACAATCTCGCGCCCCATGCCGCGCATCGGCGTTCCATCATCAAGCCGCACGCCGCCCTTGCCGCCGTCACTGCCGCCGCCGCGCCCTCGCGCTGGATGCTTGATGCGGTCGAACATTTTCGAAACCGCAAACGCCTCGCCATCTGCATGAGAAAATTCGAGCGTTTGACCGAGCCCGCCGCGAAGACGCCCCGCGCCGCCAGAATCGGTTCGGTATTCCTTGCGCCAGATCATGATCGGCGCCGTTGCCTCATTGATTTCAACCGGCGTGTTGCGAACGCCCGACGGAAACGCCGTGCAGGACAACCCATCCTTTTCCGGTCTTGCGCCGGCCCCGCCCGTGTAAAACGGGTTAACGACGAAATCCTCGCCGGCCCCGCCAATCGATTTGCCGCCAAGAAGAACCGGAAGATAGAGACACGAGGCGCCTTCCGCCGGCGTCTTATCCGGAATCGCTTTTGACAGAGCGCCGAGCACGACATCGGGAAGCATTTGACCGACCGTGTGACGCGCGGAGACAGCTGAAGGTCGCGGCGCATTCAGGATCGAGCCTTCCGGCGCTGTAACGCGCACGACGCCCAATGACCCGGCGTTATTTGGAACTGAATTTCCAATAACACATCTTACGCCGAAAGACGCATAGGCCTGCGTGTAGGTGAGCGGCACATTGACGCCGCGCGGCGAGGTCGGCGACGTTCCCGAGAAATCAACATCGACGCCGGTTTCGCCGACCGTCACTTTCGCAACGAGATCGACCGGATCGTCATAACCGTCAATGCGCATCTCATATTCATAAGAACCGAACGGCACAGACGCGACTTCATCAAGCATCGCCGCGCGCGAATTTTCAATTATCATCGCACCCGCTTCATCGAGCGAAGAGAGATGAAACTCCTTCATCGTTTCAAGGAGGCGCGCCGCGCCAGCATCATTCGACACCGCCAGTGAATAAAGATCGCCCTCCGCCGCATTCGGGTCGCGCACATTGGCGCGGATCAATTCAAGCAAAGTTTCATTGACGCAGCCAGCGACGAACAACTTCGCGATCGGAACGATTAGTCCCTCTTCATAGACCTGCCGCGCGTCGGGCCCGAAACCGAGCCCGCCGACATCAGCGATATGGGATGTCGCGGCGAAAAGCGCGATTGGCTCGCCATTTAAGAAAACCGGCGTGACGACTGTAAAATCGTTGAGGTGCCCTGTTCCCTCCCAAGGGTCGTTGGTAACGAGCACATCGCCTTCTTTGAGCGACGCGACAGGAAATTTCTTCAGAAAAAAGCCGACGCTCGCCGCCATCGCATTGACGTGACCGGGCGTTCCGGTCACCGCCTGCGTAAGCATTCGCCCTTTCGTGTCGAAGACTCCCGCCGAAAGGTCGCCAGCCTCGCGGACGGTCGCCGAAAACGCGGTGCGCATCAGCGTTTGCGCCTGTTCCTCGACAATCGCCAAAAGCCGCGCCCAGAGTAGCTGCAAGCGAATTTGGTCAATCGCACTCATTCGATGCGCCGCCTTTCAAGAATGATAGCGCCCGATCCTTCAATATGGGCGCTGAATGACGAACTGACGACCGTCGTCGTTTGCGTTTCGATGATAAGCGCAGGCCCTTCGACTTCATCGCCCGGCTTCAAGGCCTCACGGTCAAAGACGCCAAACGGAATTCGCTTTTCAGAGCCCGCGTCGAATACTGAACGCGTGGCCCCCGCGGCGATCTTCCGCCTTTTAAGCTCCATTGCAGTTTTTACTCTCGCCGGCGCAGCGGCGCTTACGCGCAGCGACCAGCTCAATATCTCGATACCCATGCCGGGAATGGTGCGTCCGTATAGTTTTGAATAGGCGCCTTCAAAAGCGGTTTTGAGTTTGTCGGCATTCATCGCATCCGTGACATGGACCGCGATCTCATATCCCTGTCCGAGATACCGCATATAAGCGTGGCGCGACTCATAAATGTCGGCATCGCCTGCGGCGGCGCGGACAACGCTTTGCGCTTCTTCGCGAAGGGCGGCCAGCAGTGCTTCGACTTTTGCGCCGTTAAATTCATCAAGGCGCATCGGCAAGCTGCGAACGATTTCATAGGAGGCGGGCGCAAGCGGAATCCAATCGCCGAGCCGACCCCGGCGCCCGGCGGGAATGACGACTTTTTCAAGCCCAAGCTTTTCGGCGAGACGGGCGGCGTGCAACGGCTGCTCCGCCAAAAGCGATCATTGCGCGCGCTGACGCATCCTTGCCCTGCTCGATTGCATGCGCACGTGCGGCCCGCCATGTTTTCATCGACGATCTCAGCAACGCCAAAGGCCGCGGCTTCTGCGCTCATGCCAAGCGACGCGCCAACACTTTTTTCGATCGCACGCTTTGCGGCGGCTTCGTCCAAAGGAATGGCGCCGCCTGCGAATTTCTCAGGCGCAATTTTTCCGAGCACGACGTCAGCATCAGTAATCGCTGGCATATCACCGCCGCGCCCGTAACAGGCGGGCCCCGGTTCCGCGCCGGCGCTTTCAGGTCCGACCTGGATGCGCTTCAAGGCGTCAACATGCGCGATCGATCCGCCGCCGGCGCCAATCTCGACAAGTTCTATGACGGGAATGCGCACCGGCATGCCCGACCCTTTTTGAAGCGGTAAGACCGGTCGACTTCAAAGACGCGCGCTTGCTGGTTCATAGTCGTCGATGAGGCACATTTTCGCCGTCGTGCCGCCCATGTCGAAGGAAAGCACCGAGGGAGCGAAAGATCTTTCGCGATTGAAGCCGCGAGCACCGCCCCGCCAGCCGGACCTGATCCCACAAGGCGGATCGGAAAACGCGTCGCCGTTTCGACGGTGCAAAGCCCACCGCCGGACGTGACCAGCAGGAACGGGCAATTGGAGCCGCGCACTCCGAAGGCTTCTTCAAGCGCGCGCAAGTAGCGCTCCATCAATGACGCACATAGGCGTTGGCGACCGTCGTCGTCTGACGTTCATATTCGCGGATTTCAGGCGCGACCTCGCTCGACAGGCTAATTGAAAGCGCCGCGCGGCGCGCGCAATGATCTCGGCGACGCGCGCTTCATGCGCGGGATTAGCATAGGAATGAAGAAGCCCGATGGCGAGGCTTTCAACTTCATTCCTTTCAAGCGCGGGAACAAGCGCCTCGACTGTGCGTTCATCGAGCGGCAGCACGATTTCGCCTGCCGCATTCATCCGCTCGCGCACAGGCAAGCGAAGCCAACGCGGAACGAGCGGCGGCGGGCGGTCTATATTGACGTCATATTGCTCGAAGCGATTTTCATAAGCCATTTCGAGCGAGTCGCGGTGACCTTCGGTCGTGATAAGCGCCGTTTTGGCGCCGCGCTTTTCGATCAGAGCATTTGTCGCCAGCGTCGTTCCATGAATGATGACGCCGATATCTACAGGCTTGATGTTCGCTTTGGCGAGCGCTTCGGCGACGCCAGCGATAACGCCCTCTTCCGGCGCGCGCGGCGTCGTCAGGACTTTCGCAGTTATCAGCGATCCATCGCCGCGCTCCAGCGCAACATCGGTAAATGTGCCGCCGATATCGACGGCAAGGCGAGCCTTATTTTTTCGATACGCGCTTTCTTCACGCGAACCGGTTACCACTTCGCTTGAAAGCGCTTGGCTACCCATCGACCAGAACGGTGTAGTTAAGCGCCGCGCGCCCGCCATCGCAATAAATTGTCTGTCCGGTGATGTAGCTCGCCATGTCGCTCGCAAGGAAGAGCGCGATCGACGCCACTTCCGACGGTTCGCCGACGCGGCCCATGGGCGTTCGCGCAAGGATGCGTTTGCGGCCGGCTTCGTCCGCCATCACGCTTCTCAAAAGATCGGTCATGATCGAGCCGGGCCCGATCGCGTTGACGCGAATGCCATGCGCCGCAAGACCGAGCGCCGCCGCCTTCGTCATCTGCTTCACGCCGCCTTTCGACGTCACATAGGCAAGCTGGTTCGGGATCGCGAGTTCGGCGTTGAGCGAGGACATATTGATTACTGAGCCCTTGATGCCGCGTTCGATCATCGCCTTGGCGGCGATCTGCGTCATCACGAAATAGGACCTCAGATTTATGTCCATCACCCGGTCCCATTCGCCGGGCGCGAGGTCGAGGATTGTTCCCGGCGAAACAATACCGGCATTGTTTACGAGAACATCGATGCGGCCGAATTCATCGAGCGTGCGAATGACGAGCGCCTCGCAGTCATTTTCATTCGCGACATTGCAAGTCTCGGTGACGATCGCCGCCGGGCCGTCGACGCCGATAAGCTCCGCCGTCTCACGGTTCTGTTCTTCATTGACGTCGGCCATGACGACGCTGGCGCCGGCTCCCGCGAAGGCGCGCGCGCAGGCAGCGCCAATTCCTGTCGCCGAGCCAGTGACGATTACGGTCTTGCCCGAAAAATCGAGCGCTCTCATCGAATCTCTTGTCATGAGGGGCTTCTAGCACCCTTAGGCGCTGGAGAAAAAGTGGAGCGGGTAGCGGGAATCGAACCCGCGTCTTTAGCTTGGAAGGCTACGACTCTACCATTGAGCTATACCCGCGTCTGGCGCGATCAATAGCGGAATATGGCGGGGGTTCAAGGGCCCCGGCGGCGGCGGCCTCACATTTTGCGCAATTCGGTCTTCAGGATCTTGCCGGACGGGTTTCTCGGCAGCGCGTCCAGAAAATCGACCTGCCGGGGCAGTTTGAACTTGGCGATCCGCTCGCCAAGGAAGCTGACGACATCCTCGGCTGAAAGATCTTTACCCGGACGTTTGACGATGAAGGCTCTGACGATCTCACCCCATTTGTCATCGGGCTTGCCGACAATAGCGGCTTCCATAATGGCGGGATGCGCGGCGAGCGCGTTTTCAAGTTCTGCGGGATAAATATTCTCGCCGCCGGAGATAATCATGTCCTTCACGCGGTCGACGACATAAAGATAACCGTCCTCATCAAACCGCCCGGCGTCGCCCGTCCAGTACCAGCCATCTTTGATAGCCTGTTCCGTCGCATCCTTGCGCCGCCAATAGCCGTCCATAATAAAGCCCGACCGCGTCACGATTTCGCCGACCTCGCCGCGCGGCGCCTCCTCGCCGGTTTCCGGGTTGCAGATTCTCACCTCGCATCCCGGCAATGGCTTGCCGGCCGCGACGCGCTGCTTGCGCCCATGCGCGTGGTCTTCATGGCATAAAGTTGTCACGCCGCCGGTCGTCTCCGTCATTCCGTAGAATTGCGTGAAGCGCGCATTCGGCATCGCCGCCATCGCCGCGTCCAGCAAGGGTTCGGGCATCGGCGCAGCGCCATAGCTCACCTGCGCGAAATTGGTGAGCGGCATTTTCGCTTCCTTCGCCGCCTGCAGGATCATCATGATCATCGCCGGCACGAGGAAGGAATTGAGCGGCGCGCCTTTTTGCGCCTCGGCGACAATCGCCGCCGGGTCGAACATGCGATGCTGGATGACCGGCATCGATCGCGCCCAGCCCATATAGGCGAAATTGACGCCTGCAACGTGGAAATGCGGCAAGGAGTGGAGAATAGTCTCCTCATCCGAGCGCGGCATCACGACATTCTCGCGAAAGCCGGCGTCGCCCATCGCCTCATAACAGCGGTTCGGGAGAACGACGCCTTTCGGCAAACCGGTCGTGCCGCTCGTATAAAGCTGCACGACAACATCATCGCGCATCGGTTTGTAGTCGGGCTTTTCAGCCGGCGCCGCGTCGATCAATCGCTCGAAACTATCCTCACCGTCATCTTCCAGCACAAAGGTCTTCGGCAGATCGGCGCCTGCGGCCTTCAGTGGATCGATGAACATTTTCTCGCCGACGAGAATTTTGGCCCCGGAATCGGCAAGGATCGCCGCAATTTCCGCGGGCGCGAGACGCCAGTTGAGCGGCGTCATGACGATGCCGGATTTCGCCGCGCCGATCATCGCCCACCAGAATGTCGCGACATTGCGCGCCAGCCAGGCGATACGATCGCCGGGTTTCAGGCCAAGTTTGGCGTAGGCCGCCGCCGCCTTGTTGGCCCGCTCATCGAGGTCGCGATAGCTATAGGTCGCGCCCTCGAAATAAAGCGCCGGCGCGTCAGCCAGGTTCGCCGCCTGTTCTTCAATAAGCTCCGCCAGCGTTGGCGGATTGATGATCCGTCGCCCTGCGGCCATCGCTCATTCCTCCCTTGATCGGTCTTTTTTCCCGATCATGACGCACCGAACCCGGCTTGCCAATTGTAAGAGGTTAGCTTTCGAGCGAAGCGTGGTCGACTTCGGCGAGTTTCTGGTCGCGGATGACGATGACCCGGTCGACACGAGACGCGAGACGATGATCGTGCGTGGCGATCAGCGTCGAGAGGCCCTCGGCTTTAACAATGGCTAGAAGGGCCTCGAACACCTTGTCGGAGGTTTTCGGATCGAGATTGCCGGTCGGCTCATCGGCGAGAAGAATGCGCGGATGATTGGCGAGCGCGCGGGCTATCGCCGTGCGCTGCTGCTCGCCGCCCGACAGCTGGCCCGGCTGGTGGTGGAGACGCTCTGCGAGACCCATCGCGGTCAACAGACGTTCCGCCTCCGCTTCCGCCGCGGATTGCTTTGCGCCCTTGATGAGTTGCGGCAATGCGACATTGCCGAGCGCCGTAAATTCCGGAAGCAAATGATGGAATTGATAAACGAAGCCAAGCGAGTCGCGGCGAATGCGCGTCTTGCCGGCGTCATCGAGTTTTGACGTTTTTACGCCGTCAATTGTCACCTCGCCTTCACTCGGCGCTTCCAAAAGTCCGGCAATGTGGAGAAGCGAAGATTTGCCGGACCCGGACGGCCCCAGCAGCGCCGCCGTTTCGCCGCGCCGCAGTTGAAAATCGGACGGCTGGAGAACGACGAGATCCTTGTAACGACGCGCAACGCCTTCAAGCGAGAGAACTATATTACTCATAGCGAAGCGCCTCCACCGGATCGAGACGCGCCGCGCGCCACGCCGGATAGATTGTCGCGACGAATGACATGAAAAGCGACCAAAGAACGATGCTGCCGACCTCGCCCCACTGCATTTGTGCAGGGATCTGGCTGAAATAATAAACGTCGGCCGGGAAGAGGTCAGTGTTGAAAACCCAAGACAGAAATTTTTCAATACCGTCGATATTCCAGACGAACAGCGCGCCGCCAATGGCGCCGGCGATCGTGCCCAAGACGCCGATCAACGAGCCCGACAAGAAGAAGATGCGCATGATCGCGCCTTGCGTCGCGCCCATGGTCCTCAGAATCGCGATGTCGCGCGTCTTGTCTTTCACGAGCATGACAAGCCCGGTGATGATGTTGAGCGCGGCGACGGCGACAATGAGGAGCAAGATAAGCCGCATGACCGAGCGTTCGGTTTGCAGCGCGTTGAAATAGGACTGGTTCTGCTGTTGCCAGTCGCGGATATCATAACCGGGCGCGGCGGCGGCGATTTCTTTTTTGAAGGACTTCACGTGCTCAGGATCGGAGACTTTAATCTCGATCTGCTGCACCGCATCGCCATACTGAAAAAAGATCTGCGCCTGTTCGAGCGGCATAAAGCCGACAAATCCGTCAAACTCGGAATTGCCGACCTCGAAAATGGCGCCGATCGTATAGGTCTTTTTCTGTAGTGTCGGCCCGAATGGCGTATCGGGTCCCCGCCCGGAAATAAGCGTCACCTTGTCGCCGGGCGCAACGCCTAATTGCCAGGCGATGCGGTTGCCGATGGCGATTTCGTCGCCGCCCCGCTTGCCGACACCGAAATTGTCGAACGAGCCGGCAACAACATGGCTGCGGCCCGTGTCCGGATCGACGCCGGTGACAAAATTCTGGCGGAGCAAATCCTCTTTCGGCATCGCGCGAATGAGAATCCCGGTTTCGTTTTTCGCGCTGGCATAGACGGGCGCTGCAATAACAGGGATTGCATCGACGACGCCCGGCAGGGTTTTTAGTTTTGCCGCAAGCGCATCGTAATTCTCAATCGACGTATCCGACTGCACATAGATGTGCCCATTGACGCCAAGGAGCTGGCCGAGAAGCTTGGCGCGAAAGCCTTGCATCACCGACATGACGACAATGAGGACGCCGACCGCCAGCATGATGCCGACAAAGGCGATGATCGATATCAGCGAGACGCCCTTGCCGGATTTGGTCGCGCCAAGATAACGGCGCGCGACCATCCACTCGAAAAAGGAAAATGGCGGCGTAGCAGAAGGCGTCGCGTTCTGGTTCGCCCCGGCGGCGGTCATCGTCATCAACAGGCCCAAACTCGTTTGCGGCCTCGTATCCCAATTCTTGCCGGCGGCCAAATGATGGCGGGCGCAGCCGCGGGATCGCCTTTTGTCGCATGTCCGGCTCGCCTCGCCGCGCGGGCGATGGCCGCCCCGGCGCCTGCCGGCCTAGCCTCGATCAATCGCCAGAGGAGGCCCCATCATGTTCCGCACCCTGTTCGCGCTCTTTATCCTGTTGATCAGCGCCGCGCCCGCCGCCGCCCTTGAAGCGGATGAGCCGCAAGGCGCAAGCCCCGCCGATATGCGCATATTCGAGCCCTATATCGGCACGTTCAAATCCTCGACGAACAAATTCGACGACGGCAAGACCGATTACTATTTCACGCTCGATTATCACTGGTACGACAAACAGAAAACGATCGTGAAATATACGGTTTCGATGGTGATCCCCTCGCAGGACCGGACGATCGTCAATTCCGAAGGCTTTTACGGCTATGACGCGTTCAATGAGCGACTCTATGTTTTCGGCGCCTTCACGCGCGGCATGACAGGTTGGGGATCGGTCGGCCGCTTCGACCATGAAACCGGCGCACGCGAGACCTGGGCGAAATCAAAAGACGAACAGGGCGTCACTTATGTCCGTGACACGTTCACGCTCGACGGCGATAGCGGCTGGAAGAACAAGACCTATCTGCGCATAAACGACGAGACCGAATGGAAAGTCGTCCACGAGGATTCCTACACGCGCATCGCTTCCTAGGGTCAGACCTTCAGCGCCGATTTGACGTCGCGCGTCACCATGTCGATGGCGGCGTCGAGCGAGACCTCGTCGCGATGGCCGTCGGCGCGGCGCTTGACCTCGACTTTGCCTTCGGCGAGACCGCGCGGACCAGCGATGAGCTGGAACGGCAGGCCGATGAGGTCCATGCGTGCGAATTTCTCGCCCGGCCGCGCCGCCGTGTCGTCGTAAAGGACATCAATGCCGGCGGCGGTGAACGCCTCATAGGCTTTCGCGCAAGCCGCGTCTGTCGCTTCGTCGCCGGTTTTCAGATTGACGAGGCCGACATGGAAAGGCGCAACGGGGACTGGCCATTTGCAGCCCTGATCGTCGTGGAACGCCTCGATAAGCGCGCCGGCAAGACGCGATACGCCGACGCCGTATGAGCCCATCTCGACCGGCGTTTCCTTGCCGTCGGGACCCGTCACCACAGCGCGCATCGGCTTTGAATATTTGTCGCCGAAATAGAAAACCTGCCCGACTTCGATGCCGCGCGCAGCAATACGGTCGCCTTTTTCGACTTGAGCCTCAAACTCCGCCTGGTCGTGAACGTCTTCAGTCGCCGCATAATAGTTCGTGTAGCGATCAATGACCGGTTGCAGATCGTCATCGTAATCGACATCAGCGCCCGGCACTTCAAGGCCGAGAAGGCGTTTGTCGCAGAAAACCCCGCTCTCGCCGGTGTCGGCCAGCACAATAAATTCGTGGCTGAGATCGCCGCCGATCGGGCCGGTTTCTGCGCGCATCGGAATGGAGGTGAGGCCCATCCGCGCGAAGGTGCGCAGATAAGCGACGAACATCTTGTTATAGCTCTTGCGCGCCGCTTCCTTGTCGAGATCGAAGGAGTAAGTGTCCTTCATCAGGAATTCGCGGCCGCGCATGACGCCAAAACGCGGACGCACCTCGTCGCGGAACTTCCATTGAATGTGGTAGAGCATTTTCGGCAGGTCCTTGTAGGACCTCACCCCGGCGCGGAAGATCTCGGTGATCATCTCCTCATTGGTCGGGCCGAACAGCATTTCGCGGTCGGCGCGGTCGGTAATGCGCAGCATTTCCTTGCCATAGGCGTCATAGCGCCCGCTCTCGCGCCACAGCTCCGCCGACTGGATCGTCGGCATCAGCATCTCGACGGCGCCGGCGCGGTCCTGCTCCTCGCGGACGATCTGCTCGATCTTCTTGAGAACCCTAAATCCGAGCGGCAGCCAGGCGTATATGCCAGCCGCTTCCTGGCGGATCATGCCGCAACGGAGCATCAATTGATGCGAGACGATCTCCGCCCCGGCGGGCGTTTCTTTCAAAAGCGGCAGGTAATAATTGGAAAGGCGCATCTAAGGCTCCGGAGGAAAATCCCGCGGAGCTTTAGAAAGGACCGGCGGCGATGTCCATGCGACGGCGGTTAATAGGCGCAGCCATCGCGGCGCGGCGGCGCGCCCTCGACGTCAAAGCGCGACAATAGCCGCTTGCTGGCCCAGCCCTCATCGGCCGGCGGATAGATGATGAGGACATGGTCGGAGCCCGACTTCTTCGCGGTCGGCATTGGCCCGAGATCGATAATAAGCGGCTTGCGCGAACAGGCGCGGACGATCAGCCCCTGATCGGCGGCCCGGTCTGGAGGGCGAATGACGGACGTTTCGGCCGCCGCCGAAAACGCCAGCAGGTTCGCGCCGAGTGTTCCGATCAGGGGCCCGATAAATATGCGCCGCGTCCTCATGGGTCGGCGCGGTGCAGCCTTTATGCCTCGTTAAGCATCTTTTCCGGCCGATTTGCCGTTGCCCCCTGCCGAGCCGGCCGGATCATAGGAAAGCGCCGCGCTCACCGAGCCCGACACGGAAGTGAGGCGATTGGCGGCGTCGTAACCGAAGGTCTTGCCCGAACCGTCGGCGGTCATATTGCCGCGATTGTCGTAAGTCGGCGTCGCCAAAGCGGCCGTCAGATACTGGTTGAGGCCGCCCGTCAGCGAAGGCCGACAAATTATCAATGTCCCCCGCGCGAATCGTCGATACGCCAGCGTGCGGCGTTTCCGGCCGGGCGGTGATTGTTAAATTGCGCGCCGGCCGAGATAGTCGATGCAAACAATGGCGGATTACGCTTCGCTAATCCGCCCCACCTTGCTCCTCTCTCCTTCGAGGAGCCAAATTGTACAAAACAACATAGCTGCGTTTTAAGGGGTCGGGTCACCACATTCTAGTGATTTCCATAAATTTTGTCCAAGAAAAAATCCTGCGCCTTCTGAGAGAGTTCGCTTCCATTATGCGTTATTTTTGTAAACTCATCTCGAGACATATATTTGCTCGCAAGGTACATCTCAAAAAAACTATGAGCTGGGCCGCTAATTGGCTTTCCCTCAAAAAGATAATCCTTAAGTTCTTTGACGCTTTCAATATGGCTAAATTCTTCTAAGCACTTATTCCTGAACGCGATAGTATACTGTTCAATATCTGTCGATAATTGGTGCTCCCCATAATAGTTGTCAGCATAATTAACCGAAGGGATTTTAAATATCATCCCGTAGAAGTTTTTTTTTGCCGTACGGTATTTTGACGCTCCCCAAGCTTGCTCTTTAAGAGAAAGGTATTCCTTTATCAGACTCGGAGTTTTATTCTCAACTGAAATAAACGGCTGCATGATCGCATAACCGCCCTGCCTAATTTCAATATCGAAATTCAGCACGAAGTTGAAGCCTGTCCCTGTAGCACAGCTAATTTTTTGCTGTCGAATATGTTTGATCAGATCTTTCATAGGCTGCGCCACACCAAAAACAAGCGTGAGTGCGGATAGCACAATCAGCTTGAGGAGGCCATACATGTTTGCTGTCCCAGTGTTTCCTCGGAAATATTGCCATCCGCATCAACGCGAAAGATTGTAAAACTATCCTCACTTACCGGAATTTGGCTTCCAATTGGCGGGCCCGCTTCCAAGCCGAATTTATATTCGACACGTGGACTTAACGAAATTGCCGTTCCATTGCTTATGGCTGGATATACGTCCCGCTGATTTTTAGTGAGCTGTCCGCCGCCGAATTTAACCTCGCCAAATCCAATCTGTAAAACCCCTCCAACATATCGAGCGGCCACAAAATCCACATAAGATGTTTTTCCCGACGCGGGGTTAAGAAAAGGAGCGTGCCGCACAACATCATAACCCGCTGACTGGAGTCTATTTACAACTTTGAGCTCGGCAAGGCCCCCGTAGATTTGGTTGCGCGCCAATCGTCCGAAAGCAATTCCTGCTCGCAATACACTTGCCCCCGCGCCGCCGGGCCCCACATTTACAAACTCCGGAACCGCTCCCGGCATTTTATTGACATGCGGGCATTTGGGAGAGTCTTTGCCTTTGCCTTTGCCGTTCCCGCCGCCACCACCACCGCCGCCGCCGCCGCCGCTGATAACGCCAATCGAGAAACTACCGTCGAAACCTGGGCCGCCAGGAGGACTATGGTCCTGCCAAGCAGAACAGGCGCCAGCAACGCAAGTTCTTGTTTTCTTTAACCCGCTCGGGTCTGTTCCGTTTATCGGATCATTGCCGACATAGGCGTATATGTTCATGCCGTCGCCATAGCCGATCGGGTCTGTCTGCATGAAGCGTCCGATATCGGGGTTATAGACGCGCGCCTTGTAGTAATAGAGGCCGGCCTCGGCGAGCCACATTTGCCCCGTATACTGAAAGAGGCCGCCGGGATTGGTCGAGGCCGGCGCGCCGTATTCGTCATATTTATATTTGCCGGTGACATTGCCCGACGCGTCGGAGATCGCGATGACGCTCCCGCGCGGGTCGGTCATCAGCCAGTGCCGGTTCGCAGTGCCTGAGCCGTTCGGCTTGAAAAATGATTCACCGGATCATTTTTCCGCGCCTCACTACCAGACCAAAGTCTCATCGACCGCCGATCGCGAAGGCGATCAAATAAAAAATGGGCGCGAAGGCGATCAATTCATAATTTGCGCGCCTTCGCGCGCGGGCCAGAGACGCAGCGCGAAGGAGCGCGGTCAAGCAAGGTAGGGTGCACAAAGCCGAAGGCGCAAGGCGCCATTTGATTTATCGGCGCGTCGCCGGCGGCGCTGCGCGCCTGAAACTAGCGCCCTGAAAAGACCCTGATCCTGAAAAAAATGGTGCGGTCGAGAAGACTCGAACTTCCACGGATTGCTCCACAGCGACCTCAACGCTGCGCGTCTACCAGTTCCGCCACGACCGCACTTTTTGCTTCGAGGATTTTGAAGCGAGGGCGGGGGATAGCAAAAGGGGGCCGCAGCCTCAAGCCTAAACTTGGGCGATGGCGGCCCTGCCTAATCCTCGATTTCGACAGCGACTTTTTCGCCGATGAGGCGCACTTTCGCAGGCGCGAAAGGCTCGCCATTGGCGAGGATGGAAATCGGGCCCGAAACGTCCCTTTTGAGGCTCAAAACAGCGCCCCGGCCAAGGCGGAGGACCTCGGCGAGTTTAAGCTCGGCCGCGCCGACAACGACGGTCAGCTCAACATCGATCTGTTCGACAGCACCCATGCCCCGGTGTTAACCCCTCAACGCAACAGATCTGAGGATTGCGCGCTTTGGTTAGAACGGCGTTAAGCGGCGCTTTTTGGCGGGAAACCCCCGTCCGATGGGCGATTTCCCGGGAAAAAATCGCCTATCCGGAAGCGGTTGAGGCGATGGAGCGGCTCGCGGCGGAAATCCGCGACGGCGCGCCGGAGATGATCTGGCTCCTTGAGCACCCCCCGCTCTACACCGCCGGGACGAGCGCCAGGGACGGCGATCTCCTCGATCCGCGGTTTCCGGTCTATCGCTCGGCGCGCGGCGGCCAGTTCACCTATCACGGGCCCGGTCAGCGGGTCGCTTATGCGATGCTCGACCTGACGCGGCGCAAGCGCGATGTCCGCGGGTTCGTCGCCTCGCTTGAAGACTGGATCATCGGCGCGCTCGCCGAATTCTCGGTGAAGGGCGAGCGGCGCGAGGACCGCGTCGGCGTCTGGGTCGATCGCACCTCGCCCGGCGGCGCGCAGCGCGAAGACAAGATCGCCGCGATCGGCGTTCGCCTTCGCCACTGGGTGAGCTTTCACGGCATTGCGCTCAACGTTGAGCCGGACCTCACACATTTCGGCGGCATCGTGCCTTGCGGCGTCACTGAGCCCGGTTTCGGCGTCACATCGCTTGTCGATCTCGGCCTGCCGGTGACGATGGACGACGCCGACGCCGCGCTCAGGAAATCATTCGAAACGGTGTTCGGTCCGACGGAGAATGCGCCGGCGCCGCTTTAAGGCGAGAATCGGCTTTCGGAACGGTAATGTTCAAAAGCTCATACCCCGCGACAAAAGCTGCCGGGAACCTTATGATGCCGCTCAACGTTTGCAGAATCATTTGCTGAATGAGGATCCGACCATGAAACGGAAATCTCTGATTATCCCCGCCCTTACCGCTCTCGCTTGCGCCGCTTTCGGCGCGCCCGCGTTCGCGCAGGAAGCCGATGCGGCAATGCAAGCCACGCCCACAGATGACGCGATGCAGGCGGATGACGCAATGATGCCCGCCGACAAAATGGCGCCGGATGATCAGATGAAATCCGAAGACGATGCGATGATGCAGGAAGCATCCGGCGACGCCATGCAGATGGATGCCATGCCCGCGGCAGAGGAAGCGCCGATCGATCCTGACAACATGGCCGCCTATTTGAACGCGCAACAAAAAATCCAGCAGAAGGTTAAACTGACGCGCTCGATCGATGGTCAGGTCGTCGAGACGAAGGAGAAAACCCTCACCTATTCGAAAGACGATCCGTTGACTTCGACAGAGGCCGGGCAGACCGCACTTGAGAAACTGAAAGCCGAATTCGACAGTGAAACGCTGACCCGCAAGGAAGCGGTCGATGAGGCGAAACTCGATTTCGTCGTCGCGGATACCGACCGCGACGGCAAGATGACGCCGGATGAATTCGCGTTTCTCGTAGAAGGCTGGCAGAGCGATGAAGTTGAAGGCGGCGGGCGCGACCGCTTCGTCGATCCCGTTCAGCATGCGAGCGCGGAAGAAGCAAAATCCGAACACGAAAAACAGGCGCGCGCCAAATTCGCCTTCATGGCTGGCGACAAGGTTGCTTTGTCATCAAAGCAATATCTGAAAGCGGCGATGTTCGATTTCGACACGTTCGACACAAATAATGACGGCGTGCTGACGGGTCAGGAATTGTTGCATTACCGCGAAGCCAATCGCGGCGAGCCGGTCAGCATCGGCGAACCGGGCGAAACGCCGATGTCAGCGGACGAGCCGCAGGAATAAGGCCGCATTATTGAAGTCGCGCCGCATGGCGTCGGTCCGTGCGGCGGCTTCGGCGTCAACGCCCCAGCGATTTTCCTGAAACGCTTCATCTAACCGCGCGAGATCAAATAACGCGTCAGCGCCTCGCGCATCGCGCCAGAGCGCCAGCGCAATAATCGCCGAGCCTGAAATCTCCGCGGCCGTCCTGACGGCGATGAGCTCTTCATGCGAGGCGTCCGTGAGCGTGTTCTCAACAGCTTTCAAAGCCTCGATGGGCTGTTCGACAAACCCGACCCCCGCCGTCGTTTGAAGATTGGCGCCAATCACCTCCCTCGCCCAGTCAAGGAGCGGGTCCCAGCTTTCACTTTGCGCGGTGACGAGCGCCGCTGGTTCATCTGCACGGTAGCAAAGAACGTCAGACTTCAGGAAAGTGAGAATCGATTGGCGCCATTCCGCGGCGTCATCAGGCCCAAGATCGATTGCCGTCATTAAAAGCCGCGTCAACGGCATCGATGCGTGATCGATCCTCGGCCCTTGCGCATCCCATTCGTCAGCGACCGCTTCCGCGAGCCCTGCGGTCGGCGCGGAAAGCGTGGCGCCGGCGCGCGTTTTCGCATTCCGGCCATCAAGCAGGATCGCGTGGCGGCCGTCCTCCGCCGCGACATGCGCTTTTTCATAGGGGCGCTTGATACCGCCGGCGCTCATTTGCGTTTCTTTTTCTTCTTAAGGTCCGGCCAGATAATCTCGACGTCAGGATCAAAGCTGAAGAATTTCCATGTTTCTTTCATGCGCCCCGTTAGCGGCGCCGTCAGCGTCATCTTCGCGCCGGTTTTGGGATGCGGGAAGGTCATCGACCGGCAGAAAAGATGAAGCCCATCGACGACGCCTTCAATACGCGCCGCCGGGCCGCCATATTTTCGGTCGCCGACAATCGGGCAATTCATCGCCGCGCAATGAACGCGAAGCTGGTGCGTGCGGCCCGTCACTGGCTTTAACGCAAGAAAAGAAACCGGTCCTGCTGAATCGATCATCATGAAATCGGTGATCGCGCGTTTTGCTTCTTCTTCATCGACCGGCGCCATTCGCTCCTGATCGCGCCCGCCAATGCGTGTCATCTTCTTGCCGATCGGAAGGTCGATCGTTCCTTCATGGAGTTCCGGCGCGCCGGCGCAAAGCGCCCAATAGGTTTTCGTAACGCCGCGCCCGCGAAAAACTTCGCCAAGTTTCGCCGCGGCAATGCGCGTCTTGGCGAGGATGAGAAGCCCTCCCGTATCCTGATCCAGCCGGTGCACGAGGCGCGGACGCTCGCCATTCTTTTCAAGCGCGGCGAGCATGCCGTCGAGATGGCGCGACTGTTTTGCGCCGCCTTGCACCGCAAGACCGAACGGCTTGTTGATGGCGAGGATTTCATTATCCTCATAGATCGTCAGCTTTCGAATGAAGTCTGCGTCTTCGCGTTTTGGCGGCAATGGCGTTCGTCGCGGCGCGGCGGCGCTTTCGTCAATCGGCGGAATGCGGATCGTCTCGCCGGGCTCGACGCGTCGGTTCGCTTTTGCGCGCCCGCCATTGACCCGCACCTGACCGGTGCGCAGCAGCTTTTCCAGCGCCCCATGGCCGAGCGCCGGGAAATAGGTCCGGAACCAGCGATCGAGCCGAAGCCCCGCATCCTTCTCCTCAACTGTCACCGTTTTAACGCCGCTCATCCGCCCGTTTCCTGCTTGCCGGCGCGACGGCGCGTCCCGTTGCGCCGGCCTCCGAAGCGGCTTCATAATCCGCCCGAGCCGCCAAGATCAAACCCATGAATCTCCAACTCTATCTATTTGTGATGCTAGGCGGCGCGTTGGGCAGCGGCGCGCGCTATTTCTGCTCCGGGCTTGTCGCCAATATGGTCGGCGAGACCTTTCCCTGGGGCACCATCGCGGTGAATGTCTTCGGCTCCTTCCTGATCGGGTTTTTCAACACGATCTCAAGCCCCGACGGACGGCTCTTTATCGGAACAGAAGCACGCCAGTTCCTTATGCTCGGCGTCTTTGGAGGTTTTACAACCTTTTCCTCCTTCAGCCTTCAAACGCTCAATTTAATGCGCGACGGCGAATGGGGACCAGCCGGCGCCAATGTCGGCATTTCCTTTGCTGTCTGCATGATCGCCGTCTGGCTCGGCCATCTCGCAGCAGCGGCAATGAACCAGATGCGTTAGGAGGAAGTTATGCAAGTTCCACAGGACGCGACATTGCTGCGCATCTTTCTTGGCGAGAGCGACAAACATGCGGGAAAACTTCTGCACGAAGCGATTGTCTTGAAAGCGCGTAAAGAGGGGCTTGCCGGCGCAACGGTGACGCGCGCCATCATGGGCTTTGGAAAGACAAGCCGGCTCCATACGACAAAAATTCTCCGTCTTTCGGAAGACCTGCCGATTGTCGTTGAGATTGTCGACGCGCCGGAGAAAATTCGCGCCTTCCTGCCGGTGCTTGAAGGCATGATGGGAAGCGGGCTCGTCACGCTTGAAGAAATCAAGGTCTGCCGGTACGGCGACGGCGCATGACGTGAAAAGTTTGTCCGACGCCGCCTTTTTTCGCGCCTTTGATGCGCTCATCGATGCCGGCAATCCGGGCCTCAAAAAAGCCGCATGGAGCCATGCCGGCGCGCGTTTTGAACGAGAGCGGCTAAGCCTTTCCAACCCACGCTATTCGGCGACGCTCGATCTTGTCACCGTTTCGAAATCCGGCTGGTCGCTACTCGTCTCGAAGGAATTCTGGCGCAGCGGGGACGATCGCGATCTCATCCGCAATGCCCGCTGGACAAAGCCCTTGAAAGGCAAACGCGCCGACATTCTCGCCTGGTTCAAGGCCGAAGAAAAAACGCTGCGTTAAGCGTCAATCAGCATCCGCAAATCGTTTCCAGTCGGGCCGGTCGAAGGCGACATCGAGCCGCCGCATGCCGATATGCTCGTAAAAGGAAACCGCGCCCGGTGCAGAAAGAAGCAGGAAATGAGCATATTCGCCCGCCTGCTTCGCGCTCTCATCAAGCAAGAGCTGGCCGATGCCCTCGCCCTGCCGCGCCTTGTCGACCGCGAGGTCCGAACAATAGCAGCAAAAA
>JAWKVJ010000019.1:0-40000 GCA_041398085.1 Parvularculaceae bacterium
AGGGTTTCAATTGCTGCATCGGCGGCCGGGTCGCCGGGTTTGAGGCCGCCAAGGCCGGGACCGCGCCCATAGACCGGATCGCCAAGCAGCGGGTGACCAATATGGCTCATATGAACGCGGATCTGATGGGTGCGGCCGGTTTCAAGTCGGCACTCGACATGAGCGGCGAGTGCGTCACCAGCCAGCCTGGCGCGCTCGCGGCCATAGGCTTCCATGATGCGATAATGCGTAATCGCATGCCTGCCGTCCGGCCGGTCGCCGACATCGCCAATGACGCTCATCTTTTTTCGGTCGCCGCCGCCGCGCGCGAGCGGCGCATCGATGGTTCCAACACCGGGGCGCGGCGCGCCGACGACAATCGCGTCGTAAGCGCGGTCGATGTCATGCGCGGCGAAAAGTTTTGAAAGCCCAAGATGCGCGCGATCGTTCTTGGCGACGACGATGAGCCCTGACGTATCCTTGTCGAGGCGATGGACGACGCCTGGTCGGGCAACCCCGCCAACGCCTGAAAGCGAGTCGCCGCAATGAGCGATCAAAGCGTTGACGAGCGTTCCCTTCCAGTTGCCGGAGGCTGGATGAACGACAAGTCCCGCAGGCTTGTTGATGATGATAAGATCGCGGTCCTCAAAAACGATGTCGAGCGGAATCTTCTCGGGTTTGGGAACTGGCGCAGTGACTTCCGGCATTGTCAGTTGGTAATCTTCGCCCTCGCGAATCTTCCATGACGGATCAGTGAATGCTGTCCCGTTCCGGGACAGGGCCCCCGCTTCAATGAGGGCCTTCATACGCGAGCGGGTGATGGCCGGAGTCTGTTCCGACAACCATTTATCAAGTCTTGCGCCTGCATAATCAGCGTTAACCGAAATTGAGATTGTTTCCGGCGGCGCGCATTCATCATTGTTGCGCATGTCGCCGCGATGTCACGACGGACGGGGCCTGTCAAATGTCGAGCGGCGAGTCAAATTTTGTTCTGGTTGAAGAAAGCGCTGATCCGGCGCCGTCGGAACGCATTCGGCGGCAGGCGCTCCGCCTGTTGCAGGCGGGTTCCGAAGATTACGGCCCCTACAATCGGCCGAGTGAAGAGGCTTCAGACACCGTCACTGCTGCGCGCTCGCGTCCGGCGCGGGCGCTGCTTGTCGGCGTCGTGACGATGCCTGCGGTCTTTGTCGCTGTCGTCGTCGGTGCGGTCACAATGTTCGGCGCGCCGGCGCGCGTGGAGAAGACGGTTTCGTCAGTGCAGCCGACAACGCTTGCCCAACCGGAGCCAGCGCGCTCCGCCGCCGCCGCACCGGTTTTCGCCAGCGCCGAGACGGCCGGCGTTAATTCGATCATGCTAAAGCCGGGAACGCAGATACGCTCCATCGCTCTCGACGGCGACCGCATCGCCCTTGAAATCGACGGCCCCGACGGCCCCGGCATCAAGGTGTTCGATTACCGGGCTGGCCGCGAAATCGCTTTTGCGCCGATCGTTACAGCATCTGAGGACGCGAAGCCTGCGCGCGTATTTGTCGAGCCGATGAACGATGCGCCGGTGAACGAGTCAGCAGCGCCGGTTGAAGCTCCGCCAACGCCGACGCTGAAGCCGAAAGGCGATGTCTGAGCGAGAGTCTGTTCAGCTCTTTCGCGAGGACCCGTTCGATCCGCTCAAAATGCGCGAGACAATCCAGATCGGCACGACAATCGCCGCACCAAAGAGGAGGTAGGTCAATAGATTGCCGACCACCTCGCCGACCGAATCGCCAAGCCAGCTGACGATACCGCGCGTGAAGTCGAACACGCCGCGCCAGAATTCGCCCGGCGAAATGCCCATGATTGCGAGGAAGGCGCCGACGAAGACGCTGGCGACGACAAGCTGAATAATCGTGCGGCGCGGGTGTCCGCCCATGATTTTACGGCTCACTTTTTCCTCGGGCATGACGCGGCGCTCCGGTGGTTACGCGGTGAGATTAGCGCTCATACGCGATCAAGACCAGCCGGTCCCTCGCGGTTATTCGGTGGCCTCTCCGACCGAATTTTCGTGGAACAGCGTTCGCGTCGGGAATGGAATGGAAACGCCGTCCGCATCGAAGCGTTCCTTTACGGCTTTTGTGAGCGCCCACTTCACCGGGAAATAATCGCTCGCCGTCACCCAGCTTCGCGAGGTGATATTGACCGATGAATCGCCAAGCGATTCGACCGCGATGACGGGTTCGGGATCCTTCAGCACCCGGTCGTCCTCGCTGATGACTGATTTGATGCAGGCGATAGCCTTGTCGAGATCATCCGCATAGGAAACGCCGAAGACGATATCGACACGGCGCTTGTCGTAAGCGGAATAGTTGATGATCGGATTGTCCCAGACTTGTCCGTTCGGAATAATAATCTGGCGATTGTCAACAGTGGCGATTTCCGTCGTGAAGAGCGTCATTGCTTTCACGGTGCCGGCATGGCCGCCTGTCTCGACATAATCACCGACATTGAAGGGACGGAAGGCGAGCATCATCACGCCCGAGGCGATGTGATTGAGCGTTCCTTGCAGCGCGAGACCGATGGCGAGGCCGGCGGCGCCCAAAATGGCTGCAAAGCTTGTCGTCGGCACGCCGAAAACGCCGAGTGTTGTGATGACGACAAGCGCGACGAGGCCATAATAGATGAGGCTGCCGAGGAATGAGCGCAGCGTATCGTCCATCCGGCCTGAGCGGTTCGTCGCCGCCATGGCGAGCCGCTTCAGTCTGCCGGCGAGCCACATTCCGATGATGAGGACTGCAAGCGCCGCAATAGCGTTGAAAAGGAAAGGCGTCAGTTGCTCAATGGATTGGCCGATGAAAGTCGCCGCCGCCTTCGATTGCTCGGCGACATTTGCGCCGCTGTCCTGAAACATCGTTCCTCCTCAAAGATTGTTCGCGACCTGCATAAGGATGAGGCCGTTCAAATCAACCCCTTGAGGGGGAATGATGGAGGATGCATCAGCTCTCGGTAGGCCTGAAGCTCAGCGCGACGCCGTTATTGCAGTAACGAAGGCCGGTTTTCGATGCGGGTCCGTCATTGAAGACGTGCCCCTGATGACCGCCGCAGCGCGCACAGTGATATTCCGTGCGCGGTATGATGAGTTTGAAATCGGTTTTGGTCGCCAGCGCATTCGGCAGATGATCGAAGAAGGACGGCCAGCCGGTGCCGGAATCAAATTTCATATCGGTCGTGAAGAGATCGTAGCCGCATCCGGCGCAAGAAAATATTCCCTTGCGCTTTTCTTCATTGAACGGACTGGTGAAGGGTCGCTCGGTCGCTTCGCGCCGCAAGACCGCGTAGGCCTCGCCTTTGCCGGCAAGACGCTCTTTCCATTCCTTGTCGGACAATTGCCACTTGTCGTAGTCGGGAATGTCTTTTGGATCTGGTTTCAAATCTGGCTCCTTGGCGTTAGCGCCGCCCGACTGCACAAGAGCGGCTGCGCCGGCCGAAGCGGCGCCTAAAAACAGAAGGCGTCGATTGATCATGAAACGCGTCTCCAGATGCTTGCCAGATGCTTGTTTGGCGAAGCTTTTCTATAGGATCAGCCGGCGGCGGCGGCCAATAACAAGGCTGCGAGCAGCAGAAAGCCTGCGTCCCGGTTTGACTTGAACAGCTGCAAGCAGCCGGTTCCGTCATCAATATCGAGTGATCGTGCCTGCCAGGCGAAATGCGCAGCAGGGACTGCGAGCCCAAGATAAAAATAAAGGCGCGCGCCAGCGGCGTAACCAGCTGCTGCGAACAGCAGAATTGTCGCGGCGAAGAAAATCGCGATTGCACCCCTTGAAGCCCCGCCGAGGCGGCGCGCTGATGATTTAACGCCGATCAGCGCGTCATCTTCCTTGTCCTGATGCGCGTAGATCGTGTCATAGCCGAGCGTCCAGAAAACGCCGGCGGCGTAAAGGAACAGGGTTGAGGCTGAAACCGCTCCGGTAATCGCGGCGTATCCGACAAGCGCACCCCAATTGAAAGTGAGGCCGAGCCATGCTTGCGGCCACCATGTAATGCGCTTCATGAACGGATAGGCGGCGACAAGCACAAGCGATAAAACCCCAAGAATGATCGCCGTCCGGTTCAGCTGCAAAAGAACGCAGAATCCGGCGACGCAAAGCGCAATCAGAAAAATCCACGCCTGCCTTAGCGACAATTGTCCCGATGGAATTGGCCTCAGCGCCGTGCGCTCGACCTTCGCGTCAAAATCCTTGTCGACAATGTCATTATAGGCGCAGCCGGCGCCGCGCATCACAAAGGCGCCGATTGAGAACAGCGCCGCCAGCCAGGCGCCGCGCGCTAACGAAAAAGGGGTCTCAATTGCGGCGAGCGCCAGGCCCCAGAAGCAAGGGATCAACAACAGCCATGTGCCGATCGGCCTGTCGGCGCGCATCAATCGCAGATAGGGGCGCGCCGGGCCGGGAGCGAAACGGTCGACCCAATTGCCTTTGTCGGCGTCGGCGGGCGCGGAATCGGCGGCGGCTGAATTCATGGCGACCAATCTAGCGCGCTTCGCGCGGTTTCTCCATTCAAGCTGTTATCGCCGATAGGCTTTTGCTATCGAGGAGACATGATTCCCCGGCTACATCATGGCGCGCCGCTTTCGGAAGGCGCTGTCGCCTCGCTGACCCAGCAACAGGCGCATTACCTCAAAAACGTCCTCCGGCGGGAAGCGGGCGCTGAGATCCGCCTCTTTAACAAGCATGACGGCGAATATGCGGCGACGATTTCGGAAATCGACAAGAAGAGCGCGCTCGCCGCGCTTGGCAAACGCACGCTCGCCCCGCAGGACGAGCCCGACATCGAGCTTTACTTCGCGCCGGTGAAGCGAACCGCTATGGAGCTCATCCTGCAAAAAGGCACCGAGCTTGGCGTCATGCGCTTCCAGCCGGTAATGACCGATCACACCAATTCGGAACGTCTACGGATCGAGCGAATGTCGCTCATCGCGCTGGAAGCGGCCGAGCAATGCGGCCGACTTTCCATTCCAGAAATCTCCGCGCCGGTGCGTTTGCCAGAAGCGCTCCTCAAATGGGATACGAGCCGACCGCTAATCTATTGCGATGAGGCCGGCGACGATCCGGGCGAAGACTGGGGCGGCCGGCAAGGTCGAGCGGCGCCGCTTATCGAGGCGATCCAGGATGAGAAGGCCTCACGCGCGGCGATCCTGATCGGACCGGAAGGCGGGTTTTCCAAGGATGAGCGCGCCTGGCTGCGCGCGCTTCCCTATGTGCGCCCGGTTACGCTCGGTCCGCGCATCCTGCGCGCCGATACGGCGGCTCTTGTCGCAGTCGCCCTTTGGCAGGCGGCGAAGGGCGACCTGACGCGAAATTGAAAAAGCCGAAATTGAGAAAGACTATGGTGCCATTTACAGCAATTGGCTTGGCGGCGGCTCAATGGGCCGATAAAGGCCAACCTGGCGAGCCCAATTGGGAGACTGTTCTTGAGCGTTGAAAAAGAAGCTGATGGCGAATTGCCGCCGATTGAAACGCTCGATCAGTTGACGGCGTTTCTTGCAGAAGGCTCAAAACCGAAATCGGAATGGCGGATCGGCACCGAGCACGAAAAATTCGTCTATTGCCGCGAGAGTTTGAAGCCTGTCGGTTATGACGGTCCGAACGGCATTCGAACGATCCTTGAAAAACTGTCTGAGAAAACCGGTTGGGAGATCCTCCGCGAAAGCGGCAATCCGATCGGACTGAAAGGCGAGGGCGCTTCCGTATCGCTTGAGCCGGGCGGGCAGTTTGAACTCTCAGGCGCGCCTCTCGAAACGATCCATCAGACCTGCGATGAAGTTGCGCGCCATCTGGATGCGGTGAAGGCGGTCGCCGATCCATTGAATATTTCTTTTTTCGGCATGGGTTTTGCGCCGACATGGACGCGCGATGAAATACCGAGAATGCCTAAACCGCGTTACGCGATCATGCGTAATTACATGCCGAAGGTCGGCTCGCTCGGCCTCGACATGATGCACAGGACCTGCACAGTGCAGGTCAATCTCGATTTCTCGAGCGAAAGCGACATGGTCGCGAAGTTCAGAACGTCGCTCGCCTTGCAGCCGATTGCGACCGCCCTGTTCGCCAATTCCTCGCTCGTTGAAGGCAAGTGCTCCGGCTATGCGTCGTGGCGCGCGCATATCTGGACGGATACAGATCCTGATCGCACCGGTCTTTTGAATTTCGTCTTCGACGACGGCTTTGGCTTTGAACGCTATCGCGACTACATGCTCGACGTGCCGATGTATTTCGTGCGGCGCGGCGGCAAATATATCGATTCCGCCGGTTTGTCTTTCCGTGATTTTCTGGACGGCAAGCTTTCCGTGCTGCCTGGCGAGCGTCCGCATATTCTCTATTGGGAGGATCATCTCTCGACCGCTTTTCCGGAAGTGCGCCTAAAACGCTTTCTTGAAATGCGCGGCGCCGATTCAGGTCCATGGGCCCGCATTTGTGCGCTTCCCGCATTCTGGGTCGGGCTTCTCTATGACGAAGATGCGCTGGCGGCGGCCTGGGATGTTGCGAAAAGCTGGTCGGCGGAAGAGCGCGAACTATTACGCGACGATGCGGCCCATTACGGTCTGAAGGCCCAGATCGGCGGCAGAAGCGTGCGCGATATCGCGCTTGAGATTATTGCGATTTCGCGCGAAGGGCTGAAGCGCCGTGCGCGCGCAGGCGCGATGGCGGTCGATGAAACCCATTTCCTGGCGCCGCTGCAATCGATTGCCGAATCGGGCGTCACAATGGGCGAATATTCAGCCCATCATTTTGTTGCTGAACTGAACGGTGATCTGCGTAAATTCCTTGCAGATTCTTCCTTTTAATGTCGTCGACGATCGACGTTTTTTCCGACGTTTCAAAAGCGTCGCGTTCGCTCGCCCGGCGCGACAAACCGCTTGCAAAAGCATTGGAGGCGATCGGCAAGCCGGTCATTCGCCGCCGTGAAGGCGGCGTCAAAGGTCTCTTCCGCATCATTGTCGAACAGCAGGTTTCGGTGCCTAGCGCGCAGGCGATCTGGAAACGTTGCCTCGACAAGATCGATTGTGCCTCGCCGGTAGCCATTGCCGCGCTTGATGTCGATGGTTTGAAAGCGCTCGGCCTTTCAACGCCGAAAGCGCGCTACGTTTCGGGCCTTGCCGCTCAACTTGTCGCCGGCGAATTCGAGTTCGCCGCGCTGGCGCAAATGGATGACGAAGAAGCGGTGGCGCGTCTTATTGAAATCAAGGGCGTCGGTCCATGGTCGGCGGCGATCTATCTCCTTTTTTGCGATGGGCGGGTCGATATCTGGCCGCCGAAAGATGTCGCGCTGAAACACGCCTATAATGCGGCGTCAGGGGCGGCGTTCGATCAGACGGAGCTTGATTCGGCGGCCTCGGCATTCTCGCCATGGCGAGGCGTCGCCGCCCATATTCTGTGGACTTATTACGCGCATCTAAAGGGCCGCACCCCAATATAGGGTGTGACCTTCAGGCAATTTTTATCAAAAATGTCAAAATATGGCTGGGGGGAATCGCCTATTAGGTTTCCCAGCAAGGGCGGGCGGTTGTAAGCTCGCGGCGTGAGTTCGGAGGGTTCGTCTTCAGTTACAGACGCCGTCAAATGCAAGACGCCCAATGGGCGCAACCTTCGCGCCAGATGCGGATGCGTCCGCAAATGGTCCGGGCGGGTATGAGGCGCGGATGATGCACGCGCCCCGGCACGCCCCTGACGGATGCCCGGCCCTCGTGTTGAACGCGGACTTCAGACCGCTTTCCTATTTCCCTTTGTCCCTCTGGTCATGGCAGGACGCGCTCAAGGCGGTCTTCCTCGATCGCGTCGACGTCGTTGCGCAATATGACACTGTCGTCAGATCGAGCCGCTTCCAGATGCGTTTGCCTTCGGTCGTGTCGCTGAAGACCTACGTCAATCATGCGCGCACGCCTGCCTTTACGCGGTTCAATGTCTTTCTGCGCGACAGTTTCTCTTGCCAATATTGCGGCTCTTCGGAACGCGAAGCGTTGACCTTTGACCATGTGACGCCGCGGTCCAAAGGCGGACGCACGACTTGGGAAAACATTGTTGCGGCGTGTTCTACCTGCAATCTGAAAAAAGGCGGGCGCATGCCGGCTCAGGCGAAAATGTTTCCCGCGCGAAAACCTGCGCGCCCGACCATGTTCGAACTGAATGAGCGAGGCCGCGCCTTTCCGCCGAACTACCTGCATGAGAGCTGGCACGACTTTCTTTACTGGGACAGCGTGCTCGAGCCCTGACGTCTGCGCTTTCACGCGTCATTTTGCATCGCAACATGGAATCGCGCGCTTGGCATTGTGCGTTGCGTCTCGTCCCCTTAAAGTCGCAAGAGGGGCTTATCTCAGGAATTCAGGGCCGAAAGGGTATGGAAATGACTTCGCGTTTTCGATTGCGTTCGCTTGCGGGCGCTGCAATGGCGGCAGGGCTTTTGGGGCTTGTTGGCGCTTGCGCTTACAATGAGGAACTCGGCCGCAACCAGCTTTCAATTGTCGGCGGCTCGCAAATGGCGTCGCTCGGCACCACGGCCTGGACCGATCTCAAGACGAAGCAAAAAGTTTCGAATGACCCGAAATATACAAGCAGGCTTGATCGCGTTGCGCCGCGCATCCTTCGCGCCGCCGGCGAGGACCCCTCAAAATGGGATTGGGAGGTTTTCGACTCCAAGGAGTTGAACGCGTTCGCACTGCCCGGAAATCATTTCGGCGTCTACACCGGCATTATGGATATTATGGCCAATGACGATCAGCTGGCCGCCGTCGTCGGTCACGAGGTCGGCCATGTTCGGGCCAACCATTCAGGCGAGCGTTACTCCCAGCAGGTCGGAACGAGCGTTGCGCTCGGCGCCGCGCAAGCCGCTATCGGCACCGGAACGCAAACCGGCCGCGCCGCGCTCGGCGCGCTCGGTGTCGGCGCGCAATATGGCGTGCTGCTGCCGTTCTCGCGCAAGCACGAGCTTGAAGCTGACAAACTCGGCATCGAGTATATGTGCCGCGCCGGTTATGACCCGAACCAGGCGATCGCCTTTTGGCAGAAGATGAGCGCTTCGGGCGGGGCCAAGCCGCCGGAAATAGCCTCGACCCACCCGGCGGACGAAACGCGCATCGCCCAGATCAGGCAAATCATCTCTACCCTGCCGCGTTGCAAATAGCGGCGTTTTGCGCGCCTTTGCGCACGGCGCTTCAAGACGGTTGAAATCGGCGGGGGCCGCGACTAGGTTCCCGCCACTTTCGGCGGCCTCCAATGAAATGAAGGCTTCCGTGCCGAATCCGTGCCGCCTTAGCTCAGTTGGTTAGAGCGCTAGATTGTGGATCTAGAGGTCCCCTGTTCAATCCAGGGAGGCGGTACCATTTTTCCGAAATTTCGCGCACCCGCTAAAAACTGATCCGCGCCTCTATGGTGACGACGGCCGGCGCCGGGGCGCCCGGAAAAACGCGCGTCATGGCGCGCGCATTGCGCGTCTCCTTGACCCTGCCAATGGCGCGCGCACGCGCATTGGGTCCATAAGCCATGAGAGACATCGTGCGCCCGCCAAGGCCTAGTTCCGCGATCGGATGGCGTTCTCTTGGCGTAAAGGGTTCGCCTGAAACCGCATTTCTGCTCGCGCCCTCAGCCGCCGCTTCGCCGCCGAACAGTAGAGCCGCCATGGACATGGCTATCGCCGCTTTTGCTATCGCCCGCATCGCCCTGCTCCCTTTCCCGTGATCAAAGCCTTGCGGAAAGTCTTGACCGTTTCTTTACGCCGGGTGGCGGGATTTATCGAAAATGGGCGAATGAATTCGTCTTGAATACGCCGTTAATTTAATCGCAATTGGCGGAAAATTCGAACCGAATGATGTGCTGCAGCTGAGTAATTAAAGGTGCGCCGACGCGAGGCGTTATCTTGCGGCGAGCCATGCCTTGACGAGCTTCTTGATGACGCTGCGATCGTTTTTTAAATCCGAGACGCGCAATACTGCGCGGTCCCTGGCGGCCCATTCAAGTCGGCCGGTCGGGTCGTCGAAACTGAAGGTCGATGCATCGCGCACCTTGGCGCCGCGATGAAAAATCAACTCCAGCCTGTCGCCCGGTTGAAGGCGCATCGTAATGCGATCTTCGCCATTCCAGCAAAAGCTCGGCGCATTCCATTTGATGTGCTCTGTAAGGCTCGGAACAGCTTTTAGCACGATTTCCCGGACTGATTTGATGTCGGCCAGGCGTTTGTGTGAAAGGCCGGCGAGATATTCATCTACAGAAGGCGGTTTCGTCATTTCGTTCCTCGGTTACAGTGCAAAAGTCGAAAATACATTTTATCGGTTTAATGCCGCTAAGCGTTCGCGCAGATTGTCGCCCATCCTTAAGCGACTGATTTCATTCAATCCGTAACCGGATCATTATTAATATTAACCAGCTTTGAGCCAATTTGGAAACTTATCCCCCTCCTTCTCCAGGGGTGTAGTCTTCGATCTCGATGATTGAGGACGGATAGATGGCGAACGAACAAGGACATTCAGAAATAGGGAGCGAGGGTGCTGTGCGGTATGCCGCCGCTTCCGATCCGCATTTTACGGACAAAACCTCTGGATCCCGCATCAACATTGGAAATGACCTATGCTGCTCCCGCCGGCCAATACGGCGAGTGCGGACAAATGCCGCCTTGTGGAGGACGGTTTGCCGAGGCGGACGGGGCGCAGGACATAGCCGCGGCGCGGCGCGGGACGAGGCGGGCGGAGACCCGAAGCATGGCGCCGCCCTTGTCGGTTCAAACAACCGCGGCGCCCTGGGCGCGAGATATCGTTTTCCTGCTTCATTCCACTTCCATCGGACGGTGCGCGGACATCCATGCGCAGCGCCGGTTCCGCCGCGCGCGGGCTGCCGCACTATAATCGGCCACCTATTGATAACAGACCGACTAGTCGGTAAGGGTACTATATGGGCAAGAGTTCTGTAAACAGGCGGGTGGGGGTGAAAAGAGCAAATGCAGCTCCGGATACGCCCGAGGAGAAGAAAGACGCAAGGACGCGGCTTCTCGACGCGGCGCTCGCCGTCATTCGCACGAAAGGTTTCTCGGCGACGAGGGTTGATGAGCTTTGCGCTGCGGCAGGCGTCGCCAAGGGCGGATTTTTTCATCACTTCAAATCGAAGGAGGCGCTTGGCGTTGCAGCGGCTGATTACTGGAACGAAACGACCTCATCGCTCTTTGAAAGCGCGCCCTATCACCGGAGCAGCGATCCGCTGACGCGTTTTCTCGACTATCTTCAGTTTCGCCGCGCGCTCATCGCTGGCGAAATTCCTGAATTCACTTGCCTTGTCGGCACGATGACGCAGGAAGTCTATGAAACCTCGCCTGATATTCGCGATGCGTGCTGGCGCTCGATCAGCGGCCACGCTGAAACGCTTGAAGCGGATATCAAGGCGGCGATGAAGAAATACAATGTAGATGGAATGTCGGCGAAGAGCCTTGCGCTTTACACGCAGGCTACAATCCAGGGCGCGTTCATCCTCGCCAAGGCTAAAGACGACCCCAAAGTCGCCATCGACTGCATCGACCATCTTATTCGTTACGTCGAACTCCTGTTCGGCAGAAAAGGCGGAAAGGCCTCAAGGAAATGATCGTTCAGGACTCCGAAGATGAAAATGAAACGACGCTCATTCTCGACGTAATTCTTGATGCGCCGCGAAGCGCGGTCTGGCGATGCTGGACAGAAAGCGACCTCTTGAAAGAGTGGTATTGTCCAAAGCCATGGCGGGTGACGAAAATCGATCAGGATTTGCGAGCCGGCGGTCGCAATAATGGCGTCATGGAAGGCCCCAATGGCGAACGCATTGAAAATACCGGGTGTTTCCTGGCTGTCGAGCCGCAAAAGTCGCTCGAATTCACGGACTATTTCTCCGAAGGCTTCGTTCCCCGAAGGGACGGTTTCATGGTCGGTTTTGTGCGCCTTTCCGATGCGCAAGGCGGCAAGACGCGCATGATCTGGGGCGCGCGTCACGCCGACAAGGAAACGACCAAAAAACATCTCGACATGGGTTTTCGTGACGGCTGGAAGGCGGCCGCTGCGCAACTTGAAGAGCTGGTGAAATCAATCGCTTGAAACTAAATTGATGAATGAAGGGAGAGGCTGCATGAAAACTTATCTCGCCGTTTTTACGGGAACGCAGGAGTCGCGCAAAAAATCCGGATGGGACGATCTCGCGGAAGATGATCGTAAGGCTCGCGAACAAAAAGGCATAAAAGCTTGGGGTGAGTGGATGCGGCGCCATGCAGGCGATCTTGCCTTTCCGGGCGCGCCGCTTGGCAAAACAACTTTCGTTTCAAATGACGGAGTGTCGGAAATTTCAAATGCGCTTTCCGGCTTTGTCGTCATCAAGGCGGAAAGCAAGGAAGCTGTGGCCGAGAAGTTCCTCAATCATCCGCACTTCACGATCTTCCCCGGCGACGGCGTAGAAATCATGGAATGCCTGCCGATTCCGGGCGCGTGAGGAGAAGACGATGGCCGTCAACCCGAATGCGCCGCTGACGATAACCGGATACAAATGGGTTCCCGATTTCGCGCAAGGTTTTGTCCGCGATCTGCGTCCGCGTTGGGCCTGTGAGGAGATCGGCCTCGATTACGCTGAACGGCTGATTGACGTAATGAAAAAGCCCGAAGGCTATGCAGCTGAACAGCCTTTCGAGCAAGTTCCGGTTCTCGACGACGAGGGCGTGATGATGTTTGAAAGCGGCGCCATCCTTTTGCACTTAGGCAAGAAAGATGAGCGGCTTTTGCCAAAAGACCCACAATTACGCGCAACTGCGATCAGCTGGGTGTTCGCCGCCTATAATTCAATTGAGCCTTCAATCAACGAACTCGGCAATATCGATTTCTTCGCAAAGGACGAGGAATGGGCGCGGCTACGCCGGCCGGGGTTGGTCGAATTTCTCGGTGCGCGGCTCGATAAGCTCGCTGCCGCGCTTGGTGAGAAGGAGTATCTAATTGGCCGTTTTAGCGCCGCCGATATAGCCATGACCGAGGTGTTGCGTCCCGCGCGTGAAGCCGATGCGATGACGGTGAGAAAGTCGTTATGCGCATATGTCGATCGCTGTACCGCACGGCCGGCTTATGCCCGTGCGCTTGACGCCCAGATGAGCGCATTCCGCAATAATCCGCCGCCAGCGAGCGCGCCATGAGCATCAAGCAGCGTCTTTCAACCTGTCTCTGGTTTGACTGCGACGCTGAAGAGGCGGTGACTTTCTACGTTTCATTATTTCCCAATTCGCGCATTCTTTCGATCTCGCGCTATAGCGCCGGCGGACGGATGGAAGAAGGGCTCGCCATGCTTGTTCGCTTCGAGCTCGATGGTGTTGAATATGCGGCGCTGAATGGCGGTCCGATGTTCAAGCATTCCGAAGCGGCCTCGATTGTCGCCTTGTGCGAAGATCAAGCTGAGCTCGACCGCGTGTGGAATGCGCTGATCGCTGATGGCGGCGCGGAGAGCATGTGCGGCTGGTGCAAGGATCGGTTCGGCCTTTCATGGCAGGTCTTGCCTGCAATGCTTGGCGATATGATGGGGCGGCCGGCCAGTCCCGGCAAAGCGCGCGCCTGGGAAGGTTTGATGAGTATGCGGAAGATCGATATTTCCGCCCTTGAAAAAGCCTATGCAGGCTAGGAGGAGACGATGGCCTATATCAGTGGGTATGTTGCGGCTGTGCCGAATGCAAACAAGGAAAAATATCTAGATCTTGCAAAAAAGGTCGCCGCCTATTTCAAAAAACATGGCGCATCCCGTGTCGTGGAGGGGTGGGGCGATAGCGTGCCGGAAGGAGTGCTTACGTCGTTCACAATAGCGACGCAGCGCAAGGACGATGAAACTTGTATTTTTTCCTGGACCGAATGGCCGTCGAAAGAGGCTTGCGATGCGGGAATGCCCAAAGCGATGGAAGAGTTCGAGCGCGAAAGCGGTATGGGACCGGATGACGTTCCATTCGACGGAAAGCGCATGTTCTGGGGTGGGTTTCAGGTGATTCTCGACGCTTGATGCGCGCGATGGTCGGCGCCGATCCGCACCATTTTCATCGCCGCTCCGCCGAATAGTTTGTCTTGCGGTTCATGCGCAAGAATAACGAGCGCGCGTTTTTCTTCGCGCATCCAGCTTGCAAGCTTGTCGGCGAGTTTTTTTGCAAGTGGCGCGTCAAGCCCGGCGAATGGTTCGTCAAGAACAAGAAGCTCTGGATTGACAAGCAGCGCGCGCGCGAGGCCGAGACGGCGCAGTTCGCCTCCGGAAAATTGTGCGCCTCCTTCATCGAACTCTGTTTGCAGACCCTTGGATTTGGCGGTGACGACTTGATCGATGCATGCGGTTGCAAGTGCGCTTTGAATTTCAGTGTCAGTCGCGGCGGGCGCGGCGAGGCGAAGCTGGTCTTCAAGCGTTCCAGGAAGGAAGGATGGGAATTGCGGGCTCATTGCGATGCGCTGGAGCGCCGCTGCAATGCGAATCTTTTGTGATGCGACGCCGGCGTAGAGAAGCCCGCCGCCAGCAAGCGGGTGCAGCCGCATCAGTGTTTCTGCGACCGTTGTTTTGCCGCAGCCGGAAGGGCCAATGATTTGCAGGACTTCACCGGGCGATATCGTGAATGAAAGGGGACCGATTACCGGCGCCCTGTCGCCGGCTTTGACGACAAGCGCTTCGGCGGAAAGCGGAAATATGGTCTGCAATGCGACGCTCGATGCGCGTGGAGCCTCCCAGGGAGCGTCCGCGACAGAGAGGCGTGCGTTCAGTTTTTGCACAGCGAAACGCGAGCGCGAAACGGCGTCGAATATTTTGACCATCGCGGCGCTTGCATCAAAGGCGGCGATGAGCGAGAGCGCGGCGCCGACCGCGATGGCGAGACCAGTTTCGCTCTCGCTGGCGCGATTGATAAGCAGCAAGGCGAGTAAAAGGCCGGCGGCTGATCCGAGCGCGCCGATCGCACGGAAAGGCGCTTCAATCTTATCTTCTTTTGCGAGCGCTCGATCGAGGCGTTTGCAGGCGCTGTCTGCGGCGGCGGGAAGGGCGCCGAGTATGTCGAGTTCGATTGCGTTTTCGACAAGGCCGGCAACCTCGCCGCGCGCGCTTTCTGTTTCGGCGTTCAAGTTTGACGCCGCCTGATTTGATTGTTCAACCGCGCGGCGGGGAAGGAGAATTGCAAAAATGACGATGGCGGCTATCGCTGTCATGCCCGCGTAAAAATCTGCCGCAAAGGTGAAGCAAAGCGCAACGAGAATGCTTGCTGCGACTGCTGCGGCAGGACTTAGCACGCGGAGGAAACCTGCTTCGGCCTCATCTACGTCATCGATCAGCGCTGATAATTCCTTCGTCTCCATGGCTGTCATGCCGCGCCCTGATCTCGCTGCAGCTTCGAAGAGCGCCGGGCGCAACCGCGCTGAAAGCGCAAGCGTCGCGTCATGGCCGACAAGTTGTTCGCCATATCGTGCAAGAACGCGTGTAAAGGCGGCGGCCCTGACTCCGGCGCTCGGATAGAGATGGTTGAAAGTGAATCCGGCGCCTGCTGCGCCGGCAAGCGATGCTGCGGTGAGGAACCAGCCTGAAAGACCGAGCAGGATGACGCCCGCCGCGCCGGCGAGCGCGGATAGCGAAAGAGCAAGGATAAAACGCCGGCCCGCAGGCGCGCTAAGCGTTTGCCAAAGCGTCAGCATGGCGAAGCCTCAATACGTTCAGGTTGAAGCGTTACGATATTGTCTGCGTTTGCAATGAGCGCAGGCGAATGCGTTGCGATGACGACCGTTTTCTCTTTCGCGAGTGATTTCAATAAGTCGATGAATTCTGCCTCCGCATCTGGGTCGAGGTGTGCGGTTGGCTCATCAAGAAGAAGGATCGGCGCGTTTCGTAAAATTGTGCGCGCCATTGCGATGCGTAGGCGCTGGCCGCCAGAAAGGCCTGCGCCATGCCGCGCAAGGTGTTGTTGAAGCCCGCCGCGCGGCTCATCCGCAAAACGCATGACGCCAGCCGTTTGCGCCGCGGCCTTTGTTTCACGCGGGGATGCGCCAGGCGCCGCGAGCGCAATGTTCTCCTCAATTGTTCCTTCGCCAAGCCATGGCGTCTGACCGACAAAAGCGATGCTGTCGGCAAGGCTGGCATTTGCAGACATTGGCGCACCATTAATTTCGATTGTCCCTGCCGCAACGCTTGTTCGTCCGATGAGGGCGAGAAGGCAGGTTGTTTTTCCCGATCCGGACGGCCCGGTTAAAACGGTAACGCCGCCGGGCTGCGCCTTGAAATTGACATTGCATATTTCACTGCCGTCGGGATGCGCCAGGGTTGCGCTTTTAAAGTCTATTGTTGGCGGTCTTCGAAGAGTTGCGAGCCGAACCGGCGCTGCACCTTTCGCGCTTTCGATCCATGGTGCGAGCATGCGCGCAGCAGCGCTTGCGTCGGCGCGGTCGTGATGTAGCGTGGACAGTTTTCTGATCGGCGCAAAAAATTCAGGCGCTAGAAGCAACGCAGTGAGGCCGCTTGCAAGCGTCAGCGTCTCTCCCGTTTCAAACGGGAAGACGCCAAGCAGTTTGAAACCTATATAGACGGCGACAAGGGCAATCGATACGGAAGCGAAAAACTCCATGACGGCGGTGGAAAGAAACGCCATGCGAAGGATCGCCATTGTTCGTTCTCTCAGATCAGCCGAGGCGTGCTCAATCTCGGCGCGCTCGCGCCTTACGGCGCGAAACGCCCGGATGATGCCTGATTGCGCCGCCCGAGCCTGGAAGGCGCCTGCTAGATGATCGAGCGCATCTTGTTGGGCGCGCCCTCTTGCGGCCGTCTCGCTCGCGGTCAACCAGATGAAGAGCGGCAATACGGAAACGGTGACGAAGAGTATCGCGGAGGCAAGCCAAGATTGCGTCGCTGTGGCGACAAGAATGACGAGTGGTCCGGCAAGCGCCATCGCGATGCCCGGTTTCCAGCGCGACGCATAGCCGGCCAGTTTTTTTGTCCGGTCCATAATCTGCGCGGCGCGCGCGCCCGATGGCGCGCCTCCAAGAAAGGAGGCTCCGGCGCGTGAAGAGGCGTAAAAGATTTCTTTTCGCGCTGCGGCGATCATCTTTCGACCAGCCCGCGCCAACACCGTTTCTGCCGCCCAGGTAGAAGCGGCTCGCAGCACTGCGCCGAGAGCCGTCAGAGCCAACGGAGCCGCAGGGCTAACGGACCGGGTGATATTTCCTGCCGCAGCGCCGACGCCGAAGGCTATCAGCACCCAGCCTACTGTCGCCGCAAGCTCAAGGGCGATTCCGGCGCGAATGGCGCTGATTGCGCCGCTGGCCCAGCGTTTGAGCGCCGCTTTTGCCTGACTTTCTTTAATTTCATGCGGTTTGGAGAGCATTCAATTCGTCTATCGTAAAAAGTGTTACTTTAGATGCGACTTTTCGCACCCTCGCTTCCATTGGCGGTAATCGCTACCTCGCGGCATAACGAATTCTAGCCTTGAAAGGATAGGGGCAATGTCCGACATGCCTAGCCTCCTCGTCGCCGATTTGTCTCGATGGCAGTTCGCGCTAACCGCGATGTATCACTTCCTTTTCGTGCCGCTCACGCTTGGACTCTCCATGGTGCTCGTTGTCATGGAGGGCGCTTACGTGATGACCGGCAAGGAGGTCTGGAAGCGCACGACGAAATTCTGGCAAAACCTTTTCGGCATCAACTTCGTTCTGGGGGTTGCGACCGGCATAACAATGGAATTCCAGTTTGGGATGAACTGGTCTTACTACTCGCATTATGTCGGCGATATCTTCGGTGCGCCATTGGCGATTGAAGGTTTGATGGCGTTTTTCCTTGAGGCGACATTGGTCGGCCTCATGTTTTTTGGCTGGGACAAACTATCTCGTCCGGCGCATTGGTTTGTCACTTTTCTGGTCGCCCTTGGATCAAACCTTTCTGCTCTTTGGATCTTGATCGCCAATGGCTGGATGCAGCATCCAGCAGGCGCGGTTTTCAACCCTGATACGATGCGCATGGAAGTTGTCGACTTCATGGCTGTGATTTTCAATCCGGTTGCGCAGGCGAAATTCGTTCATACCGTCAGCGCTGGGTACGTGACTGCATCCGTTTTCGTGCTTGGCGTTTCTTCCTGGTATGTGCTGAAGAAAAAGCACCTCGGTCTCGCCAAGAGATCGATGGCGGTGGCGGCGAGTTTTGGTCTTCTTTCAGCTTTATCCGTCGTCGTTCTTGGCGATGAAAGCGGTTACACTCTTACTGATAACCAGAAGATGAAACTGGCGGCTATTGAGGCCATGTGGGAGACCGAACCCGCGCCGGCCGGCCTGGATCTTTTCGGCATTCCAGACATGGAAACGCGTTCCACGAAATATGAGGTGAAAATTCCTTATGTTCTCGGCCTCATTGCAACGCGTTCTCTTGACGGCAAGGTCGAAGGCATCCTGCCGCTTGTGGCGATCGCCGAAGATCGCATTGAGAACGGCATCACAGCCTATAAAGCGGTCGAGAAATTGAACGCCGATCCAGATGATGTTTCGGCCCGTGAGGCGTTTGAAAAGACGAAGACCGACCTTGGTTACGCAATGTTGTTAAAGCGGTATGTCGACGATCCCGCCACTGCAGACAAGGCGACAATAGAAAAGGCGGCGTGGGACACGGTTCCCAATGTTGCGCTCTCGTTCTTTTCATTCCGTTTGATGGCGGGGCTCGGCTTTCTATTCATCGGCATGTTCGCGCTCGCTTTTTATTTTATTAGCGTTCGCCGAAAAATTCCGATGCTCTTCCTTGTGGCCGCCGTATTCGCAATTCCATTGCCGTGGATGGCCGCTGAGCTCGGCTGGGTGCTGGCGGAAACCGGACGTCAGCCCTGGGTGATTGACGGCGTCCTGCCGACCTTTATGGGCGTTTCGAGCTTGTCGGTCAGTCAGGTAATCACGACGATGGCGGGCTTTACACTCATCTATGGAACGCTCGCCGTCATTGAAATTGGCTTGATGTTAAAGGCGATCAAGGCTGGTCCTGGCGCGCGCATTTTCCCTAACGGACCGGGCGGCGCTGGCGATGAACCAAAATTGGCGCCTCGCACAGGGCCGGCTTCCGCCGCAGCAATCGAATACGATCAATAGAGGGGTAGGAATAATGGAATTGCCGCTCGATTATGCAACATTGAAAGTGCTTTGGTGGGGCCTCGTTGGCGTCCTCCTCATTGGTTATGCGTTGACGGACGGTTATGACCTTGGCGTTGCGGCGCTCCTTCCTTTCGTTGCAAGAACCGACAGCGAAAGACGCCTCGTCATCAATTCGATCGGACCGACATGGGAAGGCCACCAGGTCTGGCTCATCACGGGCGGCGGCGCTCTCTTTGCAGCATGGCCTTATGTCTATGCGATCAGCTTCTCCGGCTTCTATCTGGCGATGTTTGTGGTGCTGGCGGCGCTGATCTTGCGGCCTGTCGGATTCAAATACCGGTCAAAAAGGCCGAGTGCGGCCTGGCGTAATGGATGGGACTGGGCGCTCTTTGTCGGCGGTTTCGTTCCGGCGCTCATATTTGGCGTGGCGCTTGGCAATGTTTTGCAGGGCGTTCCATTCAATATCGACCAGACTCTCCGGGCGAGTTATAGCGGCGGGCTTTTGGGCCTACTCAATCCGTTCGCATTGCTTGCAGGCCTTGCATCCGTTGCGATGCTGCTCCTGCACGGCGCATCTTATCTTGTCGTCAAGATCGAACGCGGCCCTGTCATGGACCGCGCCATAAAATTTGGTCTTCGCGCTGGCCTCGCTGTCATGATCTTTTATGCGCTTGCCGGTCTTTGGCTGTGGAAGTCGGGCATGGGTTACGCCATCACAAGTCCGATAGACCCGGACGGCGCTGCAAATCCCTTGCGCAAGGAAGTCGCCGCGGCAGCCGGCGCCTGGCTGCAGAATTACGGGCGTTATCCTTGGATGATCGCCGCTCCAGCGCTCGGTTTTGCCGGCACATTGATTGCGATTGTCGGTCTGAGATTGAAATCTCCCATTGCCATCGTCGGTTCGGGTCTTGGCGCTGGCGGCATCGTCGCTTCGGTTGGCGCATCGATGTTTCCATTCATTCTGCCGAGTTCGCTCAATCCGAATGCGAGCCTGACAGTCTGGGATAGCTCGTCGAGCCATATGACTTTGTTTATCATGCTTGTCGTGACAGCGGTGCTATTGCCGATTGTGCTTTTGTACACGGCTTGGGTGTTCAAGGTTCTTTGGGGCAGGCTTTCGGTAGAAGACGCGAACGCGCCTGGCAGCTACTAGGCGGAAAGGATCGTCCCATGTGGTATTTCAGTTGGATCTTAGGTCTCGGTCTTGCGCTTACCTTCGGCATCCTCAATGCGATGTGGAACGAAGTTTATATGGGCGAGGCGGGTGAAGAAGATCTGGAAATTGATTGATGAAAAAACGAAAGAGCAATCGTAGCATGGCATGTGCAATCGCCGCCTGCGTATCAACAGCTATTGGCGCTTCATCGGCTGTCGGCGCCGAACCGGCGCCGACGACCCCCGCTGTTAAACAAGCGCTTGATGAAGCGCTCGCGGATGAACGTAAGGCTCATGCATCCTACAAGGCGATTATTGACCGCTTCGGGGAGGTCAGACCTTTTTCGAATATTGTTCATGCCGAGCAACGACATATCGATGCATTGTTGCCGCTTTATGCGCGCTATGGGTTAACACCCCCTGCTGACGAGACTGTCGTCCCTGCTGAAGTTTATACGGAAGATCTGCTCGGCCTTTGCAAAATCGGCGTTGCGGCCGAGATCGAGAATGTCCGTTTATACGATAAAAAATTGCTCCCGGCGGTTGCTGCTTATCCAGATATCGCCGAGGTGATGCGCCGACTTCGAGACGCGTCCAATGACAAACACTTGCCGGCGTTTCAACGCTGTGTCGATCGCGGCGGTGTTATGGGAGGCGGCGGACACGGGCGTGGGCCGGGGCGGTCGAGAAATTAATTGCAGTAATCAGTTCATTATTTAACACGTGGTCGCGCAGCCGGTTCGAGTCTGTCGAGTAGCGCCGGCGCGTTCTTCGTGATGTCGGCGAGTGAGACCTTGTCGAGTTCCGCGAAGAATGCTCGCAGGCCAGTCTTGAATAGTTGTGACAATTTACAAACGCCAAGCAGCGGGCACGTATTTTCCGATGCGTTGAAACATTCAACAAAGGTGCAGTCGTCTTCGGTGTGCCGAACGACTTCGCCGATAATGATTTTATCGGGCTTCATGCCGAGTTTTATGCCGCCCGTTCGCCCGCGAATATTGGTGAGATAGCCAAGCTGTCCCAGTTGGCGAGCAGCCTTTAGCAAATGAGCTTTTGAAATCCCATAAGCATCCGATACATCCTGTATGCGCACCGTCCGGTCGGGGTTTAACGCGCAATACATGAGGATGCGTAGCGCGTAGTTCGTGTAAGCTGTAAGGCGCAAGAGAAATATTCCATCTGGAGCCGAGCGGCAAAAAGTGATATCCAGGATAATACTTTTCTGCAGCGGAAGGAAGTCACAAACGAGATTTCAGCTGTCGCATGCGGTCGCATTAGACTTTCAGCACCGTTATTCTGGCGCGCAGGGAGCATAATGGAGGCTTGGTTGGCGACTGACGATAAAATGACTGTTTCGCAAGCCGTAGACCGGCGCATGTCAGTTCGAGCGTTTTTGCCAAAGCCTGTTCCTTACGAGACTATCCGCAGCATTCTCGAAAGCGCTCGCCGAACGCCATCCGGCGGTAATGTGCAACCCTGGCATGTCGATATTGTCGCCGGCGCCAAGATTGACGAATTGCGTGCGATTATCGCGCGCAATATCGCCGAAGGCGTCAGGGAAGAGCTTCAATACGAGATCTACCCGCCGAAACTATGGGAGCCATATCGCACCTATCGCTTCGAGCTTGGCGAAGACATGTACCGCCTTCTTGGGATTGACCGCGACGACAAGATGGGCCGACTCGCTCGTTTTGCAGAAAATTTCAAGTTTTTTGGCGCGCCTGTGGGGCTCTTCTTTTCCCTCGATAAAAGAATGGGGCCGCCGCAATGGTCAGATGTCGGCATGTTCATGCAAACTGTTATGTTGCTCGCTGTGGAGGAGGGACTCGATACTTGTCCGCAGGAATGCTGGCAAACATGGCCTGACACGATCGCGCAATTCTTCAATTATGATGAAAACCGGATTCTTTTTGCCGGCATGGCGATGGGGTATCGCGACCCGGATCAAAAAGTGAATGAGTTGCGGGCTAAGCGCGCCGAGCTCGACAACTTCTCTTCTTTCCACGGGTTCTGAGGTTTGAGGCTGCGCTGGTTCCTTGCTTGATTCAGGCCGATCGATTAATCCGGCGCAGTTGCTCGAATAGCGAATTCCTTAGACTGGAGAACCGTCATGTCCAACGTCATGTCCTACAATGTCGACGGTGAAATCGGCATTGTCACGATTAATTCCCCGCCGGTAAACGCGCTTGGGTATGACGTTCGAAAAGGCGTCGTCGACGGCGTCATCAAGGCGCAAGAGGACGACGCGGTGAAGGCGATCGTCATCAATTGCGCTGGACGCACTTTTTTCGCCGGGGCGGATATCTCAGAATTTGGCAAGCCGATGCGCAAGCCTGACCTGCGCGGCGTGCTTGACGTGATTGAGGCCGCGACAAAACCGGTTATCGCCGCCATTCACGGAACGGCTCTTGGCGGCGGCCTTGAGCTGGCGCTCGCCTGTCATTATCGCGTTGCTGTTCCCTCGGCAAAAGTCGGTCTCCCGGAAGTTGCTCTTGGTCTTCTTCCGGGCGCTGGCGGCACGCAGCGCCTTCCGCGCATCGTTGGCGCGCCAGCGGCTCTCGACATCATTACGTCGGGCAAGCACATCGCTGCAAAAGCGGCGCTCGAATATGGAATTGTCGATGCGCTTACCAATGAAGGGGCGTTGCTGGAAGGCGCGATCACAGCTGCAAGGCGGCTGTTGAGAGATCATGCGCAACTGATGCGCGTGCGCGATCGCGAAGACATGATTGAGAGCTTTCGCGGCAAGCCGGAACTTTTTGATGAATTCCGCAAGAAAAACGCCCGACGATTTCGCGGCTTCAAAGCGCCTGAAAACATCATAAAATGTATCGAGGCGGCTGTCGAACTTCCTTTTGATGAAGGCATGAAGCGCGAGCGCGAGCTTTTCACTGAATTGATGATGAGTCCGGAATCGGCAGCACAACGCTACGTATTTTTTGCAGAACGGCAAACTTCGAAAATTCCGGATGTGCCGTCCGAGACGCCTGTTCGTGACATTAAAAGGATTGGGGTAATCGGCGCCGGCACGATGGGCGGCGGCATAACAATGAATTTTTTAAATGTCGGCCTGCCGGTGACGCTCATTGAACAGTCGCAAGAAGCGCTTGATCGCGGCGTCGGCGTCATCCGCAAGAATTACGAGGCCTCGGCCAAGAAGGGTAAAATTTCTGACGCTGATGTTGACCGTGTGATGAACCTCATATCGCCGACAACCGAAATGGAAGCACTTGGCGAGGCGGATCTAATTATCGAGGCCGTCTTCGAACAAATGTCAGTTAAGAAGGATATTTTTGCGAAACTCGACATGATCGCCAGGAAGGGAGCGATACTCGCATCCAACACATCTTATCTCGATATTGATGAGATAGCTTCCGCGACGGCGCGGCCAGACGATGTCATGGGTCTTCACTTCTTCTCGCCCGCCAATGTGATGCCGCTCCTTGAAATCGTACGAGGCGAAAAAACCAGCAAGGAATTGATTGCAACCGCAATGAAGCTCTCTAAGAAAATCGGCAAGACGCCGGTTCTCTCACGCGTTGGACATGGCTTTATCGCCAATCGCGTTATGACAGTGCGCGGCCGCCAGGCGAATTTGATGGCGCTTCAGGGCGTCAGTCCCGCTGATATGGACCGGGTCATCTATGACTATGGTTTTGCGATGGGACCGTTTCAAATGTTCGACCTTGTAGGGCTGGACGTTATTGGTCGTGACGCAAATGAGAAGACAGTTGCGTCAGAACTCGTTGCGCGCGATCGGCTCGGCCAGAAGAAAAATGGCGGTTATTACGATTATGATGTAAACCGAAAAGCGACGCTGTCGCCTATAGCGCTCGAAATCATCCGCGAAATCGCCAAGGAAAATGACGTTGAACAAATATCAGCCGGCGATGACGAAATCCTCGGCCGGCTTCTTTATCCCGTCGTCAATGAAGGCGCGAAGGCGCTCGACGAAAAAATTGCCATTCGCGCGTCCGACATCGATATTGCCTGTATCAAGGGATATAACTGGCCTGTCTATCGCGGCGGGCCGATGTTCTGGGCTGACACGGTTGGGCTCGAGAAAATTGTTGCTGCGTTGACGGAATTCGAGCAGCGTTTCGGAGAGTCTTTCAAGCCGTCGCCATTCCTTACTCGCATGGCCGAAAAAGGCGAGCGTATTTCTGCCTATGTCGGTTCGTAGGTCGAAATAGCGCGCCTACTCGTTGCAGGAGAATTCGATGATGTATCGCTCGATTCTGTTTGTGCCGGGCTCGCGCAGCGATCGTTTCGGCAAGGCTGTCGCATCGGGCGTCGACGCTGTCTGTATTGATCTTGAAGACGCAGTTTCAACAGGCGCGAAGAATGAGGCGCGTGTCGCTGCACTCAATTATCTTTCTAAGCCGCATGAAGGCGTGGTTGGCCTGCGCATCAACGGGATGCGAACTATCGAGGGATTAAAAGATTGTGCGGCGCTCATCGAGTCGCAAGCCCGGCCGGCATTCGTCCTGTTGCCGAAAATCAAATCAGCGGATGAAATTGAACAAGTCAGAGAATTGATTGGTGGAGACGGGCCGACCATCTGGTCGCTCATCGAAACGCCTGCCGCGCTTTTCAAAATCGATGAAATTGCAAATGCTGTCGGCGCCGATGGCGGGCTCATGTTCGGCGGCGCCGACATGTCAGCATCATTTGGCTCCGACATGGGGTGGGATACGCTTTATTTCACGCGTGCAGCGATCATTGCGGCGTCGGCCGCCGCTGGATGTCAGGCGATGGATGTCCCCTGGCTGAACGTTCCTGACATCGAAGGTATGAAGGTCGAAACGCGGCGCATCAAGGCGATGGGGTTTACCGGCCGCGCCGCCATTCATCCTTCCCACGTCCCGCCGATCAATGAGATTTTCACGCCAAGCGCGGCTGAAATAAAGTCGGCGGAGGAAAAACTAGCTGCCTATGATGCGGCGGGCGGCGTTCTCCTCCATGAAGGAAGCCTGGTTGAAAAGCCGGTTCTCGCCGCGGCAAGGCGCATACTCGCAATTCGCGACCGTCTTTCAGGCGCGTCCTGAGCTCACTGCACTCCGACCTGTTTTTCTGTGGGCGCCGCGCGATAAGATGCCGTCAAGCTTTGGGAGCGAACGCCATGAGCAATCTTGTCACCTGCGAAATCGAGGATGACGGCGTCGCTGTCGTCACGCTTAATCGCCCAGAGGCAATGAACGCCTTGTCGATTGGGTTGCGTGAAGAGCTGTGCAACGTAATGGGGCGATTGCGCGACGAAGCTTCGGTGCGTGTAATTATATTGACCGGTTCGGGTGAGCGCGCCTTTTGTGCGGGGCTCGATCTCAAAGAACTAGGGTCCGGCGACGCCGGCCTCGGCGCTGCGACGGACCAGGCGCCGAAATCGAATCCCGTTCGTGCGGTCGAGCTAGCCGGCAAGCCCGTCGTTGCCGCGATCAACGGCGTCGCAATCACCGGCGGTTTTGAATTGGCGCTCGCCGCAGACATTCTTATTGGTTCGACAAACGCGCGATTTGCCGACACGCATGCGTTAGTTGGGATTATGCCAGGCTGGGGTCTTTCGCAGAAATTGTCGCGGATCGTCGGCCTTTCGCGCGCCAAGGAGATGTCTTTCACGGGCCGCTTTGTCGACGCGAAAACAGCCTGTGAATGGGGACTCATCAACCGGGTTGTCGAGCCTCAAAACCTCCTTGATGCCGCGAAAGACATAGCCCTCGCCATTGCGTCAATCGATGCTGAATTTGTTGGCGAATATCGAAAGCTCATCGCCGAAGGTTATGACATGTCGCTCACCAAGGCGCTGGCGCATGAGCAGGCCGTGTCGACGAAACGCAATGCTGGCGTGACGGCAGGCGATATCGAAGCCCGGCGCGCAAGCGTTCAAAGCCGCGGCCGCAAGCAAGTATAACTTTTGCGCGTTGCAAGCTAAACATTTGAGGCGAGTGATGATCAATCCCGGCATGCCAGAAGACGCATTTGAGGCATTTATCGACCAATTACGCCGTTATGTTCGTGAAAGACTGGTGCCGGCGGAAGATCAGTTAATTGTGGATGACTGCGTCCCCGCTGAAATTCTTGGCGAAATGCGCGGCATGGGACTTTTTGGCGTATCAACGCCCGAAGCCTATGGCGGCGCTGGCATGAATGTTAGTCAATATGCTCGCTTCGTTGAAGAGATGGCGTGGGCGGCGCCGGGTTTTCGGTCGATACTCACCATCAATATTGGCATGACGACATCGGCGCTCGTCAAAAGCGGGACTGAAGAGCAGAAAGCCGAGTGGCTGCCGCGTCTTGCGGGCGGCGAAGTCGCGTGTTTCGGGTTGACGGAACCGGATTCAGGATCCGATTCGGCAGGGTTGAAGACACGCGCCATTCGCGATGGCGACGAATACATTTTGAACGGCACAAAGCGATACATAACGAATGCGCCTTTCGCTGATGTAGGCGTTATCATGGCGCGCACCTCGATTGATAACCTTCCAAAAAACGCGCATGTCAGCGCATTTCTCGTGCCGATGAGGTCGAAGGGCGTGACCGTCGGAAAACCCGACAAGAAGATGGGGCAGGCCGGCGCGCAAATAGCCGACATTATTTTGGAAGATGTCCGCGTATCGGCCTCCGCGCTGCTTGGCGGTGAGGAAGGTAAAGGCTTCTCAGCGGCTATGCAGTCGCTTGACAATGGGCGCATTTCGGTTGGCGCTGCGTCAGTTGGATATGCGAAGCGCATGCTTGAAACGGGTCTTAAATATGCATTGGAGCGCAAGGCGTTCGGCGAAACTATTGCAAGTTTCCAGCTCATCCAGGCGATGCTCGCGGATTCGAAGGCGGAAATTTACGCCGGCGAATGCATGTTGCGCGATGTCGCGGCTAAAGCCGACCAAGGTCTGCGCGTTTCAATGGAGGCGGCCTGTTTCAAAATGTTTGCGTCTGAAATGTGCGGTCGCGTGGCGGACCGAGTGGTTCAAATTCATGGCGGCGCCGGGTATCTCGCCGAGTATGACGCGGAGCGATTTTATCGCGATGTTCGCATTTATCGGATTTATGAAGGGACGACCCAGATTCAACAACTCGTTATCGCCAAAAACATGATCCGCGATTTCGCTGCCCGGCATTAAGCCAAGCGCAATCAGATCGATCTGCCGATAACAATTTTCATGATCTCCGACGTGCCGCCAAAGATTCGTGCGACGCGCTGATCGCGCCACAGCTGCGCTATCGGATACTCATTCATATAGCCGGCGCCGCCATGAAGCTGCAAGGCGGCATCGCAAACTTCGCTTTGCATTTCAGTGTGCCAAAGTTTCGCCGATGAGGCCTCCGCCGTCGTCAACTTCTTTTCAAGATGGCACTTAATTGCCCAGTCAAGATGCGCCCAGCCAACCTGAAGCTTGGTTTTGAGGTCAGCAAGCACAAATTGCGTATTCTGGAAGTCGAAGACGGTGCGTCCGAAGGCGGGACGTTCTTTCGTGAATTTTACCGCTTCGTCAAAGGCGCGTTGCGCTCCAGCTTGCGCAGACACCGCAATTGACAAACGTTCCTGCGGCAATTGTTGCATAAGATAGACAAAGCCACTGTTTTCCTCGCCAAGAAGATTGGTCATCGGCACGCGAACATCATTGAAGAAGAGCTCGGACGTGTCATTGCTCTTAAGGCCGATTTTGTCGAGATTACGTCCGCGTTCGAAACCTTCAGCATCTGATTCAACGAGAATTAGCGATGTTCCCGCCGCTCCTTTCTCAGGGTCGGTTTTCGCAACGACAATGATGAGGTCGGCGTTTTGTCCGTTGGTGATGTAAGTTTTTGATCCGTTAATGACAAAGTGGTTGCCATCCTTTTTAGCCGTCGTCTTCACGCCTTGCAGGTCCGACCCGGCGCCGGGCTCGGTCATCGCGATTGCTGTGATAAGGTCGCCCGACACCATACGCGGCAGGTATTTTTTCTTCTGCTCTGCGCTGCCGTAAACCTCGATATAATCGGCGACGATGTCTGATTGCAGCGTGAAACCCGCCGCGGATCCCATATAGGAAAGCTCTTCAGCGACAACAGCGTTGAAACCGAAATCGAGACCAAGTCCGCCATATTCCTCGGCGACGGTGGGGCATAAGAGGCCGGCTTCACCGACAGCGCGCCATTCGTCCCGTCCGACCACGCCCTCCTTCTCGTGTTTGGCGAGATTGGGCGCCATGACTTTGTCGAAGACCTTGCGGACGGTTTCCCGGAATGCATCGTGGTCTTCATTAAACGCGGTGCGTATCGACAGATCGAGCATTGAGCGGGCTCCTGAAAGCGTCAGCGGCATAATCCGCCAGACTGAACTCCTGAAAGAATGCAGGCGCGTTTGCGCCTAAAGCAACATTTGCTTGCAGTATCAGACTGCCACGGTTGAGCACGCTTGCTTCGAAGGCGCGCTGCGACCTAGTTTGAATTCTCTCGGTTGCCTGGGAGGCGCGCTAATGTCCGGCCCTTTGAGCGGTATAAGAATCATCGAGTTTGCAGGCATCGGGCCTGCGCCTTTTTGCGGCATGATGCTTGCCGATCATGGCGCGGAGGTGATCCGCATCGACCGCATCGGCGGCATTGCCTTGCCGAACGATCCTCTCGGCCGGTCAAAAAAATCAATCGCCATTAATACCAAAAGCGAGGAGGGCGTGGCGCTCGCTCGCTTGCTTTGCAATTCGGCTGACGGTCTGATCGAGGGGTTTCGCCCGGGCGTTATGGAACGGCTTGGGCTCGGACCGGATGTTTTGCTCGGCGACAAACCGGATTTTATCTATGGCCGCATGACTGGGTGGGGCCAGACGGGGCCGCTCAGTTCAGCGGCGGGCCACGATATCAATTACATTTCACTATCTGGCGCTCTGCATACTTGCGGGCGGCGTGGGGAAAAGCCAACGCCGCCGGTAAATTACCTCGGCGATTTCGGTGGCGGCGGCATGATGCTCGCTTTCTCGATGGTAAGCGCGCTCCTCGCCGCTAAAAACGGCGCCGGCGGCGATGTGATCGACTGCGCCATGACTGACGGCTCCGCCGTTTTGTCGTCAATGACCTGGGGGCTCAGGAATGCCGGCATGTGGCGCGATGAACGCGGCGTCAACATGCTAGACACGGGCGCGCATTATTATGACGTCTACGAGACGAGCGACGGAAAATGGGTTTCAATTGGTTCGATCGAACCGCAATTTTATGCGCTGCTTCGTGATATCGCAGCGCTTACAGATGAGAAATGGAGCGCGCAAAACGATCAGTCAAGATGGCCCGCCTTCAAGGAAGATCTCGAACAACTGTTCAAATCGAAAACCCGCGATGATTGGTGCGCGCTGATGGAAGGGACTGATGTCTGTTTTGCGCCGGTGCTCGATTTTGATGAGGCGCCGCGTCACCCGCATAATGAGGCGCGGGCGACATTCACAACTGTCAGCGGGGCGACCCAGCCCGCCCCGGCGCCGCGTTATTCATATCACGAGCCGGCCGCACCGCGTCCGGCGCCGGTGGTCGGCGCTGATGGCGACGCTGTCTTGAAGCTGATTGGCCGTGAAAAAGAGGCCGTGCGCCTTCGTGAAGCAGGTATAATCGGCTGACGGGAAAGGGATGGTGCCCAGGGGCGGAATTGAACCACCGACACGCGGATTTTCAGTCCGCTGCTCTACCAACTGAGCTACCTGGGCGGCGGGGCTCACGGCCCGGCGCGAGCCGCGGCTTATAGGCAAGCCATCCACCATTGTCCATGGCGGAGTAGGCTGAAATTCGTGGTTTTTCCGCCATGTGGGCCTTCGCTGAGATGCCCCGAACTTTACGGCGGAACCCGCCCCTTATAGGACGGCGTCACGGGAGCGGGCGGCAGAGGAAAAATGACTGACAAGCGAACAACTGGCCGGAAAAAAAAGGCGGCGAAAAGGCTGACTGCGTCCAAAGGGGCGGCTGAGCCGTCGCTTGGGCAGCTTGGCCGCATGAGTGAAATCGCCGCTTCGCCTGACAAGGCTGTCATTGAAACGGCGCCCAACCCGCAGGCGGGCGTTTTGTATCTCGCGCGATTTACGGCGCCTGAATTCACTTCGCTTTGCCCGGTGACGGGCCAACCGGATTTCGCCCATCTCGTAATTGATTATGCGCCAGCGAAGAAAATTATCGAGTCCAAATCGTTCAAGCTCTTTCTCGCGTCTTTCCGAAATCATGGCGCCTTCCACGAAGATTGTACGGTTATGATCGCGCGTCGTCTTGTCGATGCAGCAAGACCGAAATGGTTGAGGATCGCCGGTTATTGGTATCCGCGCGGCGGCATTCCGATCGATGTTTTTTATCAGACAGGCGCGCCTCCGGCCGGTCTTTGGCTGCCGGATACCGGCGTTTCTTCATATAGGGGAAGGGGATAGCAATGGGCGGAATGAAATGGGTTGTCGCCGCTGCTTCGATTATGATGTTCATACCGAAGCCAACATTCGCCGAAGCGCTCGAAGGACGAAAGTCGAGTGCGGAAATTCTGAATGAGACTGCAGCTAAAGATTGGCGTCAAATTCCCGACGACGAGCTTTTGATTATCAAGCTGGGGCATGGCGAGGTTTTCGTGGCGCTTTCACCTGAATTAGCGCCAGCTCACGTCAAACAAATTCGTAAACTCGCCAAGGAACATTTTTATGACGGCCTCAGTTTTTATCGGGTCATTGACGGGTTCGTGGCGCAGGGCGGCGATCCCTTTGGCGAGCGCGATATAGGCGGCGCAAAAAAGACACTGAAGGGCGAGTTCGAAAGCTCAGTCGGAGATAAGTTCAATTTTGACCGCCTTCCGAACAGAGACGGATATGCGCCGGAAGTGGGGTTTCTTGAAACGCTGCCTGTCGGTTTTGATCCAAGGACAAAGACCGCCTGGCATCTTCATTGCGCCGGCGCTTTTGCTTTCGGGCGCGAAAATGACGCCGATACGGCCTCAACAGAATTCTATATTGCGCTTCAGCCGCAACGCTATCTTGATCGAAATCTTTCAGTTTTCGGGCGCGTGATTGATGGCATGGAATATTTGCAAGCGCTCCGCCGCGTCAATCCGCCCGAAACAAAGGAGGACGACCTCGGAGACAAGATCGTCTCAATAAGGCTTGCGTCTGACCTGCCGAAAAATGAGCGCCCGCGTTTTGAAGTTCTTGACAGCCGCCGACCGGTTTTCACCGACTATGTCGCGGCGCGCCGAAACCGGCCTGAGGCTTTTTTCTACTTCCGTCCGGATTATATCGATATTTGTCAGTTGCCGATCCCTGTAAGGCGCGTTGGTGAGAATGAGCAGTAAAGACGAAAAAATCGGGCCGTGGACCGTTCATGCCCGCAATGTTGTTTACGATAATCCCTGGGTCCGGGTGACTGACTGTGAGGTAACGCGCCCGGACGGCGCGCCCGGGCAATATGGCGTTATCGGCTTCAAGCACTTGGCGGTCGGGGTCTTGCCGATTTTCGAGGATGGGACTGTTATTCTCGTCGGCCAGCACCGTTTCCCGCATGACGCCTATAGTTGGGAGTTGCCGGAAGGCGGGGGGGCGAAGGGCGAGCCCCCTCTCCGGACCGCCAAACGCGAACTATGCGAAGAGACGGGATATTCGGCCGAATTCTGGCATCATTATTTCTCTTTTGATCTTTCAAATTCTGTGACGGACGAAAAGGCGGTATGTTTCCTTGCATGGGACCTTAGGCCCGGAGAGGCCGAGCCCGACGGCGACGAGGTTCTCGACTATAGGACCGTTAAGTTTTCCGAACTTCACGAAATGGTGCTGAAAGGAGAAATCAGCGATTCTCTCACTATAGTCTTGGTGTTGACGGCGCGGGCGATGGCCGAAAAAGGGTTGTTGCCTGAAAAGCCGGCGAAATTGCTGCTTTCGGGCGGATAAGGAGAGCGCCATGAGCGCGTCAAAAATCGTAACGCTCACGCGTGATGAAACCTGGCCGCGCATGCGTGTTGAAGCCGCGACCGCGGCTGCGCGCGAACCGGCGCTTGCGAGCTTTCTGCATGCAACGGTTTTGCATCATCAGTCTTTTGAGGAGGCGCTTTCCTATCGTCTTGCACAGAAATTGTCCGACGCAGAGATGAACTCAATGCTCTGGCGCGATGTCTGCATGGACGCCTATCGAAATGAGCCGGCGATTGTCGAAGCGGGGCTTGCCGATATTCTCGCCGTTTATGAGCGCGATCCGGCGTGCCGCGAATATGTGCAGCCATTTTTATATTTCAAAGGCTATCTCGCCTTGCAGACGCATCGCGTCGCCAATTGGTTGTGGCGTCACGATCGCCGTTCGCTTGCGCTCTTCCTGCAAAGCCGGATGTCAGAGCTTTTCCAGGTCGATATTCACCCGGCGACCTCGATCGGGAAGGGCGTCTTTATCGATCACGCAACGGGAATCGTTATCGGTGAAACCGCTATTGTTGAAGATGATGTGTCGATCCTACAAAATGTAACGCTTGGCGGCACCGGCAAAGAGACCGGCGACCGGCACCCGAAAATCAGGCGCGGCGCGCTCATCAGCGTCGGCGCCAAAGTGCTCGGTAATATCGAGGTTGGGGAAGGCGCCAAGGTCGCCGCCGGTAGCGTCGTGCTAAAAGAGGTGGCGCCGCATTCAACTGTCGCCGGCGTGCCGGCGAAGCCAGTAGGCGGCGGCGCCTGCAAATCGCCGGCGAAATCAATGGATCAAGCGATCGAGTAGCGCGCCTTGGCCTAATGCTTGTGCGTCGCCATTTCGGTCGGCGACATGATGGGTGCTTCGACTGTAGCCTTGTCGCCGTTCGAAAAATGCAAGGTCAACGGGGCGGTCTCTCCGGACTTTAACTGCTGTTGCAGATCCATCAGCATGGCGTGCTTGCCGCCCTGTTTGAATACCACTTCCTCGCCCGGTTGAAGCGTCAACTCGCCAAGTGCGTGCATCGAAACGCGCCCTTCAGCGTCGCGCGAGGTTTCGTGAAGTTCGACCTCGCCGGCGACAGGCGTTGTGACGTCGTCGATTGTGACGGCGTCCTCCGAGCCATTGCATATCGTGAAATAAGCAGCGCTCATCGCTTCTGTGTCGAGCTGCTCGCGCATTGTGGCGCCGGTTGCGGTGACTGCGCCGCCGGCTGCTGCTGAGCAATTGCTGGCCGTTTCGGTGTGGACGACTGCTTCATGGTCGCCTTTGGCGCAGGCGGAAAGGAGCAATAGTCCGGCTGAAACCGGAGCGAGAATGGGCATAAGGCGCATCGGGAAATCCTTCGGTTGCTTCAGTCAGCTGGCAAAGCCTATACAGACGCCAATCTGGCCGGTCGGAGACGTTCGGCTTGTTTTAGCGCAGACCTGCATGATTGGGTCGGCGCTTGCGCCCTTAAAGATGACCGCTTGCCGCAGGGGACCATAAGCCATGGATCAGTTCGAAATCGCCCGCATTCAGCAGTATTTTCGCACCAAATTCAATTTGGGCAATCTTACTGTGCGTGGGCGGCCCAACAAGGATGATTCCGCCGAGATTTACTTCGGGGACGAATTTCTCGGCGTCATCTTTCGCGATGATGAAGACGGCGACCTTTGCTACCAATTCAATATGGCGATCCTGGAAGAGGACCTGCCGCCGCGACAGGGTTAGTGCGTCTTGAAATAAGTGGTGTCGCGGCTAATGACGCCAAAGAGAATCAAGGGTTAAATCCCTGCACGGCCCTGCTTTAGCGTCGGGCTCGCCGGGAGTAAGCGGTGCCTCAGGAAAACACAGGACTTGTGGGCGAAATAGCTGCGCACCGCCCAATTTTGGCGGCGAGCGTCATCGCTACCGGTTTAACGGCGCTGGCGATTTCAGGATTTCGCGCTGCGGGTATTGGCTATATCGAACGCGCTGACGCCATGCTTTTCGCAGCAGCAATCATGACGGCTGCGCCTGCGCTTATCGCTGCGTTTGCGCCAAGAAATTTCTGGCTGCGCATTGTCTATGCGCTCACCGCAGCAGGGTTGATTTTCGGCGCCCGGCGGATAGCCGCCTCGCATGCCCCTTTGCTCCCCACATTGGATATGAACCTTTGTCTCGGCGTTGCATCGCTGCTCACCCTCTTCCTTGGAGCAGGCGCGCCATTGTGGCGGGGAATACTCGCCAACGCCTTCGTTGGCTTGGCGGCGATGGTGCTTGGTCTAGCCGGAGCCCTCGGCCTTGCAGCCCTTTTTTCCTCGAATGGCGAGATATTATTCGGCGTTGGGGCTGCATTCGGCGTTTCATTGGGCCTCGCTGGCGCAATGAGCGCGTTTGTGCCAGCCCAGTTCGCAACAAAATCGCTCGTGTTGACTGATGTCCGGCAAGCCGCAGCGGCCTCTGCGCAGGCCGCTACGGCTCCGTTTTTATTCGCAATTCTGATATCGGCCGTCTCTTTTGCATCGCTAGCGCATTCGTCGGGTGCGGCATGGTTTCGAGCAATCTATTTTGCAATTGCTATTATTGGCCTTCTCACCGTTCCTTCCATAATACTCGGGGCGGGAGCGCTTGCAAAAAGAATTTCACTGGCAAGTCCTGCAAGGGAAGAGGAGACCCGAAAGGGCGGATTACGGCGGCTATTAGACCTGTTGCGGCTCGCTTTGCCGGCAAGTTCCTCGCTTGCCTTTGTTGCAATGCTCGGCATTCTTTTGCTTGTTGTCAGTTTCGAAACCAGAACGCCGATTTCAATCCCTGAGATTGCAGTGATCGCATCGGCAGGACTATTTGCGCTTGCAGCTTTCGTGTCGGTCCGCACGGCGTTGATGATTGTAGCGACGCTCGCAATCTCAACGCGATTTTCAATATTTTTGTTCGAAATATCGGCTGCGCCAGCCCCGGCCGTTGAAGCCCGGCTTGCTGCGGAGTTAATCGCCGCAATTCTTTTTTCCTGGCTGTATCTTTCCTGGCGCGACAGCCGCAATCCGCGCCTTAAAACCCGAGAAGTGACAAGGCGAGCAATTGGGCAGGCCTATTTCGCCTATATTGCTGCGGCGGCTTTATCTTCCGCGGCAATCGCTGCAAGTGCGGCGGGCGGCGTGTGGCCAAACGGCGAGGCGGCAGCGCTTTTTGTGTTAATTCTTGCAATAGCAGGCGGCGCTATTGCGCCGCCGCTGATGACTGCCACTGGCGCTCTATTCGGGCGCGACTGAATTCAATCAATTGCTTTCCATGCCGCGAACGAATTTTCGAACCTCCGCGTCAATTTTGCGCCATTCAGCGAGATAGGGGCGTTTGAAATGATAGGTGAGTGAGACATTCTTATCAATTTCGGTTTCCCGCCAGCATTCAGGGCTCGGTATGTCCGACCGCTCTTTGTAACAGAAGAGCGCGACGACAGCGCCATCATCGTCTTCCCCTACAAATAACTCCGAGTCTGCATATCCGCTTGTCGGCACATTCGCGCGTTGTTCCTTGAACTCGTATTTTATGAGCTGATAGGGCGTGCGTGCGCCGCGCCGGTCGATCGTCTGCGGCATATAAAGAATGTCGATGCGCTCGCGTTCAGTAAATGGCGAAGTGCGCTGGGCGATCTGAATGTCGATGCGGCGAGTGTCAGGCGCGTTCTCGATGAAGTCGTCGCGCCGCGCCGGCGTATATCCTGAAAGCGTGGGCCAAAGCGCGAAAAGCCAGACATCGCTGCGCGCACCGCCGCGCCGGTCGCGCGGATAGACGGTAAAATTCGCCGGAATCTCGAATTTGATATCGCCGACTGAAATTTCTATCGGTTCTTCGCTGATCGCCGGGCTTGGCTCGTTGCCGCCGAATGCATCAACGCTTGGGCCGACATAATAATACAGGAAGATTGCACACAGAACGAGCGTCGCCAGAAAGATGCCGAGCGGATAACGCCAGCTGGATTCCTGACGGATCTCATCCCCACCCATGCCAAAATTCGCCATGATCGACCTTTTACCCGACAACTTGCCATGGGGCCAATATCATGCGGCGGGAAGCGGACGAAACCCCGCTGGGTCTCGCCCGGTTCAAAAAATGTGGAACGTGGGTTCTCGCTAAAGCGCGTCGATCATTTCCGCGACGAGTGGGTGGCGCACGACATCTGCCCTGCTGAAGCGTACGACCCGGACATTATCGAGCGCCTCAAGCCGTGCGACAACATCTTCAAGGCCAGACAGGCCGGGAAGAAGGTCGGTTTGAGCAGGGTCGCCGGTAACGACCATTTTCGAGTTCCAGCCGAGCCGCGTCAGCAGCATCTTGAGCTGGCCATAGGTGCAGTTCTGCGCCTCATCAATGACGACATAGGCGTTATTGAGCGTGCGCCCGCGCATATAGGCGATCGGGGCGATTTCGATGACGCCTTCGGCCAACAGCGTTTTTAGCCGCTTGCCAGACAGGCGATCGACAAGCGCGTCATATAGCGGACGCAGATAGGGTGATAACTTTTCTTCCATATCGCCGGGTAAAAAGCCGAGGCTTTCTCCGGCTTCAACCGCGGGACGCGACAGGACGATGCGCCTTACCTGCCCGGCTTCAAGCGCCTCCACAGCCTTGGCGACTGCAATGTAGGTCTTGCCGGTTCCGGCAGAGCCAGCTGCGAAAATAAGAGGAGCCTCGTCGATTGAATCGATCAGCGCTTGTTGCGTGTCATTCTGTGCACGAATGTTTTTTCGGTATTTGACGTTGCGGTCCGCATTCTGGGGGAGAGGCGACCATTGCGGTTCGTCAAAAAGACGCCGGACATTGTCGCCGTAGACTCCATCTTCCTCGTGACCCGGAAAATTCCCCGACTGCCTTTGTTGGCGGCGGCGGGCCTGGGCGGAGCGTTTCGCCATTAACTTTCTCCTTTACTTGCACATGGCTGAAAAAAACGCCGCACGGCGATGCCGGGCGGCGTGGACGAAAAACGGATGTTTGAAAGTTGACGCGCTGTCGTTCCTGGCGGCCAGGAGACTGAGACCTTTTCGAATTCGCAAGGCGCGAAATGGTTCATGCAGCAGCGATCGCCTCAACGTAGAAGCGGAAACTAGTGAAACGTTAGAGGTGTTCGCGCAGGTGTGCGAGGGGAACGACAAATATTTCTGATATTTCGTCGAACTGTCGCAATTAGGACTCAGCGAAAGGCCCGGGTCCTAATTGTTAATACGCGGATGGGTATAGGCTGCGGAAATTTTCGAATGAGCTTCCGGAGCGTAATTCTGCCAAGATGCGCGCCCATTGGTGGCGTCGACGACGAAAAGCGATTCACTCGGACGAAGGTGCGGCGCAATTGCATTTCTGACGCCAATTGCTGTGAGCGGGCAATTGACAGTCCATACGTTTGACGCAAGGCGGAAAGCCGGGCCAAGGCTCATCACGGCAACTTCAACGCGGCTCGCCGCTGCGCTGACCACGTCAAAAATGAGAACGAAATTGGCTGGTTCGGCAGGCTCTGACGCTTCCGGCTTGCGCGAGTCCTGACCGAGCGCGCGCGCCCGGCGCGGCTCGCGCGTGGAATCGTCATTCCGGCCAAATGTCTTGACCGGGATTCCTTCGCCCGGCCTTGATCCGAAAAATGACGAAAACGCGGTTTCGTTCTTCGCTTCGCGCCATTCCTTGCTTCCCGCAGGCGCGATCAGCGAGGACGCGATGAAGCGTCCTTCATGCGCAAATTTGCGCAATTGCTGCGATGAATAGGGGCCGTAAACCCTGTCATTCGACTTGATGCACCAATTTTCAGCGAACATTTTCCGCGCCTTTTTGCGGGCGTTAACCGTTGTTGCCCTTCTTGCCGAACGGCGTTGCAATTTGGGCGCCGAATGTCGGGGCGGTTTCGGCTGGCTTGGTATTTTCTATGACGTCTTCCATGCGCTCGGCAGCGCCGGTGAAGACGATGCCGACGCCCTTGTCGTGACGCCGGACCACTTTCCCGGTCATACGGCCAACGGTAAGGACGGTGCCGAGATCGGGAATTGGATCAACCGCGAGCGATGCGCCCGTCAGCGAAATGTCGAGTATTTCGCAGGCGAGCGATTCCCCATTTTCAAGCGTCACACAGGTCGGCTGTTCGTGGCGGATGCGCGGCGCATGGCGACGGTCAATCCGCATATGCTTGTTGTTTACCGCATAGGTGAGATTGTCGGCCGTGCGGTGGGTTTTTGTGCGGCGGGATTTATAATCGACCGCAAAAAAGTGCCTTGCCGAGCGGATGACGAGGCCTTCAAAGCGGCCCATCTCGTCAATATATAAAACAACACGCTCGCCTGCTTGCGGCGGGTTCACGGCTTTCAGCAAGGCGCCGCCGGCCGAGATGTTCACGACAAGGCACGGTTCTTCGACATTATCCGGTTTCAGCACGCGCGCCTTTAGCGTCATGTCGACGCGCCGGTGGCGGCGGCGTTCGTCCGGGTCCAGATGCGCGCCCGGCGATTGGGCCTGCGCTGATTTTTTTCCAGGGCCTTCAGACATCGAATCCGCGAAGGTTAACGACAGGTTGATCCAGCCGAAGTCTATGCGGCTAGTGTGAAGAAAGGCTTGCCTTGGCGCCTGCAAGTCCCGCGATGGGGCAGGTCTTTTCACAAGCACCGGCGGGCGGTTGCTCGCGTCTATGCTCTGGCGCCGCAACGCGCTAGGGAAGGTTTGAGGGCGGGTTGGTTGCGTCGGAAGTCGGTGAGGGGATGAGCGGAATGGATTCAAGCGTGCGCGGGCGCTCGCCCTTCGTAAGTCCCGGCCCTTATCGCGGCGTTTTTAATGTGCCGCCGGTCGTCGCCATCACGGCGGTGTTCATCTCGGCATTCTATTTCCTCGGAGAAATTGCCCCGCATTTCACTGTGCGCCTCCTAGGCGACCGGGTTGGCCTGTCGCCGGCGCTCCTGTTCGCCGGGCCTGCCGCGAATGGCGGCTGGCCGCGTCTCGTCGCCCCGGTTTTCACCCATATGCTGGTCCATGCCGGGCTCGCTCACCTCCTCTTCAATATGCTTTGGTTGATCGTGTTCGGCTCGCCGGTCGCCCAACGTCTTCAAAGCGCCTGGCGCTTCCTTGCGCTCTTTTTGCTTTCGGGCGCTGCGGGCGGGCTCTTTTTCGCGGCGCTCAACCCGCATGACCTCGCGCCGCTGGTCGGTGCCTCTGGCGGGGTTACAGGGCTTCTTGGCGCGATGGTGCGATTCGCCTTTCGCCAGCCTGGCCGGTTTCCAGCAGGCGATTTCTCGCGGCTTCGGCTGACCGACCCAACTGTCGTTTCATGGTCTCTGGTCGTTATCTTGTTGAACGTCTCAGTGCTGGTTCTGGGGCCGGGCATGGGGCTTGGCGATGAGCGGGTCGCCTGGCAGGCGCATATTGGCGGTTATTTGTTCGGCTTGATTTTCTTCCCGTTCTTTGACCGGCCCGGCAGAGCGCCGCATTGATTCGTCTTCTGCAGCGCAGCATTTGATCCATTTCACTTTGATTTTCAGGCGCTTTGTCGCATGCTCGCAGCATCGAAAGGAGGCGCTCGATGAAAGTTTCACAAATCCTCCAGTCGAAGGGCGCGGAAGTATTCACGGTGACGGCGACAATGCTGGTCCGGGACGCAATCGGCGTTCTTGCCGAACGCAATATCGGCGCAGTCGTCGTCAAAGACCCGGCTGGCCGGGTTGCCGGGATCTTTTCCGAGCGCGATGTCGTCCGGAAAATGAACGCCGAAGGGCAGGGCGCGCTCGCACGACCGGTTGATGATTGCATGACGAAAGAGCCCATCACCTGCGATCTCGAGGCGTCTATCGACGAGGTCATGTCGCTCATGACCGAAAGGCGCATTCGCCATATCCCGGTAGTCGTCGAGGGCGAATTGGTCGGCATCGTATCGATTGGCGATGTCGTTAAACGCAAGATCGATCACGCCGAACGGGAAGCTGCGGCGCTGAAAGA
>JAWKVJ010000019.1:45000-58718 GCA_041398085.1 Parvularculaceae bacterium
TGTTGCTGATGTCTAACCATGGCCCGTTATCCGGGTCCGGGACCCCATGAAATGGGTAGTTTGACTGGGGCGGTCGCCTCCCAAAGAGTAACGGAGGCGCGATAGGGCTCAGACCGGTCGGAAATCGGTCGTCGAGTGCAATGGCATAAGCCCGCCAGACTGCGAGACTGACAAGTCGAGCAGAGACGAAAGTCGGCCATAGTGATCCGGTGGTCCCACGTGAGGAGGCCGGTCGCTCAACGGATAAAAGGTACGCCGGGGATAACAGGCTGATGATGCCCAAGAGTCCATATCGACGGCATCGTTTGGCACCCTCGATGTCGGCTCATCTCATCCTGGGGCTGGAGCAGGTCCCAAGGGTATGGCTGTTCGCCATTTAAAGAGGTACGTGAGCTGGGTTCAGAACGTCGCGAGACAGTTCGGTCCCTATCTGCCGTGGGAGTAGGAATTTTGAGAGGAGCTGTCCTTAGTACGAGAGGACCGGGATGGACTCACCTCTGGTGGACCTGTTGTGGCGCCAGCCGCAGTGCAGGGTAGCTATGTGATGAAGGGATAACCGCTGAAAGCATCTAAGCGGGAAACCCACCTCAATACAAGAATTCCCTCGAGAGCCGTAGAAGACCACTACGTTGATAGGCCGGGTGTGGAAGCGCAGCAATGTGTGAAGCTTACCGGTACTAATAGCTCGATTGGCTTGATCGTCCTCATGCAGTCATCTGTGTGAGGCGCAAATTTCATGCGCGGCGAACGGTCCGTTTACTGAATAAACAATACGGATCAAACGCTGAAGCGTTACGAATGACTCTCGCAATTCTGTCGTCTTTGCCGGCCCGGTGGCATTGGCGGGGAGCCTCCACCCGATCCCATTCCGAACTCGGTCGTTAAAGTCCCCAGCGCCGATGGTACTACGTCTTAAGGCGTGGGAGAGTAGGTCGCCGCCAGGCCTGCCAAGCCGACAGAAACCCGTCTTTACTGAATTCAAAACGCCGCCCTTCGGGGCGGCTTTTTTGTATGCACTCGTCATGGGCGTGGGCGACCGCAAATTACAGTTTTCCCGATCATCGCGGCGTGCGTGCTGGCGACCATCGTCAACAGGGCGGCATCGGCGCGGCGGCGAACAGGAGTTGTCGAAGCGCTCTGTTCTAGCGACGTCCCGCGCCGTGCTGCGATTTTGAATTTGTTGGAAATCACGCCAGCTTGCACGTTCACAGCAAGGTTGCACGTCATGTCGATGCCCGAGCGAAAAGGCCTCAACCGGTATTTATTCTGGCTCTATGAGGGAAGCGGAACCGCTCCCTATTATTTCCGTTGGGCGATGCTGGCCTTCGATTTTGTTACGGTTATCTATTTTCTCTGGGCTCCGTTCGAAGCCCGCGGCCGCACGCATGTCGCGATCGACTTTGCCATCGGCGCAGTCATCGCACTTGATCTGATCGCTCGCTTCTACATCGAGCGTCGAAAGATTCGCTTTCTACTGAATTGGCTGACTTGGGCGGATATCGCCATTGTTTTTACAATGTTGGTGCCGGTGCTCGTTTCGAATTTCGCCTTCTTGCGGATTCTGCGCGCTGTCCGCGCCCTTCGCGCTTTCACATTCGTCAAACGCGTCAAGGCGCTGACGCCATTCTTTCAACGCCATGAGCGCATCGTCAACAAAGTGACGAATCTTGTGGTCTTTGTTTTTCTGATGGCGGCGCTGGTCTACGCTACGCAGGTTGGCGTTAATCCGGGCGTTCACACCTATATAGACGCGCTGTATTTTACGATCACAACGCTCACGACAACCGGCTATGGCGACATCTTGATGAGCGGACAGGTCGGGCGCGTGCTCGCAATCCTGATCATGGCGCTTGGCCTCACCTTGTTCCTGCAATTATTACGTTCGATCATTGAGCCCGATCATAAGGTCGATGTCGAGTGCCCGGATTGCGGCCTGATGCGTCACGATCGCGACGCCATCCATTGCAAACATTGCGGCCGCGTGATGCATATTGAAACTGAAGGGTTCGAATGAGCCTCTATTGGAACGGAAGTTCCGGAATGAGCTGAGATGATTTCGACTGTCGCATTCGACGCCGACGACACGCTTTGGCAAAATGAACGCTTTTATCATTTGACCAAGGAAAATGTTGCGGATCTGCTGCGCGATTATTGCAAACGCGATCATCTTGAAGACCGCCTCCTGGCTGCCGAGCGGCGCAACCTTTCCCGCTATGGATTTGGCATTAAGGGTTTCATGCTGTCGCTGATTGAAACGGCGATTGAGGTCTCTGACAGAGAACTGCCGGCGTCGATTGTTGCGGACATACTCGCAATCGGCCGAGACATGCTTGAGCATCCGGTTGAATTGTTGCCGGGCGCCGGCGACACGGTCGACAGGCTCGCCAGGACCCACAAGCTTGTTCTTGTCACCAAGGGCGATCTTTTCGATCAGGAGCGCAAGATCGCCGCCTCCGGTCTTGCCGATTATTTCGCGGGCATCGAAATCGTTTCAGACAAAAACAGGGATACCTACAGCGCCGTTTTTGCCCGCTATGGCGAGACGCCCGATAAATGTCTGATGATCGGCAATTCCATGAAATCTGATGTGATCCCGGCGATAGAGGCAGGCGGATGGGGCGTTTATGCGCCGCACGGGCTTACCTGGGCGATGGAGCATGCCGACGCGCCGGCTGACCACCCCCGTTTTCGCGAAATTGAGCGGATTGACGCCCTGCCGAAACTCCTTGAAGGGTTGGCGAACGTCTGAATTTTGGGGCAAATGAGCATCGTGAGCCTTAAGAAAATGGGCGAAAGGCGCAGGGGCGGGACGGACATGACGAGCGTGAATTCGAGATCGCTGATTATTGCGGCGGCGATCGGGTTTATCGCGATTGCCGGTTGCGGCCGTGGCGCGCCCAAGACCAGAGAGGCTGAGCCCGTGCCGCCGCCGCCCTATGGCGAAGAAGCGGCCAACCCGGAAGTCTTTCTTGACACAATGGAAGTCTCAAGCCGCGAGCTTTATGCGGCGCGTGAGGCTGTGCTTTCCGCCGCTCAAATTTCGCCCGGCGAAAAAGTAGTCGATATCGGCGCCGGCACCGGCCTTTACACGCTTCTTTTTGCGCAAGCCGCCGGGCCTGACGGAGTTGTTTACGCCGAAGATATTGAGCCGCGTTTCTTGAAGCTCATCAATCAGCGCGCCAGCGATCTCGATCTAGACAATGTCGTCGCCGTGCTCGGGCGCGAGAACAATATTACGCTGCCGGAAAATTCCGTTGACGCAGCGTTCATCGCCGACACCTATTTTTACTTTGGCGATCGGCAGGCGATCATGGCGAGCGTATTGCACGCATTGAAACCGGGCGGGCGGCTTATCATCGTTGATTATAATCTCAACCCGGATGCGCCGGACGCCGCAAAACACGAACAGGTGACGTTCGGCCGCGCCGGGCTCATAGACGAGATCAAGTCATTCGGTTTTGAGTATGAGGAGAGCCCCGCGATTGCCGGGCTCAACGAATATTACATGGCGGTCTTCAAAAAGCCTGCGGCGTAGCCGTAACCTCAAATTAATCGAGATAGGCCGGCGCACGCGGCAGTTTTTCGAAGTCGTCGGGATCATGCTCGACAATCACGCGCGCCCCGCCCTGATCGGCGATCTGTTCGAATGCGTCGAATGATTGGCGCGTCGCTGCTGCATCATTGTTAAATGTCGGTATGGCGCGGTTCGCGCGGCCTTCCTGCGTGTAGAAGAGGTCGCCCGATAACAGAAGCGGTCCGGTATGCGGCAAGTTGATGAAGAGGGCCGCATGTCCCGGTTTCGGGCCGGGCATTGAAATGACGATGGCGCTGCCATCGCCGAAAACATCATAGCTGTCCGCGAAAGTGGCTTTCTTCGTCGCTTCAAGGTCGGCATATGACGCATAGTTCGCCGCATCTTTTTTGGCGTCAGCGCCGAACATTGCATCGCGTGCGCGCTCGGAAAGAATAAAGGTGGAATCTTTGAACAAATTGGCGTTGCCGACATGATCGGCGTTGAAGTCAGCAACTGCGAAATACTCAACTGCGCGCGGCGGCACGCCAATTCTGTCGAGTTGACCTTTCAATGTTTTCGGCAATGTCATTTTGTAGCCGCCTGAGACTACTCCATCAGGCGCAGATTCAATCTTGTCCGGAATGCCGGCTTCCCAGACGAGATCGCCTTTGGGGTGACGCACCATGAAGCAAGTGTTGACGAGCGAGCCCGGCTTTCCATTTTGCGCGCCGCTAGAATCGTAAGCGTTCATATCTGCAATTTCGAAGTGGCCGCAGTCGAATACATAAAGGCGCATAGCGCTCACTTCGCGTTCGAATACAGGGGGTTCCTGCTTCTTCAGGTCGGCGTCTTCCTGCTTCTGGCAAGCGGCGAGGGGAAGGGCGATCAGGCAACCAAGAAGAACAGTAAGACGCATGAGGGATCCTGTAACTGAAGCATGCCGGGCGTTTCTCCGCGTCAAACTAGACCAGCGTTTCGCGAATTCCTACGTCTTTGAAAAATCGGCGCTATTTAGCGGTTTTCAGGGCTTGCAAGGCGCGTGCGCGAGGGCTATATGCCCGGGTCTCCTCACGGGTCGTAAGGCATTTGCGGCGTTTCGCTGAGGGCTCGTTGTTGGCGCGGGGTGGAGCAGCCCGGTAGCTCGTCAGGCTCATAACCTGAAGGTCGTAGGTTCAAATCCTGCCCCCGCACCCAACACATGCAGCGCGCGGCCTCTACCGCCCGAAATCACCCAAGAATAATCCCTATGCGGCGATTGTGAATCGCGCGGTCGCCGGGTTGTTGTCATACCGTTCGGCGAGTTCTGGCGCGCGGTGCGCAAGTTCGGCGACCGCATTGATGAGAAACTCCGCATCTTCGTCGGTCATTAGCCAACTGAAATTGACGCGCACCCAGCCGGGCTTTTCATCTTCATAACCGGCCTCAATGAGCTTCAGCAATCTTTGCGATTCGGCGTCGTCGATGCCGAGCAGACGATGGCCATAAGGTCCGGCGCAAACGCATCCGCCGCGCGCCTGCACGCCATAATAATCGCTCAGCATGCGCGTGAACAAGAGATGATGCACATAGCCGCCTTTGCCGTCGCGAACACGAACGGAAAAAACAGGAAGACGGCGCGCCTCGCAATTACCGAGGATCTCCAACAGCGGTTCGGCTTTCCACGCTTTCATGGCGCGGGAGGCGAATTCCTTGTCGCGCGCAAGCACAAATTCATCGCTGACCGCGTTCTTCACCATCATCGCCAGCGCCGCACGTATATCGCCGACAATGTTTGGCGTGCCTGCCTCCTCGCGCGCAACCAAGTCTGGGAGATAGCGGTGACCGGTCGGAGAGACAAATAGAACTGTGCCGCCGCCAGGTTGCGTCGGGCGTGCGATCGTCGCGGCTTCCTTGCGGAAAATAAGCACGCCCGATGCGCCCGGCCCGCCGATATATTTATGCGGCGAAATAAAAATTGCGTCGATCGGGGCATCTTCAGCAGGCGTCATTGTAACGGGAAGATAAGGGGCTGCAGCGGCGTAATCCCAGACCGCGCGCGCGCCATATTTTTTCAAGAGCCGTGTGACGGCGACAATATCCGTGCAAATGCCGGTGACATTCGACGCTGCGGAAAAGGCGCCGATGATCTTTCGTTTGCCGGCGTTCTCGCGCAGGACGGCCTCGAGCGTGTTCAAATCCGGTCCGCCGTTTGGCGCTTCGGATATCTCGATGACTTTCGCGCCGGACTCCCGCCAGGGCAGGATATTTGAATGATGTTCATAGGGCCCAATAATGACGAGTGGGCGTGTAGCCTTTGCGCGCGCTGAATTCCTTCCCATAAAGGAAAGAAAATTCCGGCGCGGTTTTTCCGCGCCATCGACGCCGAGTATTAATTGCGCCGTCTTGTTCGCAGCCGCAGTTGCGCCGCTGCCCGTAAATATGACCGCAAAGCGCTCGTCATCCGCGCCGCAAATGCGGGCGATCTCGGCGCGTGCTTCGGCGCGGCGCTTGTTCATAACCGCGCCGCAATAGGACGTCTCGGTGTGGCTGTTCGCGTAAAATGGAAGGATCTCTTCGGAAATAAAATTTTCGACCTGGGAAAGCGCCCTGCCTGAGGCCGCATAGTCGGCGTAACGAAGCCGCACCTCGCCATCTGCGCCAGGGATCAATCGGCCCTCGCCAATGAGTCCGTCCCGGAGGCGAGGAAGCAGGCCGTCAGATTTCAGTTCATCAGCGAATTTGGCGAGCATCGTCAAAGCCTCCAGCAATAGATAAAGATTATTAGATTGAAAAAATTGTGAAATCATCACATATTTTAATCGAATAAATAATTTTATGTTGTCATATGAGCGATTATGTCTGCAAAAATAGATAAAACTGACATCGCAATTTTGGGGACGCTGCAGCGAAATGCGGGTCTCTCCCAGCGTGAAGTCGCTGAGACGGTGGGCTTGTCGCAGAACGCCTGCTGGCGCCGCATCAGACGCATGGAAGAGTCCGGGATCATCAAAGGCAGCGCCGTGCGGATCGATCGCGAGGCGGTGGGGCTTGATCTTGTCGCCTTTGTCCTCATTCGGACGCGCAACCATTCGCGCGAATGGTTGAAGGGCTTTCGCCGGCGCATTGAAGCGCTTGCGGAAGTGACCGATTTCTACCGCATCGGCGGCAATTTCGATTACATGCTGAAAGTCGTGACCGGAGGTATCGGCGAATTCGACGCCGTATATCAAAGGCTGATCGAGGAGGGTGAACTCGATTCAGTCACGTCCTATTTCGCGATGGAGGCGATCGTCGAAAATCGTCCGCTTGCGATCGAACCAAAGGACAGGAAGAATAGCTGACCGGTCTTCATTGCGGCGTGAGCTTGCGAGTGATGAGGGCCAAGGCCTAATCTTGGGCGTCAGCCATGACCTCGGCCAGTCAAGGTATGTGAAATGCGCATAAGCAGCTGAAAACGATGAATTAGCCCAAAAATTAACCAATTAATTCAATTTGCCTGCAATTTTGGAAACGGCGCCCGGTTTGCTTGCAGCGTTGGAGTTGACGCCTGCGAGGGAAACGGATGAACAAGCCCCTGGACTGGAATATCGAGAAGATTTCGGGATCGAACAGCATGGTTAAGGAGCTCACCGTCGTTGTTCCGGCCTTTAATGAGGCGGAAGCTATCCGGCCGACCATTGAGGCGCTGACCCGCGTGCTGGGCGGCGCGGATATCGACTATGAAGTTGTCATTGTCGATGACGGGTCGAGCGACGGCACCGGCGATACGGCCGAGGCCGCCGGCGCGCGCGTTATCCGCCTCGAGGAAAATTCCGGTTACGGCTATGCGCTGAAAACCGGCATCGCCGCGACGCGCTCGCGTTATGTCGCGATTATCGATGCTGACGGCACCTATCCGGCAGAACGCATCCCCGAGATGCTAAAAGCCGCTGCCGAGGCCGACATGGTCGTTGGCGACCGCGGCGCGGAGATGCGAAACGTGCCATGGGTTCGCCGTCCTGCAAAATGGATGCTTAATACGCTGGCTAACCTTTTGGCGCGCCGAAAGATTCCCGATTTGAATTCCGGTCTGCGCGTTTTCAAGCGTTCCTCGCTAGAGCGCTTCACGCAGCTTCTGCCGGACGGTTTTTCCTTCACCACGACGATTACGCTGTCGATGATGTGCTCAAATTTGCGCGTTGTGTATTTGCCGATCACCTACGCCAAACGAGTCGGCAAATCCTCGATGAAGCCGACAGCGTTCTTCACTTTCATTTTGCTGGTGCTGCGCATCATTGTCTTTTTTCAGCCGCTGCGCGTCTTCCTGCCGCTTGGCGCGGTTCTGTTCGTGCTCGGCATGGCGAAGGTCGCCTACGACTTCACGAAGATGAACCTCTCTGAAAGTGCGATTTTCGCGCTTCTGGCGGCGCTTGTCGTCTGGTCATTGGGGCTTGTTGCGGACATGATCTCTAGACTGCACCTAAGACCGCCGCCGCATGAGGAATGATCATGAAGAAGGGGGCCGACGCCGCTAAGCCGGAGAAGGGGCGCGCCGCAAGTCGCGCCCTCCGGCTATTTGTGTCAGCGATTGTCCTTGCTGTCATTTTGAAAATTATCCCAGCGAAAGAAGTTTTCGCGCGCATGCGCGATGTTTCTCCTTTTCTATGGCTGGGCGTATTTGCAGCCTTCATCGCCGGACACGCGGCGGCCGCCGCCAAATGGCGATTATTGATCGGTGTTGGCGTTCCATATCCGGCAGCGCTTCGGGCGCATTTTGCAGGCCTTGCCGCCAATCTCGCACTGCCGGGCGTTGCTGGCGGCGATATTGTCCGTGCTGGCATTGTCATGAAAGATTCAGATCGCAAAACGACGCTGGCCATGGCCTCGCTCGCCGACCGCCTGATCGATGTCGCGGCGCTCCTCATGATCTCGGCGGCAGGTGCGGCTTTCATCGGAGCGCGCTCCGGCGTCAATGAAGCAGCGCTTCTCGCCGCCGCATTCGTTGTGTTTGCTGCCGGCGCTTCTGGCGTGTTTTCGATTGGTCGTATTGCAACGCTCGTTCAGCGGCTGGCGCCAGCAGGAAAGGTTGGCGAAATTTTGCGGAAAGTCGCTGGCGCATTCAGCGAGCTCGCAACGCGCCGCACGGCCTTTGCGGTCTGTCTTGTCGCCTCAATCCTTATTCAGTCGACATTCGCGCTGCTCACTGGTCTTATCGCAAGAGACATAGGCCTTGTTGCGCCAATCGGCGTCTGGTTGTTCGCCTGGCCGCTCGCCAAGCTCGTTGCTACATTGCCGATCAGTTTTGGGGGCATCGGCGTAAGAGAAGCGAGCCTTGCAGGCGTGATGGCGCCGCTTGGATATCCTGCCGCCGGGGTTATCGCGGCGAGCCTAATCTGGCAGACAATTCAGATCAGCGGCGGCGTTCTCGGCGCGCTCTTCCTTACACTGAAAAATGGCGGCAGCCGGAATGCAGGGGCCGCGCATGGATAGCGCAATGTTGACGAATGAAACAACGCGATCTGCTGACGGACTTGCAAGCGTTGCAATTCTTGGTGGCGGCCCGGCCGGCCTTGGCGCAGCCTGGCGCCTCGCCGCGGAAGGAAAGGCGCAAGCAACGCTTTTTGAGGCGGGTGCGCGCATTGGCGGTAATGCCGGCAGTTTCGACGCGCACGGTATTCGCTGTGATTTTGGAAGCCATCGCCTGCATCCGGCTTCTGATCCGGCGATCCTTGCTGACATCAAGTCGCTTTTGGGCGACGATCTGCTTGTGCGGCCGCGCCATGGCCGCATAAGGCTGCAACGCTCATGGATTCATTTTCCCCTGAAGCCTTTCGATCTGGCGACGCGCCTGCCGCCACTATTTTCCGCCTCGTTATTCTTTGATGCGGCGACGGCGAAAATGCGCGCGCCAAAGGTCGACCCTGAAACGTTCGGTTCAGTCATGCTTGGCGGGCTCGGCCGCGCCATGTGTGAGAATTTTTATTTTCCGTACATGAAGAAACTCTGGGGTCTCGGGCCTGATGCGCTGGCGCCGACGCTTGCGCGCCGCCGCGTATCAGGGAGCACGCTGCCAAAACTGATGAAGAAGATTTTCTCGCAGCTTCCTGGGCTCAAGTCGGAAATGACAGGCAAGTTCTTTTATCCGCGCCAGGGCTTTGGTCAGATATGCGAAAGCCTCGGGACGGCGGCGGAAAATGCCGGCGCCCGGATATCGCTCAATTCCCGTGTCGAAGGCATCGAAATCGCTGACAATCGAATTCGCGCCGTCAATGTCAGGGCAGGCGGCGAAATCTCTCGCATCGAAACGGACTATGTCTGGTCGACCTTGCCGCTCACATTGCTCGCCAAAGGGGCTGGCGACGCGGTTCCTGAAAAAGTGCGCAGCGCCGCATCGGCGATGCGCTATAGAGGCATGATCCTCGTTTATATAGCGCTCGACACGCCGCAATATACCGAGTTTGACGCGCACTATTTTCCTGAGCTCGACATCCCGATCTCGCGCCTTTCGGAACCGAAGAATTACTCAAACTCGAAAACGCCGGAAGGGCTGACGATCCTGTGCGCTGAACTGCCTTGCGATCCGCATGAGGAATATTGGGCGATGAGCGATCAGGCGCTTGGCGAGGCGCTTTACGGCTGGCTCGGCAAATGCGGATTGCCGCAAGACGCTAAGATTGTTGATGCTTTCACCAAAAAGCTTGCGCACGCCTATCCGGTTTATGACCGTGATTATCTTGAGCATTTTGAGACGCTCGATATTTGGGCTGAAAGCGTCGATGGCCTGCTGACGTTCGGTCGTCAGGGGCTATTTGCGCATGATAACACCCACCATGCGCTGGCGATGGCCTATGGCGCAGTCGATTGTCTCGGCGCCGATGGGTTCGACCATAAAAAATGGGCTGACTATCGCCGTGAATTCGAGACGCATGTCGTTGAGGACTGATATGACTGGCGGCATGATTCCCATTCTTACCTTTCATTCGATTTCAGACGCGGACGGGCCGACTTCCATCCCGCGTTCCGTCTTCGCAATGCAGATGCGTGAAATCGCAGAAACTGGCGTTGAGGTGGTTGCGCTTGATAAGGTTCAGGCCTTTATGAAAGGCGAATGGTCCCCGGAAAAACCATCGCTTGCAATCACGTTCGATGACGCTTTTCAGGATTTTGCCGACAACGCACATTCAGTTCTCGGCTGTCATGCCTATCCAAGCTGCGTCTTTGCGCCAACGCAAAAACTTGGCGGCGCCGAAGATTGGTATGGGAGCAATGAATCAGCACGAAAATTGATGGACTGGAATACGATAGAAGAACTTTCAAGGAACGGCGTTACGATCGGATCCCATTCCAAATCCCATCACGATCTGACCAAGCTCGATGATGATGCACTTGCCGAAGATTTGGCGGCGAGCCGCAAGACGCTTGAAGACAAGCTTGGAAAATCCGTTCCGTTCTTTGCGCCGCCCTATGGCAGGAGCGACGAGCGCGTGCGCCGCGCGATTGCAAAGCAATATGATCTCTCCGTCGGCGTGCGCCTCGCGCGGGCGACACGTCATTCGCCTCTGTTCGACCTGCCGCGAATCGAAATGCATTATTTTCGGGACGCGCGCATCTGGCGGCGGTTCTTACAGGGGCGGGGCGAGACTTATTTCAGGGCGCGCCAGGCCGCTCGCGGAATTCGCGGCGCGGCAGCGAGTCTTTTACAGTCGAGCAAGGCTTGAGGGCCGGCGATGGCGACTGGGCGCTTCCGCACGATTTCGCTCCTTCATACGTCGGTCGCGTCAACCAATGTCGGCGACGAAATTATCATGGCGGCTGTCGATAACCAGCTCGCGCCGGTGCTTGGTGAAGATTACGTCAATCGCATCGCGAGCCATGAGCGCATGTCGTCCAAGAGCCGGGGGATGATCGCAAAGGCGGACTATGCAATTGCCGGCGGCAGCAATCTCTTGAGCAGTCATGCCGGCATTCGTTCCGTCTGGAAGCTGACGCCGTTCGATGCAACGCTCGGCAAGAAATTCGTGATGATGGGCGTTGGCTGGTATCACGATCAAGGCGCGCCCGATCCCTACACGGCTTGGTTATATAAATCGCTTTTCTCACGCGAAATGCTTCATTCGGTGCGCGATAATTATTCGAAAGAAAAACTGAACCGCCTTGGTTTTTCAAATGTGGTCAATACGGGCTGTCCAACATTATGGGAGCTGCCAGACGACATCAACGCGCGCATACCGCATCAGAAATCAGAAAATGTCGTAACGACGCTCAACACCTATATGAAAGACCGGGCGGCGGATGCTGCGTTGCTCGAGATTTTAAAGCGCAAATACAGACGCGTTTTCGCGTGGGTGCAGACATACACGGACGAGGCTTATCTTAAGGATCTGTTCCCGGATATTGAGCTCATTGCGCCTAATTTGGCCGCCTATGATGCGCTTCTCGCAAGCGGGAGCGACCTCGATTATGTCGGCAACCGTCTCCATGCGGGCATTCGCGCTCTGCAGAAAGGGCGCCGCACAGTGATCATTGAGATTGACAATCGGGCCCGCGAAATGGGCCGGGATTTTCACCTGCCGACCGTCGCGCGAAATGACTGGGAGGGGCTTGAAAGAATGATCGACGGGCCGACGGAGCTGCGGATTGCGCTGCCACGCGAAACGATCCGTAAATGGCTGGATCAGTGGAAGTGAGGAGCGCAGTGACCGGTGAGGCTCAAAAGATCGCGAGACTCCTGAGGTCGCATCTCACTTTAGGGCAGTTGCTTGAGGATCTTATTGTTCTCGCAACCGGGCAGTTTCTTTCCAAAGTTCTCGGCTTTTTCGCCTTCGCTTACCTTGCACGAAAATTGAGTATTGGAGATTACGGCGCCGTTGAAACAGCGGTCGGCATGGCGGCAATCGGCGCCGTTGCGATTCAGCTCGGCACGGACGCTATTGGCGTGCGCCACATTGTGCAACGCGATCGCCCCCGTGAAACGGTGCTCGGTTCTGTTATTGGCGCGCAATTCGCGATCGCTGCCATTCTGGCGCCGGCGCTCGTTACTGTTTACATCGCGGCATCGGGAAAAACAGAGTATAGCGCGCTTTTCTGGATGTTTGGCGCGAGCTTGCTGCTGATACCGCTGAAGCAGGCTTGGTTTTTCCAGTCGCAGGAGAAAATGGGCGTTGCCGGTTTCGGGCAAACGCTGAAAATGGGGATTTTCCTCCTGGCCGTGCTGATGCTGACTGATGACGGGCGAATGAAGGCTGTCGATGTCGGTGTCGCCGAGATTGTTGCGGTTGCTGCGATGGTTGGATGGTTCAGCGCTTTGTCATTGAAAACAATCGAACCGGCCCGCCCGCGTTTTGACGCCCGGTATTGCGGTCAGATCCTGATTGAGAGTGCGCCGCTTGGCGGGTCGGGGCTGGTGAACACAACAGCGCAATATTTACCGATACTCATTGTTGCGGCGCTTTCTGATAATCAGGCGACGGCCAATTTCGGCGCGGCGCAGCGTCTTTATTTGTCGCTCCTGATGTTTAGCTTCATCTATTACTTTAATCTCTACCCCTCGATTGCGCGGCTGGTGCGCGAAGAAAAAGAAAAACTGCGCACCATTATTTCCGCTTCAGTGCGCGTTACAGCGTGGGCGGGCGTCGCCGCGGCGCTCTTGCTTCAATCCATGGCGACACCGATTATGTCTTTCGTTTTTGGTGGAAAGCTTGCCGGCGCTGGCGCTGCATTCGCCATTATGGTCTGGAGCCTTCCTCTGACGCTTGGCTCGGGAAATGCGCGCTGGCTCCTTGTCGCATCGAAACGGCAGAACGCGTTATTTCTTGCTCAGTGTATCGGCGCTGCTGTGACGGTCGGCGTCGGCTATTTGCTTGCTCAAAAATCGGGTGCGGTCGGCGCTGCGTGGGGTGTTGTCGCCGGCGCCGCAGCCCTCTGGGTTTCGTCGCATCTGGCGACCGCCGGGCTTGAAGTGCGTGCGAGCCTTGCCCCGGCGGTGCTCCCGGCCGGTGTCGCCGCCGGGTATGCCGTCTTGTTTTGGTTGTGGTCGCCGCCGAACGCCATTCTCGCCGGGATGATTACCGCGCTCGGCCTCGCGGTGGCGATAGGCGTAGACCGTGAGTTCTGGCGCGCCCTTAGGGTCCTTGCAGCAGCGAAATCGCGCGACGAATCGCCTATAAAAGCTTGATCCAGGTTAATACTGCCGGCTTAAATCTTGCGTAAATTCGCGTCTGCAATATTCCTGTAGCGGCAGGCGAAG
>JAWKVJ010000020.1:0-58317 GCA_041398085.1 Parvularculaceae bacterium
GAAATTTGGTCGTACACGAAGCGGTCGCAGCTATCCGTCTTTTGTTGACTTTTCGATTGCGCGCTATTGGCTAGAACTCGCCCAAGGCCTAAATTATCATCAAGCGACTAGTGCGCTAAACTTAATTAATGACCTTGAATCTAACCCAAAATCTCGATTTATTACGCGAGGCTCCCGCATACGGCACAAGGATTTCGGTGATGGAAACGTTGTGCAAGTTGATGGAAAAAAGCTAATTATCGAATTTGATGCGTTCGGAATTAAGAAAGTCCTTGCAACTTTTGTTGAGATTACGTGAACTCATCCAAACAAGTATACAAACTGTCATGGACCGGGACGAAAGACGCGCTTGAAAACGCCAGCGTTCGGCTGACGGATGTTCTTTACCCGCCGGCCGATGCAGTAAGCGTGACGAAAGCGGACGACGTCGCCGCTGACAGCGAAACAGTGTGGCGGCTTGAAGCCTATTTTTCCGGTGAGCCGGACATCGGCGCGATCAACGACATTCTTCTTGACCTTCGAATTAGCGAACCGGCGATTGAAGAATTGCCGGACATTGACTGGGTCGCGCATGCGCTTGAAGGGCTCGGCATCGTCGAGGCCGGACGCTTCGCGCTGTTCGGCTCGCATGACGCCGATAAATTGCAAACCGGTGACGGCCAGATAGCGATCAGGATCGACGCCAATCAGGCGTTCGGCACAGGACATCATCCGACAACGGCAGGGTGCCTGACGCTTTTGAGCCGCTTTGCCGGCGCGCCGGCCCAATCGGTTCTCGATCTCGGATGCGGCTCTGCGGTCCTGGCGATCGCCGCCGCCAAGCTCTGGGACGTCGAAGTTCTGGCGAGCGATATCGATGAGAAGTCGATCGACATCGCGCAAGAAAATATTGAGCTCAATGGCGTTACCGATCTTGTCTCCGCCATCGCTGCTGACGGATTCGCTGATCCGCGAATCAAGCTGCGCGCGCCCTACGATTTCATATTTGCGAACATTCTCGCAGGACCTCTGGTGGAATTTGCGCCCGATATGGCCGCACATCTGGACCGCGCCGGTCGCGTCATGCTCGCCGGGTTAATGGCTGAGCAGGAAGAAACCGTCCGCACCGCCTATGAAAAGGCCGGCTTCAAGCTTTTAAACCGTCTCGATCACGACACCTGGCCGGTTCTCTTTTTCGTCAAATTGTAGAGAGCCTTGCTTGAGACGGATCGCCTCCGGCGCCATATTCTCTCGGCAAGAAAGGCGCCCCTCCGATGTTCCAGCATTTTGAACCCGTTTCCGACAAATCCTTCGCCGGCAAGCATTTGCCGCTTTTGCGCAGCGAAATGGCTGCGCTCAAGCTCGATGGCTTCATTGTTCCGCATGATGATGAATATCAGAACGAATATATTCCCGCCTACGCTGAAAGATTGATGTGGGTTTCAGGGTTTTCGGGGTCAGCCGGCGCCGCGATTATTCTAAACGATAAAGCAGTTATTTTTGTCGATGGGCGCTATACGCTACAGGTTCGTCAACAGGCCGACGAAAATTTTTTCGAATATGAAGATCTCGTCGAAACGCCAATTGACCGGTGGCTTGCGGAGAACGCTCCGAAAAGCGCGCGCATCGGCTACGACCCGATGCTGCATACGAAAGCAGGCGTCAGAAAACTTGAAGCTGCTGCGAAAGAGGCCGGGTTTTCACTTGTGGCGCTCGCCGCCAATCCAATCGACGCCGCATGGAAGGACCAGCCCGCAAAGCCGCTGTCGCCAGCGACGCCGCACGCGATTGAACTCGCCGGCAAATCTTCAACGGACAAACGAAAGGAAATCGGCGCCGCTATTGCAAGAGCGGGCGCAGACGCCGCCCTTATCACCGCGCCGCCTTCTATTGCATGGCTCTTCAATGTTCGCGGTTCTGACGTCGAGCGAACGCCGCTGCCATTAGCGCGCGCGCTGCAGTGGAAAGACGGCGCGGCGACCTTGTTCATAGCGCCGGAAAAAGTCGGGAATGAACTTCCTGAATTCCTTGGCGACGATGTCGATATTCGCGCCGAGGGCGACCTTGAAACGATGTTGCACAAACTTGGCGCTGACGGGAAAACGATTGCGATCGATCCGGCGCTCGCGCCCTATCGCTACGTCACAGAGCTTGAAGAGGCTGGCGCGCGCATTGTTGATCTCACGGACCCTTGCGCGCTTCCACGCGCCACCAAAAACACAGCTGAACTTTCAGGAACGCGCAACGCGCATATTCGCGATGGCGCGGCCGTCACGCAATTCCTCCATTGGATTGCAACCGAAGCGCAGGACGGATCGGTCGATGAAATAGAGGCGGCGACGAAGCTCGAAGAATTCCGCGCAGCAACCGGTCAATTGTTCGACCTCTCCTTCGACACGATTTCCGGCGCCGGCGAAAACGGCGCTGTCGTGCACTACAAGGTCTCGACGGCGACATCCCGAAAACTGTCGCCCGGGGAACTCTATCTCGTCGATTCGGGCGGTCAGTATCGCGACGGCACAACGGACATCACCCGCACGGTGCCGATCGGCAAACCGACCCAGGAAATGCGGGAGCGTTTCACGCTGGTTCTAAAGGGCCATATAGCCCTTGCGACTGTCAGATTCCCGTCCGGCACGACCGGGCACCAGCTCGATGCGCTGGCGCGGCGTCCCCTGTGGGAAGCTGGACTCGACTATGACCATGGAACCGGTCATGGCGTGGGATCCTTCCTCGGCGTCCATGAGGGCCCGCAGCGCATCGCCAAGCTCGCCAATTCGCAACCGCTGAAGCCGGGGATGATCCTCTCAAATGAGCCCGGCTATTACAAAACAGGGGCTTACGGCATCAGAATTGAGAATCTGATTGTTGTTAGCGAGGCGGAAGCGATCAAAGGCGGCGAACGCCCGATGATGCATTTCGAGACAATCACCATCGCCCCGATTTGCCTCGATCTGATTGCACCGGCGCTTTTGACGGAATCTGAGATTCATTGGCTTAACAAATACCACGCGCGGGTCCGTCAGACTCTGACGCCGCTTGTTCCCACGCCGGTTGGCGACTGGCTGGCCCGCCAAACGCAATCAATCTGACGTTTCCCACCTCAGCTCGTTCCTGGCCCGGAATCGCCTAAGGCTGGCCATGGTCAGGTGTAAAAGACCAATACGCGCCCCAAAGACGGGAATTTTTGCAATCAACAGATGTAAATCGTTGAATTTGGATGCTTTCATTGTGTTTTAATTTGACATGCCCATGAAAGGGCCTAGCAATTGCTTTACTGACTGGTAACCTTGTGACGAGGTCACAGCTGCCCATCCGGGGGATGTGTAGGTAATTTGAGGGAGTATTCGATGAAAACGCTTGTGAAGCTGGGGTTTGCAGCCGCGGCCGTTTTGTTCGCTAGCGCCGCGCCGGCTTCGGCTGCGACGTTGACGTCATACTGCGAGGATGCAGGCAGCCCGCTTGCTGGCGGCGGATATCCGGGCCGTTGCTCCATGGGCGACGTGTCAACGGGCACGTTCGACATCGCCACCTACGATGCTGGCATGTTTGGCAACAATCAGGGCCTCATCTTCAAGGGCTTTGGCGACAATGGAGACGCGGACGTTTGGCAGTTCACGGCCACCACGGCGTTCCGGGCCTATCTCGACAATTTCGCGGCCGCCAATTACGGGATCGGCGGTTCATTCGTCCACGCTTTCCTGACGGATCCGAATGGCGCGGTTTACGACCTCCTCGGCGCCACATCGAATGTCTTCTACGGCGTCTTCGCGGCTGGCACCTACTCGCTCCAGATCGTCGGAGCCATTTCGCCGACGGCCCTTTATCAATATGACCTCCGCGTTCAGTCGGTTCCGGTTCCGGCCGCGGCCATCCTGTTCGGCTCAGGTCTTCTCGGGGCCGCCGCTGCAGCACGCCGCCGCCGCAAGACCGCTTAATAGATCAGGCGAAAAGACTCACCAGACGGAAAAGCCGGCCCTTAAGGGCCGGCTTTTTTCTTTGGCTGCTCGCCGAAATTATTGAGTTCATTGTTTTGCAGCGAAGGATCGCCACTCTTCTTCACTCAACACCTTTACGCCAAGCTCCTCGGCCTTCTTTAATTTCGATCCCGCGCCCGGCCCTGCAACAACAATATCAGTCTTGGCGGAAACCGAACCGGATACTTTCGCCCCAAGCGCTAAAGCCTGCGCCTTCGCCTCATCGCGCGTCATCGTTTCCAGCGTTCCGGTAAACACGACGATTTTCCCCGATACCGCACTATCGGCGACCACGCGTTCAGCCTCTCTTGGCGAAACCTCTCTCAGCAACCGCGAAACAGCGTCGCGATTATGCTCTTCCTTGAAAAATTCAATGACGCCTGCAGCGACCAACGCGCCAACCCCATCAATTGACAGCATGTCCTGATAGGCGGCGCTCTCAACATCAGCCGCTTCGATTGCCGCCTTTTCAAAGGCCGCAAACGAGCCGTAACGGGATGCAAATAGCCGAGCATTGGTTTCACCAATGTGCCGAATGCCAAGCGCATTGATAAATCTGGCGAGAGGCGGTTCGCACCGGGCATTGATTCCGGCAAAGAGGTTTTCAACGGATTTCAAATTTGTCGGAACTTTCTCGCCATCCTTGAGAACGGCTGAGCCGTCTTTCCGGGTCTTATAAGTATAAAGATCGATTTCTCCGGAGCTTTGCCGCCGCTCCATCGTAAAGATGTCAGCGGGCTCGCTGATAATTCCGGAATCAAAGAACGTCTCGATTTGCTTTTCGCCCAACCCTTCGATATCGAGCGCGGTCCGCGAAACGAAATGCCGTAACCGCTCCACGGCCTGGGCCGGACAGATGAGCCCGCCGGTACATCTTCGCACCGCCTCGCCATCCTCGCGAACGGCGTGACTGCCGCAAACTGGGCAGGTCTTGGGAAACTGGTAGCTTTTTGCATTTTTCGGTCGTTTCTCAATTACGACTTCAACGATCTGAGGAATGACGTCGCCAGCACGCTGCACGATCACCATATCGCCGACCCGGATGTCCTTGCGCTCAATTTCATCCTGATTATGCAAGGTCGCATTTGAGACGATGACGCCGCCAACAGTGACGGGCTTCAGGCGGGCAACCGGCGTCAATGCGCCGGTGCGCCCAACCTGAATGTCAATTGCTTCGAGAACCGTCGTCGCCTGTTCGGCCGGAAACTTGTGGGCGATCGCCCAGCGCGGCGAGCGGGATACAAATCCAAGCCGTTCCTGAAAATCGAGCCGGTCAACCTTATAGACAACACCGTCAATGTCGTAGCTGAGCCGTGCGCGGCGCTCTTCAATATCGTGATACTGGGCGAGCATCTCCTCGACGGTGTCGCACCGGACCATGAGATCATTGGTTTGAAATCCCAGCATTTTAAGGCGCTCGACGCTTTCCATTTGTGTTGCGCCGAGCGGCGCTGACAGATCGCCCCACGCATAAGCGAAAAAACGCAAAGGACGGCCGGCCGTTACGGCGGAGTCAATTTGCCGGAGAGACCCCGCAGCCGCATTACGCGGATTGGCGAACGTTTCTTCGCCTGCCGCTTCAAGACGGCAGTTGAGCGCATGAAAGTCTTCGTGGCTCATGTAAATTTCGCCCCGAACCTCCAGCAGCTCGGGGGCTTTTTTCAATTTATGTGGGATATCGCTAACGGTTAGAGCGTTCGCAGTCACGTTCTCGCCAACTGAACCGTCACCACGTGTCGCCGCGAGGACAAGGGTCCCCTCTTCATATCGCAAGCTAAGCGACAAACCGTCAATCTTGGGCTCGGCCGTAAACGCGACATCGGCCTTGTCGTCAAGTTTCAAAAACCGCTTCACGCGCGCGACGAATTCCGAAACGTCATCATCGTCAAACGCATTATCGAGCGACAGCATAGCCCGCGCATGCCGGGCCTTGGCGAATTTAGTGGATGGCGCGGCGCCAACTTTCCGCGATGGCGAATCTTGCCGCGCCAATTTTGGAAATTCGCGTTCGATGAGCGCGTTTCGACGAAATAACGCATCATATTCTGCGTCGCTCATTACCGGTTTGTCTTCCCGGTAATAGGCGTCGGCAGCTTCATTGAGCACTTTCGCAAGCCGTTCCAATTCAAGCTCGGCCTCGTCGGCATTGAGCATTTTAACAGGCTTTGGCGGCGATTTTTGTTTCTTCGGCGACAATTTACGAAGCCCGTTTTTTACGCGCCGGCTTTGGCTCTGCGGACGCGCCAAGCAACTTGCGGGCGGCGGCGCGCGCCTCGTCGGTCACAACCGCCCCTGACAGCATGCGTGCGATCTCTTCAACGCGGTCATTGTCGCCCAATGCCGTGACGCTCGTTTTAGTGTCAGTTGTTGACTGGCGCTTTTCGACGCGCCAATGAACTTTCGCGCGCGCCGCGACCTGAGGGGAATGCGTGACGACAAGCACCTGTGCGTCTCGCGCAAGCCGCGCCAGCCTTTCCCCAACGGCGTCAGCGACAGCGCCGCCGACACCGGCGTCCACTTCATCAAAAATGATAACCGTACGGCTTTCCTTGGCTGCGAGCGCCGCCTTCATCGCCAGGACAAATCGCGATAATTCTCCGCCGGAAGCAATCGTCTTAAGCGGCCCCATCGGTGCGCCAGGATTTGTGGCGACCATGAACTCAACGGCGTCATATCCATGAGCGCCTGCCCTTAATTCATCACTCACGATCGAGGTTTTGAACTGCGCCTTGGCCAGTTTTAACGGCGCCAATTCGCCTTGCACCGATTTGTCGAGTTGCTCCGCCTTTTTCAACCGCTCTGCCGATAGAGAGCCGGCTTCTTTGAAATATTCTACGCGCGCGTCCACAGCCTCTTTTTCCAGAGAAACGAATTCCTGGGAATTTTCATCCAGCGTCGCCAGGGCGGTTTCGGATTTTTCGAGATATTCGGGTAATCTATCGGCGCGAACGCCGTATTTTCGGGCCGCGGCGCGTAATGCAAACAACCGCTCTTCGACGGTTTCCAATGCTTTTTCATCAGCGCCGAGCCGGTCCGCCGCCTCTTCAACTGCCGCGCGCGCATCAAGAAGGCCTGAGAGAACCTGATCGATCCGCTCCAGCGCCTCATCAAGCGGATTACTCCCGGGAGGAAAGGAGCCAGCCGCGCGTGACAGACGATGCGCGGCTGCGCTGAGCTTTCCGTCAAGACCATCATCGGACATCAGCGATGCAGCGGCTGAGAGGTCTTCGGTGATTTTCTGCGCCGCAAGGAGCTCGGTGCGCCGAAGGCTTAATTCATTTTCCTCGTCGAATTTCGGGTCGAGATTTCCCAACTCATCAACGACATGCCTTAGATAGTCTGCTTCTCGTAACGCCGCCTCGCGCGTCGCCTTGCGTTCTTCAAGCAAAGCGAGCGCATCGCGCCACCGCGCCCATGATTTTTCGACTCTTTGCGCCTTGCCGCCAAGTCCGCCGAAATCGTCCAGCAGGCCGCGATGGGTTGCAGCGGTCAGAAAGCTTACGCCTTCATGCTGACCGTGAATTTCAATGAGCGCCTCGCCAACCTCTCGCAGGAGCGAGATCGAAACAGGCTGATCATTGATGAAGGCGCGGCTCTTGCCGTCGGCGTTCTGGATACGGCGGAGAATAATCTGTCCGTCTTCAGCCGAGATTGCATTTTCATCGAGCAAGCGCCAGACGGGATGATCGGACAAGGGCTCAAATGCAGCCGCTACGACGCCGCGCTCAGCGCCGCGGCGCACCTGACCGCGCCCCGACCTGCCGCCGGCGGCCAGACCCAGAGCCTCGAGTAAAATCGATTTGCCCGCGCCGGTTTCGCCCGTGAGCGCAATCAACCCCTCGCCGAGCGGCAATGAGAGCTGATCGATCAGCACAAAATCCTGGATATGGAGCGCGGTCAGCATTTCGATCCACGCCGTTCAAAATCAGGGGGTTGGCGCATCGTCTGATAGTGGGTCAGGAGCGCCGTCAATCGGGTCGTCTACAGGGTCATTTTCAGGTTCGTCAGCCGGCGGGGCGATGGCGGTCCCAACACCGTTGGTGACTTTCTTGCCGCTGGTGTCGCGCTCGCGCTTTTTGAGCTTGCGGATTTCCTTGGCTGACCTTTGGGGGGTCGAACCGGCTTCCAACAGCCCGTTCTTTCTCAACATGTTGTAGGCTTGCTGGTACCAAGAGGATCCCGGATAATTATATCCAAGCACGGCCGCAGATTCGCGCGCCTCAGTTGCAACGCCGATTTGCAAATAGGACTCTACGAGCCTGTATAACGCTTCTGGGACCTGGCTTGTCGTCTGGAAATTATCAACGACACTCTTGAAACGGTTGATCGCGGCGATCTGATTGCCCTGCTTCAGATAATAACGTCCGACATACATCTCCTTGCCTGCAAGGTGATCGAGTGTGAGATCGAGCTTCAATTGGGCGTCGCGCGCATATTCCGTTTCGGGATATCTGCGCACGACGTCCGTCAGGGCCTGGACCGCATTTACCGTATAATCCTGATCGCGGCCAACATCACGAATGCGTTCGTAATAACACATTGCTTTTAAATAATAGGCGTAAGGAGCATCCTTATTGCCCGGGTGCAGCGCAATGAAACCGTCAAGCGTTCCAATCGCGTCGTCATAGTCGTTCTGTCCATATTGAGAGAACGCCTTCATCAAAACCGCGCGGCGCGCCCATGGAGAATAAGGGTGCTGGCGTTCGACTTCGCCAAAGAGCGCAATAGCGTCTTTGTATTTCTTTTTCTCCAGCGCTGTTGAGGCGTCGAGATAAAGAGTTTCCACCGGCTTTTCGACATAAGCGAAACGCTCTTTCTTCTTGGACGAAGAAGAACAAGCGCCAAGCATCAGGGCTGCAGCAACGACAAGAAGGATAGAAAAGGCGAATTTGGAGGAACGGTGTGACATGTACTGAGGCGACCTCGACTGGCTGACCGGCGGCGAATCCGGGGCCAACCTAGTGCGGCCGGCCAGAAAGTGTAAGGGATTTTAGGAGAATTACCCGCGACCTGGCCAAATCCCTTCAGCCGGCCCCCAGACGGGCTGGCTAGACCGTCGCCAAGGCGGCCGCCCCGGCCGAAGCCACCACGCGTTCGAAAACGGTTCGATCCTCAAGAATGCGCCTCACAAAGCGGGTATTGAGGTCGTGGCCAGGCCGCTTTGCTGTGATCTTGCCGATGATCGGGGCGCCCGCAAGCGCGAGATCGCCAATCAGGTCGAGGGTCTTGTGATAGGCGAATTCCTGGGGATGACGGAGGCCCTCCTCATTCATTATGACGCCGCCATCGACAATAACTGCGTTTTCCAGCGAACCGCCGAGACCAAGGCCAGCCGCACGCATCTGCTCAACTTCGTGGAACTGGCAAAAGGTTCGCGCCGCGCCAATCTGGTTTACATCGACCGAATTTGCGAGGTCGACAACAATCCGCTGGACGCCAATGGCGGCGTCCGGGAAATCAATCGTCAGATCGATGATGCGCCCGTCGAAGGGGTCGACGCGCAAAAGACGCTCGCCATCCCTGAGTTCAATCGGCGCCATGATTTTTATGGCCTCGCGGGCTGAACCGAGCGTTTTCAAACCAACTCCCTCGATAGCGGCGAGGTAAGGCCCGGCGCTGCCGTCAAGGGCCGGAAGCTCTGGCCCGTCGATGTCGACGATCAAATTATCGACTCCGGCAAGCGAGAGCGCCGCCATGAGGTGCTCGATAGTGCCAACAGAAACGCCGTCGTCATTTTCAAGGCCGGTATTCAGACGCGTCGTTGAAATGTTTTTTATCTGAGCCGTCACCGCCTTTGAGGCTGGCGCGGAGCCTTGCGCCACGCGTCTGAACGAAATGCCGCGAGACGCGCTTTCGGGCCGCAATGTCACGCGGCAAGGAACGCCTGAATGAATGCCGACGCCGGTTAGGCTAACCGGCTTGGCGATCGTGGTCTGCTGGACTACGCGCATACACCTTCCCTGAGCCAGCGCCAATTCCAGCCCGAGGCGCTCAACGAAGAATGCGCCGCCCCGCCGCAGCGCACAAATAACGCATTATTTCAATATCTTGCAGGCATAATATAAAGCGCCGCCTTCGATGGAAGGCGGCGCCATTCGAAGTTCACGATAGTTCCTAGCTAGCCTTGTTTTTTCTCAGGAAGGACGGGATGTCGAATTCTTCATCGTCGCCATCATCGAAAAGGTCGCCATGGGAAGGTTTGGGTCTCGCCGGGGTCGGCTCTTCAGCACGCGGAGCCAGTTCACCAGATTTCGGGTGATTGAGCGATTTCAGCAGATCGAGGGCCGCCATAGACGTCCGCTGAAGTTCTTCAGCAGCCTCCCTGAACGGGTTGCGCGCACTCCGGGCAGCTTGTCCCGTTTGCGTTGGGCGCGGCGTCGCCTGGGGCGCTAGGCGCGGCTCAGCCGGCGTGACCGAATTCCGCGAAAGAGGGCCCATCTCCGCATTCGACCCCTCAGTCAGCATCCGGCGAATACGTTCATGGACGTCACCCACGGGGTTTTGCTCGCGGGCGTTGACCAAGGGGTGCCCCTGAATAGGCGTCAACTCTTCAGCCGGCTTGGTATTGACGACCGGCGGAAGCGACACTTTGGCAGGCGCAGGCGGATTCAATCGGACGTTTGGCGCCTCAGCCGTTTGCGCCGATTCCCTCCACGGCTTGGCGACCGCGGCCGCCGCCGGGCGCTGCTGATAGCCATGCGCGTCACGTTCAGCCGCCTCGATCCCGGTCGCGACGACCGAAACGCGAACCCGCCCCTCAAGATCCTGATTGAATGTCGAACCAACAATAATATTCGCGTCCGGATCAACCTCGGCGCGAATTCTGTTCGCAGCCTCATCGACCTCAAAGAGCTTCATATCCATCGAGCCCGTGATGTTGATGAGAACGCCTTTTGCGCCCTTCATCGAGACTTCATCAAGCAGCGGGTTCGAAATGGCGGCTTCAGCCGCTTCAATGGCTCGCTTCTCACCCGACGCTTCGCCGGTGCCCATCATCGCCTTGCCCATCTCTCCCATGACGGTTTTGACGTCATTGAAGTCGAGATTGATAAGGCCAGGCATCACCATCAAATCGGTAATGCCGCGGACGCCTGAATGCAGCACCTGATCGGCGAGAGCAAAAGCTTCGGCGAATGTCGTGCGCTCATTCGCGATCGAAAACAGATTCTGGTTCGGTATGATCAAAAGCGTATCAACATGCGCTTGCAACGCTTCAATGCCGGCAAGCGCAATTTTCATCCGCCGGGCGCCTTCAAAATGGAAAGGCTTGGTGACGACGCCGACCGTCAGGATGTCGCGTTCCTTCGCAGCCTTCGCGATCACCGGCGCCGCGCCAGTGCCGGTGCCTCCGCCCATACCAGCCGTGATGAACAACATGTGGGAATCGCCGACCTGATCGAGGATTTCCTCGAGGGATTCCTCAGCAGCAGCGCACCCGACTTCCGGCAACGAACCGGCCCCAAGCCCCTGCGTCGTGTGTGCTCCGAGCTGAATTCGCGATTCCGCTTTTGACTGTCCGAGCGCCTGCGCGTCGGTATTGGCGACGATAAATTCAACGCCCTCGAGGCCGCTGTCGACCATGTTGTTGACGGCGTTGCCGCCGGCGCCGCCGACTCCGATTACGGATATCCGGGGCTTCAATTCTGTCAGTTCCGGCACGCTAAGATTTATTGGCATAGAACGGCTCCGCCCCGCTTGGTTAAATTGGCGTTAAACCTTCGTTTAGAAGCGTTACCAAATGGTTAACGCGCACGCGAAAAGCGCGGCGCCATAAGGGTTTCCGCCCCAGTTTGGGTTTGAATTTTTGTCTTCGTGTTCGTCGGCCATGTCACGCCCAAAAACGGCTCAACGCTAAAAATTCACCTTAGAAATTTTGACGAAGCCAGTGACCGACGACGCCAAGCAGCCGGCCGCCCCCATTGCCGGAGCCTGAGCCGATCTTCAGTTTCAATTGAGGCCGCTGACGCATGCGAGCGCGTTCCTTCGCCACGCATTTCAAGAGACCGACGGCGACTGCAAATTGCGGCGTCGTCGCCGCATCGGGCGCCCCGGATAATGTCTCGGGCCGCCGCAGATGAGTCCTGACACCAAGAACACGTTCAGCGGTTTCGCGCGCGCCAACAAGAAGGCTGCCGCCGCCAGTCAGCACGGCCCTGCTGATAGCGAGCCTGCGCGCACCGGTTTTTGGCAACGCTTCCAGCGTCAGCTCGAGAATTTCCTCAAGCCTGGGCGTGATCACACCCGCGACTTCCGCCTTTGTGTGGCGGGCAATTTCGGTTTCCGTTCCGAGTTGCGGGAAATCGACAAAGCGATGATCGTCGCCGCTTGTGACAATCGCCGAACCATGCAGCGTTTTTACCCGTTCAGCGCTGGCGATTGGCGCCCCGAATATCTGCGCGAGATCGCGCGTGACATGCTCACCCCCGACAGGAACGCCGCCGCAGGCGACAAGGGCGCCTTTTTCGAACAGGGCGTATTCCGTCGATCGTGCGCCGATATCAACGAGCAAGGCGCCAAGGTCTTTTTCATCCTGAAAGACAGAGCTTTCCGCAGCCGCAACGGGGGCGGCGATCGCCTCCTCCATTTCAAGGCCGCATCGCTCAAACAGGGCTTCGAGATTTTCAACCTTGCTGTCCTTGACGCAGACGCCAAGCATTTCAGCGCCGAGCACGCGGCCTGCAAAACCGGCGATATCATTCGGCGCCGTCTCGCCGTCTATTGTGAATCGTATTGGCAACGCATGAAGCAGCGTTGACCCTTCCGGCGTTGCAGCACTACCGCCCTGCGACAAGCAATCTTCAATATCTTCACTTGTGATCACGCCGCCGTCGATATCGAGATCAACACCGATGCGCCTCACCGAAAGCGACCTGCCGCCGATCGACGCATAAACGCGCCTTACGGTCTCGCCAGCCATTCGTTCAGCCGCTTCAACCGCCGAACGAAGCGCTTCTTCAACATCAATATTGCGTTCCTTTGCGAGCCCGCCATGCTGGCCGACGCCGATGACGTCAGCTTCGAGCTCGCCGTCTACTACTTGTGTCAATTGTGCGATGACGCAGGCGACTTTTGATCCGCCAATATCGACAGCGGCAATCAAGTCCTTCTCGCGAATGTTGCGGATTTTTTTCGCCATGGCTGACAACCGCTACAAAGCGCGCTGGGGCGATGGCGAACTTGATGAAGCCTCGCCGCGAGGTTTCACGACCATGCGCTCGGGATCGCGAAGATCGATATATTCGATCGGTTGGTCAAGCGTGCCTTGGGCCGTTTGTAACAAAGCAAGATCGTCGATCGCTTTTGCATATTCAAGTTCGGGAAGTTTGATGTCGATATTGTTGCGTAGCCGCATATTCCAGCGCCGCTCGCCAACCCTTACCAGCGCATAGGTACGTTCCTGCAAAGCCGTGTGTTTGCCGATTGATTTCAAAATTCCCGAAGCCGCCTCAGGGGCCCCGGACCCGACAATCAGCGGCAAATTCGAATATTCATAAGCGCCGACCTGTCTGATGATGGCGCCCGTATCGTCAATAAGCTTGAAATCGCCCTTGATCTGCCATACGGCTGCGGGCTCGCGCTCGCGCACGGAGATGCTGATCGTGTCCGGATAAAGACGCGTAACCGCGGCGCTGCGGATCCAGCCCAGATTTTCAACACGCGCGCGGGCCTCGTTGAGTGAAATGTGCGGCAATGATTGACCGATCACCGGCCCCAGGGCGGCGACGACTTCGTCATTGGCCGTTTGATGAGCGCCGCGAAGTAAAACGCGTCGCACCTCAAGCCCGGAGCCAACCGCAACCTTGCGCGCTGTATTATCGATCGTTCGGCCCAGGAACGCGAAATACCCTCCAGCCCAGAGAAACAGAACGACTATGCCGAAGATCGCGCTCGCGCCCGCAAGACTGGCGATCGTATATCGTTCAAATACGCTCGCCATGCGTTCGAGAAAGGATGGCTGCTTTTGTTTGCGCGTCCTGGTCTGTCGCTTTTTTTTCACCGGCGGCATGACGCATCCTCCACCAACCAACTGCATAATTCGGGAAATGAAATACCGATATGGGCGGCTTGTTCCGGCACGAGCGACGTTCCGGTCATGCCGGGTTGGGTGTTGATCTCCAGAAAGAAGAGCTGTTCGCCTTTAGCCTTCTCATCAAAACGGAAGTCTGACCGCGACACGCCGCGGCAGCCAAGCGCCTCATGCGCCTTTAAAGCGAGCGCAAGGCATCGTTCGGTTATTGTCTCCGGCAACTTTGCCGGCAGGACATGGATTGACCCGCCCGGCGCATATTTCGCCTCATAATCATAGAACGCTAAATTTGTCGTGATTTCCGTGACGCATAACGCCCGGTCGCCCATCACGCTGACGGTCAGTTCGCGCCCCGGGATGAATTTCTCGACAAGCACTTCATCATTCGAAGTCCATTTTTCGCTCGACAGTTCCGCTGGCGGCCGATTGTCTCCATTGCGGATAATGAAGACCCCGACCGAAGACCCTTCGGCGTTCGGCTTGATGACGTAAGGCGGCTCCATCGCGTGTCCGCCGGCCGCATCGAAACGCGACATCACGCGGCCCTCGGGTGAAGGCACGCCGGCATCTTCAAGAATGAGTTTTGTGCGTTGCTTGTCCATCGCCAAAGCAGAGGCAAGAACGCCTGAATGCGTGTAAGGAATTCCAAGGACCTCAAGAAGGCCTTGAACGCAACCGTCCTCCCCCCAGGGGCCATGCAATGCATTGAACGCCGCGTCCGGGGCCGCCTCTTTCAATTGCGCGGCGAGATTTCGGCTAACATCGATCTCCACTACGTCATAATCGGCGTCACGCAGCGCAGCGGCGCAGGCCGCCCCTGAATTGAGCGACACTTCGCGCTCGGCGGACCAACCGCCCTTCAATACTGCGATACGCTTATACTTCACGCGACCTCTCCAATCCGGCGAATCTCCCAACGAAGATCGACGCCGGTTTTCGCTTTTACATCGGTTCGTAGTGATTCAATTAGCGTTTCGAGATCCGCCGCGCTCGCCTTGCCGCGATTAATCATGAAATTGCAATGCTGTTCGGAACACTGCGCCTCGCCGACCGTGCGTCCGCGCCCGCCAATCTCGTCGATGAGTTGCCATGCCTTGCGCCTGCCCGATTGCGCCGGGTCCGGGTTTGCAAATGTCGATCCGCCGGTCTTTTCGCGGATCGGCTGGGATTTTTCCCGCCTTTCCATAATTTCGCGCATGCGCGCCTCAATCGACGCTGGATCGTCGATGCGGCCTTCGAACTGGCCTTGCGTGAAGATCAGCCCCTCGCCGGCGGCGCAATGCCGATAGGAAAAACCCATTTGCTCGCTCGTTAACAGCCGGCGTTCGCCAGTTCGGTCGAATGCAACGGCCTCGACAAGAACATCCTTGGTTTCCTGCTCATAAGCGCCGGCATTCATCGCAAGCGCGCCGCCAATAGTGCCGGGAACGCCGCGATAAAATTCAAGTCCGCTGACGCCAGCGCGCGCCGCCTGACGTGCGACTTGAGCGTCAAGAGCCGCGGCGCCAGCGATTACGCGCGTTCCTTCGACGGAGATTTTCGCAAACGACGCGCCAAGCCGCACGACCACACCGCGGACGCCGCCATCGCGCACGAGGAGATTCGATCCGACGCCAACCGGATAGACCGGAATTTCAGCAGGTGTTTGGCGAAGAAAATCCGCGAGATCGTCTTCATCCTCAGGCGCGAACAGGACATCCGCCGGCCCGCCAACGCGAAACCAGGTGATCGCCGACATATCGGCGCGCTCAACATAACGCCCGCGCATGCGAGGAAGATCACCGATGGATATCGACTTCGTCACGACTTGATTTTGACCAGTTCCGACTCGAGCGAATTCGCAAATTTCGTAATGTCGCCAGCACCGAGACACACGACATAGTCGTCGCGCTCGGCGATTGCAGCAATCTCGGATGCAAGGCTTCCCAGAGTAGAAAGCGCGCGCACATCGCGGTGGCCTTGCGCAGCGGCGCCAGCGACAAACGCGTCTCGGTTGACGCCCTCAATCGGCGCTTCTCCGGCAGCATAGACATCAGTGACAAACGCGATGTCTGCTTCATTGAGGCAGGAACAGAACTGATCCATCAGATCGCGGAGACGCGTGTAACGATGGGGCTGCACAATTGCGATGACGCGGCCGCGCGATACATTGCGGGCCGCGCGCAAAACGGCGGCGATCTCGACAGGATGATGGCCGTAATCGTCGATAATCTTGACGCCATTCCACTCACCGACTTGCGTAAACCGGCGTTTGACGCCTGAAAAATTAGCAAAGCCGTACCTTATCGCCTCATCGCTGGCGCCGACGCGCCGGGCGACGATGGCTGCAGCAGTCGCGTTGAGGACATTGTGAACGCCAGGCATCGGCAGGCGGATATTTTCAATCCGGCTTTCCGGGCGCGTGCGGCTGCGAAACACGATATCAAATTTTGATACGCTACTTTCGAAACTGATATTCTCGGCGCGAACGTCAGCTTGAGGATTGACGCCATAGGTGACAAGGCGTCTGTCTGTCACACGGCCGACAAGCGCCTGCACTTCAGGATGATCAAGGCAAACGACGCCGAACCCGTAAAATGGCGCGTTCTCGATAAACTGGTCAAACCCGCGTCGTAACGACTCAAAGCCGCCCCAATGTTCAAGATGTTCCGGGTCAATATTTGTGACCACGGCAACAGTCGTTGGAAGGCGAAGGAAGGATCCGTCAGATTCATCGGCTTCGACGACCATCCAGTCGCCTTCGCCGATCCTTGCGTTTGTTCCATAAGCGTTGATGACGCCGCCATTGATCACTGTCGGATCAAGACCCGCCTCATCGAGTAGCGCCGCGACCATTGTCGTTGTCGTCGTCTTGCCATGGGTGCCTGCGACCGAGATCGTCCATTTAAGCCGCATAAGCTCGGCCAGCATATCCGCTCTTTTAACGACCGGGATATGGCGCGCGCGCGCCGCCAGGACTTCAGGGTTGTCTCTCTTGATCGCCGTTGAAACAACAACAGCGCCAGCGCCTTCAACATTCTTTGGCGAATGCCCGATGACAATCGGAATGCCTTTTTCGCGCAGACGGTGAATATTCGGCCCCTCAGCGACATCCGAACCGCGGACGTCATAACCAAGGTTTTTCATCACTTCGGCGATGCCCGACATGCCGATGCCGCCAATGCCGACAAAATGCATAACGCCAACATCGAAGGGCAAACGAACCTTGATATTTTTTGATTCACTCATGCTGCAGCCCTTACTCGATCGCGCACCATTTTTTCCACCAGATCGGCGAGCGTCCCTGCAGCCTTCGATCTAACTGCGCCTTTCGCCTGCGAGGCCATATGACCCAGCAAATGCGGATCTGAAACAAGATCATATAACTGCGCGCGTAATTTCTCCGGCGTAAATTCTTTCTCGGCGATGACAATTGCTGCGCCGCGATCAGCCAGCGAGCGCGCATTGGCTGCCTGGTGGTCGTCCATCGCAATCGCAAGCGGAACGAGAACCGATGGACGGCCAATCATCGCCAGTTCCGTCACGGTCGACGCGCCAGCGCGAGCAATGACGAGATGCGATTTCGCCAGACGCGCCGGAAGGTCGGAAAAGAATGGTGCAACTTCCGCTCTGACGCCGGCTGCCGCGTACGCTTCCTTGACCGCCGTCATTTCACTTTCGCGCGCCTGCTGCGTGATTCTAAGCCGGCTGCGCAAATCATCCGGCACCATTGCAATCGCCGCAGGGACGACACGCGAAATTAACGAGGCACCCTGACTTCCGCCGAAAATCAAAACGGAAACTGCCCCGCCTTTATCCGGCAGGCTGAACGACTCGCGCGCAGCGTCAATGACATTGTCGCGCACAGGATTTCCGATTTCGATCGAATGCGAACGCGCCTTCTCTGGCGTCCGCTCTAAAAGCGAAAATCCATGCGCTAGAAATTCAGCGCCCACAGCCACCATGCGATTTGCTCGGCCGAGAACCGCATTTTGTTCGTGCACGCCGTAAGGGACCCCAAGAAGCGACGCGGCTTTCATCGAGGGGAATGAGGGATAACCGCCAAATCCGACAGCGCCCGCAATCCGCCTTTTGCGGAATTCGGTCAACGCCGTGAACAGCCCGCCAGCGAGCGAAACAGCAGCAGCGGCTTTGGCGACCGGGCCGCCGATCGACGGGCTTGCAGCGGAAATCATCACGCGATCATTGGCGGGAAACCGCTCGGCGAACCGCGCGCCGCGCTCATCGGTAACAAGCAGGATTGGCCAACCGCGCCTTTTCAATTCCGACGCCAGCGCTTCAGCCGGAAACATATGCCCGCCCGTACCGCCCGCCGCCAATGCGATTGGATTGCTCGCGTTCATGGCATGACGTCCCGTCGCCGGCGCGCGCTTGATTGCCTGCGCGTCAAGGAAAGAATGAGGCCGACGGTCAAGGAGGCGGCGATTAATGACGAACCGCCATAGGAAATGAAGGGAAGCGTCATCCCCTTGGCCGGAAGAGAACGAAGATTGACACCGATATTGATGATGCTTTGCAATCCGATCAACGCGGCCAAGCCGCAAACAGCGGTGCGCGCGAAGACGCTCTTTAATCCGCCCGCTTTGATATAAGTCCGGATAACGAAAGCCGCAAAAAGCCCGATTATAATTACGCATAGGATCGCGCCGAAATCTTCAGCGGCGACGGCGAAAATAAAATCGGTATGCGCGTCGGGCAGCGAGAACTTGATCGGCGCAGCCGCATCGGGGCGACCGAACGGGCCGCCATTGGCGACCGCTTCCAGCGCCTTGTCGACCTGATAATTTTCGCCAGCCTGCGGGTTTAAGAAGCTTTCAATTCGTGTCGCAAGATGAGGGGAAAGGAAATAGCCGGTGACAAAAACCATGGCGGCGACGGCTGCGACCGCTGACAACATCAAAAGCCCGCCGCCCGCTACGAAATACATGGCGATGAATACGGCGGTCAGGAGCCCCGCCTGTCCGAAATCAGGTTGAAGCGCCAGCAAGGTGACGCAAAATACATAAAGCCCGGTTGCGATGGCCGCGCCCGGGAACGTCTTGTTCCTTGCGCCTTCCGCCAACATCCATGCAGCGACAAGCACAAATCCGGGTTTCAACAACTCTGACGGCTGAAAAGCGAACGCCCCAAGCGGCAGCCACCGCTTTGCTCCATTGATTGTTGGGCCAAAAAGCAACGCGCCGAACACCGTAATGAGAGCAATAACGAACAAGAGCGCGCCAAGCCTTCGAGCCTGCAAAGGCGTTAAGGTCGATGCGCCAAGGAGCAACGTGATTGCCGGAATTGCGAAGACAAGCTGACGCATCGGAAAATGAAAACTATCGCTGATATGAAGACGCGCAGCCGCGCCCGGGCCAGCAGCGAACACCAGCACAACGCCAATAGTCATGAGCGCCGCCAGGATTCCGAGCGACACATGATCAATCGAACGCCACCAGCGCGCTGGTGCGGAAACGTCAGTGCGGCTGATCACGTTCATGCCGCCTCTCCATTCATTGCCTCAATTTGCCGGGCAAGTTTTCGGAACACATCACCGCGCTCTTCGAAATTTCGGAACTGATCGAATGAGGCGCAGGCTGGCGACAGGAGGATGACGCTCTCGCCATGATCGCCGCCTCGAGATGCATCGCGAGCCGCGCGGCTAATCGCGCTTGGCAAGTCGCCGCATTGAATGCATGGCGCTGCGCCCGCCAATTGCTGCTCAAATTGAACAGCGGCGTCGCCGATGAGGTAAACGCCTTTCACATTGTCCATCAGCGGACGCAAGGAGGAGACGCCGCCTTCCTTGGCTTTGCCGCCGGCAATCCAGTAGATATTCTTAAATGATTTAAGGGCGCGCATCGCCGCATCAGCGTTTGTCGCTTTTGAATCATTTACAAACGACACATTCGCCTTGCGGGCGACGAGTTCCATGCGATGCGGAAGCCCCTGAAAACGCTCCATCGCCATCACCGCAAGATTTGGCGCCACGCCCTCGGCAATAGCGGCCGCCAATGCAGCCGCCGCATTCTGCCAATTATGAACGCCCCTTAACGCCGTGATCGATGAAATATCGCCCGCGACGCCGGAATTTTCTCCAAGGCTGTAATAAAGTTTGCCTGACAGCGCGAAAACGCCGCGGCCAAGCGCGCCTTCCGATGAAATCGGCACAACTTTCCGCTTCGGATTCTGCGCAAGCAGCCATGCGCAAACACCTTGAGAAAAAGGGTCGTCCACACCAATCACGGCTGTATCGTCTACTTCTTGATTGAGGAATATTCGCCTCTTCGCGGCGACATACCCCTCCATGTCGCCATGACGGTCGATATGGTCATGGGAAAGATTAAGGAGAACAGCGGTATTCGCCCTCAAGGTCTTTGCAAGATCGAGTTGGTAGGATGAAAGCTCAAGAACGTAAATTCTGTCTCCACGCAAATCAGGCAATGAAAGAACAGGCTTGCCGATATTGCCGCCGACAGCCGTATCGCGGCCGGTCTCTTTCAATAATTGCCCGATCAGCGCGGTCGTTGTCGACTTGCCGTTCGACCCCGAGATAGCGACAATCCGAGGACGCTCGCGTTTGGGCAAGGCATTTACCGCACGGGCAAAAAACTCGATATCGCCGATGATTTCGACGCCTTCCTGATGCGCCTTTCGAACGATTGCATGCGGCGCCGGGTGGGTTAGCGGCACGCCAGGACTTAGAGCCAGCGACTTGATTTCTTTCCACGGCCAGTCTTTCGGATGCTCTGCGCCATAGCGGGTGTTTCTCGTTGCGTCACGGGCTTCTTCCTTTTCATCCCACGCAAACACTTCCGCGCCGGAAGCAGACAATGCTTCGCAAGTTGAAAGTCCGGTCGCGCCAAGCCCGAAGACGGCAATCTTCTTTTTCTCAATACCGGGTATCGTGATCATGAATGCGACTAACGAAGCTTAAGCGTTGAAAGACCAATGAGCGCGAGAATGACGGCGATAATCCAGAATCGAATGACGATAGTCGATTCCTTCCACCCAAGTTGCTCGAAATGATGGTGGATTGGCGCCATTCTGAAGACGCGCTTTCCAGTCAGTTTGAATGAAGCGATCTGGATCATCACCGAAAGCCCCTCCAAAACAAACAAGCCGCCCACAATCGCCAGGACGATTTCATGCTTGGCCGCAACCGCAATTGAGCCAATGGCGCCGCCAAGCGCGAGCGAGCCGGTATCGCCCATGAAAATCGCGGCTGGCGGCGCATTGAACCACAGGAAGCCGAGTCCAGCGCCCACTATGGCGCCGCAGATGACGGTGAGCTCGCCAACGCCCGGCACAAAGGGAACGCCGAGATAACGCGAATAAATGTAGTTTCCGACGAGATAGGTGATGAACGCATAAGTTGCCGCGGCGATCATTACGGGGACGGTGGCGAGACCGTCCAGCCCATCAGTGAGGTTCACCGTATTTGATGCGCCGACAATAACGATCGCCGCGAAAGGCAGGATGAACCAGCCGATCGGCACCCCAATCGATCCTTCGCCGAACCATTGCGAAAAAAACGACAGCGGCACGAAAGGCACAGCAACCGAAGTTTCAATCCCCGCCGGCGCCTCAGGCGAGGCGCCCAGAATTCGCACGCAAAAATATCCCGCCGCAATAGCAACGCCGAATTGAACAAGAAGCTTGATCGATCCAACGACGCCGGAAGCGGTCTGCTTCGTAACTTTCAGATAGTCATCCCAGAAACCAAGCGCGCCATAAGCGAGCGTTACCCCCATCACAACCCACACATACGCATTGTCGAGGCGGGCCCATAAGAGCGTTGCGATGGTAAGCGACATCAAAATCAGCACGCCGCCCATAGTGGGCGTTCCCGCTTTTGAAATGATGTGGCTTTGCGGACCATCCTGACGGATCGGCTGACCTTTTCCCTGCTTCTTCCGCATCCAGCGGATCAACCCCGGTCCGACCCAAAACGCGATCAGGAGCGCGGTGACGATCGCGCCGCCCGTTCTGAACGTCAGATAGCGAAAGACGTTGAATAGCGTGAATTGATCGGAGAATGTCGTGAGATAATAGAGCATCTTGTTTCTTGTTGTTATCCCGCAGCCTTTTTCAGCGCCGAGACGATTTCGCTCACCTTAGAGGCGTTCGACCCTTTGACCATGACAATGTCGCCGTTTTTGAGGCCGGAAATGAGCTCCGGCGCGAGATCGGAGGCCGAACTCGCCCGCGCCGCCCGCATAGCGTTTGGCGCAGCGTCCCACAAATGATTCATCAAGTCTCCGGCGACATAAAGCATGTCGACTTTCGCCGCCTCAAGGCATCCAGCAATCTCCGCATGCAACGCCGGGCCATCGGCCCCGAGCTCGAGCATTTCGCCCAATACGGCGATCCGGCGTCCCTGCCCTGCGGGCGATAACTGGCCGAGGAGCTCTAATGTCGCCTGCATGGACGCCGGGTTGGCGTTATAGCTCTCGTCAAGAAGAGTGATCGCAACGCCGGGCTTGATCGTCAATTGCGATTGCGCGCCCCGCCCCGTAGCGGTGCCGACTTTTGACAATTCGGCCGCCGCCTTTTCGATGCTGACCCCGACAGCGCTGGCGGCGCCTATAACTGCGAGCGCATTCATCGCCTGGTGACGGCCGGGCGCGCCGAGATTGAAGTCCAGCCCTTCGCCGAAGACGGTCGCTTTCACTATCGCCCCGTCCGGGGTCGGGCTGTATTCGACGAGCCGCAGATCGGCATCATGCGCCGCACCGAACGCGATAGTGCGTTTGATGCCGGCTTCCTGCGCCCGTTTCAGCAGAAGAGCGTAATGCTGGTTGTCACGCGGCAAGACGGCCAAACCGTCTTCTTCAACGCCTAGAAAAATTTCCGCCTTCGCTTCCGCGATCCGTTCTACGGCGCCAAAAAATTCAAGATGCGCTGCAGCGACTGTCGTGACGATGGCGACATGCGGCGCCACAAGGCGCGTGAGCGGCGTAATTTCGCCAGCGTGGTTCATACCGATCTCAAACACGCTGAATTCTGCATCAATCGGCATTCTTGCAAGCGTTAAAGGCACGCCCCAATGATTATTGAAGCTTTTGTCCGACGCATGCACCTGGCCCGACGCCGCGAGGACAGCGCGTAACATTTCTTTTGTTGACGTCTTGCCGGCGCTCCCGGTAACGGCGATCCGTTTGCCGAAATTGCGCATCCGTGCAGCGCGCGCAAGATCGCGCAACCCCTCAAGCGTATCGGGGACAACGAGCAAAGGCGCGCCGTCCGGCGTATTCTCCAGCGCGCGCGCGACCAACGCCGCTGACGCGCCTCTTTCAAAAGCGCTCGCAACGAAATCATGGCCGTCCCGAATATCGGTAAGCGCGACAAACATTTCTCCCGGCGCCAGCGTTCGGGTGTCTATTGAAATGCCGCCAGCCGCCCACTCTTCCGCGACCCAACGATCGGGATCGCCGCCTCGTGCGCAAAGGGCGCCGCCAGTCGCAGCCGCCGCCTCAAAGGCTGTCCACAAACCTGCATTCATCTCCCGGATTCCTCACGCTTTGCCGCCATTCGCCCGGCTACTTCCGCATCGTCGAATGGCAGCGTCTTATCACCCACGATTTGGCCGGTTTCATGCCCTTTCCCGGCGATCAAGAGCACGTCTCCTTCTTGAAGCGCCGCAACCCCAATTGCGATCGCCTCTTCCCTGTCGCCGACTTCCCTGGCGTCAGTCGTTCCCGAGAGCACCTCAGCTCTGATCGCTGCTGCATCCTCTGTTCTTGGATTGTCGTCGGTTACGATAACAATGTCGGCGCCTTGCTGGGCTGCACGGCCCATTAGCGGGCGCTTTGTCCGATCGCGATCTCCGCCGGCGCCGATTATCACTATGACGCGCCCGCGCGCATGCGGACGAACAGCGGCGAGCGCCGTTGCAACAGCATCCGGCGTGTGCGCGTAGTCGACATAAATTCCTGCACCGCCAACGCTTGCTGCATGCTGCATTCTGCCCGGCACGCCTGAAAGATTTGGAAGAAGTCCGATGACGCTTTCCGGCTCCTCACCTGAAGCGATCACAATCCCCGCCGCCAACAAGGCGTTTTCAGCCTGAAAAGCGCCAATTAATGGCAGTGCAATTTCATACGCCTTGCTGTTCGCCAGAATTTTCAAATCAAGACCGGCCGGATGGGGAGCGGCGTCAAGCAAACGCAAATCGTCACCACACTTGCCCGTTGTCAGGATACGTAAGCCGCGATTTGACGAAACATCCTTGAAGGCGTTAGCGCACTCGCCGTCCATATTGATTATCGCAGCGCCTTCCTCACTTACGAGTCCTTTGAAGAGGCGTAACTTCGCCTGCATATAGGCGTCAAAGCCCGCATGATAATCGAGATGGTCTTGAGTGAGGTTTGTAAACGCCGCGAGTGAAAATCGAACGCCATCGGCGCGAAATTGCGAAAGGGCGTGGCTCGAAACTTCCATCGCAAGCCGGTCAACGCCGGAGCGCGTCATCGCATCGAGCGTTGCATGAAGCGTAACCGGCTCCGGCGTCGTATGAACCAGCTTTCGCTGATAGGCTTCAGACCAGGCGCCAAGCGTGCCGATACTGCCTGAGGCGCGCCCCAGCCGTCGCCACAGATCAGCGGCGAACAGCGCCGTCGATGTTTTGCCGTTCGTTCCCGTCACGCCAGCGATGATTGAAGGCTGTTGCGGATAAAAGCGCGCCGCAATTCCAGAAAGCTTGCGCCGGGGTTCCGGATCTTCAATGACCGGTAGACTTGATTTCACCCCTGGCATTGCGAGCACAGCCGCCGCCCCCGCCGCTTCGGCGCTCGCGATAAACTTTGCGCCGTCGACTGCGCTACCCGGAAGCGCTGCAAACAAAAAGCCCGGCTGCACTTCACGGCTGTCCGCTGTTATTCCCGTCACCTCCGGATCGGGATTCGCTGGCGCGCCAATCAGCGCCGACAATCTCACGGCGCGGCTCCCGCTGGCGCTGACATCAATGAAGCGCTTCGATCGAGCGGCACGGATTGGCCGCTATGGAAGGCGGCGAAAGCCTCAACTTCACTTACCGGCATGACGCCAAGGATCGGCGCGAGCTTTTGGGTGATGGCCGCAAATGTCGGCGCCGCGTTCCAGCCGGCCGTTGCATAACCATAGGTGCCAGGCGCGGCTTGCGGCTCATCCAGCGTGACCAATAAAGCGTAACGAGGGTTGTAGCCCGGAAAAGCGCCGACAAAGGAAGCAATCCTTTCATGCGTATTATATCCGCCAGCAACCGGCTTGTCGGCTGTCGCTGTTTTGCCGATCGGAAAATATCCGGGCGCTTCAGCAAGGCTCGCCGTGCCATTGACGATGACATTGCGCATGACGCGCCGCATGATCGCGCTGTTATTTTCCGATATCACCCGGCGGTCCGGCCTATGCGCGTCCGACCTGATCAGGGTCGGCGCCCGCCAGACACCGCCATTGACGACGCTTGATGCGGCGGTCAGCAAGTGCAGCGGCGTGACTGAAATGCCATGCCCATAGGCGACAGTCGCAGTTTCTACTGGCCCCCACTTCTTTGGCGGTTCGGGGGCGCGTTTTTCAACCAGATCGATAGGGAGCGGATCGAGCAGCCCAAATTTTTCCAACATCGATTTCAGCGCTTTCGGCCCAAGCGCTTCGGCCATTTGCGCAGCGCCAATGTTTGACGAATGCTCGATGACCTCAGCGAAAGTCAGAACGCGGTTTTCGGGATGGAAATCATGGATAAGACGATCCGCGACCCGATAGGGCTTGCGCGCATCATAGGTTGTCCTTTCAGTTGCAACGCCGTCTTCCAACGCCGCTGAAGCTGTAAACAGTTTAAAAGCGGAACCCAGCTCATAACGGTCGTAAACAAACCGGTTGCGCCGGAAATCCGCCGGATAGGCGCCGGGATCGTTGGGATCAAAATCCGGCAGGCTCACAAGCGCAAGAATTTCACCTGTGTGGACATCCATGACGGCGCCCATTGCCGCCTTGGCTTTGAACTTGAGCAGAGACTTTTCCAATTCCTGCTCAACGATTTGCTGGGCGCGAATATCGATGGAAGAAATCAATGGTTGTATCGCTCGATGTTCATCAAGGACATATTCAAGTCCCGACACGCCGCCTTTTCCCGGCTCGACTTGCCCTACAATGTGGGAGGCTATTTTCGATTGGGGATAAAACCGGCGGATATGCGGCCGAAACCTGACGCCCGGAAGACCGAGGCTGAAAATTTCTTTTTCCTGCGCCGGCGTCAGACGCGTTTTGACTTCGACATAGCGGCCCGCCGCAAGCTTTTCCTCCAAAGCGGCCGCGTCTATATCCGGCAGAACTGAAGCGATTTTTACCGACGTTTCTTTCGCGCTCCAGACTTCGCGTCCGGCGATTTCGAGCGAACGCATCGGTAAATTCGCTGCCAGCAAGATGTCATTTCGATCGACGATCTCCGGCCGCGCCTTATCGTTCTGGCTGGCCGAAACAGCTACCCTTGTTGGCGGCGTCCCCGTAGAGACCAGCACGAGGCGCAATGCCAAAGCGCTAAAAGCAAATCCAAATGCGACCGCACACAAGCCGATACGGCGATTTGCTGATGCAAGGTTCTTCTTCCTGCGGCTCTCGGCTGAAATCCGTTCGATCGCCGGCTCGGCAGGTTGGCGGCCTTCGTCAATCACATAGCAACGCGCACGCTTTTTATCTCGCCGTTTGAACATTTCTCACTCAATCGCCCAGATCCGCGACTTCAACAGGCGCCGCAGTGTCGATGACAGCCTTCACGGCCTTATTTGACGCGCCGTCATCGAATGCGACTTCGAAATCTTCCGCGGTCATGAGCTGGCTGCCTGAGAGAGGCTCCAGTTCAGTGAATTTTTCTGCGATATCTTCAAGGCGCTCGGGACTTTCCAGATACGCAACTTCAGCGCGCAACACCTGGATATCGGATAGTTCAGCCGACTTCTTTTTTTCAAGCGAATGAATTTCGCCTTTTGCCGCCCGGACGGCGATCTCAGCTTTATATCGCCCCGCAGCCGCAGCAGCGAGGATCAAGCAAAGGAGCAAGGTCGTAATACGCATCATTGTTTTAACTCCAAGCTGAGGACAAGGCTTTCGAAAATGAAAAACTCGGGAGGAATGACGATAAATCTTCGTCGTGCGGCGGCGCCGACGTGCGTATGCCTGCACGCAATTTCGCTGAACGCGCGCGCGGATTTTCTGAGATTTCTTCTTGGGTGGGCGATGCCGCCTTAGCCGAAAGCAGCTTAAAGCTTGGCGCTATTGTCCTGAGCTGCGGCGCGTGCCTCGAAGCGCCGCCCTCCCGGCCGCTTCGCGATGAAAAAAACCGTTTTACAATCCGGTCTTCAAGGGAGTGAAACGTTACGACGACCAGACGCCCCGCTGGCCGCAACATCCGTTCAACGATCGTCAACGCTTTGGCGATTTGTCCAAGCTCGTCATTCACAAAAATCCGGATTGCCTGAAATACGCGCGTTGCAGGATGAATCCGATCGGTCCTTGATTGCGGCGCGGCGCGCGCAATTATTTCAGCCAATTGCATCGTCGTTTCGACGGGATGCTGCGAGCGCGCTTTCACGATCGCTTCGGCAATCCGCCGCGCGTGCCGCTCCTCGCCATACGCCTTAAAAATCTGAGCGAGATCTGACGCCTCGGCGACGCTGATCAAGGTCGTCGCATCAGGTTTCTTTTTGTCCATCCGCATTGAAAGCGGACCCTCACGCATAAAGGAGAAACCGCGCTCAGCTTCGTCAAGCTGCATTGACGAAACGCCAAGATCAAAAACGACGCCGTCAAGTTGCTCAACTCCAAGTTCGCCAAGCGCTTCAGCCATTTCGGAAAATGGTCGATTTATCAGCACCAAACGTCCGCCATACGCGGCAGCCCAATCGCTCGCGCGCTCAATTGCGGTCGGATCGCGATCAAATCCGAACAAGGTGCAATTCGCCTGCGACAGAATTGCACGCGCATAACCACCGCCGCCGAATGTTGCGTCGGCGTAAATCCCGCCAGTGGTGGGAAGCAGCGCCGAGACCACCTCGTTCAACATTACGGGCGCGTGTGAGGCTTGCTTCATTGCGAACTTCCCCCGCCCGCCGAAGGATTAGGAAGTTTCAAAAGCGCTGAGCGCGCCGCATCACGCGACTTCGCCAAACGCTCGTCCGCACCGTCAGCGCGCATTATGATGAAAGTTTCACCGCGCCCCCTAAACAGCGCGCGATCAGCAAGATTGGCGTGCGCCCTGAATTGTTCGGGGATGACGACCCGGCCTTCAGTGTCGAATGACAGCGGGCGAACCATGCCGAGCACATGCTCTTCGAGCGCTTCGCGCTCGTCCGAGAAAGGCTCAAGCTGCCTGATGGCGCGCTTGTAAAATGTGATTAGATCGCCGCCGCCGCATTCAAGGTAATCGCCCTTGAGGGCCGGAAAACAATAAAAGCCGTTCAGGCGCTCTCCTTCCAGCGCGCGCCGAAAGTCGGCAGGCGCTGCGACCCTGCCCTTCGCGTCCATCTTGTTGATGTGAGACCCCAAAAAAGAGGTCTCCGGCGACCGCAAGTCCACGCCCAAACTCCGCCCCTGGAGCAGCTGGCGCCGCTGACGCCACCTCCGCTCAGGCGCCTTTAGGCGCCATTTTTCGACATTATTTGGGATACCATGCCTAAAACCCGCAGGTCAAACAAAGAATCGCGTTTTCATCAAACGTTCTTTGGACCATTCCGGGCGTGAAACGGCGCGCTCGGCCCGATTCGCTCGATGGTCGATAAATAATCGTTATTTTTTAGTTAATTAGCGGCGCGCGGCGTTCATACGGCTGGCGGCTTCGTCCAATTGCTCAAGCTCGAATTTCGCACTTTGGCGCTTTTTAGTATCGTGTGCGAGATCGACGAGATGTTCGAGTTTTTTCATTTCGGTGAAGGCCGACGCAAGGTCTTTTTCACCACTCGATATTTCCTCTGCGAGCCCATCAAGCGTCGATAATAAGGTCAGACGTTTCTCGGCGGCTCCACCCAGGAAATTTTTCAAATCCATCATAATCCGGGCGTCAGCGGCGGCAACGCGCTGTTCGGTCGCGATTTTTGAATCTAAAGCATCAATTGACGCGGCAACATTCTTGCGCGCCATTTCCAGATCGCGAATCCGGATTGTTTCCTCCTCGACGCGAGCCTTCGCCAGTTTAAGAAGCTTCTCAAGTCCCCTGCCTTCTTCAATAGCGCGCACTAATCTTCTCCAACTGATCCAACGATTTCACGCAACATTGTCATTGCCTTGGCGTAGCTGGCTTTTTCGCTCAGCTGTTGCGCCAGGAATTCTTCCAGTAACGGTTCGAATCGAACAGCTCGATCTGTCGCCGCGTGGGCCCCTTCTTTGTAAGCCCCAATGCGGATGAGATCTCGCATGTCGTCATAGGCGGCGGCCATCGACAAGGCCGACTTGACGGCCTCTTCACTCATTTCCGGCGATGCGCGCGAAACGGTTTTCAATATGTCGATTGCCGGAAACCGGCCACGCTCCGCAATGCGCCGGTCGAGGACTATATGCCCATCGAGCAACGCCCGCGCGGCGTCGGCGATAGGCTCGTCATGATCATCGCCTTCGACCAACACCGTGAACACGCCGGTGATCGCGCCTCCGTCGGCGACGCCAGTGCCGGCGCGTTCAAGCAGTTTTGGCATCAGCGAAAACACTGACGGCGGATATCCCTTCGTTGTCGGCGGCTCACCGGCGGCCAGACCTATTTCTCGTTGAGCGGCCGCGACGCGGGTCAACGAGTCCATCAGGCAAAGGACATGAGCGCCTTGCGCGCGAAAATGCTCGGACACCGTCATGGCGAGAAAAGCCGCTTCCCGGCGCATCATGGCTGGTTCGTCCGATGTCGCCGCGATAATGATCGAGCGCGCCAACCCTTCGGGGCCAAGATTGTCTTCGATGAATTCGCGAACTTCGCGGCCTCGCTCGCCGATCAGCGCAATCACGATGACATCGCACTCGGTGTTTCGGGCGATCATCGAAAGAAGCGTCGATTTTCCGACCCCGGATCCAGAGAAAACGCCGAGTCGCTGCCCTGCACGGGCCGGGCAAAAAGCGTTGAGAGCACGGACCCCGAAATCAACCATAGGCCCGAGACGCTCCCGCAAGGCGGCGGGCGGCGGTGCGGCCCGCAGCGCTCGGGCGCTGACGCCCGCGGAGATCGATCCCTTGCCGTCGACCGGGCGGCCAAGTCCGTCAATCACTCGTCCCAGCCATTCATTCGACGGTGCGATCGACGCAACAGCGGAATGAAACGTCGCCCGCGCGCCGCGGCGAACGCCGGCGACGGGACCGAACGGAAGGCAGACCGCCTCGCCTTCGCCGACTCCAACGACCTCAGCAGTCAACAAACCATCTACGGTTTCGATTTCGACACGAGCGCCGACTTCAAGCGCGCCAAGGCGATCCTCGACACGGATCGCAAGATCCGACACCTGGCTGACGGCGCCGTAATGCGTCACCGGACCTTCGCGTCTGACGGCGTCCGCTGCAATCGCGCCGAGCGTCTCCTTGCGCTCTACGCCCTGAAAAAGATGATCAATCGTCGTCACGCCTTGATCCGACCAATGGAAACAAGGCAGGACCTTAACGTGCGAGACTTTAATCTCGTGTAAATTCGTGAATCGACAGAGGTGGAACAGCGACGCCAGCCATTAACAGAGCACGCTCAAAACCGCATTTTGCGCCGCGGCGAAGTAACATTTCTTGTCCGCCGCTTAAAATCAGGATGAAACTACGGTCGATCCGGACGAAGCCGTTAACCTTTATGAAAGCAAATCAACCTAAATCTGGTTAAGGCGAAAAGAAAAATGCGGGGCCGTCCGGGGGGCGCATCCGCGACGAACAGGAGACTAGGCAATGCGGGTTTTGCTTATCGAAGACGACGGCGCGACCGCACAGAGCATTGAGTTGATGCTCAAGTCCGACGGATTCAACGTTTATACAACCGACCTCGGCGAAGAAGGCGTCGATCTCGGCAAGGTCTATGATTACGACATCATCCTTCTCGATTTGAATCTTCCCGACATGACCGGCTTCGACGTTTTGAAGTCGCTCCGCGTTGCGAAGGTCAACACGCCGATCCTTATCCTGACCGGCCAGGGCGACATCGAAACGAAAGTTCGCGGCCTCGGATTTGGCGCTGACGATTACATGACGAAGCCATTCCACAAGGACGAACTCGTCGCGAGAATTCATGCGATCGTGCGCCGCTCCAAGGGTCATTCGCAGTCGGTCATTACGACAGGCAACCTCACCGTCAATCTCGACGCCAAGACAGTCGAAGTTGGCGGTCAGCGCGTTCATCTGACGGGCAAGGAATATCAAATGCTGGAGCTGCTCTCGCTGCGCAAGGGTACGACATTGACCAAGGAGATGTTCCTCAACCACCTTTATGGCGGCATGGACGAGCCGGAATTGAAGATAATCGACGTCTTCATCTGCAAGCTCAGAAAGAAGCTTGCAGCGGCGACAAGCGGCGATCATTATATCGAAACAGTCTGGGGCCGTGGTTACGTGCTGCGCGACCCGGCGGAAGAAAAAGCCGCCTAGGAATTTCCTGTTTCAGACTGAGACAAAACGCTCCCCTAAGGGGAGCGTTTTTATTTTAGCAGCGCGCGAATAATAGATTGAGAGCGCGGTCATATACTGGAAAAATAATCCGTCACACGATCTCAATGCGCTACATTCGACTTCATCGGGGGGCGCTATCCTTACTATTGAAACGAGCGTCCGCTAACTCAGCTTTTCAAAATAGATTTTATTTCGTCGGCCAACATCGCATGGACCTGCTCGTCAGGCGGGAAGTTCGCATCAATCCATTTTTCTTCAACTGCCTTTAACGTTCTGGCGACCAGCGGCCCTTTCGGAACGCCGGCGGCAATAATGTCTTTCCCGGAAATTGGAAATACCGGCGCTTTCCACCGATCCGGCAAATTTCGGATCGTCACGAGTTCGGCTCGATCCGTCCCGCGCGCCATCGCCAAATCGCATGCGTCACGCCAGGCTTCGACGCCAAGGCGATAAAGCATCGCTTTGGCCGAGTTCTCGGTCATTGTCGGAAGAATTAGCCTGGCGTTCTCGACCGCCAAGCGCCGCCTTGTTTCAACGGTGTTGGGCAAGCGCAACCGGGCGCTCACCCCATCGCCCTGCTCTCCCCAAAGCGCGGCCAGACCAAGCGCAGCCGACGAACCGGATGATATCTGTTTTAACCGTCCAAACGCCGCAATATCGGCGGCGGCCGGCCAGACTTCAACGAGGATGCCGCATTCATTCATCGCTTCCAAAGCGCCAGCCGGAGATGGAAGTTCAAGAATCTTTGAAAATTCGTCGCCAATTCGTTCCGCCGATAATTGGCCAAGACCAGCACGCTCCGCAGCGCAAGCGGTCAACCCGGACACATCGAAGTTTTCTGCAAACCGAGCGGAAAATCGAAAGAAGCGTAGAATTCTCAAATAATCTTCTTTTATGCGTGAATGCGGGTCGCCAATAAAACGAATCTTTTTCGCATAAAGATCGTCGAGCCCTTCATAATAGTCAAAGAGTCTCCCATCCGCCGACGCATAAAGCGCATTGACAGTAAAATCGCGTCGTCCGGCGTCAATTTCCCAATCTGTTGTGAATGAGACTGTCGCGCGGCGGCCGTCTGTCGAGACGTCCGAACGAAGGGTCGTAACCTCAACGCCGACATGATCTGCAATGGCTGTAATTGTGCCGTGGTCAATGCCGGTTGGCGCTGAACGCAATCCCGCATTTGAAAGGGCGGAATTAACTTCGTCCGGAGTCAACTTCGTCGCAATATCGATATCGTTGGGCTCGGAGCCAAGCAGGCTGTCGCGAACGCATCCGCCAACAAACCTCGCTGCATTCTGATCCACAAAATTCAATGCGTTGATGATCTGCCGCACATGCAGCGCATTCATCCAGGCAAATCGGATATCGTTTTCGGGCAAGGTCGTTTCAGTCTTTTTCACGCCCCATCGCCTTCAGTTCGCAACACTTCGGCAAGCGATCTCAAAATGCCGGCGGTAAGCCCCCAAACATGATACCGCCCGAAAGGAGCAGCGCTCATTCGGTAGGGAACGCCGTCGAGCTGGCGTTCTTCTATTGTGTGATTTGTCATGTCGGCGCACCAGGCGAGCGGCATCTCAAAAATTTCCGCCACTTCACGCGGATTGGGGCGGATTGGCGCCTCAGCGTCGACGATGCCGACGACCGGCGTCACGGAAAACCCGAGGCCGCCAAGATGCACGCCAAGCTCGCCTATTACGGAGACCGCACTTGGCGGAATGTTCACTTCTTCTTCTGCTTCGCGCAGCGCCGTCGCAACCCGATCGGCATCTTCATCATCGACCTTGCCGCCAGGAAAACTGATTTGACCGGCATGCGAAGGCATGTCGGAAGAACGCACCGTCAACAAAACAGACGCGCCTGAAGGCCGATTAACGATTGGAACAAGAACGGCGGCATCTTTTCGTTCCCGGGCCCAGCGGCGTTCAAACCGCTTGTCATCGGCAAGGTGCGGGTTCATTTCGAGAAAAAGCGAGCGCGGCGAAACCGCGGCGGCGCGCCGAAGATTTTCTTCGATGAGCGTTCGCCAATGATCAATATCTCGTTGCGCTGAATCCATCACTAAGATCCGTTACCCCAACGGCCATAAACTAGATCGACGCGTCAGAGAATATCTCCGATACGTTAGCGAGCGGGAAGTAAACTCCTCCGGAAGTCACGCCGAATTTTTCGGTTTCGCCAATCAGCCGCGTCTCACCTAAGGACACCAAATCGAACATTACCGACCGGGACAAAAGAGCATCCAGTCCCGCGCGAACATGAATATAAGGCGCACCGCCGCCCAGCCTATTTCGCCAGCTCAGCGCATGATCGCGGCCAGCGGTCACTTCATCGCCGACATTGGTTGTGAATACCAGCTTGCTATCCTCCCCGGCGCCCTCCTCCCGCATCAGCACGGCCGTGAACGGCGCATCCTCAACAGTGATCTTGAGCTTCTCGACCGGGGTGACAAGAAAATATCGCTCGCCTTCGCGGCGAAGGACCGTTGAGAACAATCGCACCAGCCTTGCGCGACGGATGGGCGTTCCCTGATAAGTCCAAGTCCCGTCGGCGCGAATAGTGAGGTCAAGCTCGCCGCAATATTCCGGGTTCCACTGGTCAACAGGCGGGAGCCGCCGGCCCGCGACGCCTTCAAGGTCCGCTGCATATCTCATTAGGTCATTCATTAATCAAAAGGCCGGCGCCCGCTCCCCGCGCGCCGGCCCCTTTCAAGATTTCAGTACAATCGAGGGCTAGTCCCCGCAGGAAATGCACCGCGCATAAAGCGCATTCGGATCGTTGAATTCATTCAACAGCTCCGCCTGACCTTTTGCGCTGGCGATAACCTTGTTCAACACAGAATTTGATTGTGAGCGCTTTTCCATGCCGAGAACCTTGGCCCCTTCAGAGGCCATTTCCCCAAACAACAGTTCGAAAGGCGTAAGCCGCTCACGCACATTAACGCGATCATACTCTGTGAGGTTTGCAAGCTTTGCCGCCGATGCGACGGCGTCATCGATCGTGCCGAGGTGATCGACAAGTTTAAGCCCTTCAGCCCGCGAGCCGATCCAGACGCGCCCCTGCGCAATTGAGTCGACATATGCCGGATCGAGATTACGGCCTTTGGAAACAACATCGATGAAGTCCCGGTATCCACGCTCGACGCTCTGCTGGAAAATGTCAGCCACATTGTCTTCCAACGGACCGACACCGGTTCCGTAAAGCGAGGCGAGCGGCGTCGTGCCGACTCCATCGACGTTTACGCCCCAATGGGCGGCTGCTTTTTCAAAGGTCGGAAAGAATGCGAAGATGCCGATCGACCCGGTCACCGTTGTCGGCGACGCCCAAATTTCATCGCCAGGCGTTGAAACCCAATAGCCGCCAGATGCTGCAAGAGAACCCATGGAAACGACAACGGGCTTGCCGGCGTTCTTGAGCGCCAGCACGCCATCGCGAATGACTTCCGAGGCGAACACCGATCCGCCCGGGCTATCGACGCGCAAGACAACGGCCTTGATCTGATCATCATCTAGCGCTTTTTTCAGATATCCCGCGATCGTATCGCCGCCAGCAGCGACCCCGGATGGCGCTTCACCGTCAACAATCGTTCCGGATACTGTTACAATGCCGACATTCGGCGCGGAGCCGTCTTTCGCCGGACCCACAGCCGTCAAATAGGCTTGATAACCGACATTGTTGAAGCCGTCGCCTTTCTTGTCCGCGCCAAATACCGCCTGCATCGCTTTTAATTGCTCTGGGCGAGAGGCAAGCTTGTCGATGAGCTTTGAATTCAACGCAGCTTCAGCAAGATTGCCGTCCGCCTGACGCAGGACCGCATTCAGGTTATTTGCATAAGCATCAACATCGGCGACGCTTAACCCGCGGGCTTTTGCAACGCCCTCTTCGAGAGACTTCCACATGCCGCCAAGGAAAGCGAGGTTCGCCTCACGCGCTTCGGGCGACATGTCGTCACGTAAAAACGGCTCGACGGCGGCCTTGAAAGCGCCGACCCGGAAGACATGCGGCGTCACCAGCATCTTTTCGAGGAAGGATTTCAGGAAGAGATCGTATGATCCATATCCGATGAGAACGAGCGCGCCTTTGTCATGCATGTAAATTTCATCGGCATGCGAGGCGATGATGTATTGTTCCTGAGAATAGGAATCGCCGACCGAATAGACTTTTTTTCCGGATTTTTTGAATTCGTCGACTACGCCAGCGAGATAATGCGCCTTGCTTGCGCTGATTGTTGGAATTTGCAGGCGCGCGAGATCAAGCACGAGTCCCTTAATGCGTTTGTCTTTTTCCGCGGCCCGTATGGCGCGTGCGATTGCGCCAACTTCAACTTGGCTCTCGTCGCCGCCGCCGTAATTCTGCGCCAGCAATTGGGAAAGCGGGTCTTTGACTTGCGCCTCCTCTACGAGAACGCCTTCCGGATTAATGACGAGCGCCGCGTTACTTGGAACCGATGCGCCCTGTCCGCCGGATTGCCCCCCAACCGTATTTCCTGCGGCTATGACAAAGCCGACAAAGACGAGAAGCAATGCAAGCCCGACAATGCCCTGCAATACGAGCAAGATGCCAATCAGTAATTTTCCAAAGCCTTTGATGAATCCCCAAACGCTGGATTTATGCTCTTCTTCCGACACAGAAATTCCCTTTTACCGATGGAGCGCAGCCGTCTCCGACGTCAGGCGCATGAAATGGCAATATTGCAGCCCCCGCTTAACGCCGCGATAACCTTGGTCTCGCCCCCTTGCGACGTCCCAATTCAACACCATGGTAGTTAACTTGGCCATTCGCGCGCAAGAGGTGAAGCGCGTTGCGACGATCCGCCTGCGCAAGACGACAAGTGGTTGTCATTAAACACAAAAAAGGTGTTATCTGGTGGGGTTAGGCGGTCAATCGCCTCGCCGGGCCGGCAAGACCGCCAAGGAAAAGACAGGCAATGAGTGATCACGATCCGCTGAAAGAATTCGACGAGCTTTCCGCCAAATTCGCCGCCGCGCAGGCGGAGCTGTCAAAAATCGTATTCGGGCAAGACGAGATTGTGGAGCTGACGCTGGCGACGTTGGCCGCCGGAGGTCATGGCCTCCTTGTCGGCGCGCCCGGTCTTGCAAAAACCCTGCTTGTGACCACCATCGGCTCGCTGATCGGTCTCCAGTCAAAACGGGTCCAGTTCACTCCCGACCTCATGCCGGGCGACGTCCTTGGTTCAGAAGTGTTGGAAGAAGGAGCTGACGGGCGGCGTGAATTCCGGTTCATTCCCGGCCCGGTTTTTTGCCAATTGCTGATGGCCGATGAAATTAACCGGGCGAGCCCGCGCACGCAGTCCGCGCTTCTGCAAGCCATGCAGGAATTGCATGTGACCGTCGCCGGCGAACGGCACGACCTGCCCGCGCCTTTTCATGTTCTGGCGACGCAAAATCCCATTGAACAGGAAGGAACCTATCCGCTCCCGGAAGCGCAGCTTGATCGCTTCCTGATGCAAATAAATGTCGGTTATCCTGATCTTGAATCGGAAAAACAAATGCTTACAGCGACGACCGGCGCTGAAAGCCATGAAGTTTCAGCCGCCATGTCGCCCGAGGATCTGATCCGCGCACAAGCACTCGTTCGTCAAATGCCGATTGCCGAGCGTATTGTCGCGGCAATTCTAACGCTGGTGCGTAGTGCGCGGCCAGTCGAGGATGCAGATGCGCGCGTTGCAGAACTTGTAGGTTGGGGACCAGGGCCCCGCGCCAGCCAGGCGCTTTCTTTGTCGGTGCGCGCCTTGGCGCTGATTGAGGGCAGGCGGGCGCCCTCGATGGAAGATGTCGTGCGCCTTGCAAAACCCGTATTAAGGCACCGTATGGCGCTCAACTTTTCAGCGCGCGCGCAAGGGATTTCAATCGATCCATTCATCGACGATCTTGTAAAGAAGGCGTTCTAGATGCAGGCGGGTGAAGACCGCACGCAACAAATCCGGCATGAAGCGGAACAGCTTGCAAGCGGTTATCCGCCCTTGCTGGTTGAAGCTTTACGCATCGCTCATTCTGTCGCGGCCGGCCTTCATGGACGTCGCCGCGCCGGCCCCGGGGAGACATTCTGGCAACATCGGGCCTATGCGTTCGGAGACCCTGTTTCGATGATCGACTGGCGCCAATCCGCCAGGATACCTAACCGCCTTTATGTCAGGCAGAACGAGTGGGAAGCAGCGGCATCCGTCTGGATTTGGCGGGATGGTTCGAGATCGCTCGATTACTCTTCGAGCAACAAATTGCCGACGAAGCGATATCGCGCCGACATTCTTGCCGTGGCGCTCGCCTCTTTGCTGTCAGATGCTGGCGAAAGAATAGGATTGGCCTCTCCAACGCCAAGACAATTCCATGGCCGCAATGCGTCCGTCAGGTTTTTTGAAGAGCTCTGTACCGGCAAAACTGACGATACGGCTTCAACGCCGCCGCCTATTCCCGCAGCTGCTCATTCCCGCATCATTTATCTGAGCGATTTTTTTGCCGACACGGACAAAATCTCTGACGCGGCGGCTCGTTGCGCTGCGCTTGGCGCAACCGGCGTTATGCTTCAGGTCGTGGACCCGGCGGAAGAGGCGTTTCCTTTCGCCGGCCGCACCGAATTCAAGGATCCCGAAAGCCTCGGCAAGATGCTATTTGGCAGCGCAAACTCGATCCGAGACTCTTATTTGCGCGAATTTTCGGCTCAAAGATCAAAATTAAAAGCCGCTTGCGACAGTCTGAACTGGCGTTTCCTCATCCACCGCACAGACCAACCGGCCGCATCAGCGCTATTGTCATTATATCACGCGATAGCCGGCGAAGGGAGCCGGTCTTGGTAGCTGCAATTCAATCCAGAGCCGAGAGTGGGTAATGGGCGCTCTGAGCTTTTCGACACCGCTCATTCTGCTGGCGCTGATCGCACTTCCGGCAATTTGGATATTGCTAAGAGCAACCCCGCCAAAACCGACTGAGGTCGTTTTTCCAGCCTTTGAAATCTTGCGCCGTTTAACGCGCACGGAAGAAACGCCAGACCGAACGCCCTGGCCGCTATTGCTCTTGCGCATTCTTATTGCAGCGATCGTCATTTTTGCTCTTGCGGGGCCGCTCTATGACGCCAGGCCGTCAAAGTCAGAAAACGGGCCGGTCGTTCTCGTCGTTGATAATAGTTGGGCGGCGGCGGCTCACTGGCGCGATCGAAAGGCCGTTATTAACGCCATCGCAGAAGATGCTGAACGCGCCCGGCGCGAGATTTATTTCATCCCGACAGTTTTGGCGCACGCAGATTCAATTGAACCCCTTACCGGCTCACAATTGCGGCAAGCCGCTTCCGCGCTCGAGCCTAAACCACTGCTACCCGACTATTCCGGCGTCTCTGGCAACATCGATGACTCCCGTTCTAAATTACGAGACGCGGAAGTAATTTGGCTGTCAGACGGGCTGCGCCACGAAGGCCAACAGGCGCTTCGAGATAAATTAAGCAACCTCGGACGCCTGACTGTTTACCGCGAACAGACAAATCCAATTCTTGTGCTGAAGCCAGCCTTGAGATCGGAAGGCGCACAAAAATATTCGGTCGAAAAAATTGGCGGCGGCAGTTGGTCAGGAGCTGTTGTCGCGCAGACGAGCGACGGCCGAGAACTGGCGCGCAGCGAGGCATCCTTGCACCCGGACGACGCAACGGCCGAAGTCAAAATCGACCTGCCGCTTGTTCTTCAGAATGAAGTTGCATCTGTCAGGATAGACACCATTCCGTCTGCCGGCGCCGTCCAGCTTGTCGACGCCCGCGCGCGGCGCGCATTGATCGGCATCGTCGCAACAGGAAATAGCGGCGTTGATCCATTGCTTTCAGGTGCGCATTATGTTCGACGCGCGCTGGAGCCTTATGCGCAGTTCATTGAAGACAGTCTTGAAAATCTCATCTCTTCTGATGCGTCGGTCATCGTCCTCGATGACATTGGAAAATTACGGGCAAATGATGCTGCGGCGCTAACCGAGTGGGTTCAAAAGGGCGGCGTGCTCGTTCGATTTGCCGGTCCTACCCTTGCTGAAGCGGCGGCAGACGGGACGCCGCCCTTGTTGCCCGTGAAATTGCGCGGCGGCGGAAGAGCATTTGGCGGGGCGCTTACATGGGAAACTCCGCAAAATATAGGATCGTTCGCCCCCGATGGTCCATTTGCCGGACTTCTCATACCGAAAGATATCTTCGTTCGCCGACAGGTTCTCGCAGAGCCAGGTGGGGAAACGAGCGAACATAGCTGGGCGAGTCTTGCCGACGGAACGCCGCTCGTAACAGGCAAAAATGAGGGCGCCGGCGCGGTCGTTCTTTTTCATATAACCGCAACGCCAGATTGGTCTGATCTTCCGCTTTCCTCGCTTTTCGTCGAAATGTTGCGCAAACTTACGTTTCTTTCTTCTCTTGGCCCGAAGACAGCGACCGATGCGTCAAAGGCGAAGCTTTCTCCGGTCAAGATACTCGACGGATATGGAGCATTGAAACCTCCGCCTGAGAATTTGGCGCCGCAATCGCTAGACGATCTTACCCAAGGCCCGAGCCCCGATCGCCCACCCGGCCTGTATGGCGCACCCGAGGCGCCCGTTGCCGTAAACGCAGTTAGTGCAACCGATAAATTTGAGGCGGCTTCTTTTTCGGGCGCGACAGAAAAAGATTATGGCGGCGCGCAGACAATCGCCGTCGCCCCCTATTTGTATTTGATCGCATTGGTATTGCTGCTGGCCGACGCAATTATTGCTCTGCGTATTGCCGGAAAGCTTTTTGCTGTTCTGGCCCTAGCGGCAACGCTTGTTGTGCTTCTCCCGGCCCCAACAATAAAAGCACAGCCCTTGGATCAAAAGCTCGATCCGAAAGCTGTCGCCGCCGCACTCGACACGAGGCTTGCCTACGTCAAGACAGGGGACCCCTCCACTGATCGGGTTTCCGAGGCCGGGCTTTCGGCCTTGTCCAGGAAACTGGCCGAAAGAACATCGCTTGAGCCCGCCGCGCCGGCTGCACTCGATCTGGAAACCGGTGACCTATCGGTTTACCCGTTTCTTTACTGGCCAATGACTCCAGGCGCTTCGGCGCCCTCTGACAATGCTCTCGCCAAAATCGAATCGTATATGAAACTCGGCGGTCTTGTCGTATTCGATACGCGTGACGACGAACGCGCGATTGGCAATATCGAAACGCCGGAACGGCTTGCACTCAAATCAATTTTGGCGAATCTCGATTTGCCGCCGCTGACCCCGCTGTCACGCGATCATGTATTAACGCGATCATTTTATCTGGTTCCCGATCTTGTCGGGCGGGAAAACGGGGGCCTCATCTGGGTCGAAACAAAAAGTGGCGCGAACGATTCCGTGACGCCCATTATCATCGGGGGACGCGACTGGGCGGGCGCATGGGCTGCAGATGACATTAACCGCCCTTTATTGCCCATGACTGAGGGCGGCGAACGCGCACGTGAACTATCCTACCGCGCCGGAATAAACATGGTCATGGTAGCGTTAACCGGCAATTACAAGTCAGATCAGGTCCATACCCCCATCCTGCTGGAAAGGCTCGGCAAGCAATGAATGAAATTGCATTCGCGCCCAGTCTATCCAGCGGCGTCATCATTGCGGTGTCGACAATTGTGCTGATCGTCGCCATGCTCTCCATTTTCCGCGCCCCCAGAAGCGGCGCCTTCCGCCTGTTGGCGGCAATCTCATTGATTGCGTTGCTTCTTAATCCTCAGATACGAATTGCAGAACGGACGCCGCTAAGCGACATCGTAGCGATTCTCGTGGACAATAGCGCGAGCAACAAACTCGATGAACGCGGATCCATCACCGAGCAAGCAGCGAAAGCGCTCGAAGCGAAGTTAAATTCGATTGACGACATTAACGTGATACGCGGTTCCGTCGGCACCAATTCAGAGTCGCGGCTTGGCGCCGCCATATCCAATATTATTTCCGAAAACCCCCGCGCCCGACTTGGCGCCGTGTTCGTCGTCAGCGATGGCGAGGCGACCGACAAAATCGCCGTAAATAGTCTGGATGCAACTGCTCCCATCCATCTTCTGATGACAGGCCGTGCGGACGAAATCGATCGTAAAATTACTTTGATCAAGGCGCCGCGTTACGGCATCGTAAAGGAAGGTGTCGATGTCGCATTTCGTATTGACGATGTCGGACCTGACCAGCAATTGCTGAAAAATAGAGGCCAGGCGATCGTAACGTTGAGCGTCAATGGCGACGAAGTACTTTCTCAACCTGTTCCTGTGGGCGCTGAAGTTTCATTCAAGGCGCCCCTCCCCCGGCCCGGAAAAACTATCGTCGAACTGAAAGTTGAATCTGTCGAATCGGAATTGACTGAAAAAAATAATATTGCCGTTTTACCGATCACAGTAATACGCGATCGCCTTCGCGTTTTACTGATATCGGGGGAACCGCATCCCGGTGAACGCGTTTGGCGAAATCTTCTTAAATCAGACCCGGCAATAGATCTCGTTCATTTCACAATCTTGAGGCCAATTGAAAAAGCGCAGAGCGATTCAGCGCTCGAAAAAGAACTCGCTCTCATCGAATTTCCACAAGATGAGCTATTTATTCAGAAACTTTACGAATTCGACCTCGTCATATTCGACCGCTACACCTATCGCGGCGTCCTGAACGCCTATCACTTCGATAATCTCGCGCGCTATGTCGAGGGTGGCGGCGCCGTTCTCATTTCATCGGGACCCGAATTTGAAGGTTATTTAAGTCTCGCCGCTCAGCGAAATTTTGCTTACGTACTTCCTGCTTTGCCGGCGGGCGATGAAATCGACGGCCCCTTCCGTCCCAAAGTAAGCAAGGAAGGCGAGCGCCATCCGGTCACCGAAAACCTGCCGGAACAGGATTATTGGGGGCGATGGGTGCGTCTGATGCCAGCATCAAAGCGCGCTGGCATGACCCTCATGACCGGGCCGCAGGATGAACCGCTGCTAATTCTCAACCGGGTTGGCGAAGGGCGAGTCGGAATGATTCAATCAGACGACGTCTGGCTCTGGGCGCGCGGGTTCGACGGCGGCGGTCCGCATGCAGAACTGTTACGGCGCGTTGCGCACTGGCTCATGAAAGAACCCGACCTTGAAGAAGAGCGCCTGTCACTCACAGAGCGTCAAAACGCCCTCAATATTGAAAGGCGTTCTGTTTCCGACAAAGCGGCTCCGGTCGAAATCACCATGCCGGACGGTGAAACGCGCGATGTCGCGTTGAAGGAAATAAAGCCCGGCTTTTTTACTGCTGAAATCGCTAATGCTCCTGAAGGCCTGTATCGGGGCCGCTCCGGAGATTTGTTTGCAATCGGCGCTGTCGGGCTAGCCGCGCCGCCTGAATTTGAAAATGTGGTTTCTGATCGAACCAGGCTCGAATCGCTAATTCAAGAAAGCGGGGGCGGCGTTTTCGATGTTCGAAAAGACGCAACCGTCTCAATTCCGGACATAAGGCGTGTCGCCGGGAACACGGCAAAGCGCGCTGGTAGCGGATGGGCGGGCATAGTCGCCCGTAACGCCTACAGAACCGAGGCCGTCCGCGACGCGCCTGTCGCCCCGGCCTGGGCTTGGCTGGGCTTGATCGGTGGATTTTTGGTTGCAGCCTGGCTTGTCGAAGGGCGCGGCGGCAGGCTTTTTCGGAAGACCTAATGTCGCCTGCTCAAATGTCAGAGCGCTTTTAACCGGGCCGCAAGACCCCTTCTCCTAGGTTTGTCGCTCCAGGCGGGCGAGGAGAGTTCAGTGGCGTTTGCGTCTGACGATGAGGGGCCGCAAGAGCCCCACCGAAAAGCTAAACGCAGCCCGCTAGCGGGATTATTCGGGCTAAGCGCGCCGACGCCGGATGAAGAGGCGTTGCCTGCGATGGACGTCGCTGGCGGCCTTGACCGAGCCCTCCGGCGCACTGCTCAACAAGCAAAACGGCAAGAACCAGAGCCCGATCATTCGGCCAACAATATACGTGATGCGCTCGCATCAATCGAATCTGCGCTCTACTCAATCGATCGCGTTCGCGAAATTATTGAGCAGGCCTATGAGGTTGCTCTCTCCGCCAATGAAGTCGATGAAGCTGGCGCCCGTGCGCTTTTGGCTGAGAGTTTCGACGAGTTGAGGTTATCTATCAATACCGCAGCAGACGCAGTTGATGATCGCGGCGCTATGCTGGTCGGCAAAAACCAGCGCCAGATCGACGTCAAGCTTGGCGGCAAGGCGCATTATTCCGTTTCCCCATTCCGGCTCGATGTTTCCGCTAAAGGGCTCAACATTAATCCGCCCAGCGAGGCTTTCTCGACCTTCGACGAAATAACCCAGTCTCTCGAACAGCTGGATGCGGCTCTCGTCAAAGCGGATCGCGCCGCGGCCGCTTATTGCCGGGACGCGCAATATTTGATCGGCAAGCTCCAGGAAAAAAGCGCGGACGCCGCCTGACGCTGAAGGCTAGAGCATTTTCCGACGAAGTGGGGACCGGTTCGTCGCCAGAAAATGCGATCAAGCAAAGACATAGAGCAACGAAACGATTCAGATTGAATGCAAGTTGCTCTAGGGAATTCCCAACAATTTGTGCGTTTGCAGGCTTAGTCGCCAGCGCGGATATGCGCGACAATATGCAATGGCGGCCTTTGTATTGGCTTCACGCTCAGGGCCATCCAGTGGTTGTAAAAAGAAATGATCGAACTGCAGCCCTTCAAAATCTGCAGGCGAGTTTTCCAGCTGCGGGAAAACAAGCTTCAATTCGTGGCCTACGCGCTGCGTCAGTTCGCGATTTGCTTTCGGACTGACGCAAATCCAGTCGACTCCTTCCGGCACCGCGATCGTCCCATTTGTCTCGACACCGATGGAAAACCCCTCTTCGTGCAACGCGCGAATGAGGGCGGCGTCGAGCTGTAATAGCGGCTCGCCGCCGGTGCATACGACAAATCTCGACGCGACGCACTCGCTTGGCCAAGTCTGACGCACATGTTTTGCCAGCGCCTCTGGAGAAGAAAATTTTCCGCCGCCGGGCCCATTCACGCCAACAAAATCCGTATCGCAAAAACGGCAAACGGCGGTCGGCCGGTCGCGTTCGAGCCCGGTCCACAAATTGCAGCCTGCAAAACGCAAAAATACCGCGGCGCGGCCAGTTTGCGCGCCTTCGCCCTGAAGGGTGTAATAACATTCCTTGACCGAATAGACCGACATCACAATTCTATTTTATGCTTTCGCCGCTGAATATTCGCGCCAACCCTTTTCACGTAATTCACAGGCCGGACAATGACCGCAGCCATAACCCCAATCATGCCATTCACCGCGTTCGCCGAGATAGCAGGTGTGACTGTGCTCAACGATGAGATCGACAAGATGCGTTCCGCCCAACTGCTCCGCCAGATCCCAACTTTGCGCTTTTGACAAATGCATCAACGGTGTTTCCAGCACAAATTCTCGTTCCATCCCAAGATGGATCGCGGCCATTTGCGCATCAAGCGTTTCACGGCGGCAATCAGGATATCCTGAGAAATCGGTCTCACACATTCCGGCCGTGAGCACGCCCAAATTGCGTCGGTAACCGAGCGCAGCGGCGATTGTCAAAAACACGAGATTGCGTCCGGGAACGAATGTCGTCGGCAACCCAGTCTCACCCAAAACAATTTCTGTTTCGCGCGTAAGCGCCGTTTCACTGATCTCTCCGAACGCACGTAAATCTATATGGTGGTCGTCGCCGAGGCGAGTGCGCCATTGCGGAAAGCCGTTTATTAATTGGTCTCTTACAGAGTCTCGCGCCGCCAGTTCCGCCACGTGCCGTTGACCGTAGTCGAATCCAATTGTCTCGACATGATCAAACTTCGCCAGCGAATAGGCAAGAACGATCGACGAATCCTGTCCGCCGGAAAAAAGGACAAGCGCCGAGTTTTTTTGTGGGTTATTATTCCTGGTCATTTGCAATCGCGCTCAATGAGTTCAGCGCCGGAGCCACGCCATGAGCAACATCGTCCTTTTATATTCAACCGCTCCCGATATGGCCTCGGCTGAGAAGATTTCTTCGGCGCTTGTCGAAAGCGGCGCTGCTGCATGCGTCAACGTCATTCCCGGCATGAAGTCTTTTTACAAATGGAAGGGCGCAACGGAACAGGCAAATGAGATCGTCCTTATCGTCAAGACATCACGAGCGGCAGCTCCCCAAGCGCGGCGCCTTATTCAGTCCTTGCACCCCTATGAGACGCCGGCCCTGCTGGCCTTGCCAGTGGATATCGATCTGTCGAGCGCCAAGTTCCTGTCGTGGATCCGCGATCAGGCATCCAGCATGGGTTAAAAGGTCGAGCAAGATGAAACGAAAGGTTTTGTTAACGAAATGCTCGTATAAGTTGTTTCGTTGCAACGGCGCAATTGCCCTCCAGCCGCCCCGGGACCTGCTTCCCCTCACTAGCCAGCAATCCGGGATGCGCCGTTGCAACCTCTTCATGAAGATCCAGTCGATGCGTCCATTTGGCCAGCCGTCAGTTCCCGGTCGATCCAGCGCACGACATCCCCAAGCGGCATTTCACGGTCCTTGTCTGCGAATAGAAGGTGCCAGCCATCCGGGAAACGCCGAATTGTGACATCACCGCTCAACCGCATCGACGCTTTTTCAAGCACTTTCTCTGGAATGATCTGATCATGAGCGCCGTAGAGATAGAGAAATCTGCCTGAGATCTTTTTCGACGCCTTCCACCCGTCACCCATAATGCGAACAGCGCCGAGAATGGCGTCAAGGCGCGTATCCTTGATTACCTGCGCATCATCATACATCGCCCGGAGAAACTCGATATTGTCGGATGCAAGACGGCCGGTTCGCTCGCCAGTGAGAGTTTTTCCCGGCGTAAGCATTGCTGCGCTGTTGAGCGCAACCCGATAAAGGATCGACATCGACCCACCGCCCCATACGCCCGGCGCCGCAAACACAACGCCGTCAACATCAAGCGGCGCCTCATTGATGGCAGCCATCGCAACGCCTGCCCCCATGGAATGCGCCACAACAAAAACCGGAAGGTCGGGATTGTCACGGCGGACGGCGGCAATAACGGCGCGCAAATCCTGCTCAAGCGTCGCTGCGCCTGGCCATTCTCCAAAATCGGGCGAACGGCCAAATCCGCGCTGGTCATAGGCGTAAACAGAAATGCCCCGCTCAGCCCAATATGGTCCCGCATAAAAAAAGGCGCCGGCATAATCATTCATGCCATGAATAGCGACAATCACCGCGTACGGATTTCGTGCTCGCCACTGGGTCAAACCAAGCCGCGCGCTGTCAACGCTAATCACCGCATCCCCATCAATGCGTGCAGTCTCAACCGGTATTGGCGCCTTCGGAAAGGATACGCAGCCGGCGACCAACACCAGCATGGCTGCAACGAACAAATTCCTCGTCATTCAGCCGCCTCTACGCGTGCGTCGCCGAGGGCGGCTTCCAAAATAGCCAGCGCCTCGAAGAAACCATTGGCCTTCCCGGACGGCAACGCATTGTGAATGCGCTTTTCGAATTCAAGCGCCAGTTTCGCTACGCGATCGAAAACTGCTCGACCTTCGTCGGTCAGCTCAAGCGCGTTGACGCGCCGATCAGCAGTCGGCGAGCGGCGTATCCAGTCTTTCTTCTCAAGCGAAGCCACTGCCCGACTGACAGCCATCTTGTCCATTGGCGTACGCGCCGCGACATCCCTGGCAGCAACCGCGGGCGCCTGGCTGACAACGGCAAGAACGCGCCATTCGGGAATTGATAGCCCTTCACCCGCATAGGCCGCGCCAAGCTCTTCGCTCATCAAACGGCCAAGCACGACCATTCGATAAGGCGTAAAAGCGTCAAGATCGAATTTTTGTTCACCCTCTTTCATCGCAAGCGTCAGGCGGTTTCTTTCAACACGCCCCGGCGAATCTGGTCTTCCTCGATCGATTCAAAGAGCGCTTTGAAATTACCCTCGCCAAAACCTTCATTGCCCTTGCGCTGGATGATTTCGAAAAAGATGGGGCCGATCGCGTCCTGCGTGAAGATCTGCAGCAATAGCCCTTGACCTTGCGTCGGCGCACCGTCGATCAAAATGCTGTTCTTTCGCAGTCTTTCAAGATCCTCGCCATGTCCGCCGACGCGTTCATCGACTTTTTCATAATAAGTTTCAGGCGTTGATTGAAACGGCAAGCCGCGTTCACGCAAGATTTCCACAGTTTTGTAGACATCATCTGTCCCAAGCGCGATATGCTGAATCCCTTCACCATTGTAGCGCTGCAGGAATTCCTCGATTTGTGATTTATCGTCCTGGCTTTCATTGAGCGGAATACGAATTTTTCCGCACGGGCTGGTCATCGCCTTCGAAACAAGACCTGTCAGTTTTCCTTCGATGTCAAAATAACGAATCTCGCGGAAATTGAAGATACGCTCATAATAGTCCGCCCACAGATCCATATTACCGCGATGAAGATTGTGGGTGAGGTGGTCGATATAGGTGAGGCCTGCGGAATTCTTCGACAGGTCAGCGCCGGCGATCGGTTCGAAATCAACATCATAGATCGACCGCGCACCGTAGCGGTCGACGAGATAGACATGAAGACCGCCAATGCCCTCGATGCCGGGAATATTGAGTTCCATCGGCCCGGTCTTGGCTTCAATCGGTTTGGCGCCGCGGCGCACCGCTTCTTTCCAGGCGGCGGCGGCGTCCCTCACCCTAAACGCCATCGCATTAGCGCCGGCGCCGTGCTGATTTCGGAACTGGCCCGGCTGGCCGTCCGATTCCCGGTTCAGCAGGAAATTGATGTCGCCCTGCCTGTAATGAACGACATCCTTGGAGCGATGCCGGCCGACCGCGGTGAAGCCGAACCGCTCAAAAAGGGCGGCAAGGGCGTCCGGATCGGGGCCCGTATATTCAACGAATTCAAAGCCATCAGTTCCGAGCGGGTTTTCGAAAAGGTCTGCCATGGCGCGCTCCAATACCGGCGCCGAGAGAGCGAAAGCCGCCCGCGCCGCCGCAGCGAATGGGGAGCCGGGACGGAAAAAGGCCATTCCCGGCGGAACAGCCAGTTAGTAACACATGTTACTAATAGAGACCAGCCCTAGCTGCCGGCCCGGTTGGCGACAACAACGAGGGCTTTCAACACCATATCGGTCGTAACTTCCGGGATGAAACGCTCCTGGACGGTCGCCGTGGTGTCGCTGACGCGCCAGTCGAGCATGACCGTGCCCTTGTCGAGGACCTTGTTGAGAACTTCGTTAAATTTGAAACGCCCCTTGAAGTCGGCATGACGCTCAAACACACGGATGCAATTGGCGAGGTCGACGATCGGCTCCCCGTCCTTCATCCGGAGATTGGCTTTTACCCAGCCATAATCATCGCTGGCCGCCTCGTCCCGCACCGCAACTGCCGCAGCTTGCATCTTTTGCTCCCTTATCCGCGACAAAGAGACTGCATTCAGTGAATTTGAAATCCGCAAAGAATGCGCGATAAATTCGAGGCAAATTTTAAAGATCGGATATTCTCATGAAGCTCTATGGCTATTGGCGATCAAGCGCGACCTATCGCGTGCGTATTGCGCTTGAACTGAAGAACCTCGAATACGCTTATGAGCCAGTGAACCTTTTAAAGGGCGAACAACGAGGCGGCGCCTTTTTAAAACGCAACCCGCAAGGGCTTGTGCCGGCGCTTGAGACAAAAGACGGCGCGATGATCACGCAATCCTCCGCCATCATTGAATATCTTGAGGAGCGTTACCCGGAAATCGCCCTCCTGCCGGATGAAGCCCATGCGCGCGCGCGCGTTCGGGCAATCGCGGCCGTCATTGCCTGCGAGGCGCAGCCCTTCATGAATCTCCGTATGCAGAATTACCTAAAGAACGATCTCGATCTCGATGCGTCAGGCGTTGCAAACTGGCTCCAAAAATGGGTCGGCGGCGCGATGGCGACCGTTGAAAGCCTTGTCGACAAAGACAGCGCCTTTTGCGTCGGCGACGAACCGACCATGGCCGACGCGTTTCTGGTCCCGCAGATTTTCGGCGCGCTCCGGTTCGGGATCGGTCTTGAAAAAACCCCGCGCATCAGCGCCATATATGAACGATGCGGCGCGATTGACGCGTTCATTCGCGCCCACCCCGACAACCAGCCCGATACGCCAAAGGACAGTCAATGAAACCGATCATCTTCGCCATTGGCGACAAATCGCCGAAAATTCACGAGACCGCCTTTATCGCGCCGGGCGCGGTTGTCTGCGGCGATGTTGAGATCGGCGCCAATGCGTCGATCTGGTATCAATGCGTGCTGCGCGGCGACTCGAACAAGCTTGTCATTGGCGAGGGCTCGAACGTTCAGGACGGCACGATCATACACGCTGACGAACCGGGCGCGAATGGCGTTCCGACCATCATCGGCAAAAATGCGCTGATCGGCCATAAATGCATGCTCCACGGCGCGACCATCGAGGATGAAGGCTTTGTCGGCATGTGTTCGACCATGCTTGACCGCTCGGTCGTCAAGACTGGCGGCTTTCTCGCCGCAGGCGCCTTTCTGACGCCCGGCAAAATCGTGCCAGGCGGCGAAATGTGGGGCGGCATGCCGGCGCGAAAGATGCGCGATCTGAAGCCCGGCGAAGACAAGATGGCGCTGATGGGCTCGGCCCATTACGTTGAAGAAGGGCGCATTCACCGCCACGCACTCGCGCCGCAGGAATAATTTGCCTACAGATGAACGTGCAAAAGCCGGAAGAGGATCTCGTTATGACGCGGACGCCGGCGGAAAACTCATCCTCCCCGAAAGGCCATAATGAAGCGCTCGTCATCGGCGCTTCCTCGCTCGGCACCATGTTCGAGTGGTATGACTTTTTTCTCTATGGCGCGCTTGCGACCTATATCGCGCAACATTTCTTTTCAGCGGTCAACGACACGACCGCCTTCATTCTGGCGCTGGCCGCCTTTGCGTCGGGCTTCATCGTAAGGCCTTTCGGCGCGCTGCTCTTTGGCAGGATCGGCGACGTTGTCGGCCGCAAGAACACCTTCCTCGTAACGATGGCCTTGATGGGGGTCTCGACCTTCATCGTCGGCCTTTTGCCCGGCTATGACCGGCTTGGCGTCGCGGCGCCGATCATCCTTGTCGGGCTGCGCCTTGTTCAGGGGCTGGCGATCGGCGGAGAATATGGCGGCGCAGCGATCTATGTCGCCGAACATGCGCCGGCCGAAAAACGAGGGCTTCAAACCAGCTTCATTCAGACGACGGCGCTTGTCGGCCTTATCCTGTCGCTTCTCATCATCATGGGCGCGCGCGCCGCAATGCCGGCTGAACAATTCGCGGATTGGGGCTGGCGCATTCCCTTTCTGCTTTCAGCAATCCTGCTCGCCATTTCGATGTGGATCAGGCTGAAGTTGAATGAGAGCCCCGTCTTTCAAAAGATGAAAGAGGAAAGCGCGACATCGGCGGCCCCTTGGCGCGAGGCGTTCGGTGACTGGAGCAATTTAAAGCTCATCCTCATTGCCCTCGCCGTCATCGCCGGACAGGCGGTCTCGTTTTATTCCGGCACGTTTTACGTGCTCTTTTTTCTCGACCGCATTTTGAAAGTCGACGGCTTCACCGCCAATCTTGTCGTCATGTGGGCGCTTGTTATCGGCGGGCCGTTTTATGTGTTCTTCGGCTGGCTATCGGACAAGATCGGCAGGAAACGGATTTTGATGGCGGGTCTTCTTATTGCGGCCCTGACAATCAATCCGGTCTTTCACGGACTTTCAGCGGCGGCCAATCCCGCGCTCGCCGAAGCGCAAAAATCAAATCCCGTCATCGTCGCGGCCAATCCGGATGACTGCTCGCTGCAATTCGACCCCGTCGGCAAGAAGCGTTTCGACAAGACCGCCTGCGACATCGCCAAATCGTATCTCACGCGAACCGGCGTTTCCTATTCGAACGCGCCGCTTGGCGAGGGCGCGCAAGTGCGGATCGGCGCGGCCATCATCGAAGCGCCCGACCCCGCCGGCATGGACGCCGCCGCCAAGGCCGAGGCGCTCAACGATTTCACCGCACGCGTCGAGGCGTCGCTACGCGCAGCCGGCTACCCGGCCGAGGTTGACCCGGCGCGCATGAACGTTCCTTTGATGATCGCCCTCACCGCATTTTTTGTGGCCGTTCAGACCATGTCATATGGACCGCTCGCCGCGATGCTGGTTGAGCTTTTCCCGGCGCGCATTCGCTACACGTCGATGTCCTTCCCCTATCATATCGGCAATGGCTGGTTCGGCGGCTTTTTGCCGACGACCGCGTTCGCCATCGTCGCCGCGACGGGGAATTTTTACGCCGGCCTCTGGTACGCGATCGCCAATATGGTTTTCGGTCTTGTTATCGGCATTCTCTTCCTGCCGGAAACACGCGGAAGGCTAGTCTCGCACGATCGTTAAATATGCGGACTAGACGCATGGTCCGCCGCGCGGCCTATAGGATGTGTCGGCCTTTCATGCGGGTTGCAGCGTTTTTGTCCGTATTATCCGTATCGCCAATAGCGCACGTTTAACGGGCATTGTTCATCGCAACGGCAATTATCAAAAATCGCAGGCGCGAAAAATTTTTTACAATGTCAAAGAGCCGCGCGCGATATCGATTGGCGCGCAAATTCGAATTGCCGAAATGGTCATTCGCCAAGCGAATTCAAGACTCTGAAAAAATGTATTTTACGGCGCGAATTCCCGTCTTTGGGAGATTCTCGTCAGGCAGCTTGCGGACCCATGCCTGCGGCCAGAAGCGCAAAAATAAGCAGGCCAAGGCCAATTCGGTACCAGCCGAAAGGCGCTAACCCGCGCTTCGTTATAAAAGCGAGGAACGGCTTGATGATGACAAGCGCCGACAGAAACGAAACGATGAAACCGATCGCGATCATCGTCGCGCCGTCCGCTGAAAGACTGTCGCGCGATTTAAAGAGATCATAGGCCGTCGCGCCGATCATGGTCGGAATCGCCACGAAGAAGGAAAACTCGCCGGCCGCGAGGCGCGAACAGCCAAGCAGCCTTCCGCCGATGATCGAGGCGCCGGAACGCGACACGCCCGGAATGAAAGCAAGGCATTGCACGCAGCCGATTTTCACCGCCGTCTTGATGTCGATGTCTTCAGCATTCTCGAAATGCTCGGGCAGATGATGCTTGTCGATGAACATCAGCGCAAAGCCGCCAAGAATGAGCGCCGCGGCAATAACGCTCGGACGGAAGAAAAGCGCCTCGATGTAGTCGCCGATCAGAAGCCCCAGAACGACCGCCGGCGCGAAGGCGGCGAGCACCGCGAAAACGAAACGCCGTGAGGCGACGTCCGAAAAAAAGCCGAACGCTTTCGCCCAGAGCCGGTTCCAGTAGATGACGCAGACCGCGAGAATGGCGCCGAGCTGAATGACGATTTCAAAGACATGGCCCGGCGGCGTCGGCGCATTGAAGAAATCGGCGGCGAGCACGAGATGGCCAGTTGATGAGACGGGCAGGAATTCAGTGAGCCCTTCGACAAGACCCAACAGCACGGCGGCGATCCACATCGCCTCAACTGCGTCATGGGCCGAAGATTGTGGGTCCTGCATCATCCGCCTTCCCGGAAAGTCGCGCTGCCACTCGCGCTAAACTGCTTCCGGTCTAGCTTCAATGCGTTAACGATCAGGCCAGAAAACGGTCAGTTGAGGGCGATTTCGAAGGTTGCTTCCGTCTGCGCCTTGACCTCGTCGAGCGTGACGCCGTCGGCGAGTTCGACAAGCTTCATGCCCTTGCCGCGCGCGATCTCGAAAACGCCGAGATTGGTGATGACCATGTCGACGACCTGCTGGCCGGTCAGCGGCAGCGAACATTGATGAAGGAGTTTCGGCTCGCCCGATTTCGAAGCGTGATCCATGACGACGACGACGCGCTTGACGCCCGCGACGAGGTCCATCGCGCCGCCCATGCCCTTCACCATCTTGCCGGGGATCATCCAGTTGGCGAGATCGCCTTTTTCCGAAACTTCCATCGCGCCGAGGATCGACAAATCGATATGGCCGCCGCGAATCATGCCGAAACTGTCAGCGGAGGAAAAATAGGAGGTGCGGTCAAGCTCGGTGATCGTCTGCTTGCCGGCGTTGATGAGATCGGCGTCAACCTCGTCGTCATAGGGAAACGGGCCCATGCCGAGCATGCCGTTTTCCGATTGCAGCGTCACGTCGACGCCGTCCGGAATGTAGTTCGCGACAAGCGTCGGAATGCCGATGCCGAGATTGACGTAAAAACCGTCTTTCAATTCTTTCGCCGCGCGCGCGGCCATCTGATTGCGGTCCCAGGGCATTATCGTCTCCCGATCATTTCCGTTCGTAAGTCGCCGCGAGCGAGGCTTTGTCGAGCGCGACCTTGTCGAGCGCCCTGGCGAGCGCATCAGCGCGCATGTTCCGCTTGATGTCCGGCGCGGCCGCGCCGAGCGCCCAGACGGTGATGACATATTTATGCGGGCCTGAGCCCTTTGGCGGGCACGGGCCGCCATAGCCTTCATCGCCGAAATCATTGCCGGCGACGCGGGCGCGAACGCTCGCGTCATTTTCACCGCCGAATTCATTCGCAGCCGCCGGCAGGCCCAGCACATACCAGTGCAGGAACCCTTGCGGCTTGACGCTTTCATCGATCATGGCGAGCGCGAAACTTGTCGTTCCAACCGGCGCGCCGCTCCATTCCAGGCGCGGCGCGCGGTTTTTACCCCCGCATTGGCCGTAAACCTGATTCTTGTCGAATGAACCGCCGTTTTTAAGATCCTTGCTTGCAAGCTCCATCGCCGCCGCGGGCGACGCGGCGAGCAAGAAGACAGCGATAGCGGCCGCGAATTTCATCAGGCGTTCTCCCGCTGGCGAACCGTGCGCTGTTCAATGCGCTTTTCGAATGAGCCTTTGATGATGCGCTGCACGAAAATGCCGGCCGTGTGAATGCAATCGGGATCGAGCGAACCGGTCGGCGCAAGCTCTTCAACTTCAGCGACGGTCGTCTTGCCGGCGGTCGCCATCATTGGATTGAAATTGCGCGCCGTCTTTCTGAAGATGAGGTTTCCTTCCTCATCGCCCTTCCACGCCTTGACGATTGAAAGGTCGGCGACGAGCCCCGTCTCCATAATGTAGGTCTCGCCATTGAAGATCTTGTGCTCCTTGCCTTCGGCGATGATCGTGCCGACGCCGGTCTTTGTGTAAAACGCCGGAATGCCGGCGCCGCCGGCGCGGCAACGCTCGGCGAGCGTTCCTTGCGGATTGAACTCAAGCTCAAGCTCGCCCGAAAGGAACTGGCGCTCGAATTCCTTGTTCTCGCCAACGTAAGACGAGATCATTTTTTTGACCTGCCGCGTATTCAACAGCATGCCGAGACCGAAGCCGTCGACGCCGGCATTGTTCGAAATGACGGTGAGATTTTTGACCCCCGAATCGCGGATCGCGAGGATGAGATTTTCGGGAATGCCGCAAAGGCCGAAGCCGCCGGCCATAATAGTCATGCCGTCAAAAAGAAGCCCGTCGAGAGCCGATTTCGCGCTGTCGTGAACTTTCCGCATGGGGCCTCCGTCAATTCCGCGCGTTGCTCTAGCGCGTCCGCAGCGGCGCGTCCACAAAGGCGCGTCCACAAAGGCGCGAAAAGACGCGCGCCGCCGAGCCAATTCGTCCACGAAAGCTGTGCGAAAAAGTCTCAGGCGGCCTTGCGCGGGCGCGCCGCCCGAATGACGGAAACGGGCTCAGGCGGCGCCATAGCAGCTGGCGGCGCTTTCTTGAGGCGAAGCCCTTTCATGAAAAGCCGCGCCGCCTCGAAATGAATGGCGGCGATCACTTTCACTGTCATCAACGGATAGGAGAAGAATGCGGACAAGAGCGAGGCGTCAGTCATCGCCGCGCGCTTGCCGGCGAAAGAGGCGTTGAAAATGGCGCCTTCAGCGTCGGTCTGGTTGATCGCGACGACAAGCTCTTCGCCCGGATGCGTCATCCGAAAATGATAGGTATGGTCCATCTCCATGAAGGGCGAGACATGGAGAACCTTGTCGGCCTGTTGCTCGATCACCGGCGCGGCGCTGTTACAGCCGATGAGATAGGAATGCATGCCGCCGAACGTATTGCGCACCTCATAGATGATTGCTTCGAGCGCGCCTTTCTCATCCTGGCAATAGTAAACCGAGAGCGGATTGAAGACATAGCCAAGCATGCGCGGGTAAGCGAGCAGCAGAATTTTCCCGGCGGCAGAGAATCCATTTTCCTTAAGGACGCCGCGAATGCGCGCGGCAATGTCCTCGCCGCCATGATCGCGGTCATGAAACGAGAAAAGATTGAAGCGGTTGCGCGAGAAAAATTTCAGGCCCGCCACCGTCTCGTCAATGCGATCGATATCGAGAAGCATTGAGAAGACGCGATAGGAAAAAGCATGGCCGACGGGCCTCAAGCGCCGATGCGCGACCGTGCCGCGATAGATATAGGCGCCCGTTTCACTCATTCCGCTGCGACCGCACGGAGTTTTTCATGAACATGAATGCGGCCCGATTCATTCGCGACATTCCAGGGCCGGCGCACGCCGCCAATTGCTTCTGCGACAGCAAGGCCCGACTGGATGCCGTCTTCATGGAAGCCCGCGCCGAAATGCGCGCCGCAATACCAGACACCGCCGGCGCCCTGCAGCGACCAGATCTCGCGTTGCGCGCGCATCGCCTCAACGCCAAAGACAGGATGCGCGTAATTAAATTCGGCGACGACCTTGCCGGCTTCAACCGGCTTTGACGGATTGAGCGTTACGAATATGTCGCGCTCGGCTTGAAGGTTTTGCAGCCGGTTCATCCAGTAGGTGACGGAAGGCGCGCCCTCGCCGCCCATATAATTCCAGCTCGCCCAGACGCGCTTGCGGCGCGGCATAAAAGTTTCGTCGAAATGCATGACGGCGCGGTTCGGCTGGTAACGGAATGCGCCGAGAAGCGCTCGCTCGGCGTCGCTCGGCGCATCGAGCATTGAAAGCGCATCATCGGCATGGGCTGCGATAACGACATCATCAAATTGGTCTTCATGGCCTGCTGCGTCGGTCACGATCACGCCGCCGGCGACGCGCTTTACGCGCGCGACGCCGGCGGCGAGGCGAGTCTCCCCGCCAAACTCTTCGCTGATGCGCTCGACATACCGCTTCGAGCCGCCCGTCACCGTGCTCCATTTCGGATTGTTAGCGACCTGCAACAGCCCGTGATTGGCGTAGAAGCGGAAAAGCGAGGCCGCCGGATAATCAAGGATTTTCATCGACGGCGTCGACCAGATCGCCGCCGCCATCGGCTCAAGGAAGCGTGTAACAAAGGCTTTTGAATAATTCCGCTCGGCGACGAAGGCGCGCAGTTCAATGTCTTCGTTCAATCCCGCTCGAAGTGCGGCGGCAGCGTCACGATTAAAGCGCATGATATCGGTGAGCATTGACCAGTGAGCGGGCGAGACGATGCTCGACGGATTGGCGAACACGGATGAAAATCCCTGCCCGGAATATTCGATGCGGCCATCCTCGAGCGAGGCGCCGAACGACATGTCGGTCTCTTCGCTGGCGACGCCAAGATGCTCAAAAAGCGCCGTCAGGTTTGGATAGTTGGGCTTGTTGAAAACGATAAAACCCGCGTCGACGGCGAGCGTCTTGCCGCCGCATCTGACGGGGACCGTATTGGCGTGACCGCCAAGCCGGCGATCTTTTTCGTAGAGAATGACATCATGGCTGCGGGATAAGAGCCAGGCCGCGGAAAGCCCGGCGACACCGGAGCCGATGACAGCAATGCGCCGCCCCTTCGGCCCGCTATCGTTAATGTTTTGCGAAGCCGGGCGGCCCTTCATGTCAAACGGCATGGATCATCCTCTAAAGCGCGCAGTCGGACCTGATACGCGCGCCGCCGCGCCGTTGGATTACCCGCCGGCGTTCCGCTAGGCTTTATCTGAAGGTGATCCGGAAACCGTCCCCTGCGTATCATGATTGAAGCAGACGAGACGGCCCGGTGTTTGGAGCATTGGCGCTAAAAGTGACGGCCATCAACAAGGCTGAGACGGCCGGCCCGCTCTCCCCCGAGCGGGCGGCGAGCCTCATGCGCTCCGTGGCCGCCCATGGCGACAAGGAAGCGTTCAACACGCTCTTCGCCTATTTCGCGCCGCGCATTAAATCCTACCTCATGCGGATCGGCGCCGCGCCCGACCTCGCCGACGACCTCGCCCAGGAAGCGATGCTGAAAGTCTGGCGCAAGGCGCGCCTGTTCGATCCCGCCAAGGCCGCCCTGTCGACATGGATTTTCACGATCGCCCGCAATTTAAGGATCGATGCGGCGCGGCGCGCGGCCCGGCCCTTGCCTGACGCTGAAGACCCCGTCTTGGCGCGCGAGGCCGAGCCCGTGCCCGATGCTTCCGTAGAAATCGCCGAGCGCGACGCGCGCATTCGCGAGGCTTTCGCCAAGCTTCCGCCGGCCCAATATGACGTCGTCAAGATGCATTTCATCGACGACGCCCCGCATTCGGAAATTGCAGAAAGGCTGAACCTGCCGCTTGGCACGGTCAAATCGCGCCTGCGGCTCGCCTTTGACAAGATCAGAAAGGAGATTGGCGACCTTGTTGAGTGATATCCGCCATCACCCCAAAGAGCTGACGCTCGCCGCCTATGCCGCCGGCAATCTCGACGAAGCGCGCAGCGTCGTTATCGCAACGCATGTTTCGATGTGTTCAGCATGCCGCGCCCGCGTGCGTGATCTTGAAGCGCTCGGCGGCGCTTGTCTTGACTACATCGAACCGGTCGAAATGAGCCAAAGCGCGCTCGACAGTTTCTGGCTGCGGGCCGGCAAGCAGGACGGCGCCGCGCATGGCGCGCCATCC
>JAWKVJ010000021.1:0-56107 GCA_041398085.1 Parvularculaceae bacterium
GAATTTTTCTGATCGTCTCATTCGAAATCTTGCCGATTGGCATGCCGACCAACGCCAGCGTGAAAATCGGCGTCGCCCCCATCGCATAAACATCCGACAAGGCGTTCGTCGCGGCGATGCGCCCGAATTCGAACGGATCATCGACAACCGGCATGAAAAAATCGGTTGTAGCGACAATCGCTGCTTCGCCGGAAACGCGCCATACCGCCGCATCGTCGCTCGTAGCCGCGTCAATGATAAGGTCTTTCGGCGCAATCCCCGGCGCCATGCCGGCGAGAAGCTCGGACAGCACGTTCGGCGCAAGCTTGCAGCCGCACCCCCCGCCATGGGCGAGAGAAGTGAGGCGCGGTTCGTGAGCGAGCTGGTCCATCGGCGGCATCGGGCGGCGGCGGCCTTCTATGGCGCGCCTTCGCCCACCGTGCAATGAGGGGGACTTACATCAATCTCGTTCACGGCGATAAAGCGCCTGAAAGACTGAAACTTCATGATCGAGGCTTTCACTGAGGCCAGCCCTGAAACGCTCGCGCTTTTTGACGCGGTCATCGACGTGCGCTCGCCCGCTGAATTCGCCGAGGATCATTTGCCTGGCGCAATCAACCTGCCGGTCCTTTCCAATGAAGAGCGCGCCGAGGTCGGAGAAATCTACGTCCAGCAATCGCGTTTTCTGGCGCGCCGGATTGGCGCCGCGCATATTGCGCGCAATGTCGCGCGCCATCTTGATGAAGCGCTCGCCGATCGCAGCGCAAAATTTCGCCCGCTCCTTTATTGCTGGCGCGGCGGCATGCGGTCCGGATCGATGGCGACGATCCTGTCGCAAATCGGCTGGCGCGTCGGCGTCCTGCAAGGAGGCTATAAAACCTGGCGGCGCGAAGTCGTCGATGGTCTTGCCGGCGATGGCGACAATTTCCGCTTCATTCTTCTCGACGGCGAGACTTGCACAGCAAAAACGGCGATCCTTGCAGAGTTGCAAAAGCTTGGCGTGCAGACGATCGATCTTGAAGGGATCGCAGCCCACAAGGGTTCGGTTTTTGGCGCCGACCCGGACAAATCCCAGCCACCGCAGAAGCTGTTTGAAACGCATCTTTGGGAGCAACTTCGCCGCCTCGATCACACTAGACCAATCATTCTTGAAGCTGAATCGAACCTCATCGGCGACATCACCATCCCAAAACGCGTCTGGCTTTCGATGCGGGAAGCGCAGCGTCTTTTCTTATCGGCGCCGCTCTCCGCGAGAGCCCGATTTGCCTGCGAAAATTACGCGCCACTCATTGAGAAGTCGGGCGCAATTGAAAGCGCGCTCGCGCGGCTTAAACCTTTTCACGCCAAGGAACAGATCGAAGAGTGGCGTCAGCTATATTCCGAGAAGAATTATGAGGCGCTTGCCGCGGCGTTAATGCGCGAACATTACGATCCGCGTTACCGGAAAAGCCGGAGAAGGGGCGCGCGCGCGGAAACCCTCATCCCGCTTGGCGGCCTAGACGAGAGCGATCTCAACGAGGCTGCGAAGAAAATAGCGAGCATTATTTCCGGATAAATTCGCCTTCGAAGCGGATGAGAACATCATCGCCGACAAGACCTTCAAATCGATCTACGCCGAAATCGCTGCGCTTGATTGTCGCCGTCGCAGAAAACCCGACGACATAGGCGCCGCGAATGAGGTCGCGTCCGCCGCCATTGAATGTGACCTTGAGCGTTTCAGCATGCGAAATCCCGTGCAGGGTCAACACACCGTCAATTTCACCCGTTGCATCGCCTGTCTGGCGGACCGCTGTTGAGTGAAACGCGGCGTCGGGAAATTTCGCCGCGTCAAACCAATCCGTCCCCATCAGCGTTTTCGCAAAATCTGATTCCGAAATTGCAAGTGTCGTCATGTCCACATGCGCATCAACGCGCGCCGACTGCAATTCATCAGGATCAAATGAAAGGCTCGCTTCAACGCCCGTAAACCGGCCGATGAATTTTGATAATTTGAGATGATCGACTTCGAACAACAGCGCCGCATGGTCTGGATCTAGGCGATAATCGCCAACCCGCAATGCGCTGACGCCGGTGTCGACATTCGGCGCGGCGATTGACGCCAGCGTTTCAACGCAGCCCGATAAGGCAAGGATGCTGATTACGGCGCAGGCGCTAATTCTCTTCATCGTCCGCCTCCACTCTTACGAGCCGCGCGTTAATCGTAATGCCGACCATGCGCCCGACGAGCCCCGCCATGCCGTTCATGTCATAGACGCGCCGGTCGATCTCGCCGTCAGCGACAATGTTGACCGCGCGAATTTCGCCATCCGCATCGCGTTCGGGTTCATCATAGCGCACATCGAGCCGCAAGGGCGCGGTCTCGCCGCGCATTTTATAGACGCCGTCGATCATCACGTCGCCGCCCCTGAGCGGCGGTATGGCGGTCGCACGAAACTCCGAAGTCGGATAATTTTCAACATCGAACCAGGCGGGACCCTTGATCCGTTCAGTCGCGCCTTCGGCGGCCATCGTCGCGCTCGTCATGTCGATATCGGCGACAAGAATGCTTTGCGCCGGCGCCGCCTCATCGAATCGCAAACGGATCTCGAACTTCTTGAACGCGCCGGACCGCCGGAAAAAACCTAACGTCTTGACCGAATATGTAATCGAAGCGCCGTCTTCGCTGAGTGCATAGTCAGCCGCCTTCGCCGGCGCGCCAAGCGAAGGAACAGCCAAGAACAGAACCGCCAACGCGATGATGCGCATGGCGCCTGTTCTACTATCATGAAGCGGCGTTTTCGAATTAAGCCTGCCGGTCGGCGATCATTTCTGCGCGATTGCGCGGCGGATGAGCCGTTCCGCTTCGGGACTCGACCAGTCGGCCTCGCCAGAATAACGGCCGATTTCGCGTCCCTCAGCGTCGTAAAGGATCGACAGGGGCAATGAAGCCGAACCGCCAGCCGCAATTGCGAGTTTCAACTGCGGATCGGCGTAGTGTTTCAGATTTTCAAGGCCGAGCTTGTCGAGAAACGCGCTCGCTTTCTCCTCGCCGGTCGGATCGGCGGCGACCGCCACAACCTCGAAATCTTCGCCGCCAAGTTTCTTTTCCAACCGGTCGAGCGAGGGAAGCTCCTTGACGCAGGGGGCGCACCATGTCGCCCAGAAATTGACGAGGACGGCGCGGCCGCGAAAGGCTAAAAGGCTCGTCGTCTCGCCCCTGTGCAGGAAAGTCTCGGCAGGCGCCGTGCGCGCTTCCGGCGCATAGATGAATTTCGCCATCGCCCCGACCTGCAATGCCGGGTCATGAAGGACCGCCTCTGCGCCTTGTCGCCGCGGCTGCTTTTTACCGGGACCAGCGCTTAACGAGGCGGCGAGGATGACGTAGAGGAGAGCGGCGGCGCCGATCCCGAGCCAGATGAAGAGCCAGAGGCGAGGAGAAAAAGCGGCGCGCATAAGCATTCCGAAAGCAGTCAGGCCGAAAGAAAGAATTCCGTCCGATGAACGACAAAAAGGGTGGATCAGGCCCCTCCGATAAAGGAGACAACGCCAAAAGCCAAATGTGGGGCGGGCGTTTTGAACGCGGGCCGGCGGCGATCATGGAGGAGATCAACGCCTCGATCGACGTCGACAAACGACTGTGGCGCGAGGACATCGAAGGCTCAAAAGCGCACGCAGTAATGCTTGCGAGCGCCGGCATCATCTCCGGCGAGGACGCCAGTAAAATCGCCGCGGGGCTGGATGAAATCGCCGCCGAAATCGCGGCTGGCGCTTTTCCGTTCTCCTCAGCGCTTGAAGATATTCACATGAATATCGAAGCGCGACTGAAGGAAAAGATCGGCGAGCCGGCCTCGCGCCTGCACACGGCGCGCTCAAGGAACGATCAGGTCGCGACCGATTTCCGGCTTTATATCCGCCGCGCCTGCGACGATCTTTCGCAAGCCTTGCGCGGACTTCAAAACGCGTTGGTGGTCAAGGCGGAAACGCACGCCGCGACGGTCATGCCGGGCTACACGCATTTGCAGATCGCGCAGCCCATTTCGTTCGGCCATCACTGCCTTGCCTATGTTGAAATGTTCGAGCGCGATCGCGCGCGCTTTGAAGATGCGCGCCGGCGCATGAATGAATGCCCCCTGGGCGCGGCGGCGCTCGCCGGCACGCCCTATCCGATCGATCGCGACATGACCGCGAAAGCGCTCGGCTTCGACCGGCCGACCGCGAATTCGCTCGACAGTGTATCGGCGCGCGATTTCGCGCTTGAAACGCTCGCCGCCGCTTCAATTTGCGCGAGCCATGTGTCGCGCCTTGCTGAAGAAATCGTCTTCTGGACGTCACCGCATTTCGGTTTTGCGAAATTGTCCGATGCGTTTTCGACTGGCTCGTCGATCATGCCGCAAAAGAAAAACCCCGACGCGGCGGAGCTTTGCCGCGCCAAGGTCGGGCGCATCGCCAGCGCATTCACAAGCCTACTTTTCGTGATGAAAGGCCTTCCCCTCGCCTATTCAAAAGACATGCAGGAAGACAAGGCGGCGACCTTCACCGCCATCGATGACATGGCGCTCGCCCTCGCCGCCATGACCGGCATGATCGCCGATATGACAATGAACGAAACAGCAATGCGCGAGGCCGCCCTTAAAGGCTATTCAACCGCGACCGATCTCGCCGACTATCTCGTCATGGAGCTTGGGCTTCCCTTCCGCGACGCCCATCACATCACCGGCCGGATTGTCGCGGCGGCGGAGAAGAAAGGCCTCCGCCTTGATGAACTCCCGCTTGCAGATTTTCGCGCCGTCGAACCGAAGATCGGCGAGGATATCGCCGGGCGGCTGACGGTTGACGCATCGCTCGCGGCGCGCGCATCCTATGGCGGCGCGGCGCCCATTGAAGTCCGCCGCCAGATCGCCCGCTGGAAAGAGATTCTCAAATGAAAATTGTCATGGCGGCGCTCGCCGCGTTCCTGTTTTTGTCAGCATGCGGAAAAAAGGCGCCATTGAGAACGCCTTCCTCCGATCCGCAAAAAGAAGAGCCTGCGCAATGATGCGGATCGCCTCGCCAACAACCGGCTGACGCCGCGCCATGCACCACTTCAATCGAATAGGCGGCGTTCTTGTCGCCGAAAATGTGAACCTTGAAGCGCTCGCTGATGCGGTCGGAACGCCGTTCTATATCTATTCCGACGCGACGCTGCGCCGCCATGTTCGCGTATTCAAGGAAGCGTTCGAAGGCGCAGACGCGCTGGTCGCCTATTCCGTGAAGGCCAATTCAAACCTCGCCGTCCTCGAAGTGATGCGCGAGGAAGGGGCCGGCGCGGATGTTGTTTCCGGCGGCGAATTGAAACGTGCGATTAAGGCCGGCATGAGCCCTGATACGATCGTCTTTTCAGGCGTCGGCAAGACCCGCGCGGAAATGGCCGAGGCGCTCGACGCCGGCATCTTCCAGTTCAATGTCGAATCGGAAGCCGAACTTGACGCGCTGAACGAAGTTGCGCTGTCGAAATCGGCGCGCGCCGCAATCGCCTTTCGCATCAATCCGGATGTCGCCGCCGGCGGACATGAGAAAATTTCAACCGGCAAGGCGGAAGACAAATTCGGCGTCAACTGGGAGGCGGCGCACGCCCTCTATGCAAAAGCGGCAGCGCTCAAAGGCGTCGATCCCGTCGGCGTTGATTTTCATATCGGCTCGCAGATTTCAGACCTTGCGCCGTTCGAAAGCGCACTCGTCCGCGTTAGTGAGATTATTGCAGCGCTGCGCGCCGACGGGCGAATAATCTCGCGGCTCGATGTCGGCGGCGGGCTCGGCGTTCCCTATGGCGACCGACCGGCGCCGCCGGAACCAAAAGCCTATGCTGAGCTTGTAAGGCGCATGACGGCGCCGCTCGGCGTCAAACTCATCTTTGAGCCGGGACGCATGATCGCGGCGAATGCCGGCATTCTCGTCAGCCGCGTCCTTTATGTGAAGGAAGGCGCGGCCAAAAAATTCCTGATCCTCGACGCCGGCATGAACGATCTTATCCGGCCGGCGCTTTATGACGCCTTTCATGCGATTGAGCCTATACGCGAGCGCGACGGCGCCGCGCAGACCTATGATATCGTCGGGCCGGTTTGCGAAACATCCGACCGTTTCGCCAAAGCGCGCGCCCTGCCGCCGGTGAAGGCGGGCGATCTTGTCGCAATCATGACTGCAGGCGCCTATGGCGCCAGCCTCGCGTCTGAATACAATACCAGGCCGCTCGCAGCCGAAGTGATGGCGCGCGGGAACCAATACGCCGTCATTCGCCGGCGCCCGTCATTTGAGGAAATGGTCGCACGTGAAAGCGGCGGCGGCTGGACGACAATTCAAGGATAGAAAATGACCGAACTCGACCCGAAAACAAGAATGCTGCTCGACTTCATGGCTGCGCTCGACATGCCGCCGCTGTCGGAAGTCTCGCCGCAGCAATTTCGGGAAATGCGAGCGCGCAATCGCGACATGCTGAACACGCCGACTGAACCGATCGCGCTGGTGAGAGACGACGCGGTCGCCGGCGGCGACGGGCTTTTACGCGTTCGCGTCTATGACAAGGTTGAAGGGGCCGACCGGCCCTGCCTCATCTATTATCATGGCGGCGGTTTCGTATTCGGCGATCTTGATTCTCATGACGCGCTTTGCCGGCGCCTCGCTTTCGCTGGCGACATGCGCGTTATCGCCGTCGATTACCGCCTGGCGCCGGAACACCCCTTCCCGGCGGCGCCGGACGACGCCTGGGCCGCTTTCAACGATATCACCGCGCGGGCGCGCCATTTCGGCGTTGACCCCTCGCGCATTGCGCTTGGCGGCGATTCAGCAGGCGGCAATCTTGCCGCGATTACGGCGCGGCGCGCGGCGGCCGAAGGCCGCCCGGCGTTGAAATTCCAGTTGCTGATTTATCCGGTCACGCAGTCGGTCAATTCGACGAAATCGCGAGAGGAATTGTCGGAAGGCTATTTTCTTACCGCCGAAACAATGACCTGGTTTGACGGCCATTATCTCCCCGAAGGCGTTGACCGGCATGACGACCGGATTTCTCCGCTTCTCGCCGCTGTGCCTGAAGGCCTCGCACCGGCGCTTGTCATCACCGCCGGTTATGACCCGTTGAAAGACGAAGGACGCGACTACGCCGAGAAGCTCAAAGAAGCCGGCGTTTCAGTCAGCCATATAGATTATGGCGGCCAGATCCACGGCTTTGTTTCCTTCACCGCTTTTTCAACCGTCGCCGACAAGGCGATTGAGGACGCTGCACGCGCTGTCAAGGAAGCGCTCGCATAAGGCGTTAGAAGCCGAGCGCGATCCTGAAATTGTTGAGAACAATGAACGCGTTCGTGGACAGGGCGATGATGAACATCGTCAGAACGATCCGGTGCGGGAACCACAACACCATGCCGGAGATGACGAATTGCAGCGCCAGTTTGGTCGCAATCCACGCCGCGCCATACTGGTCCATGACATGACGCATCAGCGGGTTTGCTTCCTGCGCGACGCCCATATCGATCGCGACGATCGTCGAGATAATGTCAAAAAGGCCGACGAAATTATAAATGATGACGGCGACGACAGCGATGGCGAGATTGCCGTATTCAGCGCGCGCGGCGCGCGCGTCTTCGACAAGTCGCGCTCTTCTTGTTGCGGTCAGAAATGACAAGGCCAACCGGGCGCCCTTTCATATTAACGTTGTTGCGGCGCGCCCGGCGAACGGACGCATATGAAAGTCGGGTCGCCGCGCGCTAATCGACGCCGGCGCCCCGGTTCGCTAGACTGCAAGAAGCATGACGGTGAGCAACGCGCAAGAATTGAAGGGTAAACGCAGAGCGGCGGTCCGCCCGGCGAAAGTTTTACTCGCCCATTTGGCGATTTTCGCCGAGCGCGCGGCGCCGGTTTTAACCCTGTCTATCGCGCCTTTGGCGCTCGTTGCCGCGCTCAGTCTCTTTGGCGTGTGGAGCCATGCGCCTCAGAGCCTGCATTTTCTCATCCTCATCGTTGCTTTCGCCGCTTCAGGCCTCCTCTTCGCCCGTGAGAGGCGAGGAAAATTCTGGCCCTCGCGCGATGAGGCGCTCGCCCGATTGGAGTGTGACGGTAAGGTTCGCCATGATGCGCTGCGCGCCCAGGAGGATGCTCCGTTTGGCGCCGCTGGCCCGCTATGGGACGCGCATGTTGCAGAAATGCGCGCCGAGGCGGCGCGGGCGCGCCTTTCCCGGCCGCGCGCCACGGCCAATGATGTCGATCCTTACCGGCTGCGCTATGCCGGTCTTGCGGTCCTCCTTATTGGCGTCATTGTCGCCGGCGATGAAACAGCCTCACGCCTCGCTGACGGTTTCTGGCCGAAAGACCCGCGCGCCGCCAAAGCCGGCTTTGCCGACCTCTGGATCGAGCCGCCCCGTTATACCGGCAAAGCGCCGATTTATTTGCTGCGCGCGAAAGACGCTCTGCCGGGTCTCAGAAAACAGATCGACGCGCCGGCGGGATCGCTCGTTCATGCGCAGGTGAAATCGGGCGGCAATTATTCGCTGGCGCTGAAGACGCCTGCCGGCAAAATCAAAGGCGAACGCGAAGGAGACGAAAAATCATCGCGCCGGACGTTGACGCTTGAAGGCAGCGGCGTTCTTTCGCTTTCGGCGGGCGGCCGTACGGGGCGCTGGCCGATCGGCGTCATCGCTGATGAAAAGCCGAGCGTTGATTTTATCGATGCGCCGCGCGCCGACCGCGACGGGCGCCTGATGATTTCAGCGCGCACCGCGGATGATTACGGGGTTGTTGCTGCGCGGCTTGAACTTCGTCTCGCCCCCGAGCAGGCGCGCGCCCTCGACGCCCCGGCAATCGCAACCGAAGCCAAAAACCAGATTGATGAAATTCCGCTCGATGCGCTTGTCGGCGCCGGCGGCGCCAAGAGCGCGGCGATCGACCTCCTGTCGCATCGCTGGGCCGGCCTTCGCGTTATTGCGCGGCTCGTCGTCACCGATGCCGCCGGACAGGAAGGCGGCTCAGCGCCGGAAACTTTCACGCTGCCGGAAAAACCATTCGTCAACCCGCTCGCCGAGACGGTGATCGAGCAGCGCCAGAGCCTGGCGCTTGCGCCCGGCGAATGGCGCCGCGTCGCCTGGGCGTTCAACGGCGTGACGCTGGCGCCGCAATATTTTTTCCCGAAAGCGAGCGACTATCTCCTCCTAAGAAGCGCGATGTGGCGCGTTTCCGGCGAAGCAGGCGGCGATTACGCAAAAACGGTCGAGGATTTCTGGCCGCTGGCGCTGCAACTTGAAAACGAGACGCTCGAATTATCGCGCCGGCGCCTAAACGCAGCGAAAGAAGCCTTGCAGCAGGCGCTCGAAAGCGGCGCGTCGGATGAGGAGATTGCGCGCCTTACCGAACAATTGCGCGCCGCGCTTCAGCAATATTTGCAGGCGCTCGCGCAATCGGGCGGTCAACCGGGCGAGGAAGCCCCGCCCGCCGATGATGTCGTCAATTCAACCGACCTCAACGCCATGCTCGATTCCATTCGCGACCTTGCGCAGTCGGGCGCGAAAGGCGCAGCGCAACAAGCGCTCGCCGATCTCGATAACCTCCTCAACAATCTGCGCGTCAATCCGCGCGGCGGCGGCGAAGACCAGCAAGGGCAAGGACAACAGGGCGCAGCAGGACCGGCCGGCGAGGCGGGCGATCTTATCGGCCGCCAGCGCGAACTTGCCGACAAGACCTTCAAACGCGGCGAGACGCGCGGCGCCAAGGGCGAGGATCTCGCCGAGGAACAGGGCGCCATTGCGGGCGATCTTTCAACGCTGATGAAATCGCTCGGCGAAGCGCAGCAAAATGGCGGCGAGGGAAACAGTCCGGACCCTGATGGAAAAGCCGGCGACGCCTTGTCGAGGGCGCTGTCGCAGATGGGCGCGTCGGAACGCGCTCTTAAGGAAGGCGACATGGACGGCGCCGGTGAAGCCATGGAGCAGGCGATTGCGAGCCTGCGCGAAGGGGCGGGCGAACTCGCAAGACAGGCGGGCGCCGCAAAAGGTCAGGGCGGCCAGCAATTCATGCGCGACCCGCTCGGCCGGCCTGTTGCGCGCGGCAATGGCGCCGACGTTGACGTGCCGGAAAAATCAGACGCCCAACGCGCCCGCGAATTGCTGCTTGAATTGCGCCGGCGCCTTTCAAATGGCGAACGCACCGAAGAAGAAATCAAATATCTCGAACGGCTGCTTGAGCGATTTTGATCAAAACCACGAAGCCGCAGCTAGAGCGCATTCCGAAAAGTGGGGACCGGTTTTCTGAAAAAATGCGCGTTAAAACAACAAGCAAGAGCACGCTCGCGACTCGGATAATTGTGTACGTGCTCTAATTTATTTCGCCTCGCTGCAACCATCCGTTTCCGTCATTTCAAAGCAATCAAGCACACGCAGAAAAACCTTGGTTGACCGCCTTCGCGATCGGTGAGGCGAGCGATTTTGAAATTATCATCTCTCGATTTGTCTTTCCGGGCCAGCGCGCGAAGGCGCGCGAACTAAAGCAACGCAGCGGAACCCGGAATCCATTCTGTCACACGCTGGTTCAAGATGGATTCCGGGTTCGTCCTTGCAGGACGCCCCGGAATGACAGTGGAGAGTGCGCCGTTTGCCCTCCTCCTGCAAAAATCGAAAATACATTCTATAGGTTCATTGGCCCAGCGAACTCGCGCAGAGTGTCGCCCCTCGCAACCCATTGATTTCATTCGATCCGTAATCGGATCATCAACAGCATTAACCATGTTTGACCCCTTTTGGGCAAAGTTATCCCCCTCCTTTTCGAAGGGTGTAGGCTTCACTCTCGATGGTTGGAAAAGGATCGATAGTGAACGAAACGGGACATTCAGAAAAATGCGGCGCGGCGACAGTGAGAAGCTCTGCCAATTCGGGTCCGCATTATACGGACAAAACCGCTACACCCCGCAAAAACGCTGGAGACATCCTACCCCGCGCCCGCCGGAAGGTGCGGCATGTGCGGACAATAAGCGGCCTATTCAGCGACGCCGATAAAGGGAATGCCGCGCTTCTTGCCGTCATCGTCCATGCCGTAGCCGACAATGAAGTCATCGGCCCCGGCTTCAAAGCCGACATAATCGGCGTCGATGTCGGCGCTTCTGCCGGTCGCCTTCCTGACGAGGACGCAGATCCTCGCGTCGCTGGCGCCGCGGTCGAGCACCATGTTCTTTGCAAAGTGAAGGCTTCGGCCGGTGTCAAGCACGTCGTCGACGAGGAGAACGGGCCGGCCCTCGAGCGGCACGGAGAAGTCCTTCAAAAGCGTAACGACGCCCGACGACGAGCGAGCGCCGCCATAACTCGAAAGCTGAACGAAATCGACATGCGGGTCGGCGCCGCGCTGATGGAGGGCGCGCATCAAATCGGCGGCAAAAATGAATGCGCCGGTCAGCACCGGCGCCATCAGGAAATCGCTTTTCATGTCGCGAAGGATCGCCTCGGCGAGCGCGTCGATGCGGGCGGCGATATCGGTTTCGGAATGGAGAATGCGCATTGAGGGCGGTTACCCGCCCCGGCCTGCAAATTCAAGGAGCGTCTGGAAAACGCCTAGTTGGACGGGTTTTTCAAAAGATCGCCGACCGACACTTTGACGCCTTCGCTCGGCGCAAAAGCGAGGAGGACTTCCTTGACGCCTTCCGGCGCCGGCTCGCGCGTTGCGAAATTGACGCTTTCGCCAGGACCAACAGTCGAGGCGCTGGGGCTGAACGTCCAGCGGGAAAGCACCTCGCCGTCAGCGCCAAGCGCTTCAGCCTGCAGCATCGGCGGCGTCACCTCGGCCTTTTCCTCATTGCGGAGTTGGCCGAGAATTTCGATGACCGGGCCCGAGGGCGACATCGCGACGCGATGCGTGACGCCTTCGATTTTCAGACCATAGGGATTGGCTTCAATGCCGACCGCCTTATAAGCGCCGGCAACGTTCGGGAACATCGCGACAATGTTGTTGCGATAGGAATAACCGACGAACGCGACAGCGACGATCGCACCGAACCATGCCGACCAGCCAAGCGCGCGCATTGGCGTCAGACGATTCTTCTGGCGCGCCTCAGCGCGACGGCGCGCTTTCCGGATGGCGCGCTCGAGTTCTTTAGGCTGAACGCGAAGCGCGGTGAAAAATTCCTCGTTGAAGACTTTCTCGGCGATCGGTTCGAGATCTTCCATTCGCGCAAGTGCGCGGCCGCGGCCGCCGAGAAACCCGCGCTCTTCATCCTCGTCATGGTCCTCCCGCGAATCGCGCATGCGCCGGCCAAAGCCGTGACGGAAGTCGCCAGCGTCATCGTCATCGAAACGGAAATCGTCCGCTTCCTCGACATGCGCATGGCGGCGCTGATCGGCGGATTTTTTGTCCGACCCGATTTCTTCAAAATCCGCGTCGACAACCTTGGCGCCGCGTACGGGTCGGCGGGCGGCGAGCGGTTCGCCCGGTTCTTCGTCGCTGCGGGCGTTGGCGGAATGCCGGCCCGCATTGCGGGCCGAGAAATGACCTTTGCGGTCGTCGTCAGGCTCGCCGCGGACAAAATTCGATTTCCGTGGCGCATATTCCTCGCGCGCCGCCTGCCTCGGCTCCTCGCGCCGCTTCTCCTCCGGTCTTGCGGAACGGGATGTCGAGGATGATTCAAACAGCGGCTCATCGACGCTTTCTTCATAGGCGTCGTCGAAATAGTCGGTGCGCTCGCGGGCCGCAGGCCGGGCCTCGCGCCGAGGAGCGGCTCGGTCGTCGGCCGGCCGGCTGCGCGAATGAAGGGGCGTCAGCTCCTCAACCGGGCTCGGCGCCGGCACAAACCAGCTTTCGTCGCACTCAGCGCAACGCACAGAGCGTCCGTCGGGGATAAATCGCTCATCAGCGACGTCGTAGCGGGTGGCGCAGCTAGGACAGGTGATTATCATGATCGGCTCGAATCGGTGCTGTTAAGCGAAACGCAATATCGGCGCCGAACAGGGAAACGGGTGAAATCTGCGTGATTGTCAGCCTTGAACAGGCCGGCCTCGCCTATGATGGCGGCGGCGAAATTCTGACCGACGTGAACTTCACGCTCGGCGAAGGCGAGTTCAGATTTCTCACCGGTCCTTCCGGCGCCGGCAAAACGACTTTCCTGAAACTCATTTACCTTGCGCTGCGGCCGACAAGCGGGCGCATGACGCTCTTTGGTGAAGACGTGACCGATGCGCCTCGCGAGGCGTTGCCGCCCCTGCGTCGCCGTATTGGCGTCGTCTTTCAGGAATTCCGTCTTCTTGACCACCTGACCGCTTTCGAAAACGTGGCTTTGCCCATGAAGGTCACGGGCGTTAACCAAAACCAGTATCGTGAAGACGTAAGAGAACTCTTAAATTGGGTCGGGCTCGGCTCGCGGATGGACGCCCGCCCGGCGACACTCTCGGGGGGAGAAAAGCAACGTGTAGCGCTTGCCAGAGCGCTCGTTTCGAAGCCCGATCTTATTCTCGCCGACGAACCGACCGGCAATGTCGATCCGGTAATGGGTGAAAAAATCATGAAACTGTTCGTCGAGCTCAATAAGCTCGGCGCTGCAGTCATTGTCGCCACCCACGATCTCCAGCTCGTCGACGCGCTCGGCAAAAAGACAATGCGTCTCGAAATGGGACGCCTTCTTGAAGAAGCGTCGCCGCCCAGCCGCAAGAGGCGCGCATGAACTCGTTGACAGGCCTCAGTGGCGGCATTGAAGAAACGCGGCGAAGCGATGCTCCGGTTGCGGAGCACCGCTTCGGAAAGGGGAGAGGCCAGCTGCTCCCGCGTTTTTCGCGTGCGCCGCTATTTCCCGAAGCGGGGTCTGGCGGCGCACCGTTAACAGCGCTTATTGCGGTTATTTCATCGCTCGCCGCATTGTCGCTTGCAGCCTTTATTCTGATCGCGGTCGCTGCCGGACAATGGACGTCGGATCTCAAATCATCGGTCACCGTTCAGGTCAAAGGCTCCGACATTGAAGAAATCAACGCACGCACGGAAATAGCCAAAGGCGTTCTCTCGGGCGTGTCTGACGTGATCGGATATGAGGTCATCAATTCCGACGACGCCGGCAAGTTGCTCGAACCCTGGCTCGGCAAAGGCAACACAAATGGTCTGAACGTGCCAGCCCTTATTGAGCTGAAAATTACGCCTGCCGCCCGCACCCGCATTACAGACCTTGCCCGGCGGTTAAGCGAAGCCTCACCCGGCCTCGTCCTAGACGATCACAGCGAATGGAACGGGCGGCTCGCCGCAGCGGCGCGCTCCGGCCAAGCGCTCGCCTTTGCAATATTCTGCCTGATCATGGGCGCCGCCTCAGCGATCTCGATCTTTGCGGCGCGCGCCGGCCTCGCGGCTAATTCAGAAGTTGTTGCGCTCCTTCACCTTGTCGGCGCGACGGACAGCTTCATCGCCAATGAAGTGCAACGCCGGTTTACATTAATCGGCCTTCGAGGGTCCGCGCTCGGCACGCTGGCCGCCCTCTTCATTCTCGCCTTGATGGCGCTCGCAACTCGCACCCGCGGAAGCGATGCCGGGTTCCTTCCCCGCTTCGCCTTCGGACCGGAACTCGCAGTCGCGCTCCTTCTGGTTCCACTCGCCATCTGCCTCGTCACGGCGGTCGCCGCACGCCTCACGGTCTTGAAGACTCTTGGCGAGACATATTGAAAGGTGCGCCACGCCGGTCTCTGGACCGCTGACTGAAATGGGCGTTATCTTGTTAAGCGGGGCGCAGGGGGTGAGAGCGGTTAGTCGTGGCGAAACGTCTGTTCCTTATTCTGGTCGCGGGGACCCTGGCCTGGATCGCCGGGCTTTTCATATTTGTGGGTGACTTGCCCCAACCGGACTCGGATTCACCGGCGCCCGCTGACGGCGTCGTCGTATTTACCGGCGGCGGCGAGCGCATTTCCACTGCGATGACGCTTTTGAACGATGGAGCCGGCAAACGGCTTCTCATTTCCGGCGTCAATCCGAATGTCAGCCGCGAGGAACTCGCCAAATTCTGGTCAGGCGACCCGCAACTTTTTGAATGCTGCGTCGATCTCGGCGTTGAAGCCGAAACCACGGAACAAAACGCTGGCGAACTGGATGCCTGGACGCGCGCCAACGGCTATCGGTCACTCATTCTGGTCACGTCGGAATTCCACATGCCGCGTGCCCTCCTTGAGGCGCGCGAACGCCTTCCTGACATCGTCATTACGCCCTATCCGGTAGAATCAGGCCTTCTTGGACCAAACGGAAGACCGCATGGCCTATCGGGCTGGAAGCGTATAAATGGCGAATATGCGAAATATCTCGCGGTTCGCATAAAGACATTTCTTAACTAACGGCGTCGACGGCTTTGTGTTCGCGGCGGCGAATAACTGCCCGGCCTGGATTAAATGACCGTACTGCGATCCATCCTGTTCATATTGTTTCTTGCGCTCGTGACTAGCGTATTAGGACTTGGTTTTTTTCCACTGACTTTCATGGGCCCTGACGCCGCGCGGCCCATCGTCAAACTCTGGTCGAAGTCGCTGCTTTTTGCAGCACGTTTTCTTTGCGGGGTGCGCTTCAGGATTGAAGGCGCTGAGAACATTCCGGAAGGCGGCGCGTTGATCGCCGCCAATCATCAATCGATGTGGGAGACTGTCGCTCTTTTCTCATTACTCGACAAACCGGCGGTTGTTCTCAAAAAGGAGCTCTTGAGGATACCCGTCTATGGCTGGTGGGCGAAACGGAACGCCATCACGATTGACCGCGGTTCAGGCGCCAAAGCCATACGAACACTAAAAAAGGAAACTTGTGAACGCCTCAAACGCGGCGAGCAGATTGTCATCTTCCCCGAAGGCACGCGCGGCCCGCCTGGCGAACTTGGCGATTTGCAGCCGGGCGTCGCGGCAATGTATATGGCCGTCAACGAACCCGTTATCCCCGCAGTGCATAATTCAGGGCGCTATTGGAAGCACCCGGGGCCGATTAAAATTCCGGGGACCATCACATTGCGGTTCCTGCAAGAAATCCCGGCCGGCCTTCCGCGGGACAAGTTCATGAACACGCTCAAAACTGCGCTTTCAACAAATGTCGAGAGCAACTGATGACTAGAGTGAATCGCCGGTATCTTTATGCCCCGTTCCTCATTGCCGCAATTCTCTGCGCTATCTGGTATTCGATCTGGCTGTATGCGGCGGGTTTGATGCGGCAGGGCGTTGCCGATTTCATCCGCAATGAAGCCGAGGCTGGGTATGAAGTTAAGTCTTCTCCGGTCAAAGTTAGCGGCTTTCCTTTTTTCTTACGCGGAAAATTATCTGATGCGTCGATTAGGGGTGACGGCTTCTCCTATTCCGCCAAACAGATTTTTCTTGATGCGCTTTTCTATCAGCCGGATCGTTTGATAATCTCGCCGTCTGGCGCACAGACGCTTCATCTCGGCAACAAGGAATGGCTGCTTACAACGACGGATGCGCGCGCCAGCATTGAACGCGACAAGGCGCGCCAATGGATCGCCAAACTTCAGACCGGCAGGGTTGAAGCGACCCATGACAATGAGCGAATCGTTCTTGCGAACAGCCTTGCAAATATCGCCCCCGATGAACGTGACCCGGCGACGCTCGATATAAGCTTAAGGATTGTCGGCGGGAGGATCGCGCTCGAGCGCGGCGATTTTGTCGTTGACAGACTCGACGCTTCCGCCAGCCTCGTCCACGAAGAAAATGACCGTTCAAGCCTGACAATCCAGGGCGCGCAGGCAAGCGTTGATGATGCAAACATTGCAATCAAAGGCGAGGTGAGGCCCGACGCCGCGGGCCGCGCAGAAGGGGCCCTTGATGCAGTGATCGAACGTCCGACGGGACTTGTAAGCGCCCTTGAGAAGGCAGGGGCGCTCACGCCGCGTGACGCAAGAACCGCCAATGCCGGCGTCGCCCTGCTTTCAGCCGCGACCGGCGGCGTCATAAAAGCGCCGATTATTTTCAAGAATGGCGAAGTAAAGCTCGCTGGGATCAAAATCGCCAAGGCGCCTAAGATCGGCGGCGCTAATAACGATCAACCGTAAGCGGCCGCATCCATGATAGGCCCTTGCGTGCGCTCTTCGACGATACGAGCGAAGTCATCGAGATAAATGGCGCCTTCCGGCGTTTTTTGGACGAGAACGATTCGACGGTCGGTTTCATCGCGCACGCGCCGCACGAATCCAAGAATGGAGAGCGCATCAAGCGCGCGGCTGATCGCCGGTTTTGGAACATTCAGATCGCGGCTGAGCGCACGCACCGTATGAGGTCCGGGATTGAGGTAGACCGTCAGCAGGATCGCCCATTGACGCATGGACAAATCGGGGCCGTCGCCCTTCACCGCATCGGCGAGCACATCCCGCCATGTCGCTAAAACTGTCGTCAACGCCATTTGCCGCCGAACCGCCGCCTTCTTTTATTCCGAGAATGCGGACGCGCCCTTTCGGCTTTTGATGGGCCCGCCCTTGACGCCAGCGACCCTGCAACCGTTCGCCTGAAAAGGGCAAGCGCCCTTAGCGCCCGGCGCCGCGCCTGATCGCCTCAAACACCGCCCTGATCGCCTGGGCCTCGCCTCCGACCGGCCGGCCCGGCAGTGATTTCGGCCGCCAGGCGTAGATATCAAAATGCGCCCAGACGGATTGCGGAGGCGCAAATTTCTGGAGGAAGAGCGCCGCTGTGACTGAGCCCGCAAACCCGTCGCCGCCAACATTGTTTGTGTCTGCGATCGTTGAGGAAAGCATCGACTGGTATGGTTTCCAGAGCGGCATTCGCCAGACCGGATCGGCCACATCGTTTGACGCGGAAAGCACCGCTTCCGCAAATTCATCATCATCGCAATAGAATGGCGGCAAATCCGGGCCGAGCGCAACGCGCGCCGCACCGGTCAAAGTCGCGAGCGTCACCATGAGGTTCGGATCGTCCTCGGCCCCGAACGCCATGGCGTCGGCGAGGACGAGACGGCCCTCAGCATCCGTATTGCCGATCTCGACAGTGACGCCTTTTCTGCTTTTCAAGATGTCACCCGGGCGAAAACGCATTACCGGAAATCGCATTTTCAACGGCGGGAATAAGCACGCGCAGCCGAATATCGATCTTCTCGTCCATGATGAGCTGCGCGAGGCCGGAGCGCATTCGCCGCGCCGCCATATCCTTTTTCATAAGAAGCATGCCCGAGGCGCTCTTGATGTCGAGACCGCCTCGAGTCAGCACACGCCCTTGCCTACAGCACAGCTACCTTCGGCGCGTCTTGCTGACCCCATTTCCAGATCGATCAATCGGGGCGGCGTAGATGAAGCACGGCTGACTGCGTGGATCATCGGGAAATTCTTGTCGAGCAACGCGTCGCCGAGCGTCACTTCAATTTTTGCGCCATACAGTTCAGCCAGTTCTCGCGCCGACCGCTCCAGCGAATCGGGAAGCATGTCGCCGGCCGGCGTGTTTACGAGATCGCGTGCAAGAAATACGGCGCGCGCGATGCGCCTTGATAATCCTGTGTCAATATTTTCCGGCGCGATCAGCCTCGCAGAGGCCTTCTTGCTCTTTTTGTATTTTGTAAACCTGTATGAACCGAGCGCCCAGGCCAGGGCGTCGCGCTTCTTAAAGTCACCAAAGATCTTGTATTCGCCCTCTGGCAGTTTTTCGCTCGCCGCCGCAAGGATGAACGGATCGCTTCCATCGCCGACGCCGAGAAGAACGCCTGCCTCACCGACCAGAAGCACGCCGCTTTCGCCGGAAAAGCCATTAAGATTTGCCAGCGTTTGCAGATTTGCCGGCGCTGCGGACAAGTCGTCCGACTTTTCAGCGATACGAAATATCGGCTTGGCCGCATCATGCGCGCCTCTTTCGAAATCGATCAAAAGATCACCGCTCATGAAACGCTCCATTAACATCCGTGCACACGATAGCGCCGGACTTTCTTTCAAAGTTAAGCCTTTATTGAAGAGATTCCGGAATGATCGCGGCGACTGTCCACAGCTTTCAAGGATTCTCTCATGGCCGTTCGTGTTTCTGCGATTCCGCCTTCCACGCTTTCAAAATCGGGTCTTCTCGCCTGCGCCCTTCTTATGTCGGCCTGCGCGACCAGCGGCAAGTCCCTCAAAGCGGACGCCGCAAATGCAGAGCGCGTCAATTACAAGGATGAGATCGGCGTCTTTACCGACCCCGGCTCGCCCAATGGCGCAATGGACCCGGTCGCCGCCGCGGCCTATTGGGGCACGCGCTATGATCGCGATCCGAAAGATCTCGACGCAGCCGTGAAATATTCCGCCGCCCTTCGGAAGATCAGCTCCGTCGAGGAAGCCGTCAAAGTCATGACGCGCGCAGCCAACGGCGCCCCGGATAACGCCGCAGTAAACCTCGAAGCGGGCAAAACGCTAGTTGAAGCCGGCCGCGCTTTCGAAGCTGTCCGCTATCTTGAAAAATCCGTCGAGCTGGCGCCGCGCGATCCAAGCGCGCTTTCAGCCTATGGCGTTGCGCTCGACCAGATCGGCCAACACGAAGCGGCACGCGCCAAATACGACACCGCGATCGCCTACGCACCGAACCAGGTCATGCTCTACAACAATAAGGGGCTTTCCTTCGCTCTTTCTGGCGACCTCGAAGACGCCAAACAGACATTGCGACACGCTGCATCATTGCGCGGCGCTGATGCGCGCGTGCGCCAAAATCTGGCGCTTGTTCTCGCAATCAAAGGGGAAATGCGCGAAGCAGAACGTCTCGCGCGCTCGGACCTTCCGCCGCAGGTCGCCGACCAGAATATCGATTATTTCCGCGCATTGATGAATCAGCCCGCCTATTGGGCAGAAGCGACAGCGGATAATGTCGAAACGCCGAAATTTGACGATACGCCGGCTCTTCCGAAGGCTTCGCCCAAACCAGCTGCGCCCGCTCCAACCTTGAAAGAAGAACCAAAACCGCAGCCGAAAAAACCGGCAACGCCTGTCGCGCAAAAAGAGGGCGCTGCCGCGCCGACGGCGGCGTCTGCAACAGCGCCAGAACCCACGCCGCAAATGCGCGAAGCAGCGCCGGCGACAGAAGTCTCCGCGCCGGTTCCGCTTCTCAAAGACAATTAAGACCTCGAAACAACCAGCAAAAGGGCCGCTCCAAGAGCGGCCCTTTTTTATGCGTAGGCGTAGGGCCCACCCTTTTCCAGCGCACGCTGATATGCCGGGCGCGAATGCAATCGCTCGGCATATTGTTTCAAGTTGCGCGATTTCTGTGCGACTCCGACCCGCGTCAATGCTGCTTCGACAGGAAAGCTCATGATGATGTCCGCGGCGGAAAATTCATTCCCTGCTAGCCATTCGTCGCTGGCGAGTTGATCATCGAGATAACCAAACAGCGCGTTTGTTGTCTGGTCGAGATAGCCGTCTTTAATTCCCTTCGCGAGCCGTTTCGCAACTGGCTTTGCGAAGAACGGCATTGGCGCATTTTCGATACGGTCGACAAAGAGCGCCAATAAGAGCGGCGGCATATAGGAGCCTTCGGCCGCGTGCATCCAGTATTTATACCGCCGATAGTCATCGCTTCCTGCGGTCGGCGCCAAGCGTCCGCGGCCATGCGCGTCAACCAGATGTTCGATGATCGCCCCTGTCTCCGCATAGATAACGCCATCATCCTCGACGACTGGCGATTTCCCGAGCGGGTGAATTTTTGTAAGCGCTTTTGGGGCCAGATTTGTCTTCTTATCGCGCTCATAGCGGCGCACTTCGTAATCTACGCCCAGCTCTTCAAGCAGCCATAGGACTCGCTGCGAACGTGAATTCTCCAAATGATGCACAGTGATCATCGGATTTTCCTTTGCCAATTTAATAAAGCGTGGCCAAAGCCTCGCGCGAAAACTCTTTTAGCTCGTCGATGCGGCCGCTCCTGATCTTGGAAACCCATTCGGGGTCTTGAAGTAACGCGCGCCCGACGGCGATGAGATCGAAATCGCCGCGCTCCATCATTTCAATAAGGCGGTCGAGCGAAGCCGGCTTTGCCACCTCGCCCGAATAAGCGGCGGTAAAGTCGCCGGCCAAACCCACCGAGCCAACCGAAATCGACGGGAGACCGGTCAGTTTTTTGGCCCACCCGGCGAAGTTCAATTCAGACCCGTCAAAAGCGGGCTCCCAGAAACGGCGTTGCGAACAATGGAAACAATCGATCCCTGCATCAACAAGCGGCGAAAGCCATTTCTCGAGCTCCGCTGGATTGTCGGCGGCGCGCGCGGCAAAATCCTGCTGCTTCCACTGGGATAAACGTATAATTAGCGGATAGTCTGCGCCGACCTTTTCTCGCGCACGCCGGATGATTTCAGCCGCCAGGCGCGTACGGCCTTCCCAGCGGCCGCCCCATTCATCATTTCGCTTGTTGGTGTGCGACCAGAAGAAACTGTCAATCAGATAGGAGTGGGCGCCGTGAAATTCGACGCAATCAAACCCAGCCTCTTTTGACGCAACCGCGGCGGCGACGAATTCATCGATCGCCGTTTCAATCTCAGCATCAGTCATTGGCTCCCAGAGCGGTTTGCCTTCGACTTTGAAGCCTGAGGCCGACCAGGAGGGAATATCCGCGTGTTCTGACTTGGCCGGATTTCGATAGGGACCCTCATGCCAAAGTTGAGCGCCGATCTTGCCGCCAGCCGCATGGACGCCTGAAACAACTTTGCGCCATCCGGCCTTTGCCGCATCAGTCACCATATTGGGCACGTTTGGCGTGCCTGTCGCTGTCGTAACGTTCGGTGATACGCCTTCCGTTAGAATAAGCCCCACCCTTCCTTCGGCGCGGCGGCGATAATAGTCGGCGACATCATCACCCGGCGCATGGTCCGGCGAGAATGATCGCGTCATCGGCGCCATGACGATGCGATTTTCCAAGGTGAGCGAGTTCAGGCTGAATGGCGTGAACAGAATGTCGAGCGGCTTCAAATTCATACTCCGGCAGGCTTCAGGCCGATGCTAACGGGCGCAGCCAGCCTTGGCATCTACGGGACGCAGCATGGCGCGGATCGCAAAAATCTCTATATAGCGGCCATGAAATTTCTGGATCGCACGAAAATCTACGTAGAGAGCGGGGCCGGCGGTGGCGGCTGCCTGTCGTTCCGTCGCGAAAAGTTTATCGAATTCGGCGGTCCAAATGGCGGTGATGGCGGGCGCGGCGGCCATGTCTTCGCCGAAGCGGCTGACAATCTTAATACGCTGATCGATTTTCGCTATCAGCAGCATTACACCGCCAAGAACGGCCGACCCGGCGAGGGATCGAACCGTACAGGCGCGGACGCCGCCGATCTGATCGTCAAAATGCCTGTCGGCACGCAGATTTTTGAAGAAGACGAAGAAACGCTGATCGCTGATTTGCAGCATGAAGGCGAGCGCGTTCTTCTCGCCAAAGGCGGCAATGGCGGTTTTGGCAATGCGCATTTCAAAAGCTCGACAAACCAGGCGCCGCGGCGCGCCAATTCAGGTCAACCGGGCGAAAAGCGAACGCTTTGGCTGCGGCTGAAGCTGATCGCCGATTTCGGCCTTGTCGGCTTGCCGAACGCCGGCAAATCGACCCTGCTTTCAGCCGTGACGGCGGCGAAACCGAAGATCGCTGATTATCCGTTTACGACATTGCATCCGGGTCTAGGCGTTGTCCGGAATGAAAGCGGCAGTTTCGTCATCGCCGACATTCCGGGCCTGATCGAAGGCGCTCATGAAGGCGCCGGTATTGGCGACCGTTTTCTCGGGCATGTTGAACGCTGCGCGGCGATCATCCATCTCGTCGATGGAACGCAGGAAAATGTCGAAAGCGCCTATCGCACCGTTCGCGATGAACTTGGGGCCTATGGTCACGGGCTCTATGAAAAACGTGAAATCGTTTGCCTCAACAAGATCGACGCCCTCGACGAGGAAAGCAGGAGGACCCGGCTAAAAGCTTTGTCAAAAGCAGTCGGCATGCCGGTTCGCGCGATTTCCGGCGTCTCCGGCGCCGGATTGAAGGAACTCATGCGCGATCTGATGACAATCAAGCTCGGCGCAGAGCCCGTTGAAGAAGAAATTGAGACAGGCGAGTGGACGCCGTGATTCCTCAGCGTCATGACACTTCGCGGATCGGGATTTTGGGCGGCTCTTTTAACCCGGCGCATGAAGGCCACCGGGAGATATCGCTGGCCGCGCTCAAGTTACTTCAACTCGATGCAGTCTGGTGGCTCGTCTCGCCCGGCAACCCGTTGAAAGACCCATCTAGTTACGCACCCTACCCGGAACGCCTCGCCGAAGCGCGCCGCATTGCTAATCATCACCGCATTGTCGTCTCGAATTTCGAGGAACGAAAAAACCTCCAATACACAGTCGATACAATTGATGCGCTCCAAAGCCTGTGGCCGCAAATGGACTTTGTATGGTTGATGGGCGCCGACAGCCTTGAAACCTTCGATCATTGGAAGGATTGGCGGCGGATTGCGGCGATGACGCCAATCGCCGTCTTCAGCAGACCCGGCCATGAAAAGGCGTTCGAAATCGCGCAGGCAGCGAAGGAGTTAGGCGCTTTCCTGATGCCGGAATCAGAGGCGGCCTCGGTCGTTGGCGCTGAGCCGCCAGCCTGGACCTTCATTTCATCAACGGCGAATCCTGCCTCTGCAACCGAACTCCGCAAAAATAGCCCCCCTGGCGTTGCCCAATAGCAACGCCTATTCCCGCACTGGCGGCGATCAAGGGGTTAAGCTCGCTTAACCAATTGCCGGTCACGCCATTGGCGATCTATCCAATCGATACTACATTAAACGACGCGGGCGCTGGCCCGCGGCGGCATGGAGACAGAACGCTGACCCCCGACCAAAGTCCGGCGGCCCGTATGCGGCCAGCCACCAAATCCATCCCTGCAGATACGGGCAGCGAGGATGCGAGCGCCAGAGGCGCGGAAATACTCTCCCTCATTCTGAACGAGCTTGAAGACGACAAGGCTGAGGAGATCGTGAAAATCGATCTCAACGGGAAGACCGATATTGCCGATGCGATGATCGTCGCTTCTGGAAGATCCGCGCGCCATGTAGGGGCAATGGCCGACAAGGTCAGCAAACGGCTCAAAGACGCCGGGATCATTGCAAGGACCGAAGGATTGCCGGCCTGTGACTGGGTGCTGATCGACGCCGGCGATGTCATCGTGCACCTGTTCCGGCCCGAAGTTCGCCAATTTTATAATCTTGAGCGGATCTGGTCTGAAACCGCCCGGGCGCCCGTTCGCCCGGAAGCCTGACCTCTGTCTTGCGCATCCTGATTGCCGCAATCGGGCGCGCCGGACGAAGCGCGGAATCCACTTTGATTGAGAGTTATTCCGAGCGCATTCGTTCCAGCGGACGGGCAGTCGGCATTACCAAATTCGAGATCCGGGAAATTGATTCCCCGAAGGGCCTAGAAGGCGACGCTCGTCGCCTGCGCGAATCAACACTGTTGGCGGATTCAGTGAACCCTGCCGCCAAATTGATCGTTCTTGATGAAAAAGGCGAAAATTTCGCCAGTGAAGACCTCGCTAAACGAATCGAAAAGATGCGCGACCATGGGGCGCCGGAAATCGCTTTCCTGATCGGCGGCGCAGACGGCCATCATCCAAGCCTCCGCGAAAAAGCTGATTTGACGCTTGCATTCGGCAAGGCGACCTTTCCCCACATGCTTGTGCGGGCGATGCTCACGGAGCAGATTTATCGCGTGATCACGATTCTTTCAGGCCACCCATACCACCGCGCATGACCCGCATCGCCGCCATAGCATTTCTGGCGTCATTGGTTGCAACGCCATCGATTGCGCAGACCGTTGCGCAACCGGATCGCGAACTCGTTGATATAGAGCAGAAACTGAAGGAGCGGCGCTCAGAAGAATCTCGCCTTCGAGACGAGGCCAAGGCGCGCAAACGCGAAGTCGAGGCCTTACGCCGTCAAATGATCGAGGCGGCCGATGCGCTTCAGGACGCCGAGCGCCGCATTGCCGAGATCAACCGAAAGACATCGCGCCTGGAGGCCCAGGAGACCGACCTTAAGGTCTCGCTGAAAATCCAGCAGGATAATCTCGGCGACGCGCTGGCGGCGCTGCAAACGATCGAACGCGCCAAACCGCCAGCGCTTCTTGTGTCGCCGGACGACGCTGCGAAAGCAGCGCGCGAAGCAATGCTGCTCGCCGACATCACGCCTCAAATCGAAGCGAAGGCGGCAAGCCTCAAAGATTCGCTGACACGCCTTTCACAGGTCCGGGATGAGCTTGTTGAGGAGCGCCTCAAATCTGAAAAGACGAACGCCGAGATAGCGGATCGCCGAAAGGCGCTTGCTGAATTGCTCGAAAAGAAACAAGGCGAAAGGCGTGTCGCTGAAAGCCTGGCCGCGGCGGCCCAAAGCGAGACGGCCGCCCTGGCGGCGCGAGCGAGCTCCTTGAGAGAAATTCTTTCCCGGTTAGACCGGCTGGCCCGGACTGTTGCGCCGCGCATAAAACCGCCCCGCAAGACACCAGACGCCGTCCCGGCCCCGCCCCAGCAGATCGCCCGGCCTGAACCGTTCAGACCCGCTCAGACCTTCGCGAACGCCAAAGGGGCGCTTCGCGCTCCGGTTGTCGGGAAAGTGATTGGCGCGTTTGGCGCGACGCGGCCCGAAGGCGGAAAATTTGAAGGATTGAGGTTTCAGACGGCTGGTAACGCCATAGTTACGGCGCCCTTTGAGGGAAATGTCGTGTTTGCCCGGGCCTGGGGGCCGATCGGCAACCTCATCGTTCTGGACGTTGGCGGAGGCTTCCATATATTGATGCTGGGTGTTGGCGCATTTCTTGTGGAGGAAGGCCAAACAGTTAAGGCGGGCGAGCCTGTGGCGGCCATGAATGGCGGCGGACGGCGGCTCGATATGGAGATTCGGAAGGACGGCGATCCTGTTAACCCATCCTTGTGGCTCTCGGATAATGCTGGGCGGGACAATGCCTCCTGACCTGCGGCGATTGTAAGTAAAGTTGGAATGCAAGGCTTCTCATCATGATCACCAAGAATTCGACCGGCCAAGACCCAAGAGCGCCGCGGAAAGCCGCCAAACGCGCGACCTCATACGGCGCCATCGCCGCAGCGGCGCTAGGCGGAGCGGTCGTCACCGCCGCCGTTCTGACCGCCGGATTTGCCCGGTCGACCATATCCTCTGACACTTTCCGTCAGCTCGATCTCTTCGGGGAAGTCTTCGAGCAAGTGCACGAAAATTATGTTGAGACGCCCGATGACGCTAAACTCGTCAAAAGCGCAATCGACGGCATGGTCGGCGGTCTCGATCCGCATTCGAGCTACATGACGGCTGACGAATTCGACCGTATGCAGGAACAAACTCGTGGAAGTTTCGCCGGTCTCGGTATTCAGGTCGTCATGGATAATGAGGGCCCGGACAAAGGTTTGGTGAAAGTCGTCGCGCCGATTGACGATACGCCCGCGAAGAAAGCCGGCATTCAGCCGAACGATCTCATCGTTGAAATCGACGGCGCAAAAGTTCAGGGCATGACGATCGATGACGCGATCGGCAAGCTCAAAGGCGCGAAGGGAACGCCTGTTGAAATCTCGGTTCTCCGTGACCGCGAAAAGCCGCCGTTCAAAGTGAAACTTGTTCGCGACATTGTCCGCGTTCCCGCCGTCACAAGCCGCATGGAAGGCAATTTCGGATTTATCCGGATTTCAAACTTTTCAGAACAAACCGCAAGCGGGTTAGAAAAGGCGTTCAAGTCTCTCGAAAAGAGCAAGGAAGGCGCGCCAAAGGGCTATGTCTTGGATCTTCGTTACAATCCCGGTGGACTTCTCGATCAGGCTGTCGCGGTCGCTGATGATTTTCTGAGCGGCGGCGAGATCGTTTCAACGCGAGGCCGCAATCCGAAAGATACGTTGCGCGAAATGGGAACGCCGGGCGAACTCGCTAAGGGCCGTCCGGTTGTCGTGCTCATTAATGGCGGCTCAGCCTCGGCTTCGGAAATCGTCGCCGGCGCGCTGCAGGATCGCGATCGCGCACTGCTTCTAGGGACGCGATCATTCGGCAAGGGCAGCGTGCAAACCGTAATCCCGCTTCAAAACGGCCTTCAAGGCGCGCTGCGACTGACGACGGCGCGCTACTATACGCCATCCGGCCGCTCGATTCAGGCGCAAGGCATTGACCCGGACATTCAGATGCCAGTGATCTATCCGGGGCAGGAAGAAAACGCCGAGCGCCCGAGCGAAGCCTCGTTGCCGGGAGCGCTTGACGTTGAGACGCAGCAGGAAGCGTTCAAGGCCGAACACAGCGATCAGCCCAAGGTCGAGCCTGTCAAATGCGGCTACAAGGAAGACGGCAAGACTTTCCGCGACTGCCAGCTCGAACGGGCGATTGAAATTCTGTCTGACGCAACCGCCTATCGCGCCGCCCTAGCCGACGCATCGGCAGGCCGTTCAAAGCAATAAGGACTGTAGGTCCTGTTCGGCTAAAGACGCCCGCCTCTGGCGGGCGTTCTTGTTTATGTCGCCTTGAGAAGGCCGGAGCACAAGAATTTCCGAAACGTTAACCGTAACATTCGTAATGTGCCGGGACTTTTCCAGCCGCAAAGCGCGGCGATAGCATGAAGCCTCCCGATGCGGTTTCGACGTCTGAAATTGCCGGTTTTTTCGCGGTTGACCATTGCATGGATTGCCTTTGCAACCATCGGCATCGGCGCTGTCGCCTATGGTTTTACAGATTTCGGACGCGGTCAGACAGCGGTCAAAATGGCCGTTGAAGGCATTGAGCGCCTCGCCCCGCCGGAAAAAAGAGCCGAACCGCGTGCGCTTGCTGAAGCTGGCGAAGGCCATAACCGCGGAGACGCGACGGAGGCGCAATCGCCGATGCTCGCCAGCGTCGCCAACAATTTCACCGCCGGCGATGACGCCGAAGACACGCTCTCGTCGCTAACAGATGGCGTCATCCAGCATGAGCCCGACACCGCCGATGTCGTGATCACGGTCGATGGCGCGCCGGCGCGCGCAATCGGCGCCAAGAAAGAATCTGCGGCATCGCTCAACGCGGCCGTTTCAATTGCATCGCCATCGGCAAACCTTTTGAGGCGCTCTCCTTACGGACAAATTCCGCGCATCAGCGCAACCGGCGAGAAAGCGTCGCGCTACTACGCGCGCGCGTTTAAAGCGAATGATCTTCCAATTGTGGGCCTGATTGTCGGCGGCCTTGGCTTGAACCGGGCAATCACTGAAAGAGCAATTGATGAACTGCCGCCATCGGTAACGCTCGCCTTTGCCCCCTATTCGAAAGACCTCGTATTCTGGTCGAAACGCGCCCGTGACGCCGGTCATGAAATCATGATCGAAATTCCGATGGAGAACCGAAAGGGCGATGCTGAAACGCTGGGGCCTGCCGCTTTGTTGACCACACGCACGGCTGCAGAAAACGCGCAAAGGCTTGATTGGATCTTGTCCCGCTTCCAGGGTTATTTCGGAGTCACCAACTATCTTGGCGCAAAATTTTCCGGCGACCGCGACGCAATGGCGGCGGTCCTCGACGCCATCAAGGGCGCAGGACTCGCCTATGTTGACGACACAGGCCTACTGCGCCGAACCGGTGCGGACATTGATACGACAACCGTAAATTTACTGATCAACCCCGGCTATGGTTCGGAGCGCGCGGAAACGGCGCGCGATCTCGACGGGCTTGAGAAAATCGCCGCGCGAGAAGGCGCGGCGCTCGGCAAGACTTACGTCAACGATGCAACGCTGACCGATATCGTGAAATGGGCGGAAAATCTCGGCTCGCATGATCTGGCGCTCGCGCCTGCTTCCGCCGTAATTGCAAACAGCGCCGTGGACCGCAGAACCGCAAATCGCTAACACTCTCTGCGCTTCCTTCGATCAAACATGAGCGCCATGCGGATTGACGATATTCTGAATAATTACCGCCCGAATGTTGGCGTCGTGCTTTTCAATCGCAAGGGCGACGTTTTTTTCGGTCGGCGCGTTGGCGATTTTTCAGACCTTGGCGAACCGAGGGACGCCCATCGCTGGCAATTCCCCCAAGGCGGAATCGATGCCAATGAAGACGTCGCCGAAGCGGCGTTTCGTGAGCTAAAGGAAGAGACCGGCGTCACCTCGGCGCGATTGCTCGCCGTGACGCCGGGCTGGCTCGCCTATGATTTTCCGGCCGGCTACCGGAAGAAGAAATGGATCGGCCAACGCCAGAAATGGGCGGCGATGCTGTTTGAGGGACGAGACAAAGAGGTCGATCTTGAGGCCGACGATCATCAGGAATTTGATGACTGGCGCTGGGGAACGCTCGAAGAAGCGCCGGAATTGATCGTGCCTTTCAAACGGCATGTTTACGCGGAGCTGGCGATCGCTTTTGCGCCGCTTCGCGATTTCATCGCCAAAGGCTGAAATCCGCAATGGCGAAGCTGCGATTTAGTCCGAATTACCTCGCTGACCGTCTGCTTTTCCGCGATGGTTTGATGCTGGTGATCGACAAACCGGCCGGTATTGTCGTGCATGCGCGCCCAGGAAAACGAGCGAACGAACCTGGCGAAAGCCTTGAGGATTATTTCGATGCGCTGCGCTTCGGTCTGCCGCGCCCCCCGGCGCTGGCGCATCGGCTTGATCGCGACACGACCGGTTGTCTCGTCTTAGGCAGGCATCCAAAAGCGTTGCGCAAACTCCATAAATTGTTTTTCGAAGGTAAGATCGACAAAACCTACTGGGCCATATGCCGCGGCGTTCCTGAAAAGCTGTCAGGAACGGTCAAGACGCCGCTGAAGAAAGGCAAGAACCGCACGCACTGGCGCATGGCGCTTGCGGAGGAGGGAGACAGCGACGCGATGAGCTCGGTTACGACCTACCGCACCATCAAATCACATGACGGCATGAGCTTTATAGAGGCGAAGCCCAAGACGGGGCGGACGCATCAAATTCGCATTCACCTGGCGTCTATCGGCGCGCCCATCATTGGCGATCCGATTTATGGTGATCTTGCAGACAGCGACCGCGCGCAGCCGACCATGCTGCATTCGCGGCGAGTCGTCATTCCGATTTCGAAAAACAAGGATCCGGTCGCCGTCGAAGCGCCAGCGCCTGAATGGATGAATAGAATGCTTGAATTGATAGGTGCAGAATCGAAGGCAACGCTTTAAACTGCCGCCTGCAATTCTTTCATGCGATCAAGCGTCATTTGCGCCGCCAGTTTCGTTTCCGGCGTCGCGTCAGCATCTGTAAGATCTTCCTCTGCATCCTTGATGCACTGGGCGATCTTTTCCTTGGACAGATCTTTGATGGCGATCGCTTCTTCCGCGAGAATTGTGAGCCCGACCGGCGTCACTTCGGCGAAGCCGCCGCGTACGAACAGGCGCGTTTCCTTGTCGCCGTCCCTGACGATAACGACGCCCGGCGCCAGCACGGTCATGAAAGGCGCATGGTTCGGCAACACGCCGAACGCGCCTTCAACGCCCGGCGCCTCGACCATGTCATACTCCCCTGAAAGAACCTCTCTTTCAGGGGAAACGAGCGAGAAGTGGAGCTTGCCAGCCATCGCCCTTCCTTAGGCCGCTTCCGCCGCGAGGCGCTGCGCTTTTTCAATCGCCTCGTCGATCGTGCCGACCATATAGAAAGCCGCTTCCGGCAGGTGGTCATATTCGCCAGCGACGAGGCCTTTAAAGCCCTTGATCGTGTCTTCAAGCGAAACAAGCTTGCCCGGCGAACCGGTGAAGACTTCCGCAACGTGGAATGGCTGCGACAGAAAGCGCTCGACCTTGCGGGCGCGCGCGACAACGAGTTTGTCGTCTTCGGAAAGCTCGTCCATGCCGAGGATCGCGATGATGTCCTGCAGCGCCTTGTAACGCTGAAGAATGCCCTGCACGGCACGCGCAACTTCGTAGTGGTCTTCGCCAATAACGCGCGGATCGAGAATGCGCGAGGTCGAATCAAGCGGGTCGACAGCAGGATAGATGCCTTTTTCGGCAATCGCGCGGTTCAGAACCGTCGTCGCGTCAAGGTGCGAGAACGACGTCGCCGGCGCCGGGTCGGTCAAGTCGTCGGCCGGCACGTAAATCGCCTGCACCGAGGTGATCGAGCCTTTGGTCGTCGTTGTGATGCGTTCCTGCATCTGGCCCATGTCTGTCGCGAGCGTCGGCTGATAGCCGACCGCCGAAGGAATGCGGCCCAAAAGCGCCGACACTTCCGAACCCGCCTGCGTGAAGCGGAAAATATTGTCGACGAAGAACAAAACGTCCTGCCCCTGATCGCGGAAATATTCCGCAACCGTCAGACCTGAGAGCGCAACGCGGGCCCGCGCGCCCGGCGGCTCGTTCATCTGGCCGTAAACAAGGGCCGCTTTTGAGCCGGCGGCGCTTCCGCCATGCTCTTTAGGGTCCATGTTGACCTTCGATTCGATCATCTCGTGATAAAGATCGTTGCCTTCGCGCGTGCGCTCGCCAACACCGGCGAACACCGAGTAGCCGCCATGCGCCTTCGCGATGTTGTTGATGAGCTCCATGATGAGCACAGTCTTGCCGACACCCGCGCCGCCGAAAAGGCCGATCTTGCCGCCCTTGGCGTAAGGGCAGAGAAGATCGACAACCTTGATGCCGGTGACGAGAACTTCAGCTTCCGTCGACTGTTCGATGAAGGGCGGCGCTTCCTGATGGATCGCACGCTTGGTGTCATGCGGGATCGGCCCCGCCTCATCCACTGGCTCGCCAATGACATTCATGATGCGGCCGAGCGTGCCTTCGCCGACCGGAACGGAGATGGCGGAGCCAGTGTCCTTGACCGTCTGGCCGCGAACGAGACCTTCCGTTGAGTCCATCGCGATTGTGCGGACTGCGTTCTGGCCAAGATGCTGCGCGACCTCGAGAACCAGGCGGTTGCCGTGATTTTCGGTTTCAAGCGCGTTCAAAATCGCCGGCAGGTGGTCGTCGAAAACGACGTCGACGACGGCGCCGATAACCTGGCTGATGCGACCTTCCTTGCTCATGACTTGTTCTTCCTTCGTTGGACGGCGTTTCTAGAGCGCCTCGGCGCCCGAAATGATTTCGATGAGTTCTTTGGTGATCTGCGCCTGGCGGGCGCGGTTATATTGAAGCGTCAGCTTGTCGATCATATCGCCGGCGTTGCGCGTGGCGTTATCCATCGCAGTCATCGACGCGGCCTGTTCCGACGCGACATTTTCCAGAAGGGCCCGGAAAATCTGCACCGAGACATATCTTGGAAGCAGCGCTTTCAGGATTTCGTCTTCTTCAGGCTCATATTCGTAAATGGCGCCCTTGAGATCTGGCGGCTCGACGCCTTCCGGCGCGGTCGCCGGAATAATCTGCTGCGCCGTCGGGATCTGGCTGACGACGCTCTTGAACTTTCCATAGAACAATGTCGCGACGTCGAATTGCTCGTCGGCGAACATCTCCAATACTTTTTCGGCGATGTCCTGCGCTTCTTTGAAGCCGACCTGCTTGATATCGACGAAATTGACCCGGTGAATAATGAGTTCGCCGTAAAGACGTTTCAGCTGATCAAAGCCCTTGCGGCCGACCGTTACGATCTTGACCGTCTTACCCTCGCCCTGAAGCCTCACGAGCGTTTCGCGCGCGAGGCGAACGATCGACGAGTTGAATGCGCCGCAAAGGCCTTTGTCAGCCGTCGCAACGATCAAAAGATGCGTGCGATTTTCACCCGTGCCGGCCAGCAATTTCGGCGCGTTGGGGCTCCCCTTTGAAGACGCGGCGAGATTGGCGAGAACCGCCTCCATCCGCTCCGTATAAGGACGCGCCGCTGTCGCGCGCTCTTCGGCGCGGCGCAGCTTCGCAGCCGCGACCATCTGCTTGGCCTTGGTGATCTTCTTGGTCGATTTGACCGAAGCGATCCGGTTTTTAAGGTCCTTAAGGCTCGGCATGTCCCGCTCGGAAAGTTAGGCGAATTTCTTGACGAAAGCATCGAGGATTTCGACGAGCTTTTTCTCGTCATTCTCATCGAGCTTGCCGGTGTCGCGGATGCGCGCCAGCAAATCGCCATGGGCGCCGTGAAGGTCGCGCAGGAATTCCTTTTCGAAATCCTGCACGCGATTCTTGGCGAGCTTGTCGAGATAACCGCGAACGCCAGCGAAAATTACGCAAACCTGCTCTTCGACCTGAAGCGGCGAGAACTGCGGCTGCTTCATCAATTCGGTGAGGCGGTCGCCGCGATTGAGGATGCGCTGCGTTGTCGCGTCGAGGTCGGAGCCGAACTGCGCGAACGCGGCGAGTTCGCGATACTGTGCAAGTTCGCCTTTGATCTTGCCCGCAACCTGTTTCATCGCCTTGATCTGCGCCGAGGAGCCGACGCGCGACACCGAAAGGCCAACGTTCACCGCCGGGCGGATGCCCTGATAGAAAAGGTCGGTTTCAAGAAAAATCTGACCGTCAGTGATCGAGATGACGTTGGTTGGGATGTAGGCGGAAACGTCGTTCGCCTGCGTTTCGATGATCGGCAGCGCCGTCAGAGAACCCGAGCCATTGTCCTCATTGAGTTTGGCGGCGCGCTCCAAGAGGCGCGAATGGAGGTAGAAAACGTCGCCCGGATAGGCTTCGCGTCCTGGCGGACGGCGCAACAGCAACGACATCTGGCGATAAGCGACGGCCTGCTTTGAAAGATCGTCATAGATCATCAGCGCATGCATGCCATTGTCGCGGAAATATTCACCCATGGCGCAACCGGCAAACGGCGCGAGGAACTGCAGCGGCGCCGGCTCCGAGGCTGTCGCGGCGACGACGATTGAGTATTCCATCGCGCCATTGTCTTCGAGCGTCTTGACGATCTGCGCGACGGTCGACCGCTTCTGGCCGACAGCGACATAAACGCAATAAAGCTTCTTTGACTCGTCGCCCGTCGCGTTGACGTCTTTCTGATTCAAAATCGTATCAATGCAGATCGCGGTCTTGCCGGTCTGGCGGTCGCCGATGACAAGTTCACGCTGGCCGCGGCCGATCGGGATCATCGCGTCAACGGCCTTGATGCCGGTCTGCATCGGCTCGTGCACGGATTTCCGCGGCAGAATGCCGGGGGCTTTGACATCGACGACGCGGCGCTCGGCCGCTTCAATCGGGCCCTTGCCGTCAATCGGATTGCCGAGCGGATCGACAACGCGGCCGAGAAGGCCTTTGCCGACAGGCACGTCGACGATTGTCTGCGTGCGCTTGACGGTGTCGCCTTCTTTGATCTCGCGGTCTTCGCCGAAGATAACGACGCCGACATTGTCCTGTTCAAGGTTCAGCGCCATGCCTTTGACGCCATTGGCGAATTCAACCATCTCGCCGGCCTGAACATTGTCGAGACCATAAACGCGCGCGATGCCGTCGCCGACAGAGAGAACCTGACCGATCTCGGAGACTTCGGCGTCCTTGCCGAAGTCCTTGATCTGCTGCTTCAGGATTGAAGAAATTTCAGCCGCGTTGAGCTCCATTGGATCAAGCCTCTTTCATCACGGATTTCAGTCGATTGAGTTTTGTCTTTAGCGACGAGTCGATCATCTTCGAGCCGACTTTCACGATCATGCCGCCGAGCAGGTCGTGATCGACCTTCACGGAAAGATTGACCGCCTTGCCGACGACGCGTTCGATTTCACCGCGCAAGCGTTTTTGTTGTTCGTCATTCAATGGCGAAGCGGCAATTGCTTCAGCCGAGATTTCGCCGCGATGGTCGGCGAGCCTTCGCTCAAACGCGGCGATCATGCCAGGGAGCGCAAAGAGCCGCCGGTTCGCAGCCACCACCCCGAGGAAATTTCTTGTCAGCGCCGAGACTTCAGCCTTCGCCGCAATCGCGTCTATCGCCTTGGCCTTGTCCTCAGCGCCATAGACCGGGCTGACCAGAAAATCGCCGAAATCGCTCGATTTCGCCGCCGTCGCCGCAAGCGCTTTCAGGTCCTTCTCGACGGTCTCTATCGCCCCTTGCTCCAGAGCAAGCTCGAACAGCGCCTCAGCATAACGCCCGGCGGCGCCCGAAACGGACGGCGAGGTTGCAGCTTCCGAAGACATGAGGGCTATGAGGCTCCCGTCTGCAAGGCGCCAACGATGCGCCCAAGTCGTTGAATTTACAGCGAAATTGAGGCGGACGCGGCGCGCGCAAACAGCCCCTCTACGCGAGTTCGCGGGGGCATAGCATGGGCCTCGCGGCGACGCAACAAAGACCGGAGCTGTGAAAAGCGCCCGCCATCGAACCGCAACCCTTTGCCGCAGGGGCCTTTTTCGCCGTCAGCGAAGGCGGGCGCAATTCGGTTTGACTGAACATCGAGGCTCAGCCAACGCTCGCCGCCAATGGGAGGCCGCGCCGAACACGCATGAAGATATTATATTCACACCGGACGAAATCGGCGGATGGACAATATCTCCATATCAAAGCGCTCACGGACGCGCTCCGAGACCGCGGGCATGAAGTGGAGATCGCCGGCCCGGGTGAGACCGACGGTCATTCAGTTCGGCCGCTCGACGCAAAGGCTGGAGCCAACGCCATAAGGCGCATCATACCCGCGCCGTTTCATGAAGCGGCCGAGCGCGGCTATTCGATCGCTTCTTTTCCAAAGCTCGAAAAACACGCCCGCAGGTTTGCGCCGGACATAATATACGAGCGATACAGCCTTTTTTATAACGCCGGCATTCGCCTTGCGCGTGCGCGAAATATTCCATTGCTCCTTGAAGTGAATGCACCGCTCGCCAGTGAGCGCGCAAAATATGGCGGCCTCACATTCACCGGGTCAGCGGCTAAAAACGAGGCGCATGTCTGGCGCAGCGCGGACCGCATTTTACCGGTCACCAATGCGCTTGCCCGGCTGATCGAAGAGGCCGGCGTTCCTGCAGAAAAAATCACAATCGTCGGCAACGCCGTCGACAGCGATTTCACCAAACAACATGACGCACGCAAGATCCGCCAACGATATGGTCTTGGGGACGCCATTATACTCGGCTTTGCGGGCTTCGTTCGCGACTGGCATCGGCTCGACATGGTTATTCGCTATCTCGCCGCCAGGCGAGACAGGTATTTGCGTCTCTTGATTGTCGGCGATGGCGATGCTTGCGCGGAACTGCGCGCGATGGCGCGTAAACACGGCGTTACTGAAAAATTGGTGATAACCGGCGTCATCCAGAGGGATGAAGCGCCCGCCCATATCGCAAGCTTTGACATCGCGCTTCAGCCGGCTGCGACCCCTTATTCATCACCGTTGAAGCTCGTTGAATATCTCGCTGCGGGACGGGCGATCGTCGCGCCGCGCATGGAAAATATCATCGAAACGATTGGCGATGAACAAGCCGCTCTGCTGTTCGAGCCGGATGATGAGGCCTCGTTCGCGGCGGCGCTCGATGCGCTGATCGAAAGCAAAGATCTTCGCGATCAATATGGTAAAGCGGCGAGATCCGCCTTTTCAAAGCACGGAAGGCTTTGGTCCGACAATGCGCGCCTGGTTGAAGAAATTGCCGAAGGCGAACTTCAGCAACGGCGGTAATTTCGATTTTTTATCGATTACGCCCGCAATATCTAAATGAAGTTGTAGGGGTCGATATCGATCACGCGCCGAACAGCCGCCGGAATTCGCACCTTTTCGATCCATGCGTCGATGAACGATTGGACATTCACGTCGCGCCTTGTCTTGATAATAAAGCGAAGACGAGCGACGCCGCGAAGCCGGTAGATCGGCGCCGGCGCCGGGCCCCAGACCATCACGCCGTCGGCGGCGAACAACGCCTCGCGATGCGCGTCGGCAATCTCCCGCAACAGTTTTTCGTTTTCTGAACGAAGATGCAGGACGGCGAGCCGTCCGTAAGGAGGAAATCCAAGCTCGGCGCGGCCCGCCGCTTCAGCTTCCAGAAAGGCGTCGCGATCGGCGTTCTCAAGCGCCTGAAAAACCGGCGAATCCGGCAGATAGGTTTGCAATAGCGCCTCGCCTTCGCGTTCTTCACGGCCGGCACGGCCGGAGACCTGGCTAAGAAGCTGATAGGTGCGCTCCGCGGCGCGAAGATCGCCGCCGGCAAGGCCCATATCCGCATCGACGACGCCGACCAGCGTGAGATTTGGAAAATGATGCCCCTTCGCGATCATCTGCGTCGCAACAAGAATGTCGATTTCATTCTCGCGCATCGCGTCCAGCAGCCTGCGCATTTCAACGGGCGAACGGACAAGATCCGACGACAGAACGGCGCTGCGCGCATCCGGCCAGCGGGCCGTGACTTCCTCGGCGACGCGCTCAACGCCAGGACCGCATGCAGCAAGCGAATCGACAGCATTGCAGGCGGGACACGCCGCAGGTTTCGGCATTGAGAATCCGGAATGGTGGCACACAAGCCGATTCTCAAACCGGTGTTCGACAAGAAACGCATCGGCCATTGGCGATTTCATGCGATGACCGCAGCGGCGGCAGATCGTCACCGGCGCATAGCCGCGGCGATTGATGAAGAGGAGCGATTGCTCTTTTGCCGCGAGGCGCGCATCGACAGCGGAAACAAGCGCAGGCGACAACCATTTGCCGGCTTCAGCGCCGTCATGGCGCATGTCGACAAGCGTTATCTTCGGCAAGCCCGCCTCGCCAAAACGCGACGGCAGCCGGACAAGTTCGTATCGACCTTGCTCGACATTGACGACGCTTTCAAGCGACGGCGTTGCTGAGGCGAGAATGACCGGAAAGCCGCCGCGCACGCCGCGCGCAACCGCCATGTCGCGCGCCTGATAGATGACGCCGTCTTCCTGCTTGTAAGCGGTCTCGTGCTCTTCATCGACAATGATCAGTTTCAGTTTCGCGAAGGGAAGAAAGAGCGCAGAGCGCGCGCCGATGACAAGCCGCGCGCCGCCGTCATTGACGCGCCGCCAGACGCGCCGCCGCGCCGCCGCCGTCATGTCTGAATGCCAGAGCGCCGGCTCAGCGCCAAACCGCGCCTCAACCCGTTTCAGAAAGGCGAGCGTCAGCGAAATCTCCGGCAACAGGATCAGAACCTGCGCCTGTTCATCGCGGCGCAGCGTTTTTGCGGCCGCTTCGAGATAGACTTCCGTTTTCCCCGAACCGGTCACGCCGTCGAGGAGAACGGTTCCTTCGCGGCCGGCAAATCCGCACAGCTTTTCCGCAGCGCGTTTTTGTTCGTCGGACAACTCAACGCCGCGGCGCGTAATATCAGGCGCAACGAATGGCGGGTCGGGATCGACAAGGATTTTTTCAACGGCGCCTGCGTCCGCGAGCCCCCTGACGACGGCGGCGCTGGCGCCGCATGAAGCAGTAATTTCAGCGGCCGTCATCACCGCGCCGTCAGCAAGGCAATCAAGCGCGGCTTTGCGCTTTTCAGTGAGCCGCGGCGGCTCCTTGCCGGTCGCGCCCCAGGCGGCGACGGCCGGCGGCGCTTCAAGCGCGTCGCCCGAACGCATCAAAAGCCGCAAGACCTGCCCCGGTGGAAACATTGTGTAGGATGACACCCAGGCGAGGAAATCGACAACATCTCGGCCGAGCGGGCGCGCTGGCAGCAAGCGCGCGATATCCTTGATCTTTGCGGCGTCGAGCCCGTCAGGGCCGCCCGGCCAGACGACGCCCTTGACCAGCCGCCCGCCAAGAGGGGCCTCGACGAAAACGCCGGGCGCCAAGGCATGAGGCGCGCGGTAGTCATAGGCGCGCGGCAAAGGCAGCGGAAACAGCACTTTGACAATCGCGGGACGATGGGCGGCGCGAGCCTCGTCAGCGGTCTCATCGAAAGGCTCAGCCACGCTTGATCCTCAAGGCCGTTTCGGGTGAATTACGGCGCGCCGGCCGAGAGGACGGCGCATCCGGTAACGAAAGCGCGGCGACGCCATGCGTAACATTGTTCTGTTCCTTCTTTCCGCGATTGGCGCAAGCCTCGCCCTCGCATCGCCCGCCGCGGCGAAATACTCCCTTTGCAACAAGACGAGTTACGCTCTTTCAGCCGCGATTGGCTATGTCGATGGCGAGCGGCTGGCGACGCGCGGCTGGTGGCGGCTTCGTCCCGGCCAGTGCAAGGTCGTTCTCACAGAGGCGACCGACCCGGGGCGTTATTTCGTCTATGCCGAATCGCTTCCTGGCCATAAGGGCCCCTTGCGCGCCTGGTCAGGCGACACGCCGCTTTGCGTTGAGAATGAAGGTTTCTTCAATCTCCGCAATCAGGAAGTCTGCCGTGAAGACCCGACCCATCAACGAAATTTTTTCGACGTGGAAGTGACCGCCGCCGCCAAAGGATCGTGGCAGACCGACTTTGCGGAAGCTGCAAATTTCACCGTCTACAGCGCTGAAGTGGCCGGCGTTCAACGCTTGCTCAACGATCTCGATCTCGCCAATATCCGCATTGACGGTTCGCTCGGCCGCAATACGCAACGCGCCATCGCCGCCTATCGCAAAGAGAAAAAACTCGGCGACGGCGCCGTCATCGATGATGCGACGATCGATGCAATGATTGACGAAGCCGACGCGCGCGAGGCCAAGCTCGGCTTTTATTTCTGTAACAAGACCGACGACGTCGTCTGGTCGGCGCTCGCAGAACCGGTTGGCGACAACCGTTATCAATCGCGCGGCTGGTGGCGGCTTAATGCCGGCCAATGCACCAAGATCGTCAAGGGCGCGCTCGGCGCAGACCATTATTACGTCTATGGCGTCGTTGAAAATCCAAAAGGCGAAATGCGGCTTGCCGGCGGCGACCGCAAATTCTGCGTCAACGAAGTGCGGTTTGACGCAACGTCGGATTCAAGCTGCGCCGATCAGGAACTGACCGAAGCGATATTCAAGCGCGTCGATATTGGCGGCGCGAAATCGGAGACCTACGATTTCGTTCCGAAAAATTTCGTCGCCGCGCCAAGCAAGCCCGACGAAAACGCCCCCGATGAGAAAGCCGAAGACGAGGCGGCGAGTTCGAATGGCGGCTGATTTCAGCCATATCGGGCACTGGGTCTTCGATCTCGACAACACGCTTTATCCGGCCGAATGCCATTTGTTCGGCCAGATCGATGCGCGCATGACCGATTTCATTTGCGAGCGGCTCGACATCGCGCATGACAATGCGCGCCGCATGCAGAAAGACTATTACGTCAAATATGGAACGACGCTCGCCGGCCTGATGAAAGAGCATCGTGTGGCGCCGGATGATTTCCTCGATTACGTGCACGATATCGATCTTTCAGTTATCGCGGAAAACAAAGCCCTCGCTGCGGCGATCGAGGCTCTTCCCGGCAAACGCGCGGTGTTTACGAACGGATCGGTCGCGCATGCCGAACGCGTCCTCTCGAAAGTTGGCCTTTCGCATCTTTTCAGCGAAATCTTCGACATCAAGGCGGCGGAATGGACACCCAAACCGCACCGCGAAACCTATTTGAAATTCGTCGACGCCTGCGCTGTGAAGCCCGATGAGGCGGCGATGTTTGAAGATCTCGCGCATAATCTTGAAGAGGCCCATGCGCTCGGCATGACGACCGTGCTCGTCACCTCGACCGCTGAATGGTTCGCCGATGAACCGGCCGCCAAGCGGCCGGCAAGACCGGAAGACGAAAAGCCGGACCATGTTCATCACATCACGGATGATCTCGCGGCGTTTTTGAGCGCCGCCAAAACCAGGACTGCCGCTGCATGAGCACGAAAGCCGAGATCGAGAAAATCATCGACGACGCCTGGGAAAAGCGAAGCGACATTTCCTTCGCGACGAAAGGCGAAATCCGCGATGCGGTCGATGAAGCGCTCTCTCTCCTCGACAGCGGGAAGCTGCGCGTCGCCGAACCGCATTCGGGCGGCAATGCAACCCGCTGGCATGTCAATCAGTGGCTGAAAAAAGCGGCGCTTCTTTCCTTCCGCCTCAATGACAATGAAATCATCGGCAACTCACCCAACCAATATTGGGACAAGGTTCCTTTGAAATTCGGCGACTGGAAGGAAGAAGATTTCCGCCGCGCCGGCTTCCGCGCCGTGCCCGGCGCCATCGCGCGGCGCGGCGCCTTCATCGCCCCTTCCGTCGTGTTGATGCCGTCCTTCGTTAATATCGGCGCCTATGTCGGCGAAGGAACGATGATCGACACCTGGGCGACGGTTGGCTCTTGTGCGCAGATCGGCAAACATTGCCACATCTCCGGCGGCGCGGGCATTGGCGGCGTGCTGGAACCCTTGCAGGCGAACCCGGTCCTCATCGAGGACAATTGCTTCATCGGCGCGCGCGCCGAAGTCGCCGAAGGCGTCATCGTCCGCGAAGGCTCGGTCCTGTCGATGGGCGTTTATCTCGGCGCCTCGACCAAGATCGTCGACCGCGAAACGGGCGAGGTTCTTTACGGCGAAGTGCCTCCCTATTCCGTCGTCGTATCGGGTTCAGCGCCGTCGGCGAAAGGCGGCCCAGCGCTTTACTGCGCCGTCATCGTCAAACGCGTCGATGAAAAAACCCGCGCCAAGACAAGCGTCAACGAATTGCTGAGGGATTAGGGCCCACCCTGCCCTTCTTTGTCCGCACAAGCCGCACCGTCCGGCGCGAGGCCTATAGGATGTTTCCTTGTTCCATACGGGATAGAGAAGGTTTGTCCGTATAAGGCGGATCGGCGAAATTCGCGCGAAAGGCGAACAGCGCGCAAAGGAGCGCATCCGCTTGTCGGACATCGCGCCGCCAGCAAAGCCGCCGAACCCGCGCGAAAAGTTTCACTTGTCAAAGAGCCCCAGCGAAAGCCGCCGGCATGCGTATTCCGCGCTCGCGCGCAAAGCCTGCGACCATAATCTACACCCGCCGCAAAAGAGGGGGATAACTTCGCCAAAAGGGCTCAAACTTGGTTAATGCGGCGCGTGCTTCACCAGCGGATCCAATGAAATCAAACACTTGCTTTAGGCGACGATTGGGCGCGAACGCCGCCTGCGTCTGCACCAGTAAAATGTATTTTCGATTTTTCGAGGGTCTTATTTCTTGCAACCCAGCCCGTCATCCCGGAAATGGCGACGCCATTATCCGGGATCCATCTTTCGTTCGGGGAGCATGGATTCCGGGTTCGCGACTTCGTCACGCCCCGGAATGACGCTTCTAGACGAGGCGCGGATTTCTATATTCCCTCCACCCATTTCGTCCGCATAAGGACGAGTTCTTCGGCCGAGGTCGGGTGAAGGGCGATCGTATCGTCAAAGTCTTTCTTCTTCAGCCCGGCCTTGACGGCGATGGCGAGGCATTGCGCCATTTCGCCAGCCCCCTCGCCGACAATGTGAACGCCGAGAACGCGGTCTGTTTTCTGCTCGACGACGAGCTTCATGAGCGTCCTGCTTTCAGAGCCCGAAAGCGTATTTTTCATCGGCCGGAAATCGGTCTTGTAAATATCGACCGCGCCGAATTTCTTGCGCGCATCGCCTTCCGAATAGCCAACCGAGCCGACCGGCGGCTGTGAAAAGACCGCCTTGGGAATCATATCGTAATCGACCTTGACGGGGGTTGAATTGAACTCGGTTTCAGCGAAGGCCGCGCCTTCGCGGATCGCGACCGGCGTTAATTGAACGCGGTCGGTGACGTCGCCGACCGCCCAGATATTTTCAACATTGGTTTTCGACCATTCATCGACGGCGACGGCGCCGCCCCTGGTTGTTTCAACGCCGGCTTTTTCAAGGCCGAGCCCTTCCGTCGCCGGCTTGCGTCCAACCGCCCAGAAAATGAGATCGCAATCGATGTGAACGCCGGTGTCGAGATGAACGCGGCGTTCGCCGCCGCCAAGATCTTCAAACTTTTTGAAGACGGCGTTGGTGATCACCCGAATGCCGGCGCGCTGCATTTCGCGGTGAACGGCGACAGAAATGTCGCGGTCGAAATAGCGCAGCACGTCCTCGCCGCGATAGACGAGACAGACATCGGCGCCGAGCCCCCTGAAAATAAAGGCGAACTCGATCGCGATATAGCCGCCGCCGCCAATGACGACGTGCTTTGGAAATTTTTCGAGATGAAACGCCTCGTTGGAGGTTATGCCGAGATCAAAGCCCTCAACGCTCTTGTCGACCCAGGGCGCGCCGCCGGTTGCAATGAGAATCTTGTCCGCCGTGACATCGCGGCCTTCATTAACGAGATGGACCGTATGCGCGTCTTTGAGGACCGCGCGCGATTCAAAAATATCAACGCCCGCGTTTTTGAGATTGCGGATATAAAGCCCATTGAGGCGGTCGATCTCCGCATCCTTGTTGTCGCGCAATGTCTCCCAGTTGAATTGGGGTTTGGCGCCATTCCAGCCATAGCCTTTCGCTTCTTCAAAAGCGTGGCCGAATTCAGAACCGTAAACGAAAAGCTTCTTGGGGACGCAGCCTCTGATGACGCAGGTGCCGCCGACGCGATATTCCTCTGCGACCGCAACGCGCGCGCCATAGGTCGCGGCGAGGCGCGAAGCCCTGACGCCGCCGGAGCCGGCGCCGATGGTGAAAAGGTCGTAGTCGTATGTGCTCATGGCCGCCCGTTATCCTTTTGCTGGCGCCATAGGTAAGGAACGGCGCTGAAAAGTCTAATCGCCGACGCCTCTGATCGCGCCAAGGTGAAATCAGAAAATCTTAGAGGCGCGTTACGCTGTCCGGTCCGGCGAGCAGCACTTCGTCAGCCATCGCGACGAAAAGGCCCGATTCGACAACGCCCGGAATCGCCGCCAGCGCCTTTTCGAGGGCCGCCGCATCGGCGATGCGCGAGAGCGCGCAGTCGAGAATGTAATTGCCGCCATCGGAGAGGAAGAAGTCACCTGCGGGCAAAGTGCGCAGTTTCAACTGCGTTTTTTCATAACCCATGGAGGCGAGCGTTTCGCGAATGGCGCGAACAGTGAGGCCATATGAAAAACGATCGATCTCGACGGGGAGCGGAAAGGCGCCGAGTTGCATGACCTTTTTCGACGCGTCGGCGATGACGACGAAGCGCTTCGCGGCATTGGCGACGATCTTTTCGCGCAGCAGCGCGCCGCCGCCGCCCTTGATGAGGTTTTTCGCGCCATCCGCTTCGTCGGTTCCATCGACAGCGAGATCGATGATCGTCGTTTCATCGGGCTCGATAATGTCGATGCCAACGCCGATCGCCTGACGCTCGGTCGCGTTTGACGTTGCAACCGCGCTGAAGGTGAGGCCTTCTTTGATGCGGGCGCCCAGAAGATCGACAAAATGCGCCGCGGTCGAACCCGTGCCGAGGCCGAGCACCATGCCGGATTCGACAAATTGCAACGCCGCTTCGGCGGCGGCGCGCTTGAGGGCGTCGGCGCTCATCATTCAATCCTTCTTTTTGGCGTCATGCGCGGCGCGGAATTTCGCCGCCCAGCCGGGAATTTCAGACTGCCGCCCGCGCGCGACCGCAAGCGCGTTTTCGCTGACATCCCTGGTGACGACCGAGCCCGAACCGACATAAGCGCCCGCGCCAATCTTGACCGGCGCGACAAGCGCGGAATTCGAACCGATGAAAGCGCCGGCGCCGATCTCGGTCAGATGTTTTGAGTAGCCGTCATAATTGCAGGTGATCGCGCCGGCGCCGATATTGGCTTCTGCGCCGACCTTCGCATCGCCGATATAAGTGAGATGCGAAACCTTTGCGCCAGGGCCGATCTCGGCTTTCTTGATCTCGACGAAATTGCCGACCTTGGCGTCCTCTTTAAGATCAGCGCCCGGTCTCAGCCGCGCAAACGGGCCGACCGATGCGCCGGCGCCGACGCTTGCGCCTTCAAGATGCGAAAACGCCTTGATGCGCGCGCCGGACGCAATGCTGACGCCCGTGCCGAGCCAGACATTCGGCTCAATGACGACGTCATTTTCAATTTGCGTGTCGTAGGAGAAAAAGACCGTTGAGGGATCAATCAGCGTGACGCCCTCATTCATGGCGGCGGCGCGCATGCGGTCCTGAAAAATTTCTTCTGCGACCGCAAGTTCAAGGCGCGAATTGACGCCGACAACCTCATCCTCGTCCGCTTCAAGCGCGGAACATCGAAGCCCCTCGCTTCGCGCGATGGCGACAAGATCGGTGAGATAGAATTCCTTCTTGGCGTTGTCGTCCTTCAATTGCGGCAGGGCGCGCTTTAAAAATTCAGATTCAATCGCCATGACGCCGGAATTGACGAAGCCGATCGAGAGTTCTTCCTCGCTTGCATCCTTCGCCTCGACGATCGCTTCGAGCGAGCCGTCATCGGCAAGCTTCAGCCGGCCATAGGCGCCCGGATCGAGCGGCGCGAAGCCGAGCACGGCGCAGGCGGCGCCCGCCTCGACCTCCTTCACCAGCGCTGCAAGGATTTCGGCTTCGATAAGCGGCGTGTCGGCGTAAAGAACGAGGACGACGCCTTCGAAGCCTTCAAGCGCAGGCGCGGCCTGTTTGACCGCATCGCCCGTGCCGCGCGGCGGCGCCTGGATGGCGACATGAACTTCGGCGCGCAGTTTTTTCGCCGCCTCGCCAACCGAAGGCGCGTGATCGCCGATGACGACAGCCATACGTTCCGGCGAAAGGCTGGCGGCGCCCGCCATCGCATGCGCGAGGAGCGAACGCCCGCCAATCTCGTGCAGCACTTTGGGTGTCGCCGATTTCATGCGCGTGCCGTGACCGGCGGCGAGTATGACCGCGGCGATTGAAGGCGTATTCATAGGGAAGCGCTCATCTGTTATCCGGATCGCCCGGACGTAATCCATGCAAGACCCCTCGTCTTTTGACGGGGGCCGCCGGAGTTGTAAATGCGCCCTCGCCTTGATGATTGCGTCGTCATCTTCGATCTCGACGGAACGCTGATCGACACCGCCGACGATCTCGCCGCGGCGATGAATGCGGTCCTTGCGGCTGATGGCCTCGCCGCACTGCCGACGGCGCGGGTTCGCCATCTTGTCGGCCATGGCGCAAAGGCGATGATCCGCGCGGGATTTGCCGCGCATGGCGCCCGGCCGCCGGACGACATCACCCCGCATTTCGAGCATTTTCTGCGGTTTTATCTCGACAATATCGCGGTTTCCTCGCGCCCCTTTCCGGGCATGGGCGCGGCGCTCGCCGCGCTCAAGAGCGACGGCGCGGCAGCGGCGATCTGCACCAACAAGAAGGAAGCCTGGGCTCGCGCGCTTCTCGACGCCCTCGATCTGACAACGGAATTTTCAGCGATCGTCGGCGCCGACACGGCGGGCGCGGCCAAACCCGATGCGCGCCCGGTCTTCCACGCCATGAAAGAGGCTGGCCGGCGCCAGGCCGTTTTTGTCGGCGACAGCGATTACGACATCGACGCAGCCCGCGCCGCGAATGTGCCGGTTATTATTGCCGAGTTCGGTTACGGCCCGCTTGAGCGCGCAGACTTTGCGGCGGCGCGCTTTGGCGGTTTTGGCGAACTGCCCGCCCTTATTGCGCGGACAGCAGAAGGCTTCAGGCGTTAAAGGTCAGGTCGCAGCGGCGATGCGGCGCGGCATGCCATTGACCATGTCGCTTCTGACATCGGTGCGCGCCGAACGCATGGTCGAGACGAAACCTTCGGGTCTCATTTCGACATGAACGTCGAACCCTTTCTTGCGCCAAAATTCTTCGATTTTTGCGGCGAGCCGCGCCGCGCCCATATCCGTGCAAAGATCCGACATGCTTCACCTCAGATGATGCCGTTGTCCGAACAGCTGATGCGACAATATAAGCCGTTCTGATTTTTGCAAGACGAAACAAAAAATTTGTCCATATTGTTTTTTTTACAACCCCTTTAGCTTCATAGGTTTTTTTGTTGCATCGCAACATCGTTGCGAAACTCATCAGTATATATTATAAGTATCGCTTATATTTTTGAGGGACTTGCTGATGAACGCCGCCCTTGTTGAAGAACCGCGCTCGATTGGCGAGCGCATTCGTTCCGCCCGCAAGGATATGGGCCTTAATCAGGCTGATCTCGCCTTGCGCGTCGGGGTCAGCCAGCCTGCCGTCGCCAATTGGGAAAGCGGCGTTCATGACCCAAGGCGGCTGATGCTCGCCAAGATCGCCGAAGCGCTGCGCGTCTCGCCGGAATATCTCGCAGGGGGCGCGCGCTCCCAGCATGAGGCCGACAGCCACCCGGCGGCGGCCTATCTGCGCCGGCCCTTGCGCCATACGCCGGTTATCAAACTTTCCGATGCAACGCGCCTCCTCGCCGATGCGCGCACCGACCCCCACGCCATGGCGCTCGATTATATTCCGACAACGACTGGCGCTGAAAAAGTGTTCGGTTTTTTTATCGACGATGAAGCGGTCGACCTCGCCTTCCCGAAGGACACGCTCGTCGTCATCGATTACGCCGACCGGCGACCGCCCGACGGCGCTTTCGGGCTTTTCATGCTCGGCGGCGCGCCTGTCATCCGCCGCTGGCGCGAGGCGCCGATGCGTCTTGAACCGGCGTCGCGAAGCGCCGCCTTCGGCCCCTATTATGTCGAACGCATGCCGACCGTCATCGGCTGCGTGCGCGTTTCAATCCGGTTTCATTAAATACGCTACGCGGCGCGGCGCGCATTGCGCCGGCGCACAGCAGGAAGCTCGCCGAGCGTTGCGGAATATTCGTGGCGCACGCGCTTTAATAACGTCGGCAAGGCCGGAAGATCCTCCGCGCCTTTTTCAACAGCGGCGCAGGCAAGACCGAAAGAACGGGCGCCGACATTGAACGCCATCGATTTCAGCGCGTGCGCTGCGCTGGCGATATCTTTTGCATTTCGCCCGCGTGCGGCATGCGCAAGGCGCAGCATTGCATCGCGCGAATGTTTTTCGAACAGATCGAGCGCCCGGCTGACAAGATCGACCTCGCCCGATTGCATGGCGCGAAGATCGGCGAAGACGCGTTCGTCAAATCGCGCCGGCGCATCTTCCTCAACCATAGGCGCGGCCGGCGCCTCAAGCGGCGCCTTTTCTAGCGCGCCGACGCCGGTCGGCTTGATGAATTTGCCGAGCACGCCTGAAATGACAGAGAGCGTGAAGGGCTTCGTCACATAATCATTCATGCCGACTTCGCGCCAGCGCTCGTTTCCGCCTTCAACATGGGCGGTAAGCGCAATGATCGGCGTTCGGGCGACACGCGAATCTTTGTGCGTGCGGATCGCTTCTGTCGCCTTGAAGCCGTCCATCACCGGCATCGAGCAATCCATCAAAATGGCGTCGAATTCTTGCGTCTCAACGGCTTTGAGCGCCTGCGCCCCGTCCTCGACAAGGGTTACGCTGGCGCCAAGCCGCGTTAGCGCCTCGCGCACAACCTCGCGATTGACCGGGCTGTCATCCGCAGCAAGAACGCGCGCGCCGGAAAAAAGCAGCGCTTTTGATTCCTGCGCCTTCACGTCATTCAGGGCCGATGCGCCGCGCAAGCGCCCGTCGAACATGCGTTCAATCTGGTCGAACACATCGCAGCGGCTGAACGGACGGACAAGAAGATCCTCAGCTACGCCCTCGCGCAGCAATTCATCGGGGCCTGCATCGCCAAGCTCACTGATACAGATGCGCGCCGGGATCCAGGTCGTCGGATCGCCGCTCAAAATCTGATGAAGCGCTTTGAGATATTCCGGCGAGGCGAAAATATAGTCGACATAAGCGATGTGATCTTCAACCGTCGCATCACTGGCGACGATTTGCGCCGTAACGCCGACTTCATCGAGATAACGCGCCAGCATGATCGGCGTCGCCGTTCCTGGAATCGCGATAACGGCGTTCTTCTTCTCGCCGATCCGCTTGAGCGTTCGCGCCTTGACGAGTTCGCGCGCCGGCAGATTGAAATAAAACCGCGCGCCGCGTCCCCGTTTGCTGGCGACGCCGATCGTTCCGCCCATCGCTTCGACAAGCCTGCGGCAAATGGCGAGACCAAGACCGGTGCCGCCATATTTGCGCGTCGTCGACTGGTCGGCCTGCGAAAAGGCCTCGAAGATCTTCGCCTGCTTTTCGTCGGAAATGCCGACGCCGCTATCTGTTACGGAGAACTCAATGAAACATTCGCCTCTGTCGCAGGCAATTCGCTTGGCCGCAACGACGACCGTGCCGTTTTCGGTGAATTTGAGCGCATTGCTCAAAAGATTGGAGATCACCTGCGTGATGCGGACCGGGTCGCCTTCAATCTCATCGGGCACGCCCGGTCCGATATAGGCGGCGAGGTCGACGCGCTTCGACTGCGCGCGCTCCCAGAACAGGCTGATCACATCGTTGATGACGTCGGCCGGCTTGACGGCGATGTTTTCAAGTTCAAGTTTCCCCGCCTCGATTTTCGAAAAATCGAGAATGTCGTTTATGATCGTCAACAGGCTCTGGCCGGAACGGACGATGACGTCGGCATAGCGCTTCTGACGCGGCGGCATGTCGGAATTGCTCATCAATTCAGCCATGACGAGCAGGCCGTTCATTGGCGTGCGGATTTCATGGCTCATCGTCGCCAGAAAGTCGGATTTAGCCCTGTTCGCCGATTCCGCCGCCTCTTTGGCGAGCTTCAGTTCCGCCGTTCGCTGGGTGACGATTTTCTGAAGGTTTTGTTGTTGCGCGAGGAGCCGCGCATCGCGTTCCTGAATGGAATCGAGCATGTGATTGAACGCATCGACAAGCTCGCCTGTTTCATCCATTGAGATTCGTTCGGCGCGCATCCCGAAATCATTTTGCTCGCGAACGCCGCGCATCACTTGCGACAGATCGATGATCGGCGATGTGATCCGCCGCTGCATGCGCAGCGCAATCAAAAGACCGAGCGCGGCGGAGAAAATAGCGGCGGAAATGGCGTCCTTCAGAACTTCCTGAATGTTGCGGCCAAGATCTGAAATATCGGCCGTAATCGTCAGTTCGCCTACGGTCTCGCCGCGATCCACAATTTGCGCAGATTGGGAAATCACCCTGTTGCCGAACCAGCCCGATTTTTTATCGCCGTCAAGCGCGATCGAACTGCCGAGTTCAGCGAACCGCGTTCCGTCAGGAAGGTCGACGCGCACACGTTCAAGGCGCGGCAAATCTGCGATCGCTCTTAACGAGGCGAGCGTTGCGGCGCGGTCGCCCTTGCGCACTTCGCCTGAAATCGTCGCGGCGAATATGACGGCGTTTGTTTCAAGTTCGCGCGCGCGCTCGGCGCGATAGCTTTCTATTTCCCGCCACACAAAGGAGAATGTCGCAAGGGCCACCGCGCCGAATACGGCGACGACAATCAGCATCATCAGCTGGGTTCGAAGCGACGAGGGGCGGGCGGACAAGCGCGGGTCCTTCCTTCAGGCGGCGAGAATGTCGCTTATCGCTGAAATTGCTTGAAAATTGCTTTCGCGGCCCGGCCGCAAGGCATTGTTAATCATATCTCACGACTATGCCGACCGGTCCGGCGGCAAATTTGCCGGGCCCAGCTTATTTCACGGCGGGGAGCCAGGCGCCGATCATGGCCGCTAAGTCGCGCGTTCTTATTGTCGATGACGACCCGATCATGCGGGAGCTGGCGTCCGCCAAGCTGGGCGCTGCAGGCTATGTAACGCATGAGGCGGAAAACGGCGAAGAAGCCCTCAAATGGCTGCAGGGAACGGTGGAGGGCGCGGTCGACCTCATCATCACCGATGTCGACATGCCGCAAATGTCGGGCTTCGATCTCACCCGCGCCGTGCGCAGCGACGAAAAAACCGCGGAAACGCCGGTTCTTGTCATCACGGGCAGCGAACACCCCCAGGCCGTTGAGGAAGCCTTTTCCGCCGGCGCGACGTCGTTTCTGGCAAAGCCGATCAACTGGACGCTATTCACCCAGGCGGTGCGCTTCGTCCTGAAGGCGAGCGCCGATCAGCAGGAATTAAGAAGCGCGCGCGACGCCGCTGAAGCCGGTGCGCGTTTTAAAGACAGCCTTCTCTCCGTCATGAGTCATGAGCTGAGAACCCCTCTCAACGCCATTATCGGCTTCGGGCAAATTTTGAGCGACCAGTTCGAGCGCGAAAACGACCATCAGCATAAGGAATATGCCGATTATGTCGTTGACGGCGGCAAGAGACTTTTGAATTCGGTTTCCGACATGCTGCTCGCGTCGGACGCCCGAACCGGGCCAATTGCGCTCAACGACATAGACTGCACGCTTGAAGACATTATCGAGCTCGCTCTCTCGCCTTATGAAAAAGCGCTTTCACTCGCACAGGCCGACGTCAAGAAGATGTTGAAGGACCAGGCGAGCGAAATCTGCTGCGACCGGGCTCTCATCGCGCGCGCTGTCGGCAAGCTCGTTGACAACGCCATGAAATTCGCGCCGCGCGGCGTCCAGATTGTGATTGGAAGCGCGGTCATGAAAAATGGCGAGGTCGCGATCATGGTGCGCGATAACGGACCGGGCATGCCCGCCGATCGCCTGAAAGCGGCGATGACGCCGTTCAACCAGGCGGACATGTCATTGCGCCGGTCGAAAGAGGGGCTCGGGCTCGGCCTGCCGCTCGTCAACGCGATCGTTTCGGCTCATGGCGGCCGTTTCAAGATCGAATCGGAGGAAGGGCGCGGCGCCTCTGCGTTCATCATCCTGCCGAGGAAGCGCGTCATGCGCGCCGGCAAGGCGAGCGCCGCTTAAGGCTCGCCGCTTCTGCGCAACGCCGCCGCTTGACCGGGCGCCCCCAACCGCTATTAGAGGCCGCCTTTCGGGCGCGTAGCTCAGTGGTAGAGCACTACGTTCACACCGTAGGGGTCGCTGGTTCGAACCCTGTCGCGCCCACCATAAAATCAATGACTTAGATGTCAATTGGTGATTCTGGCGCCCGTGAAATTGGCGCTAGCATCCATATAGCATCCAGCAGGACGGGAACTCGCCAGTTTACCCGGGAATTTGCGGGCGGGTTTGGCGGGTGGAATTCGCGCCTTGAGCACAAAATTTTTCCCCACCCGAGGTTTACGATGGGGCATGCGCAGCGGTGAATGACGTTCCTATACTCCGCACATTTTGCGGAGATTACCGGCCCCAATCTCCGCAAAATGTGCGGAGATTGGTCCGCGATGCCCGATATTGGGCACCGTCCCGGTTTCGCTTATCCAATGCCGCCGCGCCGCCCGAAAAGCCTGCCGCTATCCAGCTAGTCGAGGTGATCAAGACCCGCCTGATAAAAGCCTGCTTTGAAGCTGCACAGCGGACAGCCGCAGACGAGTATTTTAGCGGTGATTGAGCCTACGGGGTGTCAGGATAATCGTAGGTATCGTCGTAAATTTCAGAAAGCGAGCGACCATCAAACGTCCAATGAGGTCCCGGCGCAATTGCGTAGCCGTCATCCAATTGATGAGCGATTCTCGTCGCCTGGGTCAGAGAGCACTCCTCCCCACGAAACTCGACCTTTCTAGGGCCAACGACGCGGGCGGTTTCGCCAGTCCGCACGCATTTGATGCTGGCGCCTTCGGGGATTCCCATTTCGACAAAATTGAAGTTCGGCCGGCGCAAACGGCTTAAGCGTTCGCGGGCCTCCCGATCGACCGGCTCCATCTGGGCCTCATTCTCGGCATTGACGCGGGGTGTTACTCGCGTCGCGGATTGATCCGATAAGGCCCAAAGGCGACGTGGAGCGCGCTTTCTATTTTTGCCTCGTCGCCAATGCGCACGGCCAATGCGCATTCGAATGGAACTGGCACCCCGGTCGAATAGAGCTGATTGAACCTTACCTGCGGGTCTTCATTCGTCGTCTTGCCGATTTTCACGATGCCGGGCATTGCCGGATTGGTGAGCAGATAGACGATCCCGTTCATACCTTTCCACGCCTCAATTTGGTTTCAATTTCGCTCGGCCAGAAAGCTGAGCCGAATGTGCGCCAATCGATGGCAAGTTGGGCAAAGCAACTCAAAATCATCAACAGTGGTCAGCCGCTTTCCTTCAGCGAGCGGATCGCGATGATGTACGTCAAAGCAGGATCGGCGGCGCTTGTCGGGGATGTCGCTCAGAGCAGCGGGATCAAATCCGCAGTCGTCGCAATGAAGTGAATTTTCGTTCCGCCGCTTTCTGACAAATCTTTGAGCAAGCCATGCGGCTCGCCTACGGGCTTTCAAGCGCTTTTCTTCGCATTCGCCTTCCATCGCGGACGCCATGTCATCGTCGATGAGGTCGGAAATCGATGAATCAATATCTGATCCCTCGGCCATCCGAGCTTCGTCTTCAAGAATGACCCACAAATTGCCAGCAGGTCTTGGCGCAATTTCGAGCTCGGCGAGCTCCCTCCGCGCCTCGTCGTCTAGTGGCCTCAAAACCGCAGTGGTGTACTGAAAATGGCGCTTAAATACTTCCGGCGAAAATACAGTTTTCGCTTTCGGCGCGCCGATGATTTCGTAAGATTCAACTATCGGAAAAGCTACGGACCATCGATTGCGCTGATTGTTCTCGGACCAGATATCCTGCAGTTCTTCAAACTCGTTCGAGCCGATGATTTCCGGCAGCGGTCGGAACGAAAAATGAAGTCTGTGGACGGCGACGAGGCTGTCCGCGAATTCAGCGTGTCTTTCTTGCTCACGCGCAACCCGTTCCGTTTGTGCAAAGGCTGCGTTCGGCTTTCCGAAGTGGTCAGTAATACGCTCAAGAACATAACCGCTGCGAATCTGACTGACCACAGTCGACTGGCATTTGGCGCTGGCATCCGGGCGTTTGCCGGTTGGCGTGAAACCGAGCCAAGTTGTTGATGGAAGCCAATCGGCTTTGGCGGCGGTGACGGGCGATGGCAGGTCGCGAATTTTCATTGCGCCGCCCCAACGCCGCCAGCATTCAGTTGCGCCAAAACAAAATCAAAGATTGGTCTCGTGTTTTCAAACTGCGCTGCCGCCAATTGATTGATCGTGTTCTTCGCGAAGCTGGTTTTCCGGCCTTCCGGGAATTCGCTCCTTCCCGGTCGATCTACTACCGAAATTCCGGTCTGACTTCTGGACAGTGAAAAAACAAATGCTCGATTGTCATGCGGGAATTGGAGCCAAAATTTTCGCCGGCCGCATTTCGAATAACCTGCCTGCGCACATCCGGGATCGCCGGAATAGGAAGCAGAAGCGCAAAATGTTGCGAGCCTGCGCGTTGACGAGCGAGGCAACGATTTGGATCATTTTGAACAAGTTCGCCGAGTTGTTGCCAGTCGCCAAAGGCGTCGTCAAAATCGAATAAAGCGAAAAGCGGCCGAGCGGCGTGCGTGATTTGAAACACCTGGTCTTTGAAAAGCGTCCTGAGGAATTGGCGGCCGTATCCGCTTTCAATTGCAAATGGCTTCGCGGCATTTGGATAGAGACACGTCCAAGCACGCTCCAGGATAAGGCGATCTGTCGGTCCTTCCGTGAAGAGCACCGGGCAGTCATGATCTCGCAAAATCTGGTCGATATTCAGCTTTAGTTCGTCTTCGGTGAAATTGATCAAGCCGGCGGAAAGCGCGCCAATGATTTCTGATTTGCATTTCGCCGCTGGGATTACCCTCTGACCGTTCGTCTCAAAGACGCGCAGGCGCGTGTCGACCTTTGCGGCGATCGTCGAGGCGCTGTGGCTGCTCATCAGGATATGGTTGGTCTTTGCCGCCTCCTCTGAAATCTGGAGGACCTGGCTCAGGAAGTCGTATTGCCATTCCGGGTGCAGAAAGGCGTCGGGCTCATCAAGCAGGGTGATGCATTCGCGGTTCTTGAAGAGTTCTGAAATCACAAAAAGGTAGATCGACTGGAACTGCCCGTCGCTGAAGGCGCGCGAGGTCACTTCGACCTGGTTTCCAAGGCGGACGGGGATCGCCACATCCTCGATCATTCCGAGCGCATGCAGCGCATTGAACTGGCAAAAGACCTCATCGGGCGTCGTATCCACAAACTGCTCGCGGAATCGATCGACATCGATTTGCAGGCGGTAAGTGTCCGTATCGCGCTTATAAAGCGATCCCGGCGTGAATTCACCCGTGATGCATTCCATCAGACGGCCGAGAAAGTCGCGCGCGACGCCCTTGACGCCCCAGAACAGCTGATCCGCCTCAAACGGGTCGAAGGCGCGCTTCTGGTGGACGATCCCTATGCCAGGGCGACGCAGCGTCAGTCCGGTTTTTTCGCCGACGCCTTCAATGCTAAGCTTTTTGCAAAGAAATTGCCGCGCGCGCGTTTCCTCACGCATCATCAACATGATGGCGAGCAACAGCGCCTTGTAGTCCGGGCCTATATTGATGAACTCTGGGATGCGGGCGACGTTGGCTTGTTTAACAGAGTGCCGATAGCTGTCGCGATAACGATTTACGAGCTGTGAAACAGTGTCATTCTGGCCGGAATAATAGACGATGATATTCTTCGGCAATGGCGCATGGCGCAATGTCTTGTAGTTCTTGTCGCCGACCGTGATCGACATGACGCCAACGTCCGGCGGCGGCGCCCCCTTCCACGAAAGCTCCGTTTCTTTCCCATCAATTGACCAGCGGATTGCGTAATCAAAGCCGGGGCCTGCGTTCCTGGGAATGAAGGTGTAGATGTGGTCGAAAATCTCGATCAGCGCTTCGAGGAAGTTGGATTTGCCACAGCCGTTCTTGCCGACGAAAATGTCAATGAATTCGTCGCCGGCGAAGTCGATCGTAAAATCCTGGAGGTTTTTGTAGCGACTGATCGAGACGGAGCGGAGGCGCATTAGGCGACGACCCGACGAGTAACGGTATCAGACAATTGCCGCTGTACTTCAGCCGCTTCAGCAAAGCGGGCCTTGAGACAATCACAAAGCGCCATCAACTCATCCACCTTCGCCACAATCCGCTTCTGCTCCGCAAGAGGCGGAAGGGGGAATGGCGCGTTAAAGAACTGTTTGTCGTTAATTGCAGGGTAAGCGATGCCCGTCTGGCAACTTTCGACGTATCTTACAAAAAATGGCGAACGAAAAACGCGGTACACATACTGCGCGTCAACGCCATCGAACGGATGAACAATGGCAAACGCGGTGCTTGCGATTGGCAATGGATCAAAATCGGACTCTACCACTGCGATATTGCGAAGATAAGGACGCACGGTCGAATAGATTACAGTTCCGCGTTTAACGATTTTACGAGCTCGCGAAGGTGCGTTTTTCGCTTCTATGATGTTGGGCTCGACGACAACTCCAGCCCGCTGATCAATCGAACTCACGTCAATGTAGGTGAACTCGCACTCTGGTTCTGACTGACCCCAATTATGCCCGAGTTTCGCGACGTTAACCCACTCCCAGTTTGACGGGATCGTATGTAAACCGTTGTTTTTTGTCAGACGCCCTTTCTGGAAGTATTTCGAGACGAGTTTTCGCAATGAGGGTTGCACAGCTTGCTGATCGAAAGACTCAATCAACTCCGCCGCATTCCCATCCGCCGGGTCTTGCGGCACAAGCGTTCCGCGAACCGCCAATTCAAAAATTAATTGCTTCAGGGCGTCGATGCTTTCTTCGGTGGTGAAGAGGGTGTCGAAGTTGGC